>JABFGF010000002.1:0-600000 GCA_013112635.1 Calditrichota bacterium | reverse complement strand
TTGGTTCGAACTATTCCAATATTGGGTACGGACTGATTACATCACAATTTTACGGCGGCTTCTCCAGCTCACACCAAGATTCTACTCTGGCCATTGGCGGACTTCAGGATAACAATACAGTTATTACCTACGGCAGTAAAGATTGGGTTCGGGTTATAGGCGGCGATGGCAGTTGGACTGCGATGAATGCCCTGGATGACAATACTATTTATGGATCCTGGCAAAGAGGAAATATTCAAAAATCTACAAACAGAGGTCAGAGTTTTATCTCAGCAACAAATGGAATTAATACCGGTGGCGCGGCTTTTATAGCACCCTATGCAATTTCAGAAACCAATCCGGATGTATTATATGCCGGCAGACAAACTATTTTTAAAACAACCAATGCAGCTGAATTGTGGAGTGCAACAGATAATGGTTCATCTTTTGATGGCAACTCATTTCTTTCTATAGCTATCTCTGCCCAAAATGATGATTTTGTTATTGCTGCAACAGCACCAACCGTTACAAGAGCACATGTCTATCGAACAACAAACGGCGGCACAACCTGGGAAGACATTACCTCAACTCTACCAGATCGTTATCCATCTGACATATTTATTGATCCAAACAATCAGGATATAGCTTATATAGTTTTTAGTGGTTTTGGTACAGGCCATGTTTTTAAAACGGAAGACGGCGGACTTACCTGGCAAAACAAAACAGGATCCTTACCGGATGTTCCAACTCTCTCAGTGGTTGTAGATCCACAAAACTCTCAGCATGTTTATGTTGGTAACGACTTGGGCGTTTATATTTCTAAAGACGGAGGCGATTCCTGGCAAATGTTTTCCAAAGGATTGCCAGAAGCTGTAATCGCAATGGATTTAAATATTTCTAAAGCGAATCGTAAACTTAGGGTTGCCACTCATGGGAATGGTGCATGGCAAAGACCTTTAGCCTATAAGCCGAGTGTGCTTTTAGTTTACTCGTTTAATTCAGTTGCAAGTACAATTCTTGAAGGAGCAACAATCAATTTTGGTGGCTCTGTTAGTAATTTTGGTAATGCTGAATTTACAGATTCTGTAGTAATTACAATTCAAGTATTTGATAGTAATGAAGAAGAAGTTTATATCGGACATGAAACGGTTTGCTGTATTGGCCCAAATGCTAAAAATCCCTTTGAATTTGAGCAATCTTTTCAACCTACAGAGACCGGAAACTATGCTATCCATTATATAACACCGGAAAAAACGACAGTACAGGATATTGTGGTAATTGAATCCACATTAATTTCAAAATCTGTTTATGAAAAGAAACACATGGTTTACACGGAGTTATCCGATCCGACTGAATTACCACAAGGTGATGATGTGCAGGCAAAAGTTAATCTTCCTTTTAAATTCAAATATGATGGTTATGAATATGATAAGGTGCAAATTAGTTCAAATGGATGGGTAGAACTCGGAACAGGCAGTGATGGCAGTGAAAGAGGATTATCGACAGCCGCTCAAATTGGCCAGATTGGAGCAAATCAAAATGGCTCCCTTGCCTCAACAAGCCGCCCAAGTAAAGTTTTAGGACCTTGGTGGGAAGATTTAAATACAGACACCGGAAGTAAAGGTGGACGAATCAGTTATAAGGTTTTAGGAAGCTCTCCAAATAGAGTTTTTGCAATTCAATATAAAAGCCTGCGGGGTTATTGGAGCGAAGAAACATCAACCCGTGTAAATTTTCAGGTTCGTCTTTATGAAGAAGATGGTAAGATTGAATACCATTATGGTCCAGTTAAAGCGGGTACTTTTGCCGGTGGAGATATTGGCGCAATGATTGGGTTTGAGGATCATATTGGTGGAGATTATCATTTTTATGATTTGATTGCCGGTGGGGCAATTCCTGCTTCGGAACTTAATACCAATCTAAGCCCATTAACAGATTGGCCCGGGCCGGATAGTATGTTTGTAATTCAAACACACAATGTTTCGGGAATTGAAGAAAACCCGGAAGTGCTGCCACAAACACTGGCGCTTCATCAAAATTATCCAAATCCATTTAATCCGGAAACAACCATTGATTATACGCTGGCTAAAGATAGCAAAGTACGCTTAATAATTTATGATGTCCTTGGCCGGAAAATTAAAACTCTGGTTAACACACGTCAACGATCCGGTTTTAGAAGCGCAATGTGGAATGGCCGAAATCAGCAGGGAGAATTTGTAGGCTCGGGGATTTACTTTGCAGTTCTACAGGCGGGAGATAAAAGTCTTTCACGCAAAATGATGCTTGTAAAATAATTATAAGCCAGTAAAAAATAAAAAACCTTCCAGGATTGTAGTTCTGGAAGGTTTGTGTTTTTATGAAACGATAAAAGCATTGGCAACCATTCGCGGTTCAGGGGCCAGGGAATAAACATCTTTTTCATAAGCACTGTTATAGGGCGAAATATTAACTGTTTTGCCATCCACAACCAATGTGCTGCTTCCACCCGGATCAAAACCCATACCCTGGATCATTCCTTGTTTTTTTAATATCTCAGCCATATCAAAATGTGTCGCTCCTACGGATTCGCGGATTCGGCCATTAATGGTTAAGACAAATAAGTTCCCCTCTTTGTTTATGCCGATTGCAATCTTCGGCCCGCGCATATCGGTAAAATCCAATCGGGCAGCCTGTGTATTTATTGAGTTCTCCGTTTTCCAACCCTCAACTTCCATATCCAGGCACTCTTTGCCATCCATCAATAATTGCGGCCCGGCTTCAATGGCCGATACAATATTTTCCAAACCATTTAAATGAAGCTTAACTTCATCTCCAATTTTCAATTTTTCCAGAAATGTAGAAGCCGGAAGTGAAAGGGTTAAACCTACAGGCAAAACGGGTACAGTTTCTCCGGCTGAAGTTTTTATTATATCTTTTACAGTGTTTCCTGCAAGACGGATTAAAACGCGTCCATTACCCGGTAATTTGTTTTGTGGATATAACAAATCGTAATAGCACGGATTGGTACCGGGCATTTCAAGATTATAACCTTCTTTTAAAAAGACAACTTCCTGACCTGCTAATTCAACTTTAATTCCCGATTCGCAGTTTACCCTTTCCACGCTGAGACGGCCTTCCGAATTTACCAAAAAGGCAGCCTTATTAAATAGTGGTGGGCATTTAACCTCTCCATTTGAGATAATCAAACCAAGCGGCGAGCCGATAAACGTTTCTGGAATACCAAGTTTGCCAACCAATTCCGGATTTAAAATATAACCTCCATTCCAGGCTACCCGGGCAGCTCTTCCATTTTGCATATTAAATTCTTCTACAAACTTTAAAACAGTTTTAGGCTCATTTTTAGTCTCAACAACCGAAAATCCCCACGATTTTTCAGATGAAATATTTACCCTCGCCATAGCGCCTGACCAAGGAAAACCATCGGCATGAACTCCATTTATCGCTGAGTGAGATATCGGCCCTTCATTTCCACCGGATTTTTCAATTGATTTTAAGACTGTCTTAATCGGGCTTCCTTTTTCGGCGGCATCCTTTTTTAAAATTTCCAGCACTTTCTCACGTCCAATTTCGGTGCAAAGTTTTTGAAAACGGAACCCTTTTAAAGCCTTGCTAAAATCCTTTCCGGTTTGAATAGGTGTTGGATAGGAGAGAGCAAAACGCAGACCCGCCGGAACCCATTGAACATATCCTCTGGACAGTTTAATGCCCAAAATTTTTGCTGCTAAGGTGTTGTTTGTTTTACCAATGTGAAAGCGGTCGATATCAACGATATCTGTCATCATGGTGGCGTGGTCTCCGGTGGTAATTAAAATGCCGTTATTATCTTTTATAAAGTTTAAAGCATTGGCCGCCAATTCTCCGATCTCATAAAAATGAAGCCCAACCGATTTTTGTTTACTGGCAATAATTTTACAAATACCATGTTTGAAAACTGTAATCAGCTCTATATTACCGCTATAGTAAATATAGGATTTCAAAATGTCGGCAGTTACAGAATTACCTAGAGATTGTTCATGTTGAATAATAAAGATTGGGGCTAGTTTTTTACGGCCAATTGTTCGTTCATCAATTTTTCCATTTTCCGCAAGGTTTAGCCTAAAGCGGATAGGCGCTAAAACAAATAATTCAAGTTCAAGCTCAATAAACTTTCCAGGAAATAATGCTACAGGTTTGTTTTGCATTAGCCGTTCTTCAAGATCGTCGATATGATCAATTTTGAGTTTTGCTCCTTCATAAAGTACGCTTAAGTTTTGGTACCAATCCTTTTTTATTTCTGTAACTCCTCCAATGCGGGTTACCGGTGGCGGATCTGTTAAACGGTGGTACAAGGTATTGATAACGCCCGTTAATTCCTGCGAGGTCAGGGTTCTATATGGATAATTGGTTTTGCTTCTGTGGCGATAGGCCATTGAATGATCAAAGCGGAGTTCCATCTCATCTTTCCGATACAGAAAAAGAGAATCTACACTATTGTAAAATTTGTGGATAACGTCCATTGGGATCGGAGAAGGGTCCGGTGTATTGTCTATCAGTTCTTTTGCAAAATGCATTGCCATTCCGCGAACTCGTTTTTCCTCAACACGGAAATAACTTGGATCAATTAATGATTTGAGCATTAACATAAACAGAAGCTGGCCATAGCCTGCCAGGTATTGCCTGTTTTCAGTATTTATCAAATTTTCTGAAAAGACTTTATTGTGGTTAAGATGTGTTTCATATCCTTCAATTGCCCCTTGCGCCAGGTTCATGTCTTCCTGTCCGGAATTTACCTGTAAAAATAGTTTAAGGAGGACGTTCTCAAGCTCGTTGGTCAGGCTTTCAAAGCTAAAGCGGTGTTTTACAATTTCTTTGTTTTTTTGATTTATGGTCTCGTAAGCTTTGGGTGCAAATATTTGCCGCTTAACAGATTCGATTTCATCACTTCCAAGTGATGGATCTCGAAATGCGGTTACGGTTAGCCTTTGGTTTTTTGGCAGATTTTCTCCAATGACGTGTGCAAAAACATGTTCAGGATAATAGCGCCTGCAAAAAATAGGCATCCCACTTGCAGCCGCCTCAATTATTGGCAACCCGCGACCTTCGGTTTCGCTTGGCAGTACAATCATTGAAGATGTTTTGTAAAGTTCTGGCAAGGTTAAAGGCCGGGGAAATTTTTCCTGGAATGCTTTTTTATCAAACGCACTAAGCATAAAACCAAGAAAAACCTTGCTGCGAAATTTTTCACCTAATCCCAAAAGCATTTCATTAAATTTTGAAATGAGAAATATCCAATAGTCAACTTGGCCTGTTGCAATAGGGCCTGTAACTAAAAGTGTGATTTTAAGATTATCGTTTTGTTCAAAATAATCGGCAGCTTCGGGATCTGTTAGCAGCTTTCTAATTAACGTGAAATTAACCTCAATTGCCTTACGCCTAAGTATTCTGGTTGGCTGAAGTAAGAAGATATTATCTTTTTCAAAGGCATCACACGTTTTATCTTCAATTCCAAATAAAATGGGCTTTAATTTTGTTCGGTCAATATTGGAGTCAAAATTATGCAAACCGGCTGCATGTATTTTAATTTCATTGCTACCATTGGAAAAAATATGACAGACCTGGTTTAGTATTTCAGTCTTGCGGCTTTCCTTTATTTCATTTTTAAATTTTTCAACATCAACGCAGGTATTTATTGTTAAAACATTTGCAGGATTATGTCCATGCTCGTCAATTAAATCATCACATTGCGACTGATTGATATTTAAGGACATCCATTTGCGGGACTCCCAGGGATAGATTATTTCTAAGAGGGAGAAAACTTCGCCTAAATGGTAATTTTTAAAAAAGTGATCACGTGGCCCGGGTTTTAGTTTTTTTTCCTGAATGTCTATCTCGCTATTGCCACCTTCCCAATAAAAGTCATGATTATTATTAATAACCGGGATATCCATTAACTCAGAAATTAATACAAAAGCAAGCGCTTCCGAAACATTGCCGGGGTTGGAATTAATATTTAATAAGTAAATAAGCCCAATGTTCTGATCTTCAATATAGGTTGCAAGTTTTTCTACAATAGCAATTACCTGTGCCCAGAAACGTGTTATCAGGCTGTTATAAACTTTGCTTCCTCGTTCCAGTTTCTTATAAAAGAAATCATTGTAAAGGTCCCAATCATCAAAGGCGGAAAGCTCATCCATCTGAAATTGTTTTGAACCGGGGACAAGAAACTGGTTTCCTGTTTCATAAAATTTCCCGGCAATATAATGAACTTCAAAATCTCCCAAAATTCGCTGAAACGCCCGGACATATTTATCACATTCCATAGATGCACCATCGACAGAATAGAAAAAGGATACAAAAGCAATTCCTCCCGATGATATACTCTCTTTAAACTTACCGTATGTTTTGTGTTTAGCCGAAGGTGAAGGATCACGCGAGTCTTTGATACGATCAACAAACAGGCCGAGATCGAACCAGGTGTTAATTTTTTCAGCTTTTAAATGGGAAATTAATTCAGATGCATTCATGCCTTTACCTCAAATGATGAAGAAAATAGGGAGCTATGTATTTAATATACACATTTATGCTAAGGAAGTCTTAAAAATATTAACTCATTTTCGGCAAAAGTTTATTTTGTTTTAGGATGGGGGAGGGAAAAGGTGAGCATGTTGAACAGTGCGTTCTAAAACAAAGAGCGGCACCTAAGTATCAAATGCAGAGATACCGCCTTCTCGTCGTGAAATGTTTGAACTAATCTTTGCCCAAAGGCCTGCTTACGGTAGGTGGTTGTGGCACATCCCGATATTCTTTATCGGGGAGCAATGCGCGGTCCTAAAAATTTCCCGAGGGCTTTTTACAAAGAACAAGTTATTCAGGTTTCCAGTCCCGCGCTGAATGAACTACCGATGCTATTCTTACGGCATCTGGAACTACATCGTACATGATACGGTATATACCGAAAATTATCTCCCGGCATTCATTTTTATCTATTTCAGGGATAACCCTTCCAGAATGTGGAAACTCTGTTAAGCGGTCTGTTGACTCGATCAAGCGTTCTATAAAAAGGGCTGCACGGTCTACGGAGTCTTTAGCTATGTAATCATGGATGCTTTTAATATCTTCAAGGGCAACAGGGGACCAGATTATCTTGCCCATTTTCTCATCATCACTTTTGCTTTTTCGTGTGGAATCCCTTTGCCTTCTTCAATCTGTTTTAATCCATGATTAAATTTTATTTGGATATAAAGGGCATGTATAATATCATCCATGGTTGAATCTTCAGGCAGATTGTCTATTACGCCTTTTGCTTTTTCTTTGACAGATTCGGCCATTTTTTCTCCTATATTTTTTATAGAAAATAGTGTTTTTTTGAGTTCTATGCCAGTTGAAAAAACGTAGCCGGGAAGTTACCGGGTTTGTAAGTTCCCGGCTTTGCCGGGACGGAACAACGCGCGTTTTCTTTGAAGTGCCCAAAGCAAGTTTACATGAATGTTGGTTATACAACGTCCCGACCGGGCTTTAGCCCTTATCGGGGTGTGCGAAGGCGAATGTATAACCCCCATTATGTAAAAGCCCCGGTTCATCGGGGCGGTCTTGCTTGCCCGCCGCTACTCCGCGGGAGCCTGGAAGAATATGTGTTAAGCCTATATTTCTCCATTGTTCAGTTCTGCTAAATCAATAAGATGAAATTATACTTCTTTAACGTTCTTTAACTTTTCCTTTTTTAATAGACGAATATTAAAAAAAATAAATGTAAATAATAATAATGCGATTATAAAACATTGTCCCATTAAGAAGTTAAAAAATAATCGATCTGAATCCATTAAATGAAGTTCAACTGTTTCTATTGATTTCGCAAGATTATATGGATTAAGAAGTTTAAAAAGTCTCTTAGTTGTTTCGTACGCTACAAAGGAAAAATATTGATTAGAAATTGTAAATAAAATCAATATTGAAAAAATAATAGAGTTAACAAAATAAATTTGTTTAAAATTAAGATGATTTTTTCCTTTGATATATCTAAAAATTAAAAGAACAATAAAAAACCATAATCCCAATTCAAATAAAAAAATATGAAAATTCCACATTATATTTTCCTTTAATTATAAATACTTATTGATTTTCTACATCATATTTTTTCCATCTATTTTCATCATCTTTTTTTCTCTCTTTTTTCTCTCTTTTTTTCTTTTCTTCCTCTGTTGGCTTATAAGTGTATTTTCCCTTTTTTTTATCGTAATATCTTATATATCCTACTTGTTTCAAGAATCTATTCAGCTCTTTTAATGATTTCGCTTCAATAGAAATTAATAGCTCTTGACTGGGGCCTTCAAATATTAAATTTTCATTCGAGCCAATTTTTGAGTCACTTCCTCCGCCACCTACTTCAAACGCTATTCTATTTTCTCCTCTAAAACGTGTATCAACCAGAATATCCTGCCCCTCTATTCCTGAATATATTCCCATATTAGAAGCCTTTCCACCAATTCCGGAGCTTTCAAAATCATCAACAAAAATATCGTAGAAATTATGATCCTCACTATAAAACATTAATGCCGTGATTTTACTCGTACCATATAGTTCATTTGATATAAAATTTCCAATAGCTGTTTTCAATCTGTTATAAGCTTCAGATGTAGATATATGATCTCCGGTTATAGCATCAAAATATGCCTTTCCATCGGGATCATAATTTCTAATCGGATTATTTGCGGTGTAATTGTAGGGGCTCAATGAAGGATACTTTCCAGCCAGCGGATCAACACTCAACCAACGCCCAATATCGGGGTCATAGTACCTGGCGCCGAAATAATCATAGCCTGTTTCTGTGTCCCTCTCTTTCTCGGTAAACTTGTATTTCTCTATGGGGTTACCGTTAAAATATTCCCTTAAACTCTCGCCAAATGGGTAATAATCCTGGCCGTGCACAATAGTGCCATTGTCTTTCCAGGTCTGGCGTATGCTGCCCAAATGGTCTTTTACATATAAGAAGGGTGAGTGTAATAATTCAAACAATCAATTTTTTCTTAGCAGGATTTCCAATTTCTCTTTCAGAACGTCATAGGAAAAAAGCAGGCGGCCAAGATGGTGGTTAAACTCACCAATTTCCTTCTGCAGCTTGGGATCGTGGATAATATTGTTCATCTCATTTACTTTTGCATCGGTCAAAACACTATCCTCAAGCATAATAGCTTTAAACCCTTTGGAGCCAATATCCGGCCAGTAAACAGGTTTGTAGTCATTTACAAAAATAGGTTTTTTGGCCAGGCAGGCCTCTACAAAAGCATTGCCAAAACCTTCATAGGTGCTAAAATAAGTGCAAGCCGTGGAATGTGCATAAGCATCGGAGAGCGAATAGACATTTCCATCGTGTGGCCGGGAACCGCGGTCGTTTAAAATTCTCCGGTATGCAAAAATCACTTTTTCATTTAGTTTCTTTTCATTGATCAGATCAACCAATTCTTTAAAATAGCCTTTACGCTCATCGTCTGCAGCGCTACCGGTAATTACCAGTTTAACTTTTTTGTCGTCAAGCATTTCTACAAGACGGATGGCTGTTTCAATTCCTTTGCGCCTGACAATACGGGTTATTTGGAACAGCGGGATGTCATCATCATTGAGTCCAATATCTTTTAACAGGTTTTTGTTATATTTGTCTTTCCGGCCATAAGGTTCATTAAAATCCATTACGTTGGGAACTATAATTGAGTCAATATTGTAATTGTCCTGCAAAAAATCTTTACCATATGTATTTATTACAGCATGTGAAGCATGTTCAATCTGCAGGGGAAATGTTTCTTTTATGATTTGTTCAACTTCCGGGAAAGGTGTTTTATAGCGATCGCCACGTTCCCAGGAAAAATCATGATCATGACAAATTACTTTTATTCCTGTAGCTTCAACCAGTTTTTTTATGGCCATCCCCATGGAAAGATGTGCAGGAAGCGCGGAAGCATTTTCAGATATAACCATATCCAATTTGTTTTGCATAACCCATTTAAACATGCGTATTGCCAAACCATCCGAAGTGGAGTGCAAATGTGTCAACAATTCATCTGGGTCATCCGGCGGAAAGAAAAAAGCCCTGTTCTGTTCCCACTCACAATTCGGAGAAAAGAAAGACATGTTGGGGATAATGGTTTCATGATCAGCATCGATTATTGGTTTTGTAAATCGACCTGATAAAACAAAAACTTCATGTTTAAGATCGTGTAAAATTTTAATCCATTTTTCAGTCTCAAGCGCCACACCGTCTACATCACCAATTCTGCCTATTATAATTCCAATTCGCATAAAAAATCCCTGTTTATGTTTTAGCTCTTTAATCTAATATTGAAGCATTTTAGTAATTCGGAATAAATTCATCTATTGTTAATACGAATTTTGCATTGGAAACGCTAAATTTCCCAAAGCATAAACCTGCTTTAAATGATGAACCAGATGACCGAAATAATCTTTAACTAAATATTCCATTGTTGCTGCCTTGGAACCAGGCAGTGATTGCCATGCAATTTTATCCAGCGTATGATCAGTAAATTCTTTTTTCCAGGCTTGTTGGGGGATTTCTTCCAGGGTTTCGATAATGTTTGTATTAAAAGTTACCCAGGTATCAAGAATATCGCTCCAGTCTTTTTTATTGTATCCGTTCAGTTCAACCCAGTTAAGATGGTCATAACCGTCAAAATTCATATTATCCTGCAACTGCATCAAAATAAAGCGACGGTGATTGTTTATTGCAGAATCAATCAAATGTCCTAAAATTTCATTCGGAGACCATTTTTCTGCTGCTGGTTTTGTTTTGGCTAAATCTGGATCAAAGTCAGCTAGTTCATTTTCAAAATTTAAAATGTAATTGTAAAAGCGGTTTAAATAATCTTTCATTTCAGCCTTTATTTTTAATTGAATAAATTATCTTTGTTTTAACAATTTAATCAATTGAATACGTTATAAACAAGACACTACTATATATAAAAAAAGCGGCACATAATACCGCTTATGCAAGAACCGTTTAATTCTACCTCGGCATATAATCTGCAAAAACCTGTCCTCTGTCAACAAGGTTAAAAGCAGTTCTCTCATCAATACTAATAAATGTAAACTTTAGATTTAAATCATTGTAGTGCCATACTTGCGTTGGAGCACTCCCCGATATTTTGTCCGGTTTACCAAACAAAACTAAAATCATACCAAAATCTGTTTCAAACCCAGAAAGTTGTTTTAAAGAAAAAGTTTTATTGGCTTGCACGATTCGGGTATAGTATTCATTTTTAAGTTCATTTTCTTTAGTCAAAGGTGTTGGATCATATCTTTTCCAAAAGGAATCGATCCCTTCCTGCCGTTTATTCAAGTCCAGCTTCCTCAAAGTTTCTAAATCTTTGGTATTGGCAATATATTGCAATTCATCTAATACCCTGTCATATTTCCGCAGGGCAATCTTTGTTGGGGATTGGATCAATGTAAATGGAATGTTTGAGGATGCCGTATTATTATTGTTTTTTTGAATGATTTGTAATGAATAATTACCACCAGGCAGGTGTTCCACCGAAAAAGTTGTTTTAAAGCCCGACTTTATTTGGTTTACCGGAACTATCTGAGTCTGTTTTTGAAAGACATGGCCGGATTCATTTTTTAATAGATATTCAACTGTAAGGTTTTGTGAATAAACATCAATTTCCAAATTATAAGACTCATAGTACAGTTTTAATTGAGGCATCGTATGGAAGACAGTGTGGTTAATATTGGGTATTTTATAATCTTCCTGCGATGTAAAAATTTGTGGGCTGCTCAAAGCAAAGTCTTTCCAATAATCAGGTATTGATAAACTCATTTTATGGTTTACAGACGAGTTTTTATTTTTGTCTTCGATTACCAATATGGCTTTATAAGTAGCCGGATTAATATCCAGTTTAAATTTAAAATAATTAGTAATGGATGAGTTTATTGTTTTATTAAATGAATCGCAGACCAGCTCATGATCAAGCGATTGTTTTTTTACAAGTTGATCCAGATCATTAAATATATATAAAGAGGAAGAAACAGACGCTGTATATTCTTTGCCATCTGCAATAAATTGGATTTTTGAATTATTTAAAGAAAAATAGAGCTCGAGATGAGTTTTGCCAACATCGGAAGATTGAAATGTGAAGTAATCGACAAAAATATCCTGCCCGGCAAGCAGTGGGTTAAAAAAGAACTCACCGAGGCAATAAAGCAAAATTGCCAGCTTCCTGTATAAAGTTAAAATTTTTTCCATGATGAATTCCTCCCTGTCTTATGAATTCAGTTCATGGCCTCCAAAATATTTCCCCTATATAATAATAGTCGTGGTGTTAATATTATTTTTAAATATGAATGTGGGCTGAAAGCTGCAATTTTGGGTTCATTTTTTTGGGTTTAAAGAAAATGAAAAACGAGTAAAGATTAATGTTTCGGGGGGAATAAAGATTTTAAATTAACTTAAAATCATAAACACACTACGTGATGAAAAGTAAACACAAAAATCAAAAATGGTAATTTTCTGATCAATTACAATAAAATAAGTATAGTTTTAAGTTTTAGCGAGTCACCTTTATATAAACAGTATCCGGTACAACTGAGCCAAATACACCAATCCCATCACCTTCAAAGTTAAATTTTGCTTCATGGAAATTTCCGTCAAACTCCTGTACGCGTGAATAGGTTTGTAAAAACTCCCTGTAATTTTCATCCGCAGCATAAACGATAACTTCATATTCTGAATAAAAGAAAAAATGTACCCAAAATAAGCGGATGATACTTTCACCGGGATAATCCGGTGTATTTTGTATCCATCGGGCATTGTAAGAAAAATCGTCTTTCCGTTCTTCAAAGTCTTCTTGCTTAAACTCCGCGACCAGATGGTTTCGAATAAAACTTAACGAGTCATTATCCATGGCACGGACAGTTCTCACATAGAAAGTTAAACCTTCGGCCCGTTCAATGGTGAGCTCGAAATTTTCAAAATTGCCATCACCTTTTTGCTGGCCAAATTTAAGGCTGTCAAAATTAACATTTTTTATGCTGAACCCGGCGGGAGGAACTGTTGTTGTGGATTTTGTCCAAAGTTGCTGCCCATCGATTTCTGTCTTTACTTCAAGGGTATAGGAATTTTCATGCCTAATTGAAAGATCGCTGCCATTGTATTCAAAGTAATAGCCATTAATATCTTGAATTGAATCCGGGATATGGAGGGACAAAGGATAAAGCAACCCGCTTTGCTCGTCCTTTAGTGTTACTTCTGTTTCTAATGGGTTAACAATTGCATCAAGGATGTCCACGCTTTGGTTAAGTTTAAAATTTCTCATAATTCGGATTTTTTCAACTTTCTTACCGGGTACAAGAAAACCCTCAACCATTATTTTAGGCTCATAACTTACATTTTCAACTTTAACAACACCTTCACCACAGGAGAGGATGAGAACAGTAGTTATTAAAAATATAATTACTTTTTTCAATTAATTCTCCAATCCAAATTAGAATTCAAAATTAACACCAAATGTTGGCAGAAGAGGAAACATGTATTGTTCTTCCAATTCCGGTATAAAGTCTTCATCAAAACCATATGTGGCAAACCATACATTTTGTCGATTGCCAATATTAAAAATTTGTATATACGGCGCCATTTTCCAGGTTTCATATTGCAGAGTCCAGGTTACACTTACATCTAAACGTGCATAGTCCGGCAAGCGAATTTGATTTATTTTTGTTGGCGCAAATGCCACATCGCGAAAAGGTGCATCAGGTGAAGACGCTATATAATATGCCGATCCTGGTTCGGTAATAGGTTGTCCTGTGGAATAAACAAAATTTACGCCTAGTCCCCAACGGCTGCTATCTCTTGTTACCGTTTGTGAAAATAAATTATCCAAATCAACATTTGTAATTAAATTTACTGTGTGCGTTCGGTCATGCCGTGGTTTAAACGAGCGCCCCTGATTAATATCTTTAATTGTGTACTCTGTTTCAGCAATGGAATATCCGGCCCAACCTGTTACAAGCCCGCTCTCTTTACGCAATAAAATTTCAAAACCACTTGTAATTCCGTCGCCTCTGTTTAATAAAGGCGCACCGGATGTAAAAACAGGTTCCTCATCCTCATTAAAATAAGAAGCCTGGAGCTCGGTAAGGAAATTTTGGTCAAAAGAATAAATATCCTTATAAGATTTATGATAGGCCTCAACTTCCAATTGAAACTGTCCCGGTAACTCGCGCTGATATCCCAAAATATAATGAACGCTGGTTGACGGCCTCAGCTTTTTGCTGGATGTGGTCCAGATATCTGCAATCAGGAATCGTGGAATACGGTGCAGGTATTGATGATAAAGTCCCGTTGAAAACTTTATAGTACTTTTATCATCGATTCTATATTTAGCGGCAAAACGTGGTGCAATATCAAAGAAATTGCTGTCGGCATTAAAAAAGTTAAAACGTAAGCCCGCTTCCAAATCCCACAAAGGGCTTGGCTGCCAATTGGATTGCAGATATGCCACATAATGTTCGCGTTTTGTCTTTACAATTACGTCGCGCCCGGGTGCTAGAGAAAGATAGCGTACGTCAAAATTTTTCTGCTCAAAACCAAAATTGGTGTTTAAAGTGTTTGAGTGATGATATTCAAGATTTCCTTTGAGCGTGATGTCATTTAGAATATTTTCTTCTTTGGCTTCAAATCCTTCAAAATTTAAAAAAGAAGAGAAACGGCTGGCAGTGACCCAAAAATTTGCAAACAACCTGGGATTAAAAATATGGGCCCATTTTATACTTCCGGTTTGGTTGCCCCAATCATATTTAAAACCCAAATCACCCGAGGCGTTGCTGTTGAAAACGATATCCAGCAAATCGCGGCCGCCATAACCGCTGATGGTTAAATTGTTATTGCCATCAATATCAAAAAATGCTTTTAAGTTACCGTCATAAAAATAATAATCGGGAATATCATCAATGGCCCTGGCTATGGTCTGGTCAAAGTAAGTTCGCCGGATGGAGCCGGACAAAGAGCCATAATCGCCTAAAGGAGTTTGCAGAGTTGTCCGTGCAGAAAGCAGACTGATCCCGGCTTTGCCCTGAAAGTTTTTCCGGTTACCATCAATATTTGTAACATCGATGATTGAGGAGAGACGGCCACCTTTTTCGGCGCTAAACCCACCTTTGGATAAATCCACTTGCTTTATGGCGTCGGTGTTAAAAGTTGAAAAAAGTCCAAATGCATGTTCAGGATTGTAAACATCCGTACCATCAATCAGGTAAAGGTTTTGATCCGGAGTGCCTCCGCGAATATAAAGAGCAGAAGAAAAATCGGATAAGGGCAAAATACCGGGCAGGGTTTGCAATGATCTTAAAAGGTCAGCTTCCGCAATTTGAGGGATTGAATTAATTTGCCTTGAAGAAAGTTTTAGGGTTGAGATTTGTTTTTCAAAAAGTTGATCAGCAATTGGAATGGAATCTGCTGTAACTACAATCGTCTCCGATTCCAGCAAATCCTGTTTGAGGACAATATTTATTTTCAGGTTTTCAACTTTTTTAATGTCCACATTTTGCCTGTGGGTTTTGTAGCCCAAAAAAGAAACAACCAGCGTAACTTTTCCGGCCGGTATATTTGTGATAACATAGTAACCGCTGTTATTTGTGCTGCCGCCTAAGGGCTGGTTTTCCAGGTAAACATTTGCGCCAATCAAGGCTTCATAACTTGCCTCTTCAAAAACAAAACCGCTGATGGTGGCGTTGCCATTTTCCTGAGAAAACAATTGTGATGAGATTAATAAAAATAAAAGAAGCAGGATTTTCATTTTTTTCCATTTTTGTTTTTAGAACAGATGCAACGATCTCAAAATTGAATAGTTGCAAAAATTTCCAAATAAAAAAGGTGGCCTATTAGACCACCTTATTAATGTAAAATTTAACGCAAAATGTTGGGTAGATTAATCCTTACTTAAGCAATAAAAGTTTTTTTGTTTTTTGGAAATTTTTTGTAGACAAGCGGTAATAATAAATGCCCGATGAAAAATAAGGCGCGCTAAAAGTAACTTTGTATGTTCCTGATTTTTGCTGTGCATTTACCAAGGTTTTTAATTTACGGCCCAACATATCAAAAATTTCCAGCTTTACTTTTGTGCCGGTTTCAAGCTGGTATTCAATTGTTGTCGTTGGGTTAAACGGGTTGGGATAGGCATTGTGTAGCTGGGTTGTTTTTGGGACAATATTGTCAACAACTTTTATATCTGTCAAAATGCCTTCCGGGTTACCAGTACGCTGTGGATTGCCTTTAAACATAGACCAGCCCGGAACAGCAGCAAGCTTGTAATCCATTACATATAATTTTCCAAATGTCACAAATCCAAGTTCTGCATCTGCATCATCATCAAGGTTGCCAATTACAGCTGAATTACGGACTTCCTTACCAAGCTTATATGGAAAATTTTGTACAGCAGAGTCCAAATCGACAACCTGAACAAAGCCATTTTCATCACCAAAAATGATGTCCATAAAACCATTGTTGTTCAAATCTGCCAGGATTGGTGTTGCTTTTGTTGTTGTTCCTAGTGGTATCGGGAATCCGGAAAACTCAGTTCCCGTTGAATCCAAAAGGTGAAGGTCTCCATTTCCGTCAAGTGCAATTATTTCATTTTCACCATCACCGATTATATCATAAACCAAAATACCAGGTTCAATTTTTGAGCCAAGATCGATGTTCAATTTTTCAGTACCATCATGGTTGACAATTGCCAGGTGCCCATTATCCAAACCAACCAATACTTCTACAGTTGTGTTTTTATCGATGTCGGAAACGGTCGGTCCGCTGTATGAATTGCTTCCGGTCATGTAGGGCCAACCGGGTAATTCATTTCCATTTTTAGTGGAAATAGCATGCAAAGAGCCACCATCTTTTGTGCTGACAAAAATGACATCCAAAAAGTCATCGCCATTTAAATCTGCAATGGCAGGTGCTGAGACGACTTTTGTACCAAGATCAAAAACAGGAAATCCCGGATAATCAGATCCATCAGAATTTAAAACAAAAATATCACCGGAATTTGAAACTACGATGATCTCATTGCTACCATTAAAATCAACATCAGCTATCATTGCATTAGTTTGCAGGGATTTCTCACTATTATAATTGAACAGAATGTTACCATTATCATCTACAAGCGTGATATTTTTGTTTACTGTATTAACGGCAACAATTTCCCAAGCATCATCCGCGTCTAAGTTTCCTGCTGCCAATGCTGTGCGGATACTTCCGCTGGTTTCAACAGGAAAACTATCCAGGGCATTTTCTCCCTCACCGTTCAAGGCATGGATGTTTCCGCGATAATCACCAAAAATGATTTCATTATAACCGTTTTTATCTATATCTATAATTATAGCAGAAGAACGGGAAGTTGTGTTAAACGGAAATCCAGCTTGGGTAAGGGAAACAGAAAAATTTATACTATACTCGGTTTCATAATTTGTGTTGTGCGGTGAACCAGAAGAAATAATAAGTTTTAATTCAGTGTCAAAAGCCTCGTTTGTGTTGATTGTAAAATTTAAAGGTTTTTCACCTGATGAGACAGAATCACCATTAATAACAGTACCCAGTTCGATTGGTGGGGAATCAATGGTCACTCTCTGATCATCGGATGAAAGCCGAACAGATAAGTTCTTAGAGTTAGCCCAGTGCTGCCAGTTTTTCAAAGTGAAATGAAGTTGGGCACTTTCCAATGGGTTGATTATTCCATCACCGTCCGAATTGTCCGGGTCTTCAACTATGTTGGTCGAAATGATTTCGATGTGCGGATAAATCACCCCCAAAATTCGGATGCTATCTATTACAACCGGCACTTTAGGACGATCGTTCTCGTCCGTATCAACATGCCCTATATCCTGTACAATATCCATTCCTTTAATAACATTTCCAAAAATTGAGTGTACATCATCCAGGTGGTGTTGAGGTGTTAGAGTTACAAAATATTGAGATCCTCCTGTATTAGGGCCGGCATTAGCCATGGAAACCGCACCTGTAACATGGCGCAAATCAGGATGAAATTCATCTGGGATGGTGTATCCTGGCCCGCCTTCACCTGTTCCGAGTGGATCGCCATCCTGAATTACAAAATTGACAATCACCCTGTGGAAAATTAGGCTGTCATAAAACTGAGCATTTGCCAGATCCATAAAATTATTAGCTGTAATCGGAACAATTTTTTCGCGCAGCTCCACTTCAAAATCTCCCATCGAGGTATGCCAGCGGGCAATGTTTTGAGCATTTGCCAGACTTGTACATAAAAACAATAATAGCAGGATTGGTTTATAAATGGCTTTGATCATAATTAGCCTCCAAGTATGAAAGGTGTGTTTACAGGTTTGATTTTTAAAGATACAGTGAAACAATAAAAAGGACAATTGAAATCCTTCGATCTGTTTCTGATCTGATAGAATCGAAGACTTTTATTTTTTTTCTTTGGTTTTTTAGTTAGCAACCGATATCTTACAGAAGTTTCATTAAACCACCTTCACAATCATGGCTTTTAAGGAAAAAAGTATAACCTTTCGTGTTACGGATGACGAATATGCCCAACTTTCTGCGTTGGCAAAAACTCATAAAAAAAGTCTGCCCGATTTTATAAAATCAATCTCTCTTCTCTTTACAGACAACAAGGAAATTTTTGGCCAATTGGATAACCCAGATGTTAAAAATAAACTTGAAAATGATTTGGAGTCAATGGCTGATAAACTTCAAAATCAACAGAAGTTTGTAGAATTACTTTTAAGAAGTATTATATCAACCCAACTTCGTTTAGAAGGTCAATTTAAGAAGCAGCGAAAAGAAGCGGCAAAAGAATTGGAAAAAGATTTTGGTAGAATATCGTTGATGGTTAATTCAGTTTCGGCTACAAAAGTTTAACCTTTTTCCAGCCGGGTAACTTTAAGAATGCTGTAAAACAAAACGACCAGGCCAATCCACTGAACCGGACCTAAAATATTTCCCCTGATAAAAAACTCTAATAATACTGCCGTTATAGGAAAAGCTAATTCTGCGATTGTAGCAACTGAAGCTTTGATATGTTTCAATCCATAATAATAAAGAAAAATACCTGGACCACCTGTTAAAAAGGCGATGGAAATAAAAATTAACCATTGATTTGTTGATACCTGAGAGACTGCAGAAATATTTCCCGTAGATAGGACAATTATCAGCATTACAATTGCAGTACTTAAAAAACGAAGATAGGTCGCATTATTGAATTCTAAATTTTTTAAAGCCCGTTTGCTTAAAACAGTAGAAGAGGCAAAACCTAATGTTGCCAGCAAAGCAAATCCTGCTGCCAAAGCTGTTTTGTTTTCAAAACTAATTTCAGGAAACGTTAAACCAAATGTCATAAAATAAGCGCCGGTAATTGCCAGTGCAGCCCATCCGTAAAATTTTTTGGGTGGGGTTTCTTTAAGAATTAATGAAGCCAGCATAATCGCGAAAGCCGGTTGCAGTTTTTGGATTAACACAACAATGGATAGGTTTACAAAATTTACATAAAACAAAGCTTTTGTAATGGACATGGTTCCAATAGCGCCACCCATTATGGCTACGCCAAAAAAAGCAAGCCAGTCGTTTCGTTTTAAACTAAAAAATGATTTATAGGAGCGAACAAAAAATAGCGACAAAACCAGAACAATTATTGTGCTTTCTAAAAAAACAACAAGAGGAACGGGTAGCGTATATAGGTTTGGTCGTAATAAAATTCCGTCGATGCCCCAAAGTGAGGCGGCAAAAACTACAAAAAGTGGGGCAAATCTATTCATTGATAATTTGGTTTATTCTTATGAATTTTTAAATTACTGTAAAATCAATTATCCTGAAAATAAATTCGTGCTCATTGTAGATAAAGATTTTGGGTTATTTGGGGTCTAACTTTTTTGAAGGGAAAAAAGGATGCAGATAATTAAACTGATTGTTTTAACTGCTATGATTGTGGGTTGTAGTCAAACACATAAACAAAAAACTATGAATGAGCTGACAAAGGATAGTCAAACTCTTTTAAGATCCAATTTAGAGTTTCTTGCCTCCGATGAATTGGAGGGTCGCGAAACAACAAAACGAGGAGCACGAATTGCTGCACAATATATTGCCAGCCAACTAAAACAATATGGCGTAAAACCTTTTGGTGATGATGGTACATATTTTCAAAATTTTGATCTTCAAAGCCAACGTTTTCAACCAAGCTCTAAATTGGTTCTTTATAATAATAAAAAAGAGAAGTCACTAACTTTTATAGATAATTTTGTGCCGATTTTGGCTGGAAAAACAATTGATAATTCTCAAATGGTTTATCTAAAATATGGAGTTACAGATTCTATTTCAAATTATGATGACTATGCGGGAATAGATGTGAAAGGTAAGACCGTCGTCTGTCTTTCCGGTGTTCCTGAAGGCGATGAGGAATTTAAAAAAAGAATGGGTAACAAACATTGGGGGCGATCAACTACAAAAACAAAATGGGCCAAAAAGAAAGGCGCTGTAGCGGTTTTTATCCTCTCAAGTACATATTACATGAAGCGATGGGAACGGTACAGTAAATATTTCTCAAAGGAAAGAATAGGTCGCATACGGGAGGAAAATGAAGAAGCAATTAGCGCTGCTTGGTTGGATAGTGTAGCAATTAAAGACTTGTTCAACCTGGGAAACATAACATATACCCAATTATATGATACGCTAAAAGCAGGATATATAAAACCTGGTATGAACTTAGGATCCGTCTCGATGGAGATAAAAAAAGAGTCAAAAATAGTTAACGCCCGCAATGTTGTTGGTATAGTTGATGGTAACGACAAATCATTGGATAATGAGCTTGTAACTGTTGGGGCACATTACGATCATGAAGGAATAAAAGGGGGCAAAGTTTATAATGGGGCAGATGATAATGGCTCCGGGACAGTTGCCATTTTAGAAAGCGCACGTCAAATGTCTGCAACAAAATCAAACAAACGTCCAATCGTTTATGTTTTCCATGCAGCTGAAGAAAAAGGGTTATTAGGGGCTTATTATTTCACAAATCATTTTGAAAGATTTGATGATGTAATTGTAAATATAAATATGGATATGGTTGGCCGGGGTAGTACAGATACTATTTTTGCTGTTGGTTCAGGTATGATAAGTAGTGAGTTTTTTGACATTGTAGAAGAAGCTAACAAAGAGTCGGCAAATTTCGTTTTTGATTATACCCTTGATGATGAAAACCACAAATCAAGAATATATTACCGAAGTGATCATTGGGCTTTTGCAAAGAAGGGGGTACCTGTTGTTTTCTTTACAATCGATGGCCATCCTGATTACCACAAGCCGACAGATGATGTCGAAAAAATCAATTTCCCAAAACTAGATAAAGTTGCCAGGCTGGCTAGTCAGATTGCTTTAAAAGTTGCAAACCTGGATCATAAGCTGATTGTTGACAATGCTAAAATTACAGGAACAAATAAAAAGAAAGAAGAACAAAACAGTCCAACGCAATAAGCCAAATGTAATAATTTTAATGAGATGCCCGGTTACGCCGGGCATTTTCTTTTTTTAACTCTTTGTTTTATCCTTGTAATATTTTATAGGTATTTTCTTTAAAACAAACCAACAGGCGTTATGATTAGATTAATTCAAATAATGACACTCACTTTTCTTTCTTCAATAAATTTATGTGCACAGGAAAGTGAAAATCTAAAACTAATGATGAGCCTGCTTAATCCTGATGAGGATGCTCAACTGACTGCGGCAATAGCGTTGGCCGAAAAGCATGATATCTCCTTAGCTGCAGCTTTTATTGACGTGTTGTATTTCAAAAAATTGTCTGACGAGTCATTTGAGCAATTGAAAAAGCTGACCCACAGAAGGTTCGACAAAAAATGGCCAAAATGGATGGAGTGGTTAGGGCAGCAGGATATAAAGAACAGTTTAGATTACATGAATTTTAAACGTTTTATGTTAAGCACTGTCGATCCCCAATTCAGTTCATTTTTAAATCCACGTTTTCCAAGCCATATTCGCTGGGATGAAATTGTTTGGGGTGGCGCAGAAAAAGATGGTATCCCGGCTTTAGATAATCCATTGATGATTAAGGCAGAGGCTGCAAGCTATGTTGATGATAATGAATCTGTTTTTGGTTTGGCAGTAAACGGAGAGTTTCATGCTTATCCACTGCGTATTTTTAACTGGCATGAAATGATCAACATAGAAATTGGTGGAAAAAGCGTTTCGATATCTTATTGCACATTATGCGGTGCTGCAATACCGTTTGATACAAAAGTTGATGGGCGTGTTTTTACTTTTGGTTCTTCGGGATTATTATACCGCAGCAATAAATTAATGTACGATCGCCAAACAAATTCATTATGGTCGGCTTTTGAAGGTAAACCGGTAACAGGTTTAATGGCCCAGCAGGATGTAAAACTAAAAACCTATCCCATTGTTAGAACAAGCTGGCAAGAATGGAAAACAAAACATCCCAAAACACTCGTCTTAGATATTAACACGGGGCATACAAGGAATTACGGTCGTTTTGGCGGTCCTTACAATGCTTACTTTCGAAGCCCTAGAACCATGTTTCCAATCTCCTGGCGGGATTATAAATTGGAGGCAAAAGAATGGGTTTATGGTATTCACGTTAAAGGAAAATCCAAGGCCTATCCTATAAAACTTTTTGAGGAAAATCAGTTAATTCAGGATTCATTTGGCGGGATTAACTTTGTTTTCATTGGAAATGAAGACGAATTAACCGTTCGCGTTTATCAAGCTGAAGATCAATATTTTTCGATGACAATGGAAGGCGTTCTAAAGGACCAATCCGGGAAAAACTGGAAAGTTTATGAAGACAGTCTGGTAACAGACGATCATTCTAAAAAGCTTAATCGTTACCCAGGGCATCTTGCATACTGGTTTGCCTGGTATCAGTTTTTTATGGATACGGATGTTTATGAAGCAAGAGAGAATAATTAATAAACTTATTAAATATATAGAATACAATTTTTGTCATAAATTCCATATATTTAACAGACACTTTAGTAAAGGAATCTATTTTTGTTAGGGGGAAAGAATGAGTGAGAAGATAAGTTTTACAAAACAGATCGGCTTTTACAAAGAGTTAAAAACCAGGGTGAATGATTATTTTACAGAAAACAAAATTACTCAGACAGGTGGCTGGAGAATTTTTCTTAAAGGCACAATAATAATTGCTATGGTGATTACATCATATATATTACTTGTTTTTTTTACAAGCTCCTGGATAATGGCTATTGCATCCGCTTTTGTTCTGGCACAGGGATTTGCATTGATCGGTTTTAATATTATGCACGACAGTGTTCACGGCAGTTTTTCGAAAAATAGAAAGCTTAATAAAACGCTTGGTTATACTTTGGATTTGATTGGTGGTAGCCAGAGGTTGTGGTACCATAAGCATAATATTCTGCATCATACCTATACAAATATTGCCGGGATGGATACGGATTTAGACTCCGGTGGATTGCTTCGTTTAAGCCCGAATGAGAAATGGCGGCCTTGGCACAGATTACAGTTTCTTTATGCATTTCCAATGTATAGTTTGCTCACACTTTCCATGATTACATTTACGGATTTTCAGAAATTCTTTAGCGGACACATTGGCCCCTACAAAATGCCAAAACCAACTGCCGGCGAAACGACCATGTTTTTTATGGCCAAGGTTTTTTACTTTTTATACACGTTGGTAATTCCAATGTTTTTTAATCCGGTTCTTTACGTTATTGGTGGATTTATTCTTGTACATCTGATTTTAGGTTTCACTTTTTCGATTGTATTCCAACTTGCCCATACAGTTGAAGAAAATGATTTCCCTGTTGTTGACGAAAAAAGCGGCGCCATTGAAAATGAATGGGCTGTTCATCAGGTTGAAACCACAGCAAACTTTTCGCCCAAAAGCCGGTTAGCCAACTGGTATCTCGGTGGCCTAAATTTTCAAATCGAACACCATTTGTTTGCAAAGATAAGCCACGTACATTACCGCAAAATAAGCAAAATTGTAAGTAATGCTTGTAAAGATTTTAATATCCAGTACACTTCATATTCCAATATTTTTAAAGCAATTATGATACATTGGAAATGGCTTTATACAATGGGTAAAAAACCTGTTGCTGTTCAATCAAAATAGCTATAAAAAAGATGAACACACTAAAGTCGCTATACAAAACATCGCTTTCTTTGCTTACCGATTATTACCAACTAAATATGGCTTATGGTTTTTGGAAATCGGGCAAAGCCGAAACAGAAAGTGTTTTTGGCCTTTATTTTCGTAAGAATCCATTTAATGGTGGATTTACCATTGCTGCAGGATTGGCCAATGTAATTGATTACATGCAGAATTTTAAATTTTCTGAAGACGATATCGCTTATCTGGCAACATTATCAGAAGAAGATGGATCACCCGTTTTTGAAAAAGCTTTCCTTAATTATTTAACCAACTTAAAATGCACCTGTGAAATTGATGCCATCCCTGAGGGGACGGTTGTTTTTCCGCATGAACCGCTTTTAAGAATTCGCGGCCCCATTATTCAGGCTCAACTTCTTGAAACGCCTTTACTCAATCTGGTTAACTTCCAGTCATTAATTGCCACAAAAGCAGCTCGGGTTTGTATATCTACGCAGGGCGAACCTGTTTTAGAATTTGGTTTACGACGCGCACATGGAATAGACGGTGGATTGGCTGTTAGCCGGGCGGCATATATAGGTGGTTGTGCTGCGACATCAAATGTTTTGGCCGGTAAAGTTTACGATATTCCTGTGAAAGGTACGCATGCACATAGCTGGATTATGACTTTTGATTCTGAGATGGAATCTTTTGAAGCGTATGCTAAAGCAATGCCCAAAAATTGTGTATTTCTTGTTGATACTTATGATACAATTGAAGGCATTAAAAACGCCATTGAAATGGGTCGAAAATTGCGAAATGAAGGCCATGAAATGCTTGGCATCCGGCTTGATTCAGGTGACCTTGCCTATCTGAGTATTGAAGCACGCAAAATGCTGGATGATGCCGGTTTTGAAAAGGCAAATATCTATGCCAGCAATGACCTGGATGAAAACATTATTCAAAGCCTGAAGGACCAGGGGGCCAAAATAAATGTCTGGGGCGTAGGGACAAAGCTTGTTACAGCTTACGACCAGCCGGCCCTTGGCGGCGTGTACAAACTATCGGCGCTTAAAAATAATAATCAGTGGAGTTATAAATTAAAATTATCAGAGCAGGCAATAAAAGTTTCAAACCCAGGTATTCTACAGGTACGCCGTTATAGTGATTATGGAGAATACGTGGGCGATGCTATTTATGATACTCGTCTTGGAATTACAGAAGACTGCACCATTGTTGACCCTATAGATTTTACACGTAGAAAAAAGTTTGATAATACAGCTTCCCATAAAGATTTATTAATACCGGTTTTTAAAAATGGGGAATGCGTTTACGATTCTCCGGATATTCATTCGATTCGCAAATTTGCACAAAAAGAACTTCAATCTTTTCATCGGGGAATAAAACGTTTTGTTAACCCGCATCAATACCCGGTTGGTCTTGAAAAGAATCTACACGACTTAAAATCCAAACTCGTTTTAAAAGCACGTGGGCTAAATAACCAAAACTCCTAGAATAACAAAACGGCCAAGTTAGTTTAAGATAATATATCTTAATGGGATTAATTTTGTATAGGTTTATTGTTTAATCTAACCAAAACAAATTATGGCTGATTTTAGTACATCAATTTTAAAAACCCTGTTTTTTTTGACCTACAGACAACAGGATTTCTACTTAACGATATAATCATAAAAATAGTAAATCTCTTAAAAAATTTATAGGAGATAAAAATATGTTAGCAACCGTTTCTGCTTCCGCTTTAAATGTCCGCTCTATTCCAAATATTTCCGGTCAAATCCTTGGCGTTTTAAACGAAGGCTCTGTTGTTGATGTTACAGAGGTTGATAACAATTGGTTGCAAATCCCATTTAATGATTCAATTGGGTTTGTTTCAAAAATATATATGGAAATTCAACCTCAAGTTTCTAAGCTGTATGGATTTGTAAATACAGCCCTTTTAAACGTAAGGGATGTACCAACTGCATCGGGATTAATTTTAGGTACTCTATTTAGTGGAACAAAAGTTTCTATTGTTTCACAAATTCCTGATTGGTTGGAAATAGAATTTAATAACGGCATCGGTTTTGTACTTTCTAAATATGTAGATCTTTTTGCTCAAACAAAATCATATCAAGCTGATGTTATTGCAGCCACACTTAACGTAAGACAAAAACCAGATAAAAAAGCACAGATTTTGGGGCAGGTTAAAAATGCTATGAAACTTACAGTTGAAGCAGATATTGGTGCCTGGAGTGAAATATTGTTTAACGGATCCAGCGCGTATGTCTTCAATAAGTTTCTGAAAAGAATTGAACCTGATGAAGAACAAGGTAAAATAACTGTTGCAGATAACGCTGATGAAGAAAATGAGACCAAACCTGAAGTTGCAGAATCTTTAACTGATAAATTGCAACCGTTACAAATACTTCCGGTTTCCGGGACATCTGAGCAAAAGAAAGTGGCGATGACCTGGAACAGATATGGTGGTTTGCTTAACCGGCTTAGCAAGAAAAATGAAATTGATGTCGCTTGTGCTGTTGCAGTTTTATGTGTAGAAAGTTCAGGAAAAGGATTTGAGCAAAACAATGATAATCGGATGATAATTCGTTTTGAAAACCACAAGTTTTGGAAGTATTGGGGAAAGAAAAACCCTGCAGATTTCCGTAAGCATTTCCAATATAATTCTGATAAAGTTTGGACGAAGCATAAATGGCGAAAAACTGAAAACGAGGAGTGGCAGGGTTTTCATGGAAACCAATCCAAAGAATGGCAGGTTTTTGAATTTGCGCGAAGTATTGATGCAGATAGTGCAATGCTTTCTATAAGTATGGGAGCACCACAAATAATGGGATTTCACTTTGAACGGATTGGCTATCAATCCATAAAAGAAATGTTTAACAGTTTTGCCACAGATATTTCAGCACATATTAACGGATTGTTTGATTTTTTCTCTGATCCGATGGTTAGAAAATTAAGATCACTTGATTTTGAAGGTTTTGCAGCCGGATATAATGGCAGCGGCCAAAAAGTAAAATATGGAAAATGGATCGAATCACATTATAAATCTTTTAAACAAATCAAAAGCTAACAGATATAAATGAAGAACCTAACCCAAAGGGGGCACCTATGAGTGTATTTTCTTTTATAAGCAGCATATTTGAACCTGCCGTAAAACTTGTTGATGAACTTCATACCAGCGATGAAGAGAAATTGCAAATGCAGGCACAGATAAAAAAAGTAGAGAATGAACTACTTGCCAAAGTGATTGACTATGAGAGCCAATTGCTTGAAAATAAAACTAAAATTATAACAGCAGAGGCAACGGGGCAATCATGGCTGCAAAGGAGTTGGCGCCCGATTACCATGTTAACATTTTTGGTTTTGGTTGTGCTGGATAGTTTTGGTTGGTTGGCAAATCCTTTAGCTGATGAAGCCTGGTTATTGCTGCAAATTGGCTTGGGTGGATATGTCGCCGGTAGATCAGCAGAAAAAATAACCAAACAATACATGGGTTCAAGAACAGCAGATCCTGTTTCAAACAATTCAGCAAAAGGATAAACTTTCATGGGTAGTGTTTTTATAAAAAAAGAAAGGAATAAAAATGGGTTCAAAAAAGAAACCAAGTATTGTCCCGACTCCCAATGGGCCATATTTAGTAAAAAACCTGGAAAATTTTGCCAATCAAAAAGGGTTGATAGAATCTAAAGAAACAATGGCTCTTTGCAGGTGTGGAGGTTCAGCCAATAAACCTTTTTGTGATGGGACTCATGCTAAACACGGATTTTCATCTGCAAAGCTTGAGGGTCGTATCGAAGACAAAAGAGATAATTACAAAGGTAAAAAAATTACCATCCATGATAACAGGGGTATTTGCGCCCATGCCGGTCGTTGTACAGATGGACTTGCAGCGGTTTTTCATTTGAATGAAGAGCCATGGATTCATCCTGATTCTGCTTCTGTTAATGAAATTATAGAAACAATACAAAAATGCCCATCCGGCGCATTAAGCTATTCCATCGATGAAAAAGAACATCGTGACCGGGAAGCCGAACCATCAATTTTTATTGCTCCAAACGGTCCATACGTAGTTTCCGGAGGTCCGGAACTGCTAGATACAAAACGCGCTGAAGGAGCATCAGAAGAGCACTTTACTATGTGCCGTTGCGGTGGTTCTAAAAACAAGCCTTTCTGCGATGGAACCCATTGGCATAATAATTTTAAAGATGATAAAAATTAAAGAATAAACCGAAAAGGCGATTTCAATAAAAAATCAACTTTCTATTTTCCCGATTCTTTTAGTTAATTTTATAGGCACTCTTGGCTACAGCATTATATTACCTTTTCTAATTGTTTTGGTAATCAAATTAGGTGGTAATGAATTAATCTACGGTATAATGGGGGCAACCTATTCATTCTTTCAACTTATCGGTGCTCCAATACTCGGGAGGTGGTCTGATAAGTTTGGCAGAAAAAAAATCCTTTTATTAAGCCAGGTAGGAACCTTTCTTGCCTGGATATTATTTATTATAGCTCTCCTTATTCCAAACACAACCCTGATACACATCGACTCTTCATTTGTTGGAGTTTTCATCTTAACAATTCCCTTACTTCTCTTGTTTGCAGCCAGGGCATTGGATGGGATTACAGGCGGAAATGTATCTGTAGCAAATGCATATTTAGCTGATGTAACTTCAGATAACGACAGAAAAAGCAATTTTGGCAAGATGGCTGCATCTGCAAATTTAGGATTTATAATTGGGCCGGCTCTTGCAGGAGTTTTGGGTGGAACCATTTTGGGTGAACTTCTTCCGGTTATTATGGCAATGATGATATCTTTGATAGCAGTATTTGTTATTGCATTCAAAATGCCCGAGTCCAACCCATGTGTTTTATCCAAACAGCTGGATGAAAAGAGAATTAATAAGGTTTTTGGTCAGGAGCAGAAAGAGTGCTACAAACTAGAAGGCGCCGAAAAGGCAACATTAAAAAATATACTTAAACTAAAAGATATCCCATTAATACTGATTTTATATTTTCTCATTTTTCTGGCATTTAATTTTTTTTATGTGGCATTTCCCATTCATGCAATACAAAGCCTCGATTGGAGTCTTTTAAAGCTTGGGATTTTCTTTTCATTGATCGGGCTAATTTTAGTTTTGGTTGAAGGTCCTCTATTGAATAAAATTTCAGGTAAGTTTTCTGATGGGATCCTAATTATTTTTGGTAGCATTTTGTTAGGGTTAAGCTTTTTTCTTTTTCTAAACAAAAATGAGGTTTACATATTTATTGCGGTGCTGTTTTTCTCATTGGGCAATGGTTTAATGTGGCCATCATTTTTGTCAATTCTCTCAAAAGTTGCCGGAGAAAAATATCAGGGTGCAGTACAGGGTTATGCCAGCAGTACAGGCAGTTTGGCCAGCATTATTGGTCTTATTACCGGTGGGATAATATATGGTCTTATCGGCATTTCAACATTTTGGATCCCTGGAATATTAATGCTGGTTATTTTTGTACTTGCTTTTAGGTTATTGTTAATTGATAAAAAAACGCATAACAACTAAAGCAAAAACTTCAAACTAAATGCTGTGTAGAAACCATCGGAATAAATGGGCAGTAAGGCTTTACGCATAGCGTAAGAAAAATCCAGTTCCATAAAACTAAAATGCAACCCACTGCCAATTCCAAATAAAAAAGTATCTTTTCCACCAACTGCCATGCCGGAACGCAAAGGAAGCCATTTGAATGGTTTGTACTCTGCACCGGCTCCAATCCGTGGTACAGTAGAATTTCCAAAACTATTGTTTAAGCCCTGATGCCAATCAGCAGTTAAAGTTAAATTATATAACAATCGTAAACGGACACCCGCACGCATTATTGTTGGTAGGGGTGTGGAAAATGATTTTCCCTGTGTTTTCACTTCTGTCGTATAACTTGTGTCCTGTCCGGATTCTGCGAACCAGTAAGTTGAATCGATCCGGGAATAATTGACAGTTTGTGGATTTCCATCCCAATTGATTTTTGCAAATAGATTACTAAAACTTAAAGAGACGTGCCAGGCACGAGCGAAACGGGTGCTTATTCCAAAATCGAGACCAAAACCTTTCCCTGCTAATCCGTTGGTGGGATCAGACGTGCGTGCTTCAACATCTGTCTGATACCGAAACATCTCTTCACGGGACTCCAGACCACCTGTATCGATTCTTTGCATATTTACGGATGATTGTTGCGATTGGGCCACAGCAAGTCCAAGGTAATAGTTAAGGTTTACTCCAAATGAAAGATGCGAAAAAGTATATTTACGCCGATCCAGTTTTATCATATAACTATAAGCAATTGAGTTTTTGATAGCGCTGTAAAACGAAGCATCAAGAACATCTTTTTCTGAAAAGGAGTAATCACGCTCAAAGGTTTCGCCAAATAAAAAAATCTCAAGTGGTTTGCCGGCTTTAATGTTTGCATTACCGCTGCTAATAAACTGAATCCCAAATCCAAAATTACCACTAACAAATCCTAAAAGATTTGTATTGAGATCCATTTCCAAGCCTAATCCCTTCCCTGAGAACAGATCAATTATTTCATGACGGTCATTTTTACTCCATCTTCCATTGTGTCCTGCATCGGTAAAGTATGTATTATAATCGCTTATTGATAAACCGCTCGATAACGCAGCGTTGATTGCAACAAGGTTTAATTCAAAATTACTTGCCCTGTACATGGAAAGATTGGCAGGATTCCAGGCGATGGCATTTATCCCACGGCTATGCGCAGAATAATTTCCCGCCATTCCCAAACTTGCTCCATCGAAAGTTTGAGCAGATAAAAGTTGGAAACTGACGATCAAGATTATAATTATATTTTTCATAGTTTTCCTACATTTCGATAATTTTGTCAATCGTCTTTTGGTAGGAATACTCTCCTGAGTATGATCGCAGTAATAAAATATTTTTTCTGAGAATCTTCGCTGTCAGAGACAGCTCCTACCTTAAAAATCATCCGGATCCATATCCACGTCAAAATTTAAAATGGTATCAAAGCGTAATTGATCGCTGCTGCGAAAACGTACAGGTTTTTCTGTGCTGCCAACAGAAACCTTTGCACCATAATAAAGCGGGCTTTGCTCAAAAATAGCAATCTGACTATTGTTTAGCCTCAGGATATGTTCTCCGTTCTTTGTACTGTTTACAAACCCGGCAGCATTTGTGCCTGCTGCAGTTATCTGGCTATATAAAATTACTTTTTCGGATGAGTCCGCAATCTCATCTGAAAAGAGGTTTGTTGAATCTACGCTGAGATAAAACTTAAAATCAGATCCGATGGGCATGTTATTGGCGCTGAGAATTATAATAGAAACCTCCGTGAAATTCTTTGAGATTTTCTCACGTTTCTGGGGGCTAATCTCACTGTCGCTGATGGTTTCTTTCTTGTTTGTGTAAACCAATGGCTCATCAATTTGTACGGTAAACGGAGAATCAATCGTGTAATCTACCCAAACCTTATCGCTGTTCCGGACAGAGCCTTCCCCCTCGATTACTGCCCTGCCCGTCACGATGATCTCATTTGGCATAATTGCAATAAGATCAACGATAGACGGTGTGCTGCTCGATTTGTCTAAAACTACTGAGCGGCTTTGATTGGATTGTCCACCACGTTCAATTTCTTCATTCATTTTTAAAGAAACAGAATCTGTAATTATGTTTGTAACAGGATCACGATGATAGCCGGTTACTGTCATATCCATGGAAATATCAAAATCAATTTCATTGTGAAAATTAAAAGTGAGCGATAAATCGGGTAGCTTAAATGAGCCTTCAAAATTTTCAAGCTGGAAAATATTTTTATTTTCAATAGGTGTTATCACCATTTCCATGGGTGAAATATTTCCGGTTAATGATTTGAAATAGAGTGTGTCCATTTGCATGGTTACGGAAACCTGGTCTTCAGCTCCAAGCCATACATGGTCAGTAGTGGCATGTGTCTGGGCGTTAATGTTATAAACAATATTCTCAATGTAAGAACCATCCTGGATTTCGTTTTGCATTAAATACCCGGCCAGGTCAACCTGTATTGTTTCGCTAGATTGTGCAGCTACAAATTTTGTTGTCACAAGAGCGGTGCTATTTTTATCTGTAAAATTTGGGAGCTCAATTTCAATATCACTGGAAATATTCATGCTGTTTTCAATAAACAGATTTATTTTGCCATTATCAATTTCAGCAGTACGGATAGAATGATCATCCATATTAACGGGGGCGGTGTTAATACGGATGATACTTTGCCCGGGAATTTTCGCCAGGGCGCGGTTAACACGGACCGGGGACATAATAACTTCCGTAAAGAAGTTGCTATTAAGATCATCCTCGCTCAAGGTTATCACGCTATCCGTTCCGGATAAAGGAATCCGGTAATATAATTGAAGTTGATTTGAAATATTTTTTCCTGCCAAATCAATGGTATTACTTTCTAATGATGTTTTAGGAGGAATTGGCGCAGTAAATTTTATTGTATCAATCAGGCCACTATCAGGATCGTTAATTCGCTGCAGATCGAGAAGTACGATTTGCATTCCACTTTCAATACCCAAAATAAGGTTATTATGGAAAACAACGCTAAGTGTAGCCGATTCAATCTCTAATTGTTGAAATTCATCAAAGGTTGTTTCTCTTGGGTCGGGTGTTATCAATCGTGGCTGAATAATGGGAAAAGGTATTCCGACTTGTGGATTATAATCAGAGAATATATCAGAAAATGAGCTACCCTGAGAAATTTTGGGCGTTGGTTGTGAGACTTCAAAAATGCCCAGCTGGTTTGCAAAAGATTGGTCTTCTGTTTTTACACTCAAGTCACTCTTTGCTATTTGCTGAGCTTCAGAAGTATCAGAGATATTAACAAAATATGTTTCTTCACCCGAGGCTGCATCCAGGCTGCCACTGATCGTTGAATTGTTAGCGAGCAGCTCGGAAATTTTTATCACATCGCCTTTAAGGTGAACTTCCCATGATGTGTCCCACTTGGGTAGACTTGGATCATTTATAGTACAGCTGATGAAAAGTGTACCCATGATGAGAAAATAAGACATCCTTGTCATTTTTCTCGTCCTTGATTTATTTTTCTCTTATAGTTTTAGTTATCGGAATTTATATTTTTAAAATAACCGTGATTTTAAGAAGGGTGGTAAAAAAAGGGTAGTTTTCTTTAGATAAAAATTGGCACTAAATTTTAGAGGTTAGCTAAGTTATTAAATTTTAAGGAGAAAGAGGCTTTGGGTTAGTTATAAAAAAAGTGATGGGAATTTAGGCAGTAAAAAAAGTTCGGCCAGTAAATGACCAAAACGGCCCTTTTTTTGTAAAAATTAATAATTTATTGCTAGGAAAATTTAAAAATAATATTTGAAAGGGTGTTTAAAATTTCGACACTTGGTTGTCGATTAATTACGATTATAGATTTTTCCAGCTAAATTCTTCAGGACTAAACCCTTCCTGTTTTAATAGTGCGTTTAGGTTATTTATAAGTTCGTCTAGATTTGGCAACAAATCTCCTGAATTGTTAAGGATATCTCTAATATTTTCACTCATTGAATGCGGTATCTTTAAACAATTGTTTTGTACAAATGGAAGAATCTTTTTTTCTCCGGGATGCGGGATTTCGTTTAATGCAAAAATAATATCAAAATAGCTGGCAAAAAAAGCCGCAATCCTGTGATTGATACTTACAATGTCATTGCGGTCAATTGCCTTATTAATCTGGTTATAATAGGACGGGATTATATTTCTTAATAAGGGATAGTTTTTTGTAATGATTGCTTCTTTTAAATGTTGAGGAAATGGGATTTTAGATTTTGATTGTAATTGGGAAAACCAGCCGGATCGGTCGAATAGGATTTTGGAATTTAAGATTGTATGCCAGAAACAGGTGGAGTATCCGATCGAGGCTTTATGCTTTATGAGCAAATTTTCCAATTGATCTTCAATCCATTTTTTATCCCAGTAAATCATATCAATTTCAATACCGCTTTTTTTATGGAACCATTCATCCCCATCATCCCAAAAGGTAAGCCCAATATTTGCTTCGCTTGCCCCAAGGTTCTGAACAACATCTTTTCGAAATTCCGGTGGTACTCGTTGATCTGAATAAACATATAGATCAATATCCGAATGATGATCAATAATTTTGCCTGTTAACGAACCGCCCAAAATAACAGCTTCAACAAAATCTAATTTTTTAAAATAAAACAATATCTCTTCTGCCAGTTTAAGATGATTTGAATTCTGAGGCATTTGTATAATCCAATTTTTAAATATTTTAATTGATATATGGAAGGTTAAAGAAAAACAGACTAAAAAGAAATCCATTTTGGAAAACAGCTTTATTTGGAAAGCGGGCTGATAATTTTGTATTTTGCCCAGCTTTTAGAATAGAAAAATATATTGAAAGAATTAAAATGAAAAATATAGAATTGTTAATGCCGGCCGGCGATTTTGAAAAAATGAAGTATGCATATGCTTTTGGCGCAGATGCAGTTTATATGGGCATCCCAATGTTTTCTTTACGGGCAAGGGAAAATGGGTTTAAACGTGACATAGTAGTTGAAGCTGTTAAGTATGCCCACTCGCTTGGCAAGAAAATTTATGTAACCGCAAATATACTTCCGCATAACCACAAAGTTGGGCCATTTATGAAATATATCGGGCAGCTGCTTGAGCAATGCCAGCCCGATGCCTGGATTATGTCTGATCCGGGAATTATTATGATGACAAAGGAAAAATATCCTGATCAGGAAATTCATCTTTCAGTGCAAGCAAATACTGTAAATTATGCCACAGCAAAATTCTGGGAAAAAATGGGAGTCAGCCGGATTATTCTATCACGTGAACTTTCAATCAAAGAAATTAAAACGATCCGGGATTATTGCCCCAATCTTGAGCTGGAAGCATTTGTTCACGGCGCAATTTGCATCGCTTATTCAGGACGCTGTTTAATTTCAAATTATATGTCTTACCGTGATCCAAACCAGGGCACTTGTTCGCACTCATGTCGCTGGCAGTTTAAAATGTACCAGAAGGAAGATAACCAACCGGCAGATTGGTTGAATGAAGCGCAGGCAGCCGGGATTAATCCTGCAATTACGCAACAGGGCGATGAGTATGTGCCTGTAAAAGGAGATTACTATTTGCAGGAAACCGAGCGTCCGGGTGAGTTTATGCAAATCGATGAAGATGAAAACGGCACCTATTTAATGAACGCGCGTGATTTATGTGGAATTGAGTATTTGGAAGAATTGCGAGAAGCAGGTGTTGATAGTTTTAAAGTAGAGGGCCGCAATAAATCCCTTTATTATGCTTCAACAATTGCCCGTGCTTATCGTGGGGCTATTGATGATATGAATGCCGGTAAACCTTTTAATCCGGATCATTTAACAGATGTATTTGCCGCATCCAACAAGGGCTATGTTGCAGGATTTTTAAAAGGAAATCCGGGACGCTCCGCTCAAAAGTTTGATGGAACCCGCGCTGAGCAAAAGTGTTTTCGTTTTTCCGGGATTGTGCGTGAATATGATGATGAAAAAAAGATGATGAAGGTGGAACCCCGCAATCCGATCCGACCTGGAATGGAATTGCAATTAATGGAAAAAAATTCAACAACTTCTTTTCGTGTTGAAAAAATCTACAATGAATATATGCGTGAGATTGAAGCAATCCACGGCGGAGTGCATTATTGCTGGATACCTTATCCGGAAAAGCCTGAAGAATTTGCCTTGCTTCGTGAGCAAACAGAAGAGTTTAATCCACATGAGGTTGGGTTGAGCAATGTTGATTCTGAAAATTGTGGCGATAATTGCAACTGCGGCTAATCTGGGAGTAAAAGATGGCAGATTTTGAAATACTATTTAATAGTATTACCAATAAACTTTCTTCTGAGAACGAAAATGTAGAAGCGGGAAAAATGATGTCTTCACCTGGAATAACATATAAGGGCAAAGTATTTTCTTTCTATTATAATGATAAAATGGTATTTCGTCTGGGCAGGGAATTTGATATTGAAAAAACGGGTGTATCAGAATTTGAATTATTGAACCCTTTTAAAAACAAGCCCCCAATGAAAGACTGGTTTGTAGTTTCAGGCATGTATCAATCAAAATGGGAAATGTTAGCTCTTCAGGCCTTAAATAAAATGCAAATAAAGCTGGATGCATCAAAGTAATCTTATCCTGCTAAATCATCTTTTAGCTCATCTTCAGTTAAGCAATATTTTCTTTGCAATGCACAAATTACAATTTCCTCCGCGGTTGCCATATCCATTTTTGAAAGGTTAATCACCAGATCATAATTAGCCGGGTTGTCAATTTTTTCAGAGAAGTAGCGCTGAATAAAGGAGCTCCGTTTTGCTTCTTCTTTCTTAAGCTCTTTTTCAGAAAGTGGTTTTGGCTCTTGGTGGGATAAGTTTCTTAGGCGATCTTTTAAGTCTTCCACGATCCTAATTTTAAATGCCATATTATCAGAAAGAATAAAATTTGCACCTCGCCCAATTATAATTGCGTTGCTGTGTTTTCCCAAAGTAACAAGAGTTTTTGCCAGATGGTTCAGATACATTTCGTTGCTCATCGTTCGTCCATCCATTAAAGTAGCCAGCAAAGTGTCCATCTCATTACGGGTTTTTTCATCAAAAAGCTCAACGATATTTTTGCGTATTTTGGAATTTTTAGAAATATAATCAACAATTTCTTTGCCATAAATTTTCCATTTTAAACGCGCAGAAATACGTTCAATTAATTCACCGCTGCGGCTCCCAACTTCCCTGGAGATTGTTATATTGGGATATAGTCCTGTCTTTTTTGCTTGAGATTTTTTGTGGGATTTTTGCCATAAGTTCATTTGGCGTGACAGTAAATCTTCAATCGGTACCTGTTTATTAATTTTAAACATAATGCACTTCACAGATTTGTTTTGGTGGGTCTTTAACTAAATGTACAAAGTAAGTTTTGCGAGTACAAGCAGTTTGTAAATGGATTAGAAACTATTTGGTGTGGAGGTGATAAAATCCCTGAGTTTCTGTTCTACTTTTTTTCCATAATGTCAACTTTATCGCCAACATTCAATCTGCCATTATTATGATGAATTAAGTTTTGGCCAAAGATAACACCACCCAACGGAGAAATGCGATAAGTGGCCAGTGTAGCAAGCGGCTCTTTGGAGGTAGCCAGTGAAGATTGATCAATTGTTGTGATAGCACAACGCACACATGGTTTAACAACTTCTAAAACGATGTCCCCAATTTTTATTTTTTGCCAGCTATCTTCTTCATATGGGCGGCATCCTTCAACAACAATATTTGGACGGAAGCGGTTCATCGGAATTGATATTTTTAAGCGACTGTTTAAATCATTTAATGATTCTTGCGAGATAAGCAAAAATGGATAACCATCGGCAAAACCGGTTTGGTTATTTTCTGCAAATGCATAACCCGGGTCTAATTTTCTTTGAAACAATTTTTCCATCATTACCAGTTTACATGGAGATCCTAAATATTCAGAAAACCAATCAGTTGCCTTTCTTCCCTGATCGATAGCCTGGCACTGGTCTCGCCAAACCATAACCTGTTCATTGTTGCCAATATCTGAAAAGACAATTGAAAAAGGAGGCATGCCCGGTGCTTCTAAAGAAAGATTGTTTTGAAATACTTTAGCCTGGATCAATGCCAATTTGTGATTTTCACGCTGTGATATAAAATTATTGTTGTTATCTACCACCATAAATATACGATCGTTTTCAATACCGCGATTTGAAAGATTGGCCGAGGTTAATTCAATCCCGGCGCATGATTTTATGGGGTAGTAATGTAAAGATTTAATCCTCAAAATATTGTTCTCCTTGCTTGTGGATTGAAGAGAAAAATTGTTTTAAAAATTTTTAGACAAAAAAGTCTTTAATTGTATTGATTAAATTTAAATCACTTGTTACCTTTTTTAGCTGAAAGCATTTAATAATGAAAATCAATATTAACTAAAACTATAGTTTTAACAAAAGGAATTTAAATGAGCGTATTAACAGCCAAAGAAGCCCCGGATTTTACAGCCCCTGCAGTATTGCCAAACAACACAATTGTTGAAGATTTCAAATTATCGGATTTGCGCGGAAAACCTGTTGCTCTGTTTTTCTGGCCTATGGATTTTACATTTGTTTGCCCAACTGAAATTATTGCACACGATCACCGTTTAGCACAATTTAAAGAAAGAGGTGTTGAATTGGTTGGAGTTTCAATTGATTCTAAACACACACACTTTGCCTGGAAAAGCACAGATGTAAAAGCTGGCGGGATTGGCAATGTTCAATTTCCGATAGTCGCTGATGTAAAACATGAAATTACCCAAGCTTATGGTGTTGAGCACCCTGAAGATGGAGTTGCAATGCGCGCCTCATTTTTAATCGATAAAGACGGGATTGTCCAGCATCAGGTAGTAAATAATTTGCCATTAGGACGTAATGTAGATGAAATGCTTCGTATGGTTGATGCGATGCAGTTTCATGAGCAGCATGGTGAAGTTTGCCCTGCAGGTTGGCAAAAAGGTGATTCTGGAATGGAAGAAAATGCTGCAAGTGTTTCCAATTATCTTGTTGAGAATGCAGAAAATCTGTAGTAAAAATAAAATTTATTATAAATTATATAGACTGTCAGGTTTTGGCAGTCTTTTTTTTTAACATTTTTAGAAAGAAAATATGGCCTCAGCTTTTGCACATGCAGTTTCAGCAATTGCACTTAAAGAAACAGCATATTCTGAAAAAACTAAAAAGAAGCTTATTATCTGGGCTATTGTTTGTTCTATTCTACCGGATGCAGATGTTATTGGTTTTAAATTTGGCATTGATTATGCCCATTGGCTTGGGCATCGTGGTTTTAGTCATTCAATCTTTTTTGGATTGTTGAACGGATTCTTTATTTCCCTGGTTTTTTTCCGGGAGTTTATCCCCTTTAAAAAGGACTTTTGGAAAATATCACTTTTCCTTGGGTTTGTTACAGCCTCGCATGGTGTATTAGATGCAATGACCAGCGGTGGGTTAGGGATTGCTTTTTTCGCCCCTTTTGATAATACACGTTATTTTTTTCCATTTCGTCCAATCGTAGTTTCACCCATTGGTATCGGGAATTTTTTTTCTGAATGGGGCATGCGCGTTTTGATAAGCGAGTTTATTTGGGTTGGTTTGCCTTCGATCATATTAGTTTTTACTGCAAAAGGATTACGCAGGATATTTAAATTTAAATAATTTTTTAGAAATTTTATAAATCTGAATTTAGTTTTGTCTTGGACTTAATGAAGAGAATTAAAGATTAATGTTTCAACAAATATGAGGTTTATATGTCAATAGCATTTTATAATGTTTTACATGTCATTGGGATTATTATGCTTTTTTTAGGGATTGGAGGCGCAATTGTACGTAGCTATCTGGCGCAGGATTCTCCCGGTCTCGAAAAACTGGTTTTAATAAACCATGGAGTTGGGTTGTTATTAATTCTGATCGCCGGCTTTGGTCAGTTAGCAAAAATTGGTATGCAATTTAGCAGTTGGGTTGTTGTAAAAATTATTATTTGGTTATTTATGGGCAGCCTGATAATGTTTATAAAAAAGAAACCGGAACTGAAATCAGTTTGGTGGTATGGCGCCTTGGTTATGGGCGGCCTTGCTGCATATCTTGGAATTTATAAGCCGTTTTAATATTTCTTGTCCTTCCGGGTTTTAAAACCCGGAAGGTTTTTCCCCCACCCACTTTTATCTTGTCAGAGCCGGGTTGTGCAGGATATAACCGTGGGCATCGTTGCGGTACTTGCTTTTTAGTTTTAAAGTATCGGCCGGCATAACGGACATGAAACCAAATTTTTCACGCAACTCATCAATGGCGCTGTTAAGCGATTCTTTACGTGATTGTTCGCTAAATAAAAAATGCTGATAATTGTTTGGCCGGATATTGGTTGCCGAAACTCCAACATGGCGGATTCGGATACGGCGTAAGGTCATCTCATCAAAAACAGTTTGCACCATTCGGAACATTTCGCCGGCATCATTGGATGGATGAATCAGGCTTTTGCTGCGGGCGATGCGTGTAAAATCGGAATAGCCCAGTTTTACGCCAAGGGTTTGGCAGTTCAGGTTTTCTTCCCGTAATTTGCGACCAATACGCTCAGTAAGGTATTGCAGGCTGCCGCTTATCATTTTGCTGTCGGCAGTGTCTTCGGCAAAACTGGTTTCGCGACTAATTTGGCGGGGGATAATTCTACGCTGAACTTCACGCTCATCAATGCCATGAGCCATTTTCCAGATGGCAACGCCGTTTTTACCAAAAAGTTGTTCTACAACTAATTTGGGTAGTTTGGCCAGTTGACCAACTTTAAAAATATGCAGATCGGTTAATTTCTCTTTGGCGACACGCCCAATGCCCGGCAAATGATCAACAGCCAAATCATGTAAAAATTCCTGCTCATGTTCCGGGGTAATTTGCAGTATCCCGCGTGGTTTGTGCAGGCCGGAAGCGATCCGTGCAACCATTTTGCTGCTGCCAACCCCAATCGATACACTAACCCCAACGCGCTGGTCAATTTCGTCGGCAATCATGCGTGCCACATAACATTGTGAGGAATAAATATGTTCAGTACCGCTTAAATCGAGATAGGCATCATCCAAAGAAGTAAACTCTACGCATGGTGTGTACTTGAGATACACTTCCTGAAAAACATCCCCTACGGCACGGTAATGTGCATAATCGCCTTTTAGGAAAATAGCATCCGGGCAAATAGACTTTGCTTTTACCAGTGCCATTCCGGTTTTAATGCCACGGGCACGCGCCTCATAACTGGCCGTATGTACCACGCCGCGTTGATCGGCAATACCACCGACAATAACCGGTTTACCTCTTAAGTGGGGATTAAAGCCCTGTTCTACCGAAGCAAAAAAAGCATCGGCGTCTATATGCATTATTATTCTATCTTTTTTCATTACTTTTTTTGACCGGATCAATAGGATGGACCGAATATTTTATTTTTATTTTCAATACATAAACCAATTTTGAAAATTATTCCCGATTTGTTGTAAGGTAGTTCACGTACTTTTCGCTTTGTCTCCTGTTATCCTGTATATCCTGTCAAAAATTCTCAGCCTTCCAGGCAAACACGTGCAATTTGCCACTGTAGGTTAGAGTCATCAAAAAGCAGTTCCACATAATCGGAGCTATCGGCGCGCAGGGAAAAATGATATTGCTTGGTATAACCCTGGTGATTAACCCAATTGCCGTTCCACTGTTTTACTTTGTAAACCCGGCCGTTCCATTTAAACCGTAAGGGGCGCAACTTGCCATCTTTAAAGTGAGTGATGACTTCGATGTCTTCAAATATGTCTTCAAACTTCATCTAAGTACTTCCATGTGAAACCATTTATAATGTTACAAACGTACACCAAAATATATAAAGGAAAATAATGGAGTGCAATTAAAAAGAATTTTTTTTATTAAGGGATTAAACTAAGGTTGGTTTAATGTCAATCAGGAAAGAAAACAGGCTTCTATAATTCCCGGATTACGGTAGTCACTTTACCGACAATTTCAAAACCCGGTGTCTCCGGATCAATAATAAATGGGGAGGGTGTGCCGGAATCTGTTTCCAGACGGATATGTTTTTTGTCAAAGAATATTTTGCGGATATAAATTTTGGGTCCAAGTTTTACTACTGCTATATCCCCATTTTCCAAAGGAGCAGCAAGTTCAACATTAAGGAAATCATTTTTATAAATACCGGCGCCACTAAGTCCGTCATCGGCTGCGCGGACGTTTAAGTTTTGCCGGGCATTTTTACGCGAGTTGGTAATAATTTCGCCCAAATCATAATCACCCTGAAAAGCACCGTCCTGTTCAACGCGCACCTCACCAAATAGCGGGATATTGTAAAACTCTTTGTCCAGTGTTTTGGTTGAGTTGATTATATTTGGGTTTTTGTATTTCATCTTTTAATTCGCCATCTCACGGATCAAACCAACAACTTTGCCCTGAATAGACCATTCACCTGAAGGATAAATATCCGGGTAGGCCTGGTTTTCTGCGTGTAAAAATGTAACACCATCTTTTTTTATCAACCGCTTAACGGTCACTTCATCTTCAACAAGGGCAACAATTATTTCTTTGGAATAGGCCTGGTTGGCTGAACGAACGATCACCAAATCTTCTTCAAAAATACCGGCGTTAATCATACTGTCACCACGAACCTTTAGTGCAAAATAGCGCCCTTCAGCTTTTATCATTGCCCGGGGAATTGATACATAGCGCTCAACATTTTCCTGCGCCAGGATTGGATAACCGGCGGCAACACGTCCGATAAGCGGTACGTCATAATTGCTGTTATCTGCCGGGAGATAGTCGGGGTGGATAATTCTTAAAGCCCTTGCAGACGAGTCTTTTTCCAGATAACCCTTGGCCACCAGGCTGTCTATATGTTTTAAAATAGCATATTTGGATTTTATTTTTAGGATGTTGGCCAGTTCCTGATAGGTAGGCGCATAACTTTTTTCTTTTATATGCTCAGCAATAATTCCAAGAATTTCTTTTTGGCGATCTGTTAGAAGTTTGCTCATGGTGTACTCCCGGTTAAATATACAAAAGTACACCAAATCTAAGTTGCTTAATTGGAAAATGCAAGAATTATTTAATGAGTGGAAACTAAATCATACGAATATTTTTCAGTGTGACAAGAACAAAATTCATAGAAAGCCTGCTGTTTTATTTGATATTGTTGTGATCATTGTCTGGCATGTCAATTGAAGACATAGTACATTTAAATTTTTTTACAGAAAAAACCTTTGGAGAATCATGAAACGCACAATATTAATTTTGACAAGCATTTTCTTTTTTATTGCTGCTTATGCAGGGGACTTAATTTCGAAAAACTCACAGAAAAAATATTCCCAGGTAAAAATCTTTTTTGAAAATAAACAACAGCTTAAAAGCTTAGCCCAGGCAGGATTGATTTTTGACCATGTGCAGGTTGAAAAAGAAAAGGGGCAGAGGTTTAACTTTACGACGGTGCTTAGTTCTACTGAAAGGGAAATACTTAGTGTTAGCGGAATTAACTTTAATATAGAAACGGAAGATGTTTTAGCAGCATTCCAGGATCGACAAAAAATGTCCATTTTGGAAAAAAAAAACCTTGATGAAAATGATCCACTGGAAGGATTTGAATTAGGCAGCCATGCCGGGTTTTATACCTGGGAAGAAGCAATTGCTGAGCTTGATTCTATGTATCTGCTTTATCCGGACATAATTACTGCAAAAGATTCAATTGGTTCTTCTATTGAAGGCCGAACTATTTGGATGGCAAAAATATCTGACAATCCGAATGATAATGAAGACGAACCGGAAGTTTTATACAATGCCATGCATCATGCCCGTGAGCCAGGAGGTATGATGGCCGTAATTTATTACATGCATTACTTGTTGGAAAACTATGGATCTGACCCTGAAGTAACGTATTTGGTTGATAACCGCGAGCTCTATTTTGTTCCGATTGTAAACCCGGATGGGTATGAATATAATCGCGAAATAGCCCCTGATGGTGGTGGAATGTGGCGCAAAAATAAAAGGGATAACAACAACGATGGAAAATTCAGTCAAAATGAAGATGGTGTGGACTTAAATAGAAATTATGGTCATGAGTGGGGTTATGATGATGATGGCTCCAGTCCATCTCCAGGATCAGATACTTACCGTGGTACAAGCGGGTTTTCTGAACCAGAAACACAGGTAATGCGCGATTTGTGTAATGCTCATAATTTTAAATTTGCACTAAACTATCACACATATTCTAATTTGCTTATTTATCCATGGGGTTATATAGGCTCATTTGAAACACCCGATTCGCTTCTCTTCAGGCAGTATTCTGCAGATATGACGCAATATAACAATTATCTGGCCGGCACCGGAGACCAGACAGTCGGCTATCTTGTAAATGGTGATTCGGACGACTGGATGTATGGAGAGCAAATATCAAAAAATAAAATTTTTTCAATGACTCCTGAAGTTGGTACTGGTGCTGATGGATTTTGGCCCGATCAATCCAGGATATATCCACAGGTTCAGGAAAATGTTTATCCAAACTTGTTTGTAGCCTGGGCAGCCGGTGGACTTGTACGTTTTGTAGATTATCAAATAAATTATTCAGGAGATGAAACCTTTCTTAGTGCAGGTAGAAGATCGGAGCTTGTTTTTGAAATTAAAAATATTGGTTTAGGAAGTGCTGAAGATATTAAAATCCGTTTGGTGAGTGAGGATTCATTAGTCACTATCGATGATGGCGTTTTGACAATATCAAATATTGAATCTCAGGACACCGTTTTGTCTCCATACTTTGGTTTTACAATTGATTCCACTGCGCCATCCGGATATGTGCCGGAATTAAATGTAGAAATTGATCAGCAAGGAGTAAAATCTTTACAACCAATAAAAGGGATTATAGTTGGAAAACCAGAGGTGATTTACAGCTACAATCTTGACGACCCAAATGCAGATTGGTCTGCTGATGGTCCGTGGGAAAGAGTAAATGATAGCAGTGCCCCTACAGGAGAGTTTTATTATACAGACAGCCCTTCCGGTGAATACGGCGACAATCTCGATATATCTTTATATAACGATACTCCGATTGATATTCAGAATGTAAACAGTGCCTACCTTGAATTTTGGTCAAAATGGGATATTGAAAAAGGGTGGGATTTTGGACAGGTACAAGCGTCCGTTGATGGTGTTACCTGGACAAGCTTGTCTGGAAAATATACAACATCCGGAAGTGGAAATCAGGGTGGTGTCCAGCCACTTGATGCACCTGGTTATGATGGTAATCAATCTACGTGGGTAAAAGAGCAGGTTAGCTTGGAGCCATTTGTTGGAGGCTCTCCATTTTATTTGCGTTTTAACCTTAAATCAGATGGCTATGTAACAGCGGATGGTTGGTTTATAGATGACATAAGTGTTATCGTTTATCGCGATAGTGTTTTAAGTGCCATAGAACCAAAGCCAATTTCTGCAAACAGGTTTGAGCTATTTCAAAATTTCCCAAATCCATTTAACCCAACAACTCAAATCAGGTTTGGACTGGCTAAGGCTGCAAATGTTGAAATTAAGATATTTGACTCACTTGGAAAAGAAGTTCGGACACTAATTAATCAATCAAAACCCGCCGGGAACCATGTACTTCTATGGAATGGAAAAAACAATGAAGGCCGTTTGGTTGCCTCTGGGTCTTATTTTTATATCATGAAAAGTGGTGATTTTAAATCTGGAAAGAAACTATTATTGTTAAGATAGTTTTTTGATGTGACTTAAGTGAGTAAGTTGAGAAGATTACGCTTGTGCTAGTTGCGGGAAGATAAATGCAGGTTTTAGATCCTGGATAATTTTTTGTGGTTTAATTACCTTGATTGTTTCCTTCTGTGTAACAGGAACATACATAAAAGCCTTATATTTGATTTTTACTTTCATTTTCAGTTTCATACCTTCCTCCTCTATTGATTTGAACTAATTATATAAAAAATATAGACTTAAGATATTGATGGTTGTCATCCATTTAGTATGACAGCCATCACAAAGAATATGTTTTGTACAAATTATATACACTTTTTCGATATATATGATTCATTCTTGAGAAAATATTTTTCACTGGCTATATATTACAAATTTCAAAATATGTTTGTATTCGTCCTGATTTTTGTATACCTTTATAGGTGTACGTTCGTGACTAACATAAGGAGCAGGTACTATGAATGCAATTCTTTATTACAACAGTCCAGATACATTAGACTACGAAGAGTCTATTTTTTCACAGACTCAAAGTTTAATTTATGCTTTGGAAAAAGGTGAACGAGAAGAGTTTGAAGAAAGGGCTTCAATTATGGAGTTTGAGGGTGGTTTAAGCCGTGAAGAAGCTGAATGGCGGGCGCTGCGTATTGTTTTGGATAATAGAATGAAAATGGCTGTTTAACCGTTTTCACCTGCGAGGCGGGCCATCTGTAATATATAAAACCGTAATTTTGACTGTTCTTTCTGGCTTAAAAGCTGCTCATCAATTTTGATGATACGTTCTATATCATGCAAAACGCGCATTGTATCAATTGGCAATTGAACACTATTTTGAGGAAGACGCGAAACATACTCAACAACGGAATACAAAAACTGCCGCATCGAATCATCAGCTGCACCACGCAAAAGCGTATTTACCTGATTGATTAGCCTGTTAGATCTGCTTTGGCCTAAGTTTGCCGGAAGTTCTGTTTTTGAAATATTTGAAGCCAACGTTGTTAAAGCTCCTGCTAAATCCACAAAACTGCTTACCTGGTGAAATATATTTTTACCTATCAGTTCCCATATTTTTGACCTCCATTCTTGTATCTGCTGAGGAAGCTCAAGCAATTGAATCATTTCCGTCAACCACTCTTTTGGAATATCTGTTGAAATTGACGAAACCAGGGTGTCAATTTTTGTGTTAAATAAATTGTCCTGTAAAAGAACTGCAATATCCGGACGCAAAAGTGGAAGCAAATCAGTTTTAAAAACATTTTTTTCAAAAAAATCAGAAGCCACTAATCCTTGACGTGCAACCAGCTCTTTTTGAAATAGGGGAATAAATTCCCGGATATATTCAAAGTCCTCATCAATTGCATGCAGTGCAGAATTACCAGTTTTAAATGCAGGTGCAAGTTGTTTTATGTATTTATCGCCATCTTGTTGATACATACGCAAGCCATTTAATATTTCCATCACCGGCAAATCGGACAAGATTGATTTAACCCCAGAAATTCCATACTGATCAGAGATTAGTTTTAAACTTCTGAAAAGCCCGGTACTTAATTGGTTCACTCCAATAATCATTGATTGGGCACGATTATGTCCGATTGCCCTCAGTAAACTTCCATGGTGTGAAAGCGGCAGGGTTTGTGCAATTCGTTCAACAATTTTTTGCCCCGCAAGCTGTGACGTTTCACGAGATGGTCTGACCGTTGGCCTGTCTCGAAGAGTTGGCACCATCTGTGAAATAAAATAGGTGATAGCATGAATTCCAACAACATCCTCATCTTTGCCATAAAGGATTTGTCTAAAGCTTTCCTTGTTTATTTTTAAAAATTCGCTTAGAACTTTGTTGTTTGAAATCCGGTTAATCCTTTGAAGTTCATTTATGCCTTTTTCTTTCAGGTTTAAGCGGGTTTTTTGAAATAATTTTCCAACACGTATCAAATCATTTTCAGTGAGTTTTTGTTGCATCGAAATATGGTAAAAAAGTTGAGAGCGGTCTTCAAAATTTGTAAAACGGAAAATATGTTCGGCTGCATTGCTTTGAACCGTCCGCAGTTCTCCACCGGAATGAAGCCCTTTAAGCGGGCTGGTTGCAAATTGTAAACTTTTCTGGGCGGCGGGTTTTAACAAATGGTTCGAAATCTTTTTTGAATTATTGTTTTTAAACAAGACGGCTTTCCCGGAAAAATCATTAAAATATCCACCTTGTCTTTGCATAGGTTCACCACATCCAAGCTTAATACGCATTTTGCCGATTATACCTTTTTGCGCTAACCATTTATAAAAAAGAAACTTAGTTCCTTTGAACAGATCCCAACTTTTAGCCTGACCAATCTGTTGGCTTAGGTCAGATCCGGCAACAAAAATCTCACACAAAATTTCCTGAAAACGGTCGCTAACAGGCTGTTTAATAAACCGGCTTTGCTCAGCGTAAGACCAGATATCATCAAGGTATTCTTGCAGGTTGTTTAATATACTCTCTTCTTCAAACAGCGGAATGAGCCAAAAGCCTTTGATCGTCCTGTCGGGATTTTCCCGGTTAATCAATTCAGCTTTACCGGCTATCAAACGGTTTAACTCAATAAGCGCTTTAGCTCTGGAAGACATACTTATTTGCAGGGCCATAATTATTGCCGGATTTCCAAAGCGGTCACCAATCTCATTTATTTCCAATAAGTTGTGAACTGTGTTTTCAATTGTAAACGGATCTTTTGACGTTATAGTTTTTTGATGAATACGTGGGGTAAGCACAAAACGGGTTAGCAGATTTCTGTATGAGGCTGCAAGTAAAGCAATTTTTGGATCAGTTTTATGTTGTATTATTTGGGGAACCAGTAAATGCAGTTCTTTCCGTAAGGTTTTATTAAGTTCAAAATAAAACTCCAGAGAGTTTTTCCGCTGCTGCCTAAGATGTAACATTTTTTTTTCTAAACGGCTGTTGTGTGAAAATAAAACCGAAAGCGGGTCACGCCTCAACTTCATTTTTACAGCAATATTGCGAAAACGGCCACCCTTAACATCTGTAGGCAATAATCCTTTATACTTTTTCTCTAGCTGATTTGTCAGACGTGTAATTTTGTTTAACAGTTCCCAAAAAGTATTAATCCCTTTTTGGAGCTTTTTAAGCTTGGCAGCAAGGTCTGAATTAATTGAAATTGCAGGATCGTGTTTTTGAAGTGTTTCTAGTAAACGGGCCATCTGTTTAACATTTTCCAGGACAACCGAGGCAACAAGTCTGTGTCCTTGACCTGATGGACGCGTGCTTCCATCCCAATCACCCCAAAAAGAAAGCATTGTATTTTTTGATTCTGAATAAAGCTCATTATTAATCATGGTTTTTAAATCAAAAATCAGCTCATATGCTTCTTGCTCTGAATTAATTGGAATATTGACTCCGAAAAATTCGGAAATAATTTCATCAGCAATTGTTTTTGCAATAACCGTTATTTTACCTTGATCAAAAAATAGAGATTCTAAGACATCATTAATTAAAAGATCAACTTTTAAAGAATACATTTGTGTAGGATGTACAGTTCTGTCAAACAATCTTTTTTTGAACTGATTTTCCCGGTTTTCCAGGTCATCTTTATATAATTCAGCTTTTATCTGCCTGGCAAGGATTTCATCATCCTGTACTTTTATTTTGTTCAATAATCTGGAGTATAAAGATTTAAGATCAGAAAAACGTCTGTTTAAAATTGATAAACGCCAGGGTAAAAATGTATTGTAAAACTCTTTCTCCTGATCAGCAGAATCCAGATTTTCAGCTATTTTTTTAAATCCTGCCAGCGCAGTAATCTTAATTTCGTTTATCAGGGAATCCCAGTTTACCGTTGCTTCTTCAAAAACCGGAGAAACATTTTCTTGCTTAAAAGCGGCGTGTTTTAAAAGCTGATAATCGCGCGATTCATCATTTAAAAGCCTGTTCATTTCAATAACAAGGTGTCGGCTTTTATTTTTAAGTGTTTCAGCATCATCTTTACCGCCAAGGGACATGCGAAAAGAATTTCTGGCTTCTGCAAAACCATCAGCAGTTTTAGAAAATGTTGTCAGCGGAATCAAGCCAATCCCACGTTTGGCAAGTTTTAAGCCGATATTATCTGTAGACACTCCTTTGGGAAACTTTTTAATTACCAGGTGCGGGTACATACTTCCGGATGGAAGCTTAACGGAAACCTGGAAAGGATTTCTATCAGCAGGGAATTCTGTAAAAGCCTGCTTTATTCCATTGGCACGGTCCGCAAAAATTGAGTTGCGCAAAGCCCAAAATTGTTTCAAGGATTGATGATTGTTTCTATAAAATAAATAAGCTAAAAAAAGCGCCATTTTATTTGGCTGAATGTAATTTCCGATCTTTAAAAAAGTTTCGTTTAAATGAGGAACTGAAATTTCAACCACTGTTAATCGGGCACCAGCAAAACAATCTGTCTTTGACAGAGCATGGGTTGTAATTAGGTTGTCAATTTTTTTGCTGGAAAGATGACCCTTTTGTGCCACTTCGAGCGCAATCTCTTTTAAGGTTTTTACTTTTATTTCTTTTTTTGAAGGTGCAACATCTTTGTAGCATAAATCATCGATTACACAAATATTTTGATCAAGCAGCTCAATCAGCAGCTTACTTAAATCATGCTCATCAAGAATTTCACCGCTGGCATTATGCGGATTATTTATAATCACGGCACCGCAATTTTTCCAATGTGGATCTTGTTTAAGCTTTTGGCCAACTTTTTTTATCAAACCCGATGTATTGAGTTTTCCATTAATAAAAAGTGGTACAGTTATAACTTTTTGAAAACCGTTTTCGTAGGACCAGCTCCAATCAAAAGTTATTATTTCTTTTATGCTGCAATGATGTCCTAAAATACTTAAGGCTGTTCGTGAGGATCCACTGATGGCACAACAGTTTTGAATGTCGTATTGGGGATTATGTTTTACAAACTGGCCAAGAAAAGCATCCTCAAGTCCGGGCAAATTGTTAGAATTTAACCTGGTAAAAAGCTCAACGGCACTTTGAAACTCATACTCATCATTCGACAAATTAGATTCATAGCGTTTTTTATATCTTGCCAACGGTTTCTGTGATTTTTTTAAAAGTGTTGAAGAGTATTTTTCCAAACGGTTGGAAAAAGAAGCAATCCTGTTTTCAAATTTATTGTAATGGACAGCTTTGTCATTAGAAAAACGTTTTTCAAAAATATTATCTTCTAGTGGCCTTAATGATGGCGCTTTCTGATCCTCTTCCGGCTTATTCCCCAATTTGATTAAGTATTCAGTGAGATCTCTTTCTGTGGAAGAAGGAGTTCCTTTTAGTTCAAAATGCACGGCTTCTATCCGCTTTAAAATAGCAGCGTTTCCTAAAACAAATTGGGTTGCATTATCTGAAAACTGCGCTCCAAAAACCGTTGGTGATATAAACCGTAAAACAGAGTTTTTTAAACCAGATTCCCGGGATAGCGATTTGTGATTTGGTGCGTCAAAGAGTTCCACAAAAAGGGCAGCTTTATCTTCCAGGGATTTACGCAAAACTCTACGTTCATTTTCATCGGGCTGCTTTCCTATAAGCACAAGAAATGGATTACCGCTATTACTTTCAAGGATTTTTTCTACCGTTATTTTGTTAATTTTTTTGGTAAGGTCAAGCAAAGGTTTTATGGAATCAATTTTTTTCAAATGATCGGGTAGTTCAAAATCATAAGTTATTAAACCGAAGGGTAGAGAAGCAGAATAACGATCCAAGACAGAAAAAAGGATGCGTAAAAATTCATACTTACCGCCGGTGGATAGAATGCACTCTCTTGAAGATTTTTCGCCAAAAGAATAAAGTAGTGGCTCTTCCTGGTTCTGCAACCAATGTTGCATTTTTTTGATTATCGCAGGCGGATTTGATGAGGAATAACCACCACGCGGTAAATAGGGGACAGCATTTTTTATGCTTTCGTAAATAAAAGATAATTTATTTATTTCATCAGGTGTTTTAGTTTCAGGGAGTTCTCCATCTAAAACGGATTTTGGAAAACCCGTGCATAATGAAAAATATAAATCGACAAGATGCTCATCCTGCAAAGGGTTACCGATGTGAAAGTTAATTTTTTCTCCATCGGGGATATTTGCTGCCGCAGTAGTTTCACTTATTTCCGAAACTTTGGCAGTTTTAATCGAATGAAGTTTTAAAGGGCCCAGGCTATTTGAATTGTCCATTTACTTGCAATTTTTCATTGTAAATTAACGCAAAAAAAATCAATCTTTTTTCTTTGAATGTTTTGAACTGACCTGTTTATTGTTGAAAATAGTCTGCAAAACAGATTGAATTGTTTCAACAATTTGAGATCCTTGTTGCAGTTCTCCCGGACTTAACGAGACGACTGTTTTTGCATTTGGCAATTGTTGGCTTGCTTCAGCCAGGCGTGCAAGTTGTGGAGATAACATTAACAATTCAGGATTATTTTGAAGGAGCTCCATTTCCTTTTTCTCAAAATCAAGCTGTAGGTTTTTTAATTCCAATTCATCCTGGATTCTCTTTTGAGCAAGGTCAGATTCCAACTTTTCACGTGCTTTTTTTAATTCTAATTTTTTTAGTTCAAGCTCATGTTCAGATTGTAAAATTTTTTGATCGGCTAAAACTTTTGTCTGAGCAATATTTGTGCGGACCTTTTGTTTAGTTTGTTCTGTTTGTTCTGTTAGGCGTGCTTCTTCACGTTGCTGCAATGCAATGATTATTTCTTTCTCTTTCGGTTCTATAGATTGAGTTGTAATTGAAACAATTTTTAATCCAAAATCAGAACTTTCATTTATAAATCTTTTCTTTAAATGATCAGTTAGCCTTTCAGATGAAAGTTCATCAATTTCAAATTTTGCGCAATATTCTTTTAAGTTGGCTTCAAGCAATGTTTTTTCTTCTGCGATTGCTGTATTTATACAATTTTGATTCCAGCCACCAGTCCGGATTAAATTTTCTAAGCAATCTTTATCAGCAGCGGCAGTTAAAGCAATCTCAATATTAACAATTAAATGTCCTTTTGCTTCTACTTCAAATTCAATTTTTTGTGATTGAATACTACCGCTAATTGCAAGTGAAAAATGCCTTGGATAAATTTTGGTATTTCTGGCATTAATAACTCCACCACTTTCAAAAAGTACAATTTGATCCGGTTTACGAATGCGGTATTCAAAAATAATTGCAATAAATATGATTAACAGAATGGCAGTAATTGTAAAAGCCATATCTTCCCCCGGTTTTAAGTTGTTCGATTGCCGATAACTTATGTTATAAAGGATAAAGTTTCCACAGAGAATAAAAATAAAAGAGTTTAAAAAGTAAGTATAAAATGTTTGACAGATAATAAAAAGCTCTGTATATTTATGGCTCGTAATAAATATGGTCCGGTAGTTCAATTGGTTAGAGCACCTGCCTGTCACGCAGGAAGTTGCGAGTTCGAGTCTCGTCCGGACCGCGAATTATGAGGGAAAGCTGAAAAGCTTTCCCTTTTTTTGTTTAAAAAATGTAGTTTTGTAAATTAAAAATAATTACTTTTTATAAATTGACAGTTTACATTTTAATGATAACTTTCCCATTGGGTTGTTTATATATCAAACCATTTTAAAGTGTAAGGGTTTTGCTAAACTTAATGAAAAGCCTCTGTTGATCAATCAAGTTTAAGTGAGGGTTAAACATGGTTCTTTCAGTATTAATGGTTGAATTATAGACAACATACAAATCAGTTCCTTCAAAGGGGTTATAGCGCAAACGTAGATTACTTCCAATTTGTTTTGAGTTGCTGTTAAATTGACTAAGAAGCTTTAAGGAGAGATCGGGAGCAAAATTATAGGTTAACCAGTACTTTAAGATAGTCCCGTCTTCCTTTTTATTACTATTTTGGGAAAAATGATCTGGAAAGTCGATATTATAATAATATATCTCAGCGCTCGACCTTACCTTTTCACTAAAAATGTAATTGGTACCGGTCCAGAAGTTGAATCGCTTACCTCCAAAAAAATCGCCATAAATTATATCTGAGAACCAGTTGTAATTCTTAGTTTTTCCGGATTGATAATATATTTCATACAACCATGTTTTGTATCTACCCTTAGGTATAGTGGTGTTATCAGAAAAATTCCACTCAGAATCAAGATCGTCCTGCTCATACCAAGGAGCAACAAAGTGGAAATTTCCTCCATCACGAAAGAAGAATGCTCCATAGATATAAGATTGATGGTTTAGTAATTCATTTGATGATGAAACCCGGTAATGCTTGTTGTTTAATCCAAATAACATCTTGGAAACATACCAATCTTCCGGCATAAGAATTCCATAGGCCAAATTAACTTTGGATTGAATGGAGTTAGGTATAGATAAAAACCCCATCTCAGGATTAAAATTTTCTTCATAATTTGTTGTAGAGATATCAAACTCAAATCCTTCAGATTGATATAGCTTTGACAGACCAATCCCAAAAGCGCTATTGTTATTTTTCTTTATATCGGAATCATAAGTTGTTGCCCCAAAAAAGGTTGTGGTTATCGAGTTGCTTAAGCGATAGATTCCATCAACACCAACCTGCAGGTTATAATCATTACCTTCTGTAGAACTTCTGTTGGAAAAAATTCCCCCAATATAGGAGTCATCTTGTTTTAAACTTTTTTTCGCACGGAATACACTAAAGTTTTTTGCTTCGATATTTTCTGCAGCCAACCCGTTAGTTTGCATATTCATCAGTCCGTATTGAATTCCTTTGAACACACCGTTCATTCGTATTCCACCTAATATGGGCACAATGTGTCCATTCTCTATACCTATTCGGCGGGAATGAAAAAGCCTGTGATTAAACATAGCAACACTGAACAAGCCTGCGTTCTCCAAAAAAAATTGTCTTTTTTCCGGAAAGAAAATAGAGTAGCGTGTTAAATTAAATACCTGGGCATCTGTTTCAGCTTGGGCAAAATCCGTGTTTAAAGTCAAATCGAGCGTATTGCTGTTGTCTAATTTATATTTAACATCAAACCCAGCCGAGCTTAGGGTTTTATCAACCGTTTCATTTCCAAAATAATCTTTACCCCTAAGAATCTCTGTCTCCTTTACATACTTTGTTCCATCAGAATTTAAGGTGGAGTTCTGTGAGACAATACCTGCTACATAAGGAGTAAAGTAAACCGGTGTTTCTCCTGATATATTTTTAAATGTGAGGCTGGAAGAGTTAAACATATTTTTTTCCAGGTTATCTAGCGAGGTGGATAACAAGGGCTTAATAACCAGCTCATTGGTATGTTTTATAAATCTTTCAAAACGAAAATTCATTGTTACAATTTCACCTGGCTCAAAACGCAGAGAAGAAAAAGGTATTCTAAGTTCACATGACCAGCCTGTAGAAGTTTCAGTTGCCTTAGCATCCCAAAAAGTATTCCAGGAAGGGTTTGTGCGATAGCCGTTATCAATAAGTTCTTCATCTCTCCTGGCACCAAGCGAGTTTACTGAAAAAACCAAAGCGTTGGATTTATCATTGTAGGAATCAATATATATGGAAACATAATCATCAAGAAAAAACGCGTATCTCTCTCTACAACGGAACCGAAAACCTCTTTTGCATCCATGTCCACCGCGATGTATAAATATTCATTATCATAAGCAATAAAGGCTTGAGTTTTTTCCGTAGCCGGGATATCTATTCCGGGTGATAGTTGCCTGAAATCAGAAAACTTTTCCGCAGAATTCCAAAACTTTTCATTAATCACTCCGTCCAACTTTATTCGAATTTGTGACGGCATTGTTAAACGATCAGAATGAACAGAAGATTGAGCAAAAATTGAAAAAGGCATAGTGGACAATAATAGCAAAATTATTCTTAACATTATTCCTCCTTATTTAGGGTTTTGTGTATAATATGGGAGAAATATTTTTATGTTTTAAGTATTCAACGTGCATTAGAAAGAGGCCACTAGGTAATAATTTTTGTTCCTTAATCTTCATTAAGTGGGGGAAATCAAGTTTTAAGGGCACTAAATTGGCGCTTAGTTGAAAAGCACTGTCCTTTAAATGAAATATTTATTATGATAAGAGCATAATCAGGTTTAAAAGGAAATGATTACGTATCTAAAAAGTCCTAAACAAATAAGTATAATTACTTTTCATATTTTATTCTGGATTATTCATTTTGGGTATAGATTATATTTATTAGGATATTTTTATACATTTGATAATACAGAATTTTTTGCACAGCTGATATTATTACCAATTCGCATTTTTATTACATATTTCACTATTTATTTTGTACTGCGTAGATATTTAATTCATAAGAAATTCATAGGTGCTATTGTATGGTTTCTAGTCTCTTTAGTTGGAATTCTATTAGTCCGCAGGTTGATAATATTTGAAGTTATCTCATCTTTTGCCCCACATTTAAACCACAATCTATTAGAGTTTTGGGACCTCAAGCATATTATTCATTATATTGTTTATATCTATCCTGTTGTAGCTGTTGCAGTAATTATATTTATTGTTCAAGAATGGTTTAAAAAAGAAAAGCTTCAATTAGAAATTCAAAAAGAGCGGCTGGAAGCAGAGTTGAAGTACCTGAAACACCAAATAAATCCACACTTCTTGTTTAACACAATCAACAACATTTATTCACTTGTTCTTGAAAAATCTAAAAAAGCTCCTGATGCTATCCTGAAACTTTCTGACATGTTAAACTATTTGCTGTATGAAAGTAATTTTGATAAGATTCCTTTAAATAAAGAGATTCAAAACTTAAATGATTATATAGAGCTAGAACAATTTAGATATGCTGACAAACTGGAAGTAGTATTTAACTATAAAATCAAAACTAATGAGAATACCATACCGCCATTAATCCTATTGCCATTTGTAGAGAATGCTTTTAAACACGGAGCGGGAGAATCACTTAAAAACAGTTGGATCCATATTAATCTAAAAGAAGAAAACCATCATCTTACTTTTAAAGTGGAAAATAGCATAGACGAAAATGTTTCACCACAAAATAATGAACAAGATGGTATTGGCTTAAACAATGTAAAAAAGAGGTTAGAGTTATTGTTTCCTGATAAACATGAATTAAAAATTCTAAAAAGTTCAGAATCATTTATAATAACTTTACAATTGGATATAAGTGATGACTAAAAATAAAATTAGATGTTTGATAATTGATGATGAGCCGTTGGCGGTAAAAGTTATAAAATCTTACATCGATAAAGTGGATGTATTAGAACTTATTTCAACATGTTCAAATGCGTTAGAAGCTTTTAACAAATTGAGTTCTTTAAAAATTGATTTAATTTTTCTTGATATAAAGATGCCTAAAATCACTGGAATGGATTTAATGAAATTATTAAGTAATCCACCAAAAATAATATTAACTACGGCTTATCGAGATTATGCTGTTGAAAGTTATGAACATGATGTTATTGATTATTTACTAAAACCTATATCTTTTGAACGATTTCTAAAGGCAATTGGGAAAATCACTAATAATCAATTATCGGGAAACAGCTCAATTATTAAAGAAGAAAACAAACAAGAATTTATCTTTGTAAAATCAAATAAAAAACAGATCAAAGTTGCTTTGAACAATATTTATTATGTTGAAGGGCTTAAAGAGTATTTGCAAATAGTTACTTCAACAGACAAAATTGTCAGCTACCTCTCACTTTTATACATGATGGAAAAATTACCAGATGACAGATTTATAAGAGTACACCGCTCATATATTATTTCTATTGAAAAAATTAAATCTTATACTGCTAGTGAAATAACTTTACCGGGCAAAACCATACCAATAGGCAATCATTATAAACACGCAACTTTGAATTTATTGGAAAACATTGCTACAATTATTTATTGAGTACATGTGCAATTCAAGTGTATTCGTCATCAATTACTGAAGAATAGTTTGTCAGGAGGGGCAATTTTTCAACTTCCTTTTGGTTCTGGTCATTCTCAGGTTTTATAGGTATCAATCAAAAAAGTTCGGAGAGACCGTCGTCCAGCCCGCGAGCATTAAGGGAATCAGAAATGATCCCCTTTTTTTGTTGGTATCACTGTTTTAATAACTTTTCAAACTATTTCTAAAGCATTTAGTGTGACGGTCTATCCTAAATTTTCAGATAATCATGGTAAATCATTCTGTACTTTTTCTTTAATTCCTCTTCCAGGTAGTCTCCTAACTATATCAAAAGTGAAATATTTGATTAATTCGGAATTCGGAGTCATTTTAATCCTTAAAAATAAACAATGTGATCTAATGACTAGCGAGACAATTCTTCACTATAAAATTCTTAAAAAAATTGGTGCCGGAGCCATGGGTGTGGTTTACCAGGCTAGGGATCTGAAACTAAATCGCCTGGTAGTTTTAAAATTCCTGCCGCCGGAGCTAACATATAATTCAGAAGCAATTGATCGCTTTATTAATGAAGCCCAAACTGCTTCAGCCTTGGATCACGCAAATATTTGTACTATTTATGAGGTAAATGAAACAGATGACGGGCAAATGTTTATCTGTATGGCCAACTATGAAGGACAAACCTTAAATGATAAGATCAAGAATGGGCCAATTGAGTCTGTAGAAGCAATGGAAATAGTCTTGCAAATAGCAGCCGGTTTGCGAAGAGCTCATGAAGAAGGGATCATTCACCGGGATATTAAACCGGGCAATATTATTATAACAAATCGCGGGGAAGTAAAAATTATTGATTTTGGCATTGCTGTGCTCGCAGGTCAAGATCGATTGACAAAAGCGGGTAGCTCTTTGGGAACCGTTGCATATATGTCTCCTGAGCAGGTTCAGGGTAAAGGTATTGATAACCGCAGCGACATATGGTCCTTGGGTGTTGTTTTGTATGAAATCCTAACCGGTAAGCTGCCTTATTCTGGTGAGAATGAAGTGGCTATAATTTATTCAATTGTTAATACGGAATTTGAAACGATCTCCGCATCAGATACTGATTTATCGCTTTCATTACAAAATATAATCACAAAAGCCTTGGCAAAAAACAGTGATGAGCGATATCCAAGTATTGAAGAGATGCAGTCTGATTTGCAGGCTTTGAAAAAAGGAAAAAGTATATCTGCCTCCTATTTAGAATCGAGTCAACATGTCAAGCAACTTAAGCCATTGTACCTTTTAGCAGCAATTGTAACTTTGTCTGCTGTTGGGTTGATGTGGTTTTTTCTGGGTCAAACTAATGATAGGGAATATTCACCTTCCCAAATTAAAACAGTTACCAGTTTTAGTGGCAATGAGGCTCATCCAACATTTTCTCCCGATGGTAACCAGATAGCTTTTGCATGGAATGGAAAAGGTGAGGATAATTATGATATTTATGTTAAGCTAATCGGAATGGAATCTATTTCAAGACTTACAACAGATCCAAAAGCAGATTTTCGGCCATCATGGTCACCAGGTGGTTCAAGGATCGCTTTCCAAAGACAAGATTCAAGAGAGAAGGCATCGATATATATTATGCCGTCTATTGGTGGTCAAGGGCGAAAAGTTGCTGAAATATATACTCCTAATTATGGTTATCAAAACAGATACAATAAAATTGCCTGGCACCCTAATGAAGAATGGTTAGTAATTAGTGACAAGAAATCGGTTGAAGAACCTTTGGGCTTGTTTCTTCTATCGATAGAGACGGGTGAAAAAACGCGCTTAACTTTTCCAGATAGCATTTCATCAGCTGGAGGTGACCTCTGCGCTTCCTTTTCTAAGGATGGTAATTACATAGTATTTAACAGAATGACATCATGGTTAAAAAGTAATCTATATGCGCTTGAATTAAATTCTGATTTAAAACCAATCAATAAACCAACACTGATAACTTCTCCTGATTGGTATATTGATGGCACAGGATTTACACATGATGGTGCGGAAATCATATATAGCAGCAACAATCTGTGGCGGATTGCCAGATCCGATCCTTCAAACCCAACACAAATATTGACTGGAAATAAAATTGCAGACATTGCCATTTCAGTGCAGGGCAATCGCCTTGTTTACAGGCAGGATCAAAATGAAGTAAATATCTGGCGTATGTCATTAAAGGAGACTTCAATTATAGATCAGCCAGCTGAAAGATTAATTTCTTCAACCGGCATCGATGGAGAGCCTGTTTATTCTCCCGATGGCCAAAAGATAGCATTTTTGTCCAATCGTTCCGGAATACAGGAGATTTGGATTTGTGACAATGATGGATCAAATCTTTTTCAATTGACTTCTCTGGAAAAGCTATTCACAAATGGACCTTCCTGGTCGCCCGATGGTAAATTTATAGTATTTGATACGGTATTTGAAAGAAAACAAGATCTTTATATTATAAATGTTGAAGGTGGAATTCCCAGGCGACTAACAACTCATCCGGATATTGATTGGCTTGCCGCTTGGTCCAGGGATGGCAAATGGATTTATTTTACGTCACAGCGTTCGGGCGAAGGTCAGTTGTGGAAAATTAAACCGGATGGTAAAGGTCTAAAGCAATTGACCCGAAATGGCGGTTTAGCACCCGTGGAATCAGCGGATGGCCAACATATCTACTATGCAAAAGACCGTTCATATCCAACAAGTATATGGAAAGTTTCTGTAAATGGAGAGAATGAGCAGCAAGTAGTTGAGCAGTTCAAAGGTTGGCGGAAGTTTTTCCCGGTAGAAAACGGAATCTATTTTGTTCTTTTTAGAGATATAAAGTTTTTCAATTTTGATACTGGAAAAACTAATATCATTTCTAGTTTAGATAGAGATGAAGATTATGGAATTACAGTTTCACCGGATCGCAGTTACCTGCTTTATGGTCTGAGAGATCGTAAGGGAAGTGATTTATTCCTGGTTGAGAATTTCAATTAAGTTTCCTTTAAATAAAATAGCTAAAAAAATATATTATGAATAAAACGATAGAACAAGATAAACAAAAATTGGAAAGAATTTTTGAACTGGCTTCGATACTTGGCCAGCAAAACGATTACCAAGAAATATTAAGGCTGGTATCTCAAAAAACATCCAGTTTACTGGGGGCTCAAAATTCTATCCTGATGATGATAAATCCCAGAACACGGCAGACAGTTAAAACTATTTTTAAAGAACCCGCAGAAGGGAATCAACCAGAATTTAACGGACTACAAACCCATATCAGCGGCTGGATAATTAAGAATAAGCAATCATTTAAAAGTGAAAACATTAAAACCGACAACCGATTTTCAAAAAAGCTCTTCAAAGATAATACCTTTGAATCGGTCTTAGGTGTTCCTTTGCTGATCGAAAATATTCTTTTCGGGACTTTGTTGGTTTTTAATATAGGCGGCAAAGCGAACAACCTGAACTTATCTCTTGAATACCTTGAAAAACTAGCTGTGGTAGTGGCACCATTTTTACGTAATGCGCAAAATGTAAAAGAGTATTTTAAATCTCCAATACCACAAAAAACGCTATTATCAAAATATGAAGCAGTAGGCATGATTGGCAAAAGTAAAAATTTTGTTGATTTGCTTAAGGCGATTGAATCAGCAGCAAGTTGTGATGTTCGAGTTATATTAGAAGGACAAAGTGGTACCGGAAAAGAAATGGTGGCCAGGGCCATTCATCAATTTAGCGGTAGAGTGGACCAACCATTTGTTGCAATTGATTGCGGGGCAATCCCGGAAAATTTGATAGAAAGTGAGTTGTTCGGTCATGTGAAGGGGGCCTTCAGTGGAGCTGTAACAGATCGAAGAGGTTTGTTTGAAGAGGCCAATCGGGGTACACTTTTTATGGATGAGATTGCTAACCTGCCGTTGGATATGCAAACGAAATTGATGAGGGTTTTACAATCAGGAGAAATTCGGCCGTTGGGTAGTAATAAACCTCGCATTACTGATGTCCGGATAATTTCAGCCAGTAGCAAGTCATTGAGAAAATTAGTAAATGAACAGCAATTTCGCGAAGACTTGTTTTACCGTTTACACGTTTATCCTGTTCAGATGCCGTCTTTGGATGAACGCCAGGTTGATATCCCCATTCTGGCAAATCATTTTCTTGAAAAGTTTGCTATGCAGCAAAACAAAAAGATCGAGTTATTTCATGAGGAGATTTATGATTTTATGCAGGCACGTCATTGGGCTGGCAATATTCGTGAACTGGAAAATTTTGTAGAGCGGCTTGTTGCTTTAGCCAGTCAAAAAGAAGCTATAATTAAAAGTAGTCTGCTACCAGATGACCTAAAAAAAGAAATGAAAGAATATGTATCAATAATGCCTTCACATAAATTCATAAGGCCATTAAACGAAAGCCTTTCTGAATATGAGAAGCAGTTAATCCACGACGCTCTTATTGCGAACAATTGGAATCAATCGAAAACCGCACGAATTCTGAAAACGTCTGAACAGACCTTACGTTATAAAATGGGTAAGCTGGGTATTTCACGTAACACAGATTAATCGCCATAATTAGTTCCTCATCCCTATCTTAAATCCACAAATTTTTTGCGAGCATAAATTCAATAAAAACAACACTCCAAAAAAATCGCTCAATTTTTTGCGAGGTTTTTTTGTTTAATCTTAAAAATATAGTCTTAAATTTTTATTCTTTAAACTATTGAAATTACATAGTTTAGGGTCGTTTGTAGCTTACTTTCCCTTTTTTTGGCATTGTTTTCGCTTAAATGGGTGACAATGTTACTATGCGGTATTAAGCCGCTTGGTGAAACTTCAAACAATTTTAGGAGGGAAGTATTATGCAAATAAACAAAGTATACCACAAGGCAATTTTACTCTTTTCGGTTGCAACTCTGTTCTTTATCGGCTGCGAAAACGAGTTACCGAACGAGGTTGAAAACCAGGGTGCTGAGGAAAGGTCAATATTGTCAATCGAGAAGAGGGGTTCTTACTCTATAATTCCAATTGCAAAGGCAAGAATTGATATTCAGCGTGATTACGTTCCTGACTTAGCCGATAATTTTGTAACGATTAAAGGGGTGATTTCAACACCCAATTTGTGGGATCCGAATAGCGGCGCTGTTCACCATTTTATCCAAGGCTACTCAGCGGGCATCCAGCTTTTTGCTTTTCCGCATCCAGAATATTATCCTAATCTTACAGAAGCACCGGTCCTGAATATGGGTGATGAAGTTGTTTTAAAGGGTAGGGTTGTACATTGGAAGGGAGGTACTATTATTCGTCTCGAATATGATGGTGATCTTCAAATTATTGGTAAAAGAACGATCAAAAAACCCAGAAAAATCCGTGCTGCACAACTGGCGGACCAGGTCGGGGAACGAATTGAGGGACAATTGGTAATGTTGGAAAAAGTAAGGTTAGTAGAAGGTGACCAATTCCCTAATGAAGGTTACTATGGGCTTATTAGAGTAGTTGATTCTCGTGGAAATATTGCAAAAGTTTTTATAGATGAACAAACTGATATCGACGGAAGCTCTTCGCCAAATGGTTGGTTTAATTTGACGGGTGTTGTTAATCAGTTTACCGAGGATAATCCTGCTGACAATGGATATCAGATTGTACCAAGAGGGTTATTTGACATAGACTAAAGAGCAGTAATCCGATTTACTCAATTATTAATAAAAGAATAATCTATATCTGGGGTTTCTCAATAACTTAAAACCTGTCAATCAATAAAGTTCGGCGAGACCGTCGTCCACCCCGCGTGAATTTTAAAGGGAAGTCAAAAAAAGGCTTCCCTTTTTTATTTCTGGTCCCGATAAATTTCGGGAAGTCTCATCCGGACCGCCTTAAGCCCTTGTTAATATAAAATTTAGCAAGGGCTTTTTTTGTTTCATGTAACGGTATAGCAACGTTTTATTAAAATATTTACATTCTACACCTTATTTGGATTATCAACTTTCTTATTCTTTCAAAAAAGGATGCTAATTAAAATAGTTCTATGAAATAATTTGGTGTACCTTTCATCATACTATTTAAGGATACTGTCAAATCTCATTAAGGGCAGTTCTTGTATATGGAAATGTGTAGAAGAACTTATTAAGTTTAGTTTAAGGCTAATACTTATTATTCATTGATTTTGCTGCCGATCATTTCTGAAAATTATTTATTGCACTTTGATAAATCTCAATAATAGTCGTATGAAAATGAAACTGAGTTTTGAAAATAGAAAAGAAAGAGGTTTTTGGAGCCGCGCCGGCAATCTGATAGTTATCTTCCTCGTCCTTGCTATTTTGATGATTACGAGCGCATTTATTGAGCTGAATCAAAGCAAATCTGAACAATTGGCATTAATGCGTGAGCAGGCTCATTCTTTATTGGAATCAATAATTGTTGCATCTACAAATTCACTATTAGCCAATGAAGAGCTTGAGCTAAGTTATCGAAACAGGCTGCTAAATAATGCTGTATTAATAAAGGAAATGTTTGAAAAAGGGATAATAAATAATTCTGTTCTCCGGCAACTGAGCAAAAAAAATAATATTTATCGGGTGAATATTTTTAATAACAAAGGGCAAAAAATATTTTATAGTCATGAACAGAGCCATTTTAATGCTAAGCAGAATTTCTCACCAAAAGATGTTTTAAGACCAATATTTACCGGTGAAGAGGACACTTTGATTTTTGGCCTCAGACAGGCGCGTTATGAGGATGATGAAATTCGTTATGCAATTGCTATCGCTGCAAAAAATAGATCGGCAATTGTTTTAAATGTAAATGCTGCTGAAATATTGGATTTTCGGAAAAATATCGGATTTGGTGTTTTGCTCCGTAAAGTATCAGAAAGCCCATCCATTATTTACCTTGCGTTGCAGGACTCGAATCATATTTTGGCTGCGGCAGGCTCGGTTAACCAACTTAAGCCTATAAATGACTCACCTTTTTTAAGCACAATCCTGTCGGATTCTATTTTTGATACCCGTCAGATAAATATTGATACAGTCCAGGTTTTTGAAGCAGCCCATCCTTTTGTCCATCATGAAAAGGTGGTTGGTTTATTCAGAGTGGGTCTATCAATGGAACCGATTCAGGCAATAAACAGCAGGGTCTTCAGGCGCATTATTGTAATTACAATATTTCTCATTGTTCTTGGCACAATATTTCTGACCATCTTTTTTACCCGCCAAAAGTACGATTTGCTTCGTCAGAACTATGATATTGTAGAAACTTACTCTGGAAACATTATTCAAAATGTGAGTGATGCCATTATTGTAGCCCATGAAGAGGAAGGTATCACTGTATTCAATTCCGCAGCAAAAAAACTGTTTAACAAGAATGAAGCGGACATCTCCGGTAAATCGCTAAAATTTCTGTTGGATTCTCCCGTTTGTGATGATCTTTTTTCAATGCCCTCATCTATTCGCCATTTTGAATGCGACATAGATGGAGAAAAAAAATATCTTCTCATTTCTAAAAATGAAATTGCTGACAAAAATCTGCACAATATTATTCTTGTAATCCGCGATTTGACCCAGGAAAAACTGATGGAAGCACAAATGCATCGTAATGAGAGACTTACAGCGATGGGAGAATTGGCCTCCGGAGTAGCCCATGAAATAAGAAACCCATTAAATACGATAGGTACAATTGTTCAACAATTGGACAAAGATTTTGAACCTGTTTCGGATAAAAGGGAATATCATGAGTTGGCCGGATTGGTGTATAATGAAGTGAAAAGAATTAATGAGACAGTTCAGGATTTTTTACGCTTTTCCAGGCCTGAACCGATTCAGCCTTCATTGTTTCCTGTTACTGATTTAATCAATCAAGTTGGCTTGCAATATAAATCAGCTGCAGAAGTACAAAATATTAAATTAAACATTGATATTAATTGGCATGGCGAGGTTTATTGGGATAACCGTCAAATTAAACAAGTGCTCATAAATATTATCCAAAACGCTATTGAGGCCGTAGAAAAAAGCGGGAAAATATTGTTAAGTGTTAATCCTCTTGATAAAAAAACTTTGGAAATAATAATACAAGATGATGGCAAGGGAATGACTGAAAGTGAACGAAATAATATATTTAATCTCTATTTTACAACCAAGGCAAGGGGAACCGGAATTGGCTTGAGTATTGTTCAAAGGATTGTTTATGAACATGGGGGAATTATATCTGTGAACAGTGAGCCCGGAAAAGGAAGCGCATTCGTAATTAAACTTCCAATCCGGATTGATAAATAAGTGTAAAACAGACCCTGCTAAAAATTACAGATGCTTCAATTTTGATTAATTTTTTATGCTGAGCTTGCCCTATATTTTCTTACAACCAAAAATATTACGACCCAAACCATAGATCTGAAAACCATTGCTTTTACACTTTGATCTGCAACAACAGAGCTAAAAATTGTTAACAGGGAAATTAGCACACTAATGTGTCCAACTGTTATAATCCCTGAAACCAATAGTGCTTTTGCCTTCTCTTTCATAATCAGATACCCGGCAAATATAGACAGAGCCCCCATTGAAACATTATACTTAACTAACCACATTAAAACATTATAATCCTGAACAAGCGATCCTGATAGAACACGTGTTCCCATAATTACGGCTAACAAACCTAAAATAAATGCAACGATTGCAGCAAGCTTAACTATTATATTTTTCATCAGTAGTTTCCTTTTAAAAACTGTATTTAAATTTTGTATAAATCATATCATTCTGATCGTATTGTCCAAAGCTCCCTTCATCTCCAGTAAAAATATTGGCGCCAAACTGGACTTCAAAACCATCGGACAAATCATAAAGCAAACGTGGCCGGATTAGGGCATCATTATTATTTAATCCGACATACGTGAATAATTCAAAAGTAAGGGTTTCTCTTAGAAAATCACGCCGTGCCAGGAATGTCATAGTATTTTCAAACTCATCCTGGTCGATTAGCTTGTCATAATCTAAAATAGCCTGTTGTATAAACTGCCCGCTTATGTTTATATCCCATAGCGAATAGTCCATACCAATTAGGTAATGGATGTAATCTTTTTGTACCACGGCATCATGGATCGCCGGATCGGCTGTATTAAAATATTTACCACTATAAAAAGCACCTTCACCACGGAGAACAACCCCGGAAACTGTGGTGCTGAAACTACCACCGGCAATTGTCAATCTGTGATGTTGTGGAAAAACAGTTAATCCAGTTAGTTGCATTGTTTGCGGATCAATTGTTTTTGTTATATGCATGGTTGGATCATCATCCCAGGCATAACCGGCCATTATTTCAAAATCCGCAAACGAAGTTAGAGCAGAATATTTTGCAAAAATTTCACTATTTTGCAGGGAGGCTTCAACATTACGCTTGGAATTATCAAACTCCGGCTGGATTGGAAAATCAAGTTGTGGAAACCAAAGCGAACCTTCTTCCGGCATGGCCGTTGGTGTAAATGACGGCAGCCAGACAAACTCCAGAGTATTATCGCCGTTATAATAATTTGCCTTTACTGCTGTAACACCTGTTCGAATCTCATCAAAATCGGGTAGAAGGAATTCACGTAAATCTTTTGGTGATATTATGTCAGTTATAAACACACCATCTGCTTTTCCCCATATGATTTGTTGCTTTCCAATACGCAAATCTATGGAATCAAAAAAGATATCCATGTATACTTCACGCAAACCTAGTTCAAGTTCACTATCCGTATAATAATAAAGAAATGGGTTTGCCTTAAACGAAACCATATCCTTGCTATGTTCAACATTAAGGTTAAATGTATTTTGCAGTATTGAATACTCGTTGTCACCGCTGGTTAGTACACCGGTGTAGTTACGGACATATCCATTGAAACTGAGTGATTGGGCTGATAAAGCCGTAGAAAGTATCAAAACTATTGCAACAAATAAAACATTGATCCTGTTCTTCATTCTAAACAAAACGCAGTGAAGAGAAGAATCTCCATTTTTGATGGGGATGCTTCGCTTGAGTTCAATATGACGCAAATCTGAGAAAAAGGCTTTTTTCATTTTAAACCTCTTTTCATCATCCGCTCTGTAAATTTATTATCCGCAATTCCACCATCAATTGTAATGTTTTGCAGTTTCATATTTGTTGTATGGTTCTTTTGGTGATTCTTCATTTCTGATTCTGTAATAATCCAGAATCCATTAATTTTTTCGTACTTTTTTACAGTGAGTGTTTTCAAAAACTCTTCATCTTCATCATAAAATTCTTTTTTCAGACCGATCCATTTGTCTTTGATAATCCAGGAAATTGTTTTGGAATACATGTATTCCTCATCCTTAGGCAAACTTTCTACGACATAACAATCTTGATCATTAAATTTTTCTTCACGCAAAATTTTATGTGTATCATCTGTAGGGTGGCGGTCACCTAAATCATCATAAGTGAAGTCCGACCCCATAAAATTATCACTTTTACTGTCACTAGAAATTCGTTTGGTTTTTTTTAATGCAGGCAGGTAAATCCACTGATCATCATCTCTGCCTTTTTCGTCATAACTCCAGTTCATAAATGAAGTGTTACGAACATCAGCAGGGGCCATAAAAAACATAATTTTCTTTTCAACCTTATTAAACTCTTTGCTGAATTGCTTGATTTCCCGAACCCGTTGTTCTCGGCGAGAGTTAATAAGGGTCATAGTCAACTCAGATTGCATATTATTCCCTTCGGGCCTGTCGTAAACATTTTGAATTATCTCAAGACCGCTGGGTTTGGTTTGCGCCACTAAAAAAAGTGGAAATGTAAAACTTAGCAGTAATACTATGATTTGAAATTTAATGACCTTCATTTTATTTCTCCTATTTAGATTTATTATTTTTAAAATAAACATTACCAACATATAATATGATGAACATAATTGTTACTGTACCAAGAAAACTGGTGAACATATTTAACGAAACCAATGCTCCCAGAGAACGGTTTGGGGGAAATACAGAAGCAAGAAGAACAAGGAAACCCGCTATTACTACAAAAGCATTAAATATAATTGCCCTTCCGGAATGCAGCATTGCCTTACGAATAGTTATAGCTTTATCTTGTGTTTGTAGGGCATAGATTTTATATCGTTCGATAAAGTGAACAGAGTAGTCAATCCCAATACCAATAGCTATGCTGGAAACAAGCGCTGTAGTTGTGCTCAAAGGGATATTAAACAAACCCATTATTCCAAAGCTTATTAAGGCAGTTATGGCAATTGGCACTGCGCCGATAAAACCAATAGAGACTTTTTTGAACATAAATGAAAGCAAAACAACAATTATTATCAGTGATAGCATCAGGCTTTTTATTTGCCCTTCAAGGATTAGATCGGTAAAAACCAATCCTTTATAGCCGGAACCGGCGTATTTGATTTCAATATTTTCAGCTTCTAATGGTGCTTTAAATTTTTCGACAACATCAATTGCAGTATTAATTGCTTTAGAATTATCGCTTTTTAATTGCAGGGTTACATTGGCTTTATTGTATTTATAATCAACTACTTTCCATAGATTTTCAGGGTCCCCAGACATTTCATATAATAAAAGATATTGGGCAATTAGTTCATCAGATTCCGGGATTGCATCAAACTCTGAGCTGTCTGCATGCATCACCTTATTCATTCGTTTCAGATAATCAGCAAGGGAAAAACTATTACCGACCAGAGGCAATGTTTCGGCTTCACTTTGCATTTCATCTATTAATTTTAAAGCTTTTGGTTGTTTAAAAGTATCTTCTTCTTTGCCTTGAAGGATAATATTTAAAGTGCTTGTTCCACCAAAATTTTGATTGATAAAGGCATCAGTCAACACAATATCACTGTCTAATTCGAACTTTTCTAAAAAGCTGGAATTTATCCATACTTTACCGATCCCCACAATCGAAAGAACTGAAATAACAGCAACAGTAATTATAGTAACATACTTATATTGCACTAATTTTTCTGCCAGTGTGAAGGCAATATGGCCTGATTCTTTCTTTTCTTTTTCAGCTATTTTTTTACGTTTTGGCAACCCAAAAAGTAAAACTCCTACGGGGATTAAAACCAGTGAAAAAACCATAGCCATAAGTACACCAAACGCGGTGAACAAGCCAAAATACTTTATTGGGTAAACTTCCGATGTTAAAAGAGAGATAAATCCTACGGCAGTTGTTATGGAAGTCATTACAACGGGTTTCCACATACCATGAATCATATCACGAACAGCATCCAATTTACGCGCATTTGGATTAGATAATAAAAAGAGATCGAGATGGCTGTAAAGGTGAATTCCATCAGCGACACCAATTGCTATCAGCATAACAGGGATCATTGTAGACACCGCATAAATAGGAATGTTTACAGCAGCCATTAGCCCAAAAGTCCAAACAGTACTAAAGAGCACAACAAGCATTGTAAAGATTGTATTTTTAATACTGCGCATTACCCCAAGCAGGACCAAAATAATTACAACGAGTACAATTGGCACCATTCGTTTCATATCAGCAGGACCAAGAAGTGCCATGGTTCCTTCTACGATAGGTCTGCCCGCTACATGTAAAATTTCGGGTCCTTCAAACTCTTTTGCCAGGTTTAGAATATTATTATAAAACTCCTGAGAAAAGACATCATCTTTAATTTCTGCAATTATGACAGTTACTTTTTCATCTTCTGAAACAAGGCGCTTATAAATCATCTCGTTCGAGCGGACTTTTTGTTGTATTGCCTGCAACTTTTCATCCGTTTTGGGTACACGTTTAAAAAACGCTTTAACATCCATTCCATCTTCAGTACCGATAATATTATCTGCTGTGTATAAAGATGTGACATCTTCTTTTTCAATCTCATCCATTTTTTGCAGGGTTTTTGTAAGGTCTTTAACCTTTTGTAAAGTCTTACTATTATAAACCCCTTCCTTGCTTTCAATGGCGATGATGATGCCATCATTTATATTAAACCATTCCTCGGCCTGGTTGCTATAAACAAATGCCGGATGCTCCTGTGGCATATATTTATCAAGATCAGTTTCCATTCTTGAGTTTTCTTTCATTGCCATAAAAAACCAGGCAGAAATCAGAATGGTAGCTGCAATTGCAAACCATGGATATTCCAAAACCTTATTTAATATCTTTTCCATAACTCTCCTATTTTTAATTTTGCCCTACAAGAAGTGAGCACTCACTCTCTTAAATATAAAAAAATTTATTTGGTTACAATTTGCTTAATACTTTCCCAAAGCTTGCCACCTTCATTTTGCAAATCAAAAGAAAAACCGGATAGTCTCCACTGGGTAACAATTAATCTTAAGGCCCCGGTAATTAAAAGTGATAATTGTTTTGCTGAAATATCTACGCGGAGTTGATTGGCTTGTTGGCCATCTTCAATAACCTCTTTTATTACAGCTTGGCTCTCCAGCATTATTGAATAGACCCGTTCAGAAAGTCGCTTGTCATTCTGGAAAATTTCTTCAGAAAATATGACCGCTGTAATAGATGGGTTTGCAGTAAACTGGGCAAATCTCTGTTGAAATAAAGACTCTAATTTTGTTAAGGCATCAGATTTTTCAGAAGATTTTATCTTCTCAAGTGTGGAAGTTCTATTCGCCTTAAACATTGTTAAAATTCCCAACAAAATATCTACTTTGCTGTCAAAATGCCTGTAAAGCGCACCTTCCGCCAAACCAATCTTTTTTGAAAGGTTTTTAATAGTCAATTGCTGAATACCATTTTCTGCTATTAGTTCAATAGCCGCTTTTATTATTTGTTCTTGTCGTTCAGAAAACATTCCATTCTTCCGTTTTTGTGAAGTGAGCGTTCACTCTCAATATAAACAAAGTAATTCCTTTTTGTCAATTATATTTTTCTAAACTAACCTAAAACTTTGCTTTTTTGGAAAATGCAGCTTCATAAACTCATTGTTTTAAGTAACAGGTACTATATTATTAAAGGGCTTAACTTTTAAACTTACCGCGACCAGATAGTTTCTACGCTCGCCGCTTAGGTCGAAGAATACACAATAAAATTAAGGATACGTACTTATTAACCTGCTAAAAACAATAGACTTAGTGGCTTTTATTATTTTTGGCATAGCTTTTGAAATACTTTGGCCCAAAAGAGTTACTTACTACAATACAAACCAAAAGGAGAAAGCTATGAGACGCTTCAACTTAATTTTAACACTCGCAGTCACATTACTGTCATTTTTATTTACTTCATCTGTTTTTGCCCAGGATTCTTCACTGGTTCAAAAAAAGAATCAATACAAAAAAGAAGTAAAGCAAAACAAAGGACAAAAAGGCGCACTTGGTTTTGTTGATGAGAATGGCGATGGTTATAATGATAACGCACCAGACGATGATGGTGATGGAATCCCAAATGGTCAGGATGAAGACTATACCGGGCCTAAATTGCGCCAAGGCAACGGCAAGGGATTTGTAGATGCTGACGGAGATGGCATTAATGATAATGCAATGGATGATGACGGAGATGGTATCCCTAATGGTCAGGATGCGGATTTTGTACGCCCACAAGATGGAAGCGGACGGCAGAATAAAAATGGCAAGGGCGGCCAGGGAAAAGGAATGAAAGGTTCTGGTAATGGGTCCGGGTTGGGAACTGGAGATTGTGATGGAACGGGCCCCAAAGGCAACAAAAGAAATAAAGGTAATGGAGGAAAATAACTCCTCGCATAACCTCTTTCTTCATGACTGGCCCCGGCAAACAACCGGGGCTTTTTTTATGCCAAACCCGCTAAAATCACACCAACAAAATAGGCAGCAACTGCAGCAAGGCCGCCAACTACCAACATCTCCGTTCCTGAAGAAAACCAGTGTCTCTCGGTAATTTTAGATTTTAACGCTCCCAGGAAAAACAAAGTCGAACCTGTTAAAATACTAGCGCTGACAAAAGGATTAACGGCAATTGCTGGAAATACAAATGTTAATAAGTGAATTACTAATGGAACAAATCCAAAAACAGCAAAAGAGAAGAAAGTAACCAGGGCATTTTTAATTGGAGATTCATCGTCCTGAATAATGCCAAGTTCTTCAACCATCATTGTATCAACCCACAATTTTTTATCCTTGGATATGATGTTCACAATAGTGTTTGCATCTTCTTTGCTAATGCCTTTATTCATGTAAACTTCTAAAAGTTCCTTTTTCTCACCATCAGGGTAATGTTCAACTTCCCATTTTTCGCGTTCATATTCTGCTTTGTTATATTCATTCTCTGCTTTTGTACTAAGGTAGTCACCTATGGCCATAGAAAGGCCGTCGGCGATCAGATTGGCAAATCCTAATATGAGAACGATGCCGGCAGAAAGTGATGCCCCTGCAACGCCTGCAACTACTGCAAAAGTAGTAATTATTCCATCAAGGCCACCATAAATAAGGCTTTTAATGTATTGTCCTTTTTCCTTCTTATGCGGCTCTTTGTTTGTTTCGTCATGGGCTTTACGCATTTCTTCAATATCTTTTGCTTTATATGCACTTCGCGCTTTCTCAAGATTTCGTGATAACATTGTCTTCCGTCCAATTTTTAAGATTATTTTTTAGAACAACTAATATATAAAAAAATCATGTACTTTATTTCGACAAGTTGGGACACACCTCGCCCTGATGGACGAAAATCGATTCATCAGCATAAGAAATACAAATATATAATTCTTACAAAAACAGCAGCTTAGCTACTCCTTTAAATTTTGGCATGGTTATACGCAAAGTGGAATAACAAGATATTTCTTTTGTTTATGAAAATCTTTTACGAGGTTCCAGAAACCATTTAAGGGCATATGTAAAAAATCTCAGCTCGAATGGTTTTGAATATGAACCTCAATATTTAAGTGAAGAAGCTTATCTGGAAATTATGAGTGGTGATCATGAACGTGGAAAATAAAACATTTATGTTCTACAGCCGATCCTTGGTTTTTTCTAGCAGGGGCTTTTTATCGCCCATCTGGGCGAATGGATGACCATACAGTCGAATAACCACCTTCAGCTTTCTCGCTATGAACACGCTAATCCCTTTAACAACAATGTGTTCAAATTTGGCATAAAAGTTGAAATATTATTTAGTAGCAAAATAAAATTAATATTTTTTTGAGGAAATATGTTACTTAAAAACCTAATAGTTTCTTTTTTTATAGTAGGAACTTTACAGGCACAATTTACAAAAAGTATAGATATCTCGTCTTTTTATGATGACAATCTTTTTCGTTCGCCGGATCCGGTTTCTGATTTGATTACTGATTTAAGTCTCGGTTTAAAATACAAAGCTGAAAAATCGAATATGAGCTATTTCTATAATGGAAGTTTATTGTTTTATCAGGATAATGCCCTGAGAAATTTTTCGATGCATAGTTTAGGGTTTGATAATTTTGTCAATTTTGGAAAAGACGATTATCATAGTTTTTACTTTGGAGCAAACTGGGCCCTTCGAAAAAACGGCGAGGATTATAATTATTATGATTATGATCAGCTTTTCGCCTATACAAATTTCCGCTTGGATCTGGATGGGCTTTTTATAAAAGCAGGGTATAATTTTCGATATCGCAGTTATACAAACATACCCGACCTGACAAATTACCGGCACTTTATTTTTCTCCAGGCAAACAGATCTTTTGAATCAAAGACAACAATTATCCTGGAAACACACTTTGGCTATAAATCTTTTACCGGGCAGGATTATTTTTCTACAACACGAATTGATACCATATCAAATGGTAGAGGTAAAGGAAAAATGTCGGGTTCTGATTTACAGACAAGCACAAATACTTCCATTTTAGAAATCCCAAGTTTAAGCCAGGTTGTTTTGCTGGCACGAGTTACGCAATCACTGCATAACAAAGTTGGAATTTATTTACAGTACCGCCGTCAATTTAGCTTAACAGATAGAACAAATTTTCTAAACTCGAACAACTTTTACCAGGATGAGGAGCTGTTTGATGATCCTTTTAGCTATGAAAGTGAAAGTGTGTCATCTCAGCTAACCTGGGTTTTGCCCTGGTTTATGAAAGTAAAAATTGGGGGCAGTTTACTCTCAAAAAATTATATTAGTGAACAGGCTTATACTTCTTCTCAAGACACATCCGCAGAAGGTGGAATCCGTCTTGATGAAAGAAAATACTACTATTTAAAACTGAGTAAAACACTTCACTTAAAAAAGGATTGGGTAAAATCGCTTCACTTTAATCTTGATTACAGCTATATTCGAAATGAGTCGAACAGTTACTGGTATGATTACAAGAATGCAGTTATTGGTGGCGGAATCCAATGGAATTTTTAGCAAATGGACAAAATGAATTAAGGAAAGAAGATGTCCGAATTTAGAATACTTTTAATAGATGATGAACCTTCACAGATTATTTCAATCAAATCTTTTCTAAAGAGACGTAAGTTTACAGTATTAACCGCCAGTTCCGGGCAGGAGGGAATATCTATTATTCAAAATATCGGAGCTGATTTAGTTTTTACCGATTTTCGTATGCCGGGGTTAAATGGTCTTGAAGTTGTAAAAGAAGTAAAAAGTCTAAATCCTGAAATTCCGGTAGTGGTTATGACAGCCTTTAGTGATACAGAAGATGCTGTAAAAGTTATGAAAGAGGGAGCCTTTGATTATCTATCTAAACCTGTAAACCTGGACGAATTAGAGGCTCTTGTAAACAAAGCAAAAGAGCATAACTATTTAGTATCTGAAAATAAATTGCTAAAAGAACAGCTTAAAGGAAAGTATAAATTTGACTCCATTATTTCCCAAAGTGGTGAAATGGAAGAAGTACTGAATACGGCTGGAAGGGTGGCAAAGAGTAAAGCAACGGTTTTGGTTCGCGGGGAAAGCGGCACAGGAAAGGAGCTTATTGCAAAGGCGATCCATTATGGAAGTGACCGAAAAGACAAACCACTTATTACGGTAAACTGTGCAGCCTTGTCAGAAAGTTTACTGGAAAGCGAATTGTTTGGTCACGAAAAAGGCTCTTTTACCGGGGCGATAAGCCAACGAACAGGGCGGTTTGAACAGGCAAATGGTGGAACATTGTTTATAGATGAAGTTGGCGATATTCCAATGCAAACCCAGGTTAAGTTATTACGCGCCCTTCAATTTGGTGAATTTGAAAGAGTTGGTGGTCAACAGACAATTAAAACAGATGTCCGCGTTATTACTGCTACAAATCGTGATCTTGAAAAAATGATTCAGAAAAATATATTCCGTGAAGATCTGTTTTATCGCATCAATGTTGTTACGATTATGCTGCCTTCCCTTCGGGAAAGGAAAACTGATGTCCCTGTTCTCGTACGTCATTTTTTGAGTAAATATTCTGCGGAGAACAACAAAAATATTGAAGGGTTGAGCAAAGAAGCTTCTGACTATTTAATGCGCTATCATTTTCCGGGAAATGTCAGGGAGTTGGAAAATATTATAGAACGGGCTGTTGTTATGGCCCGGGAAGAAATCATTACAACTGGGGATTTACCGGCGGGATTGGCTTCTTCGACTGAAAATGAAATTCTTGATCCATTTAATTTTTCCGCGTCTTATTCTGATAAAGTAGCTGCTTTTGAAAGGGCAATGATTGAAAAAACACTTGAGTTAAAGCAAGGCAATCAAAGCAGGGCTGCGGAATTACTTGGGATTTCTGAAAGACATTTAAGATCAAGAATGCAAAAATTGGAAATTATAAATAACAAACGCCTGAATTAGATTGAAGGTAAAAATGAAAGCAAAACGAAAATTGGTTTTTTCTCTGTTTATTTGCTGTATTTGTTTTTCAAATAATATATATGCCCAGGATTCGACCAAAAGCAAAGAAAAAAAGGTTCAGCACAATTCATCTTTTGTTGATAAGGATGGAGATGGTTACAACGATAATGCTCCGGATCATGACGGGGATGGCATTCCAAATGGCTTAGATCCCGATTGGCAGAAGCTGAAGAAAGAAAAAAGTAATCAAAAAGGCAAACGCCGGTTTGTTGACCTTGATGGAGATGGAGTTGATGATAACCTTGAAAGCGATGTCAAGACTATGCAAAAAATGGATAACCAATTAAATAAAAACGGATCAGCACTGGAAGGCAATAATAATAAAAATTCAAAAGGCACAAAGCAAAAAAGGCAGGGAAAAGATAATTAATCTTCCTTTGTAACCTTCGCTTCATAGAAACCATTAATGATAACTTTGTTATAAAGGTTGTGTCCCCAGTTAGTCATTGGGTTTAAACCTATCAACTAATAAAGTTCGTCCAGTCGCCCTAAGTCCTTGTTAATATGAAATTTAGCAAGGGCTTTTTTTGTTGTGGTAAACAGAATAGTAACACTTTTCCCCAAAAGTGAACAAGACTTTAATAATATTCCCGCATACTCTAAAAGCCATCTGTTTTTTTTCTTGATAAATTCCCAGAGTGTTGGCACATCAATTCCTTTTTTTCACTTTCATAATAACGCCTGTTGATGATCATGGCAGAAGTTCACATAGAAAAATCCAAATTGAATTAGAATCAAATATCTAAAATATTGATGCCTTTTGACCAGCAATGCGTAAAAATCGGTCTTAATAATCTCCTGCTATAGTCAAAGCTCATTTATTTTGCTCAAAATACTATCTCATTTTTTTGTAGAAATTTTTCGTGTACAAATTTTATGGAATTTTGCACATTTAAGCATCTAATAGAATGAATCTAAGGATTACGAAAAAACTAATATGGAGATGATAAATGAAAGTTCAAGAACTCATTGAAAAACGTGAAGAACTAGAATCAAGCATCGCAAAACTTTTAAACAAATTCCATGATGATACTGATATTTGGGTACAAGATATTATGTTTAGTTGTGGAAGGGTTAGCACTCTTAACGATGAAACAGTTCAGTACGACTATTATGTAAATGCTTCGTTAGAGGTATAACAACGTCTTTCAATATTATTGTCATTCTAAATAGTTTTGTTGGTTCAGTTATCACAGTTATGTATGCTAACATACAATTTTTCTTTTAGATATTTTAGAACGAATTACTATAAAGTATGCCCTTTCTAATATAAAGTTAGTTTGGGCTATTTCTTTCTAATGACCAATTCTGAATAATTGGACTTCAATAACTGCAAAGTATTCAACTATTCCCTTAAACAAATTATGGATTTGGATTTCCTTTTTTTGTAACCTTCGCTCTATGAAAAGGACAACAATTCTATTATTAATTTTTTATATCTTTAGTATTTCGTCTGTTCCTTGTTGCTATGAAGAAAATTGCCCAGGAGAATCTAATACGGAGCAAACATCCAAATCTGATCAACATGAGAAGGAAGATACAAACAAGAATTGCACTCAATTTTTTAACTGTGGGAGTTGTAGTGGTTTTACAATATCCTATACCAATATTTCAAGAATGTATCAATCTCCAACCGACCTTTCATCCCCATATCTTTATTACACACCAAATGATTTTATTGCCCGGATCTGGCAGCCTCCTATTTAGAAAATAATCCTCTTTTTGGTGTTTCAATAATTATAATACATTTTATTAACATAATAGGAAGATGCAATTATGCAGAAGTATATTTTATTATTTTTGCTGTTAATGGTTACAATAGCATGGAGCCAAAACAGTTTTAAGGCAATTGTCAAAGACCATGACACAGATCAACCGCTTGTTGGAGCCAATGCAGTTTTGGCTGGTACTACAATCGGCGGTAGTGCCGATCAAAATGGTTTAATAATAATCGATAATATCCAGGATGGTGAACAACAAATCACATTCAGTTATATAGGTTATGAAGCTAAAACCGTCAACTATATTTTTCCGCTCAATCAGAAATCTGCAGAAGAAATATTTTTAGAACATCATGAAGAAGAGACGGAATCAGTAATTATTTCAGCTACCCGTTCCAGCCGCACAATAGCCGATAATCCGACCCGGGTTGAAGCAATTGCCGGAGAAGAACTTGATGAAAAAGGAAACATGAAGCCTGGCGATATCAGGATGCTTCTCAATGAAAGTACCGGGATCCAAACTCAGCAAACATCAGCAACATCATACAATTCAAGTATCCGCATTCAAGGACTGGATGGAAAGTATACACAAATCCAAAAAGATGGCTATCCGCTCTATTCAGGCTTTTCCGGTGGTTTAAGTTTGTTGCAGATTGTTCCGCTCGATCTTAAACAAGTTGAGGTTATCAAAGGCGCTTCATCAACACTTTATGGCGGTGGTGCAATAGCCGGATTGGTGAATCTTGTTTCCAAAGTACCAACTGAAAAACGCGAGTTAAGCTTTTTGCTTAATGGAACGTCTGCATTGGGACTTGACGCAAGCAGCTTTTACTCTCAAAAATTTGATAAAATCGGGACAACGATTTTTCTTTCGTACAATTTGGGCTCACCATATGATCCGGCAGATATCGGCCTGACTGCAATCCCTGAATTTAGAAGATATACAATCAACCCAAAGTTGTTTTATTATCTAAATGAAAACACAACTCTAAACGTGGGATTTAATACAACAATTGAAGACCGGACAGGAGGGGATATTGATTACATTGAAGGGAACGCGGACAGCCTTCATTCCTATTTTGAAAAAAACAATACAACACGATTTAGTGCACAATCCGGGTTAGATTATAAAATATCTGAAAAATCAAAATTATCATTTAAAAATAGTTACAGCTACTATGACCGAAGCGTAAAAATTCCTGACTTTGAATTTTCCGGGGAACAGCTATCTTCATTTAGCGAAGCAGCTTTCAATCATTTCGGCCCCAAGTTTGAATGGATTATAGGGCTAAATCTCTGGACAGATAAATTCAGCCAAAGAAAGTTTGGAACTTCACAACCGGTCGATTATGAACATATCACATTGGGTGCTTTTGTACAAAACACTTGGACTGCAACGGATAAAATCAGCTTGGAATCCGGTTTACGTTTTGATCATCAAAATGAATATGGTGATTTTGTTTTACCCAGAATTGCACTTCTTTATAAATCCAGTTCAAACTTAACTTTCAGGCTTGGTGGAGGAATGGGTTATAAAACACCAACGGTTTTTACAGAAGATGCAGAGCGACTGCAATTTAAAAATGTTTTGCCAATAGATGTAAGCGAAACGAAGGCCGAAGAGTCCATTGGGACAAACTTCGATATCAACTTCCGCACTTTGCTTTCTGACGAGGTTACATTTAGCATAAACACACTGCTGTTTTATACACAAGTGAAAGACCCAATTGAGCTAATGTCTGCTATATCCGGACTAAACGAGTTCCAGCAAATTGATGGTTATATCGACACCAAAGGACTTGAAACAAATATTAAGCTTACATACGATCATTATAAATTATTTATCGGTTATACACATGCTGATGTAAACAAAGATAACAACGGAAAAACAAGTTCATTTCCTTTAGTCGCCAAACACAGATTGAATAATGTGTTAATGTATGAAGTTCATGATGAGCTGAGAATTGGGTTAGAAGCCTACTATTTCAGTCCGCAAAAACTAAACGATGGAAGGACAGGCAAAGAATATTGGATTATGGGACTAATGACTGAAAAAATGTGGGAAGGCTTTTCTTTATTCTTAAACTTTGAAAATTTTCTGGATACGAGGCAAACAAAATTCGAAACAATTTATAGCGGATCAAAAACAAACCCAGTCTTTAATGATATTTATGCACCGGTAGATGGATTTGTTATAAATGGTGGTATAAAAATAAAGCTTTAGAAGAAAAAAAGGGAAACAGAACTGTTTCCCTTTTTAAGATTTAATTTTCATAAATCAGAAATTAACATCAAAGCACATGAAGTACTTCTCTGCCTTTTCCTTGCTGAATGAGTGGAATATAAGTTTCTAATTCTTCCAGTATTTTTTTATCAGTCAGGTCAATAGTTTGTTTTCTCTCTGCAGACATATAGCCGGCCATCACCAGTTTTGTAATTTCCAAACCATAATCCCAATTTAGCAAAGCATCATTTCCTGATAAGAATGCCTTTGCGGCATCTTCATTTTCATCGGTATAGCCGTATAAATCAGCTTCATTATGCTGAACCGCCAGCAACCCTCGGGAAGCAGTGGATTTTTCAAGGGCAAGCTCTGAATTCGCTGTTGCTTCAGCCGCCACATCACCAATAAAAATCTGGAGAGATGATACAAGTGTATTTATTTCAAATGCATATCCCGGCCCGGTTCCATCCATAAAAAGACGTAACCCTTGTTTTTCAAACATCCAGGAATCTGTAAACTGCGCTTTTACAATTTGCCCGCTTTCAGGATTTCTGAACGAAACAATCCCAGTTGTAAAATCTTCGGCCGGAGTTTTAGTATAATCCACACCCATCTCATTTTTAAGTTTTTCACGCCACTCAGGTAATCCCCATTTTAGAAGCGCAGTTTCGGTTGTGATAGAAACCGGTTCCAAAAAAGTAGGTTGCTTTCCGAATGGTGTTAAAGCATACCAGCCAACAGCAATACTATGGCAACCCATATCGGAGAGAACGCCGCCACCCTGTTTTGTTGGATCCCAAAACCAACCACTATGTGGCCCGCCGTGTTCTTCCGCCGATCGTGTTAAAGTTAATGGGCCCATGGTTTTAACCTGAGGCTGAAGCTGATCCAATTGAGCGCGAATGGGTTTCATGAAAATCTGATTTTCAAAATAGGATGTTTTTAGATTTACTTCTTTGGCAAGAGAGACCAGCCTTCGGGCTTCTTTCATGTTTCGCCCCAGAGGTTTTTCACAAATCACACCTTTCAGTTGCGCGCCTTTTTTAACGGCAGTTGTAATTTCTTCCATTATTTCTACACGGGCAAAATTTGGTGCAAATATAGCAACGGCATCAACATGGTTAATCATTTCAGTAATTGTTTTATAGGCCACACAATTTCCAATGCCATAGTTCTGTGCTTTTTTTGCTAACCTCTGAGAGCGAGGTAGATCATCAGAAGCAACTCCAACAAGTTCAACACTGCGAACCTGTTTTAATGCCAATGCATGGAAATTGGCAACAAAACCCGCGCCAATCATTCCCAGTTTCAATGTCTCAGGCATAGCTTTCCTCCAAATAAAATTTTAAAACTGTATTGACTTTTTTCATTAAACGCACTATAATGAACACGCGTGCAATATAATTGACCTACCCTATAAAAACAAAAGAAAATTGAATGCACATGAGTGCAAAACGTTCAGATGTCGCACAAAAAGCCGGTGTTTCCGAGTCGACTGTTTCTCGGGCATTGAGCGATTCGCCTTTGATATCAAATGAAACAAAACGTATTGTACAATCTGTTGCAGAAGAACTAAAATATTTTCCCAACAAACAAGCCGCATTATTTGGAAAAAGCAAAACAGCCCGACTTGGATTTGTAATTAAATCCTATAAATCATTTCCACCTTTTTCACGGGCTTATTTTCCTGCCCAACTTGATGGAACAGTTTTAGCCGCGGATGAAAATGGTTATTCTATTTCAATAATATTGGATGAACAGGAAAACCGGATTAAAGATTTCGTTCGCCTGGTAAAAACAAAAGAAGTGGATGGATTATTATTAGGTGTAACATCCATTGATGATGCCCGGCTTGCGCAGCTTATAGAAAATAACATTCCTTTTGTATTGATAAATAATTATAAAGAAAACTGCAACACCGTTGCCAATGACCCTGAAAATGGTATGGCCGAAGCATTAAAACACGCAGCCGAATTAAATCATAGACAAATTGGATACATTACCGGTGATTTAAAATATTATGATGGACAAAAGCGTTCTGCAGTTTTAAAAAAATATTTAAAAAAATATAATCTATCCGCCCATATTGTTGAGGGTACTTTTTCTAAAACAAATGGTTATTACCAAACGGCAAAATTGTTACAAAAAAATCCAAAACCAACATTAATTATGACTGCAAGCGACCGGGCCGCACTGGGCGTTTTAAATTATTGCGTTGACCATGACATTAAGGTCCCGCAAGATTTAAGTGTGATTGGTTACGATAATCTTGCCCCGGCTGCGGATGTAACACCGGCACTTACAACGGTTAATAACCCGGTTACCAGAATTGCATCTCAGGCAACGCGTTTGCTAATTGATATTATTGAAGGAAAATCCGAAAAGGTTGTAAATAATTTTGTGGAAACAAAACTCATTATCAGGGACTCTACCGCAGAGTGTCCTAAATAAGGAGAGCAATTTATTATAACTTAAAAGTTTTAAGAGGAAAAAATTGAAACAATTATTAATAAATACTCAGAAAACTATATTGTTTAGTTTGATTTCTACTCTGTTGATTACACTTTACAGTTGCGAAACTCACCAACAATCCACAGATGTTTATAAGCCCGATAGTTTAATGGGCGATTGGGTCGGAAAGCAAATTTTTCCTGACGGTAATGAGCAGTCTATTGCAGCGCAGGTAATTTCCTATGGAACAGATGGTTATGTAGTAAATATCTTGGAAAAATTTGATACTCGTGAAAATCCGATCGTCGTTTTAAACGGCCAGATTAGCAATGGCGATATTAAAGTTAACGGTATTTCAAGTAATAAAACTGAATGGACCGGATCTATTCATGGGAAGGTTTTTAGTGGTGCCTTTACCGGGCAGCAAAACGGTACATTTAATCTAAATAAAACCGAGCGTCTTTCCCCAACTTTGGGAAAACAAAAACCTGAAAATGGGATTGTTCTTTTTGGTGGAAATAATTTAGATAAATGGCAACATGTTCCCGCCCCTGTTGGTTATATTAACTTGAATAAAATTTTTAACTCTCAAAATGCAGTTGCTTATTTAAGGTCGGAGATTTTTAGCGAATCCCAGAGTGCAATACTTTTATTAGGAAGTGATGATGCTGTTAAAGTTTGGCTGAATGATAAACTGGTTCATGCAAATAATGCAGCACGTGGCGCGGTTGTAGATCAGGATACAGTGGAAATTAATCTGGAAAAAGGGTGGAATACGCTTTTGTTTAAAGTAGTAAATGGTTCCGGTGGTTGGGGAGTTTTTGCACGGATCACGGACTTACAATATAATTCGTTGGAAAATATTTTTGAAAAGGATTTTAATTCTGCTGATCAACCTGCAACAACACAATTTCTTGAGGAAAATAATTTCTTTATGACGAAGTGGAAACAGGCAGGTCCTTTTTCCCAGAAAGATGTTGAAGCAAAAGAATTGTTTGATATTGCCTTTGAACCGGAAAAGCCTTCTCCCACAAAATGGGAAAATTATAATCACCCCAAAGAAGATTTAACCGCTTCCTGGTCAATTGTAGATGGCGCCATGCAGGTAAAACCCGGAAGCAATTCGATAATGACACGGCAAATGTTTACAGATTTTGATTTGCATATAGAGTTTCGCTCGCCATTTACTCCAAATTTAAAAGGCCAAAAGCGCGGAAATAGCGGTGTCTATGTTCAGGGCAGATATGAGGTTCAGGTTTTGGATAGTTACGGTCTTGAAGGCAAAGACAATGAATGTGGTGGGATATATCAAGTGGCTATCCCAAATGTAAATATGTGTGCGCCTCCAACTCAATGGCAAACCTATGATATTGAATTTAGTGCCGCGAAATACAATGATCAAAATGACAAAATTGCAAATCCACGGATGACTGTCAGGCATAATGGTGTTATCATCCATGATGGTCTTGAAATACCGGTCGCTACAGACGGCGGGCTGGATAAAGATATGTCGAAGCCGGGACCAATTTTTTTACAAGATCACAGCGATTTGGTACAATACCGGAATATTTGGATAGTTGAAAAATAATTTCTCAGGGATTTACTCCTACCGGGATTAAAAATTAACTTAAAAAAGAGGGGCTGTATGAAGAAGAATGAAAAGTCAAAAACAATAAGTCGCCGTGATTTTTTATCAACGTCGGCATTAGCTGTGGGCGCTGTGACAATCGTACCGCGTCATGTATTAGGTGGCCCGGGATTTATTCCCCCAAGTGATAAACTAAATATTGCCTGCATCGGAGTTGGCGGCAAAGGAAGATCAGATATGGCTGCAATGCTTGGAGAAAATGTCGTGGCTATTTGTGATGTAGATGACACACAATATAAGAGTACAGAAGCCGGGTATGTTAAACAAGGCATTGATACAGAAGTGTTTTCTAAAGCAAAAAGATATAAAGACTTCCGGGTGATGCTGGAAAAACATAACGAGATTGATGCTGTAACTGTTAGTACTCCTGATCATACACATGCTGTTGCAGCCATGGCGGCGTTAAATCATGGAAAACATGTTTTTGTACAAAAACCATTAACGCATACTGTGTTCGAAGCGCGTAAACTTGCGGAAACTGCCAGGGAAAAAGGTTTGATTACCCAAATGGGAAACCAGGGCCATGCAACTGAAGAAGCTCGCTTAATAAATGAATGGATTTGGGATGGTGCCATTGGCGATGTCCATGAAGTACATGCCTGGACGAACCGCCCAATTTGGCCACAAGGTATTGACAAACCGGACACAGTTCCTTCTGTTCCACCGACTTTTGATTGGAATTTATGGCTTGGTCCGGCCCCATGGAGAACATATCATCCGGCATATGCGCCTTTTGCATGGCGTGGTTGGTGGGATTTTGGAGTAGGCGCTTTGGGTGATATGGGCGCTCATATTATGGATCATCCTTACTGGGCATTAGGATTGGAATCTCCTGAAACTATCCAGGCCTCATCTACAAAGTTTAATGACCAGTCATATCCGGTTTCATCAATGATCACTTATAAATTCCCGGAAAGAGGATCAAAACCTCCTATTAAGTTTACCTGGTATGATGGTGGATTAATGCCACTAAGACCGGAAGAACTGGAACCTGGCCGTCGTATGGGAGAATGGGGTGGCGGAGTTCTTTATTACGGTGAAAAAGGTAAACTAATGCACAGTGTTTATGGCGGTAATCCGCGCTTGATACCCGAAACAAAAATGAAAGAATATAAACGTCCTGAAAAAACAATTCCACGCTCACCAGGCATTCATGAAGAATGGATAGCGGCATGCAAAGGAAACGGCAAAACTACCAGCAATTTTGACTATGCAAGTAAACTGACTGAGACAATGCTGCTTGGCAATGTGGCGCTTCGTGTAAAGGATAAGAATACTATTTTGGATTGGGATGCGGAAAACATGCGCTTTACCAATCTTGATGAAGCCAATCAATATCTTCACAAAGAATACCGTAAAGGTTGGAGCCTGTAAATTTTATGAGCAATGAAATTAAAGTCATAGTTGTTGGAGCAGGAAACATGGGTGCTTCTCATGCCCGTGCATATAAACAACTAAATGGATTTGAATTAGCGGGCCTTGTTGCACCCAGTTCTAAAAGACGATCGCCTTTGGCAAAGGAGTTGGGTTGTGTTGCGGAATTTAACACACTTGATGAGGCTTTGCTTAAAACAAAACCGGATGCAGTGGCAATCTGCTCTTATCCGGATACACACTATTCTTACACAATGCAGTGCCTGGATTATGGCGCACATGTTTTTCTGGAAAAACCAATTGCTGAAACAGTTGAGCAGGCAAAAGAAATTGTATCTAAAGCACAAGCTAAAAATAAAAAAGTTGTGATAGGATATATTTTGCGTCATCATCCAGCATGGAAAAAATTTATTGATGTGGCACAGACTCTTGGAAAACCTCTGGTTATGAGAATGAACCTCAACCAGCAAAGTTCAGAAGTCCGCTGGCTGACACATCTGGAAATGATGAAATCCATGTCGCCCATAGTAGATTGCGGCGTGCATTATGTGGATATTATGTGCCAGATGACCCGCAGCTTACCAAAACAGGTTCAGGCAATTGGTGCCCGGCTTAGTGATGAAATTAATCCGGATATGTATAACTATGGTCAGTTACAGGTGGTTTTTGAAGACAACTCTGTCGGCTGGTATGAGGCTGGTTGGGGACCAATGATGAGTGAGACAGCTTTTTTTGTAAAAGATGTTATTGGTCCAAAAGGCAGTGTAAGTATTATGGATCCTAATACTACTAAAAAAACAGATTCTGACGAGATTGATGCGCATACAAAAACAAATAGCCTTTTGCTGCATGAAAGTGCTCTCAATGAAGAGAAGGCTTTTATAAAAAAAGATACACTGATTGATACGAGTGATGAACCGGATCACCAGGAATTATGCAATCGCGAACAGGAATATTTTTTGAAAGCGATTAACGATGATCTTGATCTTACAGAACACCTGGATGATGCTGTAAACAGTATAAGAATTGTTCTTGCAGCGGATGAATCCATTCGTAAAAGTAAAATAGTAATGCTATAAATATTAATTCTACACTTAAATTGAAGGTGGTTTTTATAAAACCTGATGGGGGAGGCAAATTTTGAACAACAAAATATATTCGCAACTAAGTCTGATGATGTTTCTGCAATTTTTTATCTGGGGAGCTTGGTATACAACAATTGCAGTTTATATGACTGCACATGGCATGGAAGATTTAACCCATTGGCCATTTACAGTGAATCCGATAGCTGCAATAATTGCTCCATTTTTTGTTGGGCTAATTGCGGACCGGTTTTTTTCAACCGAGAAAGTACTCGGCATACTGCATATTGTTGGTGGAGTTATTATGTTTTTGACTCCACAAATGACGAGTTCACCAACAGTTTTTATTTTAATGCTTCTTGCATATAACCTCTGCTATATGCCAACTATTAGCTTGGTCAATAGTATTTCGTTTCATAATATCGATGACCAGGAAAAACAATTTCCCGTTATTCGTGTTTTTGGAACAATTGGTTGGATTGTAGCAGGTTTAACTGTGAGTTTTATACTTAGTCAGTTTGTTACTGATTATATACGTCCAGAAGAAACAGCGTTACCGCTATACTTGACAGCAGCCGCGAGCTTACTTCTTGGTTTATTCAGTTTCACATTGCCACATACACCACCGTCCGGAGCTGGCCAAAAAATTTCAATTCGAAGTATCATTGGCCTTGACGCTCTTAAAAAATTAGGTAGCCGCCCATTTTATATTTTTCTTATCAGCTCTTTTTTAATTAGTATTCCTTTGGCAGCCTACTATAATTTCACTCAGGTTTTTCTGTCTGTAACGGGTTTTCAAAATATCGCAGCAACACAAACAATCGGTCAAATGTCGGAAATTATCTTTATGCTCCTAATGCCATTCTTCTTTGCTCGTTTAGGTGTAAAGTGGATGCTGAGTATTGGTATGTTGTCATGGGCATTAAGATATGCGTTATTTGCCTTGGGTGCACCTGATCAAGTTACTTATATGATTATTTTAGGAATTGCTTTACATGGAATTTGTTATGACTTTTTCTTTGTTACAGGCCAAATCTATGTTGATAAGAAGTCAACCAGTGACATTAGAGGTCAGGCACAAGGTTTGATTGTTTTAGTTACTTACGGGATTGGTATGCTTATTGGTGCACAGGTTGCGGGAAAAGTCTATAATAGTTTTTTAGGGAAGAATGAGGCACTCAGTTTAGATCTGTGGTATCAGTTCTGGTGGATACCTGCAGTGTTTGCTGTTGGCGTTCTTATCATTTTCATATTCACTTTTAAGGATAAATTAAAAGATCCAAATTAATTGTATACAACTGTCCAAACTCAATAATCAGGAACCGGTTTAGTGAAACGTCGTCAGTTTATTAAAACCTCTGTCTCTGCAGGATTGTTTTCTATTGTTCCTCGTTTTGTTTTAGGTGGAACAGGTTTCACAGCACCAAGTGATCAGCTTACAAAGGCTGTAATCGGTGTTGGAGGTATGGGCCGTTGGCATGCCTTAACAGCGCCGGGTAAATTATTGGCTGTTTGTGATGTAGACAAAAATCATTTAAAGCGAACGCAAAAAGATGCAGGGGCCAATGTTGATGGTTACCATGATTTTAGGGAAGTCCTGGCAAGAGATGATATTGATATTGTGCATATTGCCACTCCACCTCATTGGCATGGTATTATGTCCATCATGGCAGCAAAAGCGGGCAAGGATGTCTGGTGTGAAAAACCAATGACCCGAACAATCGGCGAAGGCCAAAAAGTAATAGAAGCTGTTGAACAAAATGGCACCATTTTCAGGATCAATACCTGGTTTCGTTTTCAAAGCAATTTTTATGGATTTGGTACACCGGTTAAACCTATCAAAAAACTTGTTGAAAGCGGTCTTCTTGGTTGGCCCTTAAAAGTAAATATCAACATTAATACCGGTTTTGCCTGGAAATTTTACTGGCAGGGCAAAAAAGATTTGAGCGCACAATGGATTCCGGAAGAATTGGATTACAATGCTTGGTTAGGTCCTGCGCCTTATAAACCATACAGTAAACACCGGGTTCACAGTTCTTTTCGTGGCTACTGGGATTATGATGGCGGCGGTTTGGGAGATATGGGCCAGCATTATCTTGATCCTGTGCAATATCTTTTAGGCAAAGATGATACCGGACCTGTAGAAATTGAGGTTGATGCGGAACAGGCCCATTATGATGCTGTGGGAACATGGCGCCACATCTGGATGAAATACAAAGACGGTTGTCAGATTACTTTGAATGGTGATACAAAAAAAGATAAAATTCCATTTTTAGAGGGACCGGATGGAAAATTGTTTCGTGGGTTTAAATCGGATATTCCGGACTTGGAGAAAAAACTGGCATCTCTTCCCGAGCCACAGGAGCAAATCACAGATTTTCATTATGCGGTAAAAAAACGCAAACCGTTTGCCTTAAATGCCACAAATGGGCATCGGTCAGCCAGCTTGGTAAATCTTGGAAAGATTGCATTACGCCTTGGCCGAAAACTTTATTACGATCCGGAAAAACAAGTTTTTATTAATGATGAAGCAGCCAACAGATTAATAAACCAACCTGCTCGATCCCCGTGGATTTTATAATTTAAAATGAGCTCTAAAATGAAAATTAAATACAGTGTACTTTTTTTAATAAGCATCATTTATTTCAATGCTTGTTCCAGCGTATCAAAAAACCCGGATCAATTAGTTCCAATTGAGAATTTAATTGCCCAATTTCCAACCCAAAATCCGACACAACAAAAATTACTGTTTGATGCCATCCTTGATCATGGTGAAAAAGGGATCACCGAAATTGCAACTTTTTTAAAAGGAGAAAATCCGGATCGTGTACAACTGGCCAAATATGCCTTAAATGGGTTGGCCTTTTATGTGGCTGATTCTGGTGATGAGCAGGATCGTCTGCTTTTTTTAGCAGCAATCCATCAAGCCATTAAAAACAAAAATTCCACAAATCACAAAACCTTTCTTATTGATCAGTTGCAACCATGTGCGAAAAATGAATCCATAGAAATACTGAGTCAATTGCTGAAAGAAGGTAAATCTTTTAATGCTGCCCTACGTGTCCTGACAACTATTAACAGCTCCGAATCTGCCCAGGAAATTTTAGACAATATTGAAGATGCCCCGGATGCACAAAAAACTGCTCTTATAAATGCTTTAAGCCAAATGGATCAGCCTTTTGTTGCAGAAGAACTTTTGCAATGGGCGGACAATGAGAATAATCAGGTAAAAGCGGCCACACTTTTTGCACTTTCCAATTTTGCTTACCTGCCAGCAAAAACTGTTAAAACTGCTGCAAGTAAAAAACCAGCTTATGTAGAGTACTATGTCAATTTTGCTGCACAACTTTTTGAGACAGGTGAAAAACAAAAAAGCATTTCAATTCTCAAAGAAATTTTAAAAAACGCTGATGAAGTGTTTTTACCGAATCACCAGATTAATGCATTGAAATTGTTAACAAAAATTGACAAGGCTTCAGCATTTGAATTTGTAATTGAGTTTGCTGAAAAAGAGGATTTAAAATTTCGCAGAACTGTTCTGCAAACGGCCCGGGATTTTAAAGAGCCGCAATATGTACAAAAATGGATAGCTTTTGCCCAAAATAAATCTTCTGAAAGACAAATTGAAATAATTGAATTATTTGCAGATTTGGAAAAAGATGAAGCTGTTCCTTATTTAAATGAGCAATTAAATTCAGATTCTCAGGAAGTCAGGTCGGCTGCATTTATTGCCTTAATCTCTTTTAAGGAAGATACTGTTTTTAAATCTTCAAAATATTTATCAGCTGATCTATCTAAAACGGATTTGGAAGTTCTTTCAAATAAACTTTTGCAGATGGACGTACCCCGGATTAAAAATGTTTTACCTTCATTTGATACATTTAGCAATCCGGTAAAAAAAGTGTTTATTGAAACTTTGGCGGCTAAAAATGTCACTGATCTGAACCTTTTATTTTTAGGTCAGCTTGAAAGAAAAGACACAAAACTTCAAAAAGCAGTATTAAAAGCTCTGGCAAATTCGGGAACGGATAATGAACTGAAAATATTGACCAACGAACTTATTAAGCCGGACGGCACTTTAGCAGAAAAAGATTTGGCACCGACTATTGTAAGTATAAATGCCCGTTCAAAAAACAAGGCCAAAAACAGACAATACCTGCTTGAAACATATAAAAACAATTCCACAGAAAACAAACAAAAACTGATGAAGGTGTTTTCAGGAATCGGTCACAAAAGCTTTTTAAACATTCTTCAGCAAGAAACCAAAAGCGCCAATCCGGATTTGCAAAACATCGCCCTGCGGACTTTATACCAATGGCAAAATCAGGATGCTCTCGATATTCTGATTGAGGTTGCCAAAAAACACAAAGATGAAACTCAACGCATTTTGGCTATCCGGGCCGCCACAGGGATTCTAAACAGAAATAAACTAAGCGCACCTTTTGCCCTGGAACAATATAAACGAATTATGGAAGCATCTTTTAGACCGGAAGAAAAACGTTTGGTGTTTGCCGGATTAGCAAATCTGGAAACAAAATCTTCAATGCAATATTTAGCTGGTTTTTTAAATGATCCTGATATTGGTTACGATGCATTTTTAACAACTATGAATATTGCTGATGCTAAAGCTTCTTCCAATCTAAGCAAACCGGATGTTGCCCTTGCCCTTATCAAAGGCACCAATATTTCACAACTAAATGAAATGATAGAGAGCGATTATCAAACCCAAAACAATGCAGTAAAACCACCACCGGGATTTGTAGCTCTTTTTAATGGAAAGGATTTATCCGGCTGGAAAGGATTGGTGGAGAACCCTGCAAAACGGGCGGCAATGTCAGAATTGGAATTAGTAAAAGCTCAGCAGGCAGCAGATTCTGCAATGGAGAAACATTGGAAGGTTGAAGACAATATCCTATACTTTGATGGAAAGGGACACAGCCTCTGCACTGCAAAAGATTACCAGGATTTTGAAATGTTTGTTGATTGGAAAATCGAAAAACATGGTGATAGTGGGATTTATTTGCGAGGTGCGCCACAGGTACAAATCTGGGATACGGCACAATGGCCGGAAGGATCGGGCGGCCTTTACAACAATCAGAAAAACCCACGAAAACCTTTGGTTAAAGCAGACAACCCTATTGGCGAGTGGAACACTTTCCGCATAATAATGCGTGGTGAAAAAGTTACGGTGTATTTAAATGGTGTGCTTGTTGTGGATAATGTGACCATGGAAAATTATTGGGAAAGGGACAAAGCCATTTATCCCATTGGCCAGATAGAACTGCAATCACATAATGCGCCCTTGTTTTTTAAAAACATTTTTATCAAAGAATTAACAGCCGAAGATCCACCCTATGAAGGCTCGCTTTTTAATGGAAAAGATTTGTCCGGTTGGCAGGTAATTAACAATAAACCGGATAGCTGGAATGCTGAAAACGGAATTTTATTTACTACAGGGAAAGGCGGCGGCTGGCTTTCTACCGATAAAGAATATGATAATTTTGTTTTAGAGCTGGAATATAAAATATCGGCCGGTGGGAATAGTGGTGTTTTTTTACGGGCCCCGCATCTGAGTGATCCTGCATATACCGGAATTGAAGTCCAGGTTTTGGATGATTATGCCCCAAAATATTCCACGTTAAAAAAGTGGCAATATACAGGCAGTCTTTATGGACTTCAGGCGCCAAAGAAAAGAGTTACAAAAGAATCCGGTACCTGGCAAAAAATGGAAATCAGCTGTATCGGGCCATCTATTAAAGTTAAGCTCAATGGCGAAGAAATTATTGATTCAAATTTAATCGATTTCATGGGCGAAGAATCGTCACATCCTGGCATAAAACGGCGAAAAGGTTTTATCGGGGTGCAAAATCACGGATCAAAAGTTGAATACAGAAATATTAAAATAACTGAAGTTAGATAAATTTTTAATAGGTTAATATCATGAAAGCTTCTTTGAAATATGTCGTTTTGTTTGTTTTATTGATCGCTCAATTTTCCCCGCTTTTTTCCCAGCAAGAATTGGATGTTGAGACGCATCCGGCAACTGATGTTTACGAAGGTTGGCAGCTTAGCATGCAGCTATGGACTTTCCATAAATATACGTTTATGGAAGCGCTTGATAAAACAGCTTCATTGGGAATTTCCTGGGTGGAGGCTTTCCCCGGACAAAAATTTTCCGATGAATTTCCTGAGGCAAAATTTCATCACACCATGTCAGTTGAAAACCGTAAAATGGCAAAGGCTAGATTAAAATCGCTTGGTTTGAAACTTGTAAATTATGGCGTTGTTAATCTACCAAATGATGAAAAAGAGTGCCGCTCTGTTTTTGATTTTGCCAAAGAAATGGGCATAAAAACAATTGTATCAGAGCCGCCAGAAGAAGCGTTTGATTTGATTGACCGCTTATGCCAGGAATACAAGATTAACGTGGCTATCCATAATCATCCTGAGCCGACCCATTATTGGAATCCTGATAGAGTGGTGGAAATGTCAAAGGGAAGAAGTAAATATATCGGAGCCTGTGCAGATATTGGCCACTGGATGCGTTCCGGGATTAAACCTGTTGACGCATTGAAAAAACTCAAGGGACGGGTTATCAGTTTTCATTTTGGCGATTTAAATTCGTTTGGGGATAAAGAAGCGCATGATGTGATTTGGGGATCAGGAATTGGCGAACTTGAAACAGTTTTGACAGAGATGCACAGGCAGGGTTTTAAAGGCGTCTTTTCGGTTGAGTTTGAGTACAATTGGGAAGCATCAGTTCCGGATATTAGAAAGAGCGTGGCTTTCTTTAATAAATTTGTAGCGGGACTAAAAGATGCACAATGGCGTTCTTTAATGGATGATTTGACTGGCTGGACTTTTAAAGAAAAAAGCTGGGTTGTAGCTGATGGCGTTTTATCCGCTAATGGTGGTGGCGATATTTGGACAAAAGAGCGTTTTGGTGATTTTGTTTTAAATCTGGATTTTAAACTTGAAGATGAAACAAATAGCGGCGTTTTTGTGCGGACCGGCAGTATTGAGAAATGGCTGCATTCTGCCATCGAAGTCCAGATTCTTGATTCACACGGAAAAGAAAAAATAAACAAGCATGACTGCGGTGCAATTTTTGATTGCCTGGAACCATCAAAAAATATGGTAAATAAACCCGGTGAATGGAACCGCTACACGATAACATGCAAAGCAAACAAAATAAACGTGGTTCTAAATGGCCAGCAAATAATTGATATGGATTTGGATCTATGGAGCGAAGCACATAAAAATCCCGATGGCACACCGAATAAATTTAACACGGCTTATAAAGAAATGTCGCGTGAGGGGCACATTGGATTACAATATCATGGCCATCCCATTTATTATCGAAACATAAAAATCAAAGAATTATAAGAATTTTAGGTACAATAATGGAAAATAATGAGAACAAAAAAACAAGCTCGGTTCCTTCAATAGACCGGCGCACATTTATTAAAACAAGTGCAGCGGCGGGAACAGGGTTTCTTCTGTCACCAATGATGATGACCAAAGCAAGGGCCAATAATTCTGATGCCTTGAACATAGCCTTGCTTGGCACCGGTGCACAGGGACAGGTGCTGATGAATGCCTGTTTAAAAATCCCAAATATTCGTTTTAAAGCAGTATGCGATATTTGGACAGATTACAATCAGAAACGCGCTTACAGATTGTTGAAAAAATATGGCCATCAGCTGAATAAATATGAAGATTATCGTGAAATGCTTGCCAAAGAAAAAGAGCTGGATGCCGTGATAATTGCCACGCCGGACTTCTGGCATGCACCACACGCTGAAGCCTGCCTGGAAGCCGGTCTTCATGTTTATTGCGAAAAAGAAATGTCAAACACTTTAGAAGGTGCAAAACGTATTGTCAGGGCGGCACACCGTTCAAAAAAGCTGGTGCAGATTGGCCATCAAAGACGCAGCAATCCACGGTATATCCACAGTTATAATGCCCTGCTTAAACAGGCAAAAATCCTTGGGCAGATTACGACTGTCAACGGCCAATGGAACCGGTCCGTTCAACCGGATTTAGGCTGGCCTGAAAAATATGCTATCCCGGGGCACTTATTAAAAAAGTATGGATTTAAGTCCATGCAGCAGTTCCGAAACTGGCGCTGGTACAAAGGACTTGGCGGCGGCCCAATTGTCGATTTAGGCTCACATCAACTTGATATTTATAACTGGTTCCTGGATGCACAGCCAATATCTGTTATGGCCAGCGGCGGAACAGATTATTATGATAAGAAAACACATGAATGGTATGATACGGTTCTGGCAACATTTGAATACAAAACCGATAACGGCATTATTCGGGCTTTTTACCAGACAATCACAACAAACAGCAGTCAGGGTTATTACGAAAATTTTATGGGCGATCAGGGCACTTTGCAAATATCAGAATCTGCCAGCCGTGGCGGGGTTTACCGTGAGCAGTCGGCGCCATTGTGGGATAAATGGGTTGAACAGGGTATTTTGAAAGCGCCGGTGGAAGCTCAGCCGGCATTGCAGCCCGGTGTTGTTTTGGATGTCAGGGAGACCATTGCACCGCCAAAACACGAGCTGCCTGTTGTTTTTAACGATCCTTATCACAAGCCGCATCTGGAAAACTTTTTTAATGCTATTAGAGGAGAAGAGGAATTGAATTGCCCGGTGGATATTGGCTACGAAACAGCGGTAACCGTTTTAAAAGTGAACGAGGCCGTTCGGACCGGCCGCAAAGTATTTTTTAAGAAAAATGAATTTACTCTGTAGACTAATTATTGGTTAAAATGACTTCAAAGAAACGATTAACTTTAATATTTTTGCTGTGTTTCTTGCCGGTTTTTTTGCCGGCTGAGGAACCCAAAATCGGTGATGTAAGTGACGGCAGCAGGGCAAAGCCTGTTCACTTAATTAAATTGATGGATCAGGATAGTTCTGTAATCCGCCTGGATGAAAATCCATTGCTACCTTTCTCAACAGAAAAAACCTGTGGTGCCTGCCATGATTATAGCAAGATTCGATCAGGCTGGCATTTTAGTGCGGGTGATTCTACAGCGGAATTGGGCAGGCCGGGACAACCATGGATTTTTGTTGATGCACATTCTGCGACACAAATCCCACTTTCCTATCGCAGTTGGCCGGGCGTTTTTCATCCCAAAGAAATCGGAATGGATAATCTTCAGTTTATTACACGTTTTGGACGGCAAATGCCCGGTGGTTCAGTGGGTGATAACGAGCAAATACAATCGCTGGATAATTACTGGCGCTGGCAGGTTTCGGGTAATTTGGAAATAAATTGTTTAAGCTGCCATGATGCTGAAAAATCAAATGACCAGGCTGAGTACGCCAAAAATGTTTCCAAACAAAATTTTCGCTGGGCGGCAACGGCATCAAGTGGATTTGCATCTGTAAATGGCAGCGCGCATAACCTGCCCGATAATTTTGATCTTTATGCCGGAATTGATCCCAACCAGTTCCAGACAACAGCTCCACAAGTAAAATATCAGGAGAATCGCTTTAATGAAAAAAGTGAAGTGTTCTTTGATATCACCAGAAAAATCCAACCTGAAAAATGCTATTTTTGTCATTCAACAAAAATAATGGATGGCTCTAAAACCGAACGCTGGCATTTTGATGAAGATGTTCATATAAAGGCCGGAATGACTTGTGTGGACTGTCATCGTCATGGTCTTGACCACAAGATGGTCCGTGGATATGAAACGGATATTAACTCAATGAGTGATAATTATTCTTTGAGTTGTGAAGGGTGTCATTTGGGAATATCCGGTGGCGAAGGAAGCGAACCAATCAACGGCCGATTGGGCGCAATGAAACCGGAGCATATTGGAATCCCGCCAGTGCATTTTGAAAATCTTTCCTGTACGGCTTGTCATTCAGGAGCCTGGCCTAAAGAAAAAGTTTTAAATGCAAAAACATCCATAGCGCATGGATTGGGTCTGCATAAAGTCAATAAAAATGATGAGACTTTGCCACATATATTTACACCTGTTTTTCTAAAACAAGCAAATGGCAAGCTGACGACGCATAATCTTATCTGGCCATCATTTTGGGCATTTATGCATGGCGATTCTTTAACACCCATTCCGCAAAATGTGTTTCTTCCGGTTGCCCGAAAAATTATTGGTCTCCTGGATTCATTGGGACATGGATCCTGGCCTGAATTAAATGACTCCCTTCTAATAAGTGTGTTAGATTCACTTCAAACTTTTGCGATACAGGATCAACGGGCAGCTTATGTTAGCGCCGGAAAAATCATTTACAAAAATGATCAAGGGGTTCTCTATCGGAAAAAGCATTCTGCTGCAAATGCATATTCCTGGCCAATTGCCCATGATGTCCGTCCGGCGGCACAAGCTTTGGGTATTAATGGATGCGCTGATTGCCATGATTCAGATTCTCCGGTTTTCTTTGCTGAAATAAATCTAGATTCTCCCTTATCGGAAATGAAAAAATCTTCCATTGAAATGATTGACATGACCGATACGAACACATTTTCAACTTTGCTGCTGTCTTATTCATTTTTCTTTCGCCCCCTGTTAAAATATTTCATCATTATCTGCTGTGTTATTTTAATTTCGGTACTTTTTATTTACGGACTTAAAGGTTTTCGCAAAGTTTTAGAAACCGTTTCCATTGAAAGCCTGCCAGAAAAAGGGGAGAAGCAGAAGTGATATACAGATTGTTATTAAGTGCTACAGTTATTGTGGTTTTTGTTCTCCTGTTAAAGAATATTAAGTTTAGTTATTTATTGAAATCCATGCTTCAAAAAAGTGCTTCTGTTAAATCTTTAATTAAACCAACCGGAGAAAATAAAGCACGTTTTGATTTTAATCTCAGCCGGAATGTTTTACTAAACCTTACCATTTTATTTTTTATTTTGTTAGTGCTAACTTCATTTATTCCGGTGATGCTGGGTTTTAGTTTATCCGGGATTGTATTAATTTTGCATTTAACAATCGCCCCGTTTTTTGTTTTTGCTTTAACATTGACTATCATTTTGTGGGCCGAAAAAATGAAGTTTGAAACAACCGCAATTAAATCAAAAAATTTTATTTTTAGATTGTGTTTTTGGCTATTTTTAGTTTTTTCATTACCAGCGATACTTTCTATTATATTTGGTATGTATCCTTTGTTTGGAATGGAGTCGCAACATATTTTGCTCGACATTCATAAATATAGTGTTCTTTTGTTGTTTATTATTTTAAGTCTTTTTATAATCAAAAAATATAAAGTTAATGATGTACCCATGGAGGAAAAATGATATTCAGATTTAAAAATTATTTTGTATTCACCCTGCTAATTATGTTTTTGGGAACCACTTTTGCCCAGGAAAAGAAAGCAGATGGTGGATTGGAATCACTTGATTTAAAATTACCAAAAGCTATGTTTATTGGCACACCTGAAAATATGCAGGTTCCTAATCTTGAAAAACCACTGGGCAAACCGAGACCTCCCTTTTTAGCTCCAAAAGGAACAAAAAATCTCGCTTTGGGAAAGAAAATTGCCAGCACTGATGAAGAACCAATCATTGGTGAAATTGACCTGATAAATGATGATGACAAAGAAGGCAGCGAAGGCAGCTTTGTTGAACTGGGGCCATTTGTCCAACACGTAACTATTGACCTCGAAAAAAAATCGGTTATTTACGCGGTGCTTCTCTGGCACTTTCATAAACAACCCCGTGTATATTTTGATGTAGTTATTCAGGTTTCCGATGATCCGGATTTTGTAAAAGATGTGAAGACTGTTTTTAATAATGATCACGACAATTCTTCCGGGTTAGGTGTTGGAAAAGACCTGCATTATGTGGAAACGGCAGAAGGAAAACTAATCGATACAAAAGGTGTTGAAGGTCGCTATGTACGTTGCTTTAGCAACGGCAACACAAATAATGATTTAAATCATTATATCGAAGTGGCTGTTTATGGTAAAAATTTGTAGATAAATTTAAAACCTTTTTAAAAATTATACCCCTTTATCTGTAATGGCTAAAGGGGTTTGTTATATTCAGGATTCAGATGCTATCTCTGAAGAATAATAAATCCACTTACATATTTTTTGCATTAATTTTGGTTATGGCTTTTGTTCTTCGAATTGTCGGATTATCCCAGAGACCAATGCATGGCGATGAAGCAATTAATGCTTTTAAATTAGCCGAACTGATAGAAACCGGTATTTTTAAATATGATCCGCAAGAATATCATGGACCTGTTTTATATTTTTTCTCACTGCCGCTAACCTACATTTTACAAATCAAAACTTTGCAAAATCTTAATGAATTTGTTTTAAGGCTTTTACCGCTTCTTTTTGGAATGGGTCTGTTTGGTATTTTGTTTTTTATCAGGAAATCAATAAGTAATAAGTGGCTTATTTATTCATCCATTTTTTTAGTACTATCGCCGGCTTTTGTTTTTTACAGCCGATATTTTATCCATGAAATGTTATTTGTTTTTTTTACATATGCTGTAATAATTACTGTTTATAACTTACTAAAAAAGCCAACCTATTTTAGCTCATCCCTGTTTGGTGTTTCTCTTGGTTTGTGGATGGCAACAAAAGAAACCTGGATAATTGTTTTTGCAGCAATGTTATTTTCAACAGCTGTTTTATCCCTAAACAAACTATTCCGTCATAGGATTTTTGAAAATTTAAAAAAGTTAAAAAAAGAATTTTGTCTGGTTGCCATTCTTCTTTATGTTTTTACAATCACCGCAACATTCAGTTCTTTCTTTCAGCACATGCAGGGGGTGAAAGATTTCTTCACCAGCTTTGCTTTTTATTTTAACAAAGCATCAACGACACAACAGCATATCTATCCGGTTTACGAATATTTGAGTTGGCTTTTAAACCCATTTGGGAAAGGATTGATTGGCGAGAGCATAATTTTAGTTTTAGCCATTGCCGGAGGCATTTTACTATTTCAGGACAAAACCCGAAGCCTTTTTATTTCTTTTATAGCATTATTTTCGGTTTCTACTTTTGCTTTTTATTCAGTCATTCCATATAAAACGCCTTGGAACATTTTAACAGCATGGTTCGGTTTTATTATTATGGCCGGCTATGGTTTTACTACAATAAGTGAATTAATTATTGACAACAAAAAGCGATATTTTTTTTATGTATTGAGCCTCGCATTCGCGCTTCATCTTTTCTACTATTCGTATCTTATCAACCATTTAGATTTTGATTCGCCAAATAATCCTTACACTTTTTCTCAGCCGCAATTAGCAGTTTTGGAAATAGAAACTCAGTTTGAAAGCATGGCCGCCAATTTAGAAAATCGGTATGATCACTATATTGAAGTAATATCACCGGCAAATGATTATTGGCCATTACCTTGGTATCTCAGGAACTTCAAAAGAATTGCCTGGCGGGATAAAGTTGATTTTTTATCAGAATCAGCAGATATAGCCATAATTAATATCGATTTGGAAAGCGACTATATTAAAAAGCTTTATGAATATCCGCCACCCGGAAAACGTGATTTATTTATTCCACTTTTTTCTAACGAAATCTCAATTCGGCCCGGACTGAAAATGAATGCCTATATTAAAAAAAGTCTTTGGGATTCTATGCAACAAGAACCAATTCGCGATATAAATGGAAAAATAAATTGAAAGATCAGGACGACAAATCAATTAATATTCAACCTTCTCTGAATCAGGATAATGTCCATTCCTTCTCACATTTTGCTATGGCTACGGTTTATGAAATTATGATTTCCCATAAAGATTCTATTTATGCTGAACAAGCCGCGCAAGCAGCTTTTGAAGAAATTGATCGTCTGGAATTGGAGCTTAGCCGTTTTATTGAAAACAGTGATATTGCCAGAATTAATGCAATGTCAAAAAATGAAGAGATCATTATTGGCCCGGATGCTTTGGAGTGTCTGGTAAAATGCTTTGAAATAAAAGTAGAAACAAACGGTGCCTTTGATATTTCAATTGGAAGCAATATTGATCTGTGGAAGAATAAATCGACCGTACAAAAAACTGATCCTGCCTTATTAAAAAAAGTTGAGTTACAAATTGATATTGAAAACTTTCGGGTAACTTTGCTCTCAGAAAATGCTAATCTTGATCTGGGCGGTTTTGGAAAAGGATATGCCATCGACAGAGTTCATGAACTTCTTTTGGATTGGGGAATCGAATCGGGATTTATCCATGGTGGATCGAGCAGTGCTTTGGCTTTTGGATCAAGTTCAAAAAATGAATGCCGGGAAATTTCTTTTACACATCCGGAAAACAAATCAGTTTTATATAAAGCAGGGTTAACAAACATGGCTTTGAGCGGATCCGGAATTTCTAAAGAAAACCATATAATAAATCCGGGCACAATGGAACCGGTACAGGAAAGATTAGCAGCCTGGGTTTTTGCAGAAACTGCGGCAGCCTCCGATGCATTATCAACGGCATTTATGATTATGCCCGGCAATGAAATAAATAAATATTGTGAGGAAAACAAAAACGTTTCAGCCATAATACTGGAAAAAGAGCAAACCAATCCAAAATATATTGGGGAGTATTTTAAGCAAAAGGACTTATAAAAACCGCTTTTTTAGCGATTGTATTTGTTTTAGAAAACCGAAAAAGTTTCTGAAAAGGGATAACCGGGAATCCCGGTCACATGTCCATTCTATGGGAAACTCCCTGCTGGTAAATTTCTTTTCTTTTGCTAATAAAAGCACCTCAATATCAAATAAAAAACCATCGATTTTACACTCTTTCCAAATTTCCTTTGCCACACTGCCTTTGAAGACTTTAAAGCCGCATTGCGTATCTGTTAAATTTTTAAACTCAAAAAGATGTGTGACTAAATTTCTGAACAGAAAGGAAGTAAAACGCCGATACCAAACTTTATCGATTAGTATTTTACTTTCATCTAAATTCCTGGAACCCCAGGCAAAATCCAGCTTTTCATTTTCAATTATTTTGATGCCTTTGGTAATGTATTTTAACGGAACAGTGTTGCCACTATCCATAATACAAATGTATTGGCCTTTGCTTTGATTAACACCAATTTTTACAGCATGGCCTTTCCCAACATTGGTTTTCAACTTTACCAGTTTTAAGTTAATCGCACTTTTATTTAGATAAGAGCCAAGTACATCAGCAAGATTATCACCGCTTCCATCATCAACAATTATTGTTTCTAATTGGCAGGATGTTTGTTTTTGGAAATTTAGAATGTTTTCAATATCACGATGTATTTTGCCCGCCTCGTCCAAAACGGGGATAATTATTGAAAGCAAGATAACGCCTCTATTACTACATGATTAAATTTAATACAAATTGAGATACTTTTATGGATTATTTAAACAGAAGGGAATGTGTTGGCCTGAAAATCAAAGTCAACTTGTAATTCCTTTTTAGTCTTAATTCGATTATATTATTGGCTGCTAAAACACTGAACATTTTTTTTAGATTAACCGGAGGCACTATGAAAACTATTTTTATAATTAGTACATTTTTTTTGTTTTTAACTGTAAATGTTTTCTCTCAAGATCGGCCTGATTGGAAAGCCGGTGTACCCGAGGGATGTACAACAATTACCGTTGGCAGGCTGGCAACTGATGATGGCTCAGTAATGACCTCACATACGGATGATAGTCACCGAACACGTTCCTGGTTGGACATGACTCCTGCAAAGGATCATCCAAAAAACGCCAAGGCAACAATGTATAAACGTGTCCCTTTCGATTCTCTGGCGATGCCAACATATAAGCACGATCCAATCGGTTCAATCCCACAGGTAGATCATACATACGGATTTATAAATACAGCCTATCCCTGCATGAATGAACATCAGTTAGCTATCGGTGAAACGACCTTTGGCGGACGCGAGTCTCTGGAATCGGAAAGGGGCTTAATTGATTGCCAACGTTTGTGTCAGCTAATGCTGGAACGTTGTACTACAGCCCGCGAAGCAATAAAACTTGCCGGGGAACTTACTAAAAAGTACGGCTGGAATGACTCTGGTGAAATGCTGACAATCGCCGACAAAAAGGAAGTATGGCATTTGGAAATTATGGGCCCGGGAAAAGGTAATCTTGGCTCAATCTGGGTAGCTCAACGCGTACCGGATGATCATATTTCTGTTGGAGCCAATGGAAGCCGAATCCGAAAAATTGATTTAGATAATCCGGATTATTTTATGGCGTCTGAAAATGTTTTTCAGGTTGCACAAGACAGCGGTTGGTGGGATCCTGCTAAAGGTGAATTTGAGTTTGTGTATGCCTATGCTCCGGAAAACAGAACAACATTTGCCACACGTCGCAGAGAATGGCGTATACTTTCCATGGCAGCTCCTTCTTTAAATTTACATCCAAATGATGAAAATTATCCGTTTTCTGTTAAACCGGATAAACCGATAACAAAAGAAAAAATGGTAGAGATGTTCTCGGATTATTTTGAGGGCACACCTTATAATTTTATCAAAAATATTACCTGGGCAAATGACAGTGGCAAAGTTGAGATTTCACCTCTGGCTAATCCGTTTATGCCGTATGATATGAACCCGCTATTCAATGTAAATGGCGGTTGGGATGAGCTGGGTGAACGCACAATTGCCCGCTGGTATACCATGTATGCAACTATAACACAATCACGCGATTGGTTGCCCGATGAAGTGGGCGGCGTTGTATGGCTGGCCTGGGATAATGTGGCGACATCCGTTTATACACCACTATATGCCAATGTTACATCCGTTAATAAGTATTTTAAAACACCGGGGAGAATAAACGGGTATACGCATGATTCCGGTTGGTGGGCTTTTAACCGATTGGGAACACTTGCTGCACAGCGTTGGGGCGATATGCGGTATGATGTGCGTGATGTTTTTGACCCGATGCAGGCAGAATTATTTAAGGACCAAAAGGAAATTGAGAAAAAGGCACTTACTCTTTTGAAAAAAGACAAAAAAGCGGCCATTAAGTTTCTTACCGATTATACAAACAAGTGGGGAATCAAAGCCTCGGAAGAAGCCTGGAAACTTGGTGATAAACTTTGGACCAAGTATGATGAGAAATTCTAAACGATTTTAATATAAACCCTTTTTAAAGGCAGGTTGCATTTTGTGATCTGCCTTTTTTTTGCTGCAATGAAAAATGAACTATCGAAAGGTGCAGTGCATTAGAATAAAGGGTAGAATATAAACGACAAATATTTGTCAAAAATATTAAGGGCTGATATATTCTGTCAATCTAACAATTTTGTTTCATATTTTATCTGGTTACCAAATTTGAAAACTTCTGTTTTAACCCTGACCATTAGTTTGTTTATAATTATAGTGTTGATATTCAAAGACTCTTTGATTCTATCCGCGAATGAAGAAAATGGACCGGTCGAGATTCATTTTGTTGACAGAATTTCTTCGGCTCATGAAAAAATAATAGAAGCATTTAATAAAGAATATCAGGGTAGAATAAAAGTCGTTCCGATAAACCTGCCGTTTTCTAAATTTAGCACCAACGAACGTAAAGAGATTCTTGCCCGATCACTGCGCAGCAAAAATGAACACTTGGATATCTTTGCGGTTGATCTGATTTGGGCTCCTCGATTTGCAAAATGGGCTTTTCCCCTGGACACATATTTTGATGACGATTATCTCACAGAGTTCTGGGAGCACACTTTAGAATCATGTATCTATGAAGAGCGTTTGGTTGCTCTCCCATTATATACGGACATAGGTCTGATGTTTTACAGAAAAGACTTGATTGATAAAATCGGGTTTGCTGATTCTTTGCTTCAAAAGTCAATTACCTGGACAGATTTTATTAAAATAGGAGAGCGGTTTAAAAATACATCACACCCGTTTTTTTTGTTTGCTGGCGATAGTTTTGAAGGTATGATTTGCAGTTTTCACGAATCGTTGCCTTTGAATTCAGGAATTGAAGTTTTTGGAAGTGAAAAAATAAATTTAAACAATAATGGGGCGCGCAAAAGCCTGCAGTTGATGGTTGATTTGATCCATAAATATAAATATGCACCAAAAGAGATTTTGGGTTTTAATGAAAACAAAAGCAGACTTTACGCCCTGAAGCATGATGCTGTTTTTATTAGAGGATGGCCCGGTTTTTTTAAAGATGAACCTGAAACAGCAAAATATCGGGACAAGTTAAAAAATTTCCGGGTAACGGGTTTACCTCATTGGGAGGGTGAACAGAAAAACGCTGTATATGGTGGGTGGAACCTGATGATTTCAAAGTTCTCAAAGAACAAGAAAGAGGCTCTTCAGTTTTTGAAATATATAGTATCAAAAAAAAGCCAGAACATTTTGTATTCTGAAAGCGGTTTTTTTCCGGCCTTGAAAAGTGCCTATGCCCAATCAGAGTTTTCAAAAGATAGAATTTTAAAGCTTTATTTTGAACTTCTAAAAAATGGAAAACACAGGCCATTCCGCGAAAATTATACACAAGTATCCGATATTATGGCACATTATCTGCACAAAGCCCTGCAAAAAGAAATTTCTGTTGACCAGGCATTAAGTCTGGCAACGGATAAAATTAATTCACGCCAGGTTTTTATTAAATGAATTTAGATGATACCCGAACAGTTTCACTATTAAATAAAGTTAAGCGTTATCACTTTGAGTGGAAGCACTTATTGGTGTTATTTATTGTTCTCATTTTTTTTCAGATCATTATTTCATTTATTCATAAAATTTCTTTAACCGAACTACAAGGTGAAACCCAGGATTGGTATAAACGTGACTCTGCTGAAAGAATTGCTAATTTAACAACAACCTCGCTTGAGTTACTTTTGGAAACAAACAGAAGTATTGAAAGCAATTCCAGTGAAAAACGAAGGGACATGATTCAGGCATTTAACATCATTTTTAGCCAGCAGCTTTTGCAGGAAAATATAGATCAAATTTTGGTCTTTGTTTCAGAAGATGATTCTGTTTATGTAATCAGGGATGGTGATGTTTTTTATGATTTTCTCTTTGACGAAAAGAAGCCTAAGCGAGAACCCGGTTCACAGAATGAGATGATAAAAGCATATCAGGGAATTCGGCAACAAGTTAAAGAAACAGAGCAAATCCATACAATGGAAGAAGGGGAACATACCTACCATGTTTTCGTGCCGCTTGTTCCCAATGGAGAATTTGCCGGAACAGTATATTTAAAAATATCACCTGATTTTTCATTTATCAACCGTCAAGTAGTTTCAAATTATGATCAAACAGCACTTATCTTTTCAGCATTAATTCTCTTCGGTTTACTGGCAATGTTTTATATCTCGTCATATACAGTAAAAGAGCGTGATGAAACACAACAACAGCTCTTTGAAGAACGAGAGTCGCATTTACGTGAGCAGATTGATTATCAAAAAGAATCACTTTTTACAAAACGGATATACCATACTCACCATAAAGCAGAAAAAGTTATGGGCTTTATTAAAGAAGACCTGCGCTATTTGAACAGTGATAATATTGAACGAGTGAAAAATGATGTAGCAAAGTATGCAAACTTTATTTCGCGTGTTATTTATGACATGAAATGGTATGATCCGCCATTACAAACAATTCGCAATCCAATTTTTCAAACTAATATTAATGATGTAATCAGCTTCCTTATTAAGAATATATTTTTGCGGCTTTCTAAAAATGTTGACCGCATTTCTTTTGAACAAAACCTGCAGGATCAGCTTCCTGTTGTAAATATTAATGAGTATGTTGTCTGGGAAATCCTGGAACCTTTAATCCAAAATAGTATCGATCATTCCGGCGATAACCAAATCCATGTGATAATCTCTACGAAACTTGATGAAGAGAATAACAGAATACAAATATCCATAAGCGATAATGGAGTAGGTGTAACCGAAGAGTTATTGTTTGAAGATGAGGAAGGCAGGAAGACTATTTTTAAAGAAAATGTATCAACAAAAGTTGATATAAACTCCGGATACGGCTGCTACCTTGCGTATGAGGTAGCCAAACGCTGTGGCTGGAAACTGGATGTGGAAAATAATGAAAAAAGTGGAAGCTGCTTTAAACTAATAGCGCCACTATAGGAGTATTTTTGATTTTAAAAAACAACATAAACATACTGCTGATTGAAGATGAAGAGTATGATGTTCGGCGCGTAAAGAACACACTGACACCTTTTCAGGATAAAATAAAAATCAGCAAAGTAGTAGCCGATGGTGAATCAGCACTGAAAGCCCTTAAAAAAAACAGCAATAATTATGATGTGATTATTATGGATTTTCAGATTGTAGGGGGCATTACGGGCGAGTCACTAATACGTGCTATAAAGCAAATTGATGATACCCTGCAGATTATCGTGGTCACTAAAATGACAGTTAATATTAGTGATTTTGATTTTGCAAATGCCCTGCTGGAAGCTGGCGCAATGTGGTATTGCACAAAATACCCCGGTGATATCGAGAATTATATTTATCAGCCAACCGATTTTATCCTTAGTATAATTAATGCATATCAAAAGCGTAAACTGGAAATAAAGCAGCGTAATGCTGATGGCAAGCTTAAAAAGAAAGTAGATGAAATTCTTTCAGGAAAACAAATCCTGGGTAATTCTAAAGCAATTCAAACCGTTCGCGAACAAATAGAACGTGCTGCATTGCAGGATGCAACCGTACTAATATATGGCGCATCAGGAACGGGTAAAGAATTGGTGGCCAAGCACATCCATTATAAAAGTAAACGTAAATATGAAAAGCTGATAACTGTTAACAGCGGAAGTTTGCCGCACGAACTGATTGAAAGCGAATTATTTGGATTTGAACGAGGCTCTTTTACCGGTGCATACCAGGATAAAAAAGGATTGTTTGAAGTGGCTAATAACAGTTCAATTTTTTTGGATGAGATTGGCGAATTACCACTTTCTGCGCAAGTAAAACTATTACGTGTTTTACAGGAAGGTGAAATTGATAAAATTGGACGTACTGAAAAAATTAAAATAAATGCGCGGATTATTGCGGCAACCAATGTAGATTTGCAGGAGGCTATTGCAAACAAAACTTTCCGGGAAGATTTGTTCTACCGCTTAAATGTAGTAAATATTAATATTCCACCTTTGAAAAAACGCCCTGAAGACATCCCGCTTTTGGTTGACTTTTTTATCAATAAATATATTGAAGAACTTTCCATGGAATTGCCTAAAATGGAGGATGGTGTATTGGATTTGTTACAGAAATTTCCCTGGCCCGGAAATGTACGCCAGTTGCAAAATGTTCTTCAACGCTTGCTTTTTGTTACTCATGGAACGATTACAACTGATGATGTGGAAAATGCACTTGGTTTTAAGCGGGAATTTTCTCGTTTTGATACAGAAAAATCTACAATTAATTGGGAGCCGGGCCATATTTTACCCTGGCGTGAAATGGAAAAAAAATTAAAAAGAGATTATTTTCAATTTGTACGAAACCAAAAATCATCCGATGCTGAAGCTGCAAAAGAACTTGGCCTGGCACCACCAAATTATTACCGAATGTGTAAAGAACTTGGACTTAAATAAATGATTATTAAGCGACTTTATATCTTTCTGATCTTTTTAGTTTTTTTAGCGGGGTGTCAACCTGGTGTTGATCGTCCTGTTAAAGTCATGACTTTTAATATTCGTTATGGTTTGGTTGATGACGGTCAAAATTCCTGGCAATATCGAAAGACTTTTGTAGCTGATGTGATCAAATATCATCAACCTGGAATTGTTGGATTACAGGAAGCTTTGGGTTTTCAGTTGGCCTATCTTGATAGTTCACTGGATCATTATACCTGGTTTGGTGCTGCTCGTGATGATGGTAAGCAACAAGGTGAATACACAGCTATTTTATATGATTCGAGGCGTTTTAAAATGTTAAGAAACTCAACATTCTGGTTGTCGGAAACACCTGATAAGCCTAGCCAGAGTTGGGACGCTGCTTTGAAAAGAACAGTAACCTGGGCAGAGTTTGAAGATTCAAAAACTTCGAAGAGATTTTTTTATTTTAACACACACTTTGATCATAGAGGTGATACGGCAAGGTATGAAAGTGCGAAATTATTAAAACGCAAAATTACTGAAATAGCAAAAAACAATTATATTATTTTAACCGGTGATTTTAATTGCGATCCACTGGATGAACCATACAAACACCTCACCTCAAAGGATATTCCAGATTCAGAAATTTTATTTGATACACGGCTGATTTCAAAATCAGGGCACTATGGTCCTAATAGCACGTTTACAGGTTTTGATTTGAATGCCGATCCATCGGAACCAATTGATTTTATTTTCTGTGGCGATAAAATCACAATAAAAAAACATGCTACAATTTCCGATACCTTTGATGGAAAACTTCCTTCCGATCATTATCCGATTCTTGTCGAGCTTACATTGAATTACAACTAAATCTAAATGGCACAAGAATTGCGATATTATCCTCAAAATTAAAATAATATTATTTGAGGACCGGGCGTGAAAATCTACATATTCAATTTATTTCGTTTTCTTCTTCTTTTTGTATTATTAATTCAACAAGTCTCTTGTTCAGAAAACACGGCAAATTCTGATGACGAGGATGAGGATGGTCCAGGGTGGCAGCTGGTTTGGAATGATGAGTTCGATTCAACGGCCATAGATTTGCAAAAATGGAATTTTGAAACAGGTCCAGATTGGTATAATAATGAAGCACAGTATTATTCGGGCCCATACGAGAATACATTATTAGCAAATGATTTGCTGGTTATAGAAGCACGTAAAGAAAACCGTGAAGGTAGGGAATATACTTCATCGCGCATGACAACCCAGTTTAAGGGAGGTTGGCTTTATGGCAAGTTTGAAGTACGTGCACGTATGCCGAGTGGGAAGGGATTATGGCCTGCAATTTGGATGATGCCAACACATTCTTCTTATGGTGATTGGCCCCGAAGTGGCGAGATTGATATAATGGAATTAGTAGGACATGACACCAAAACAGTACATGGTACTTTGCACTATGGTGATTTACCACCAAATAATATTCAATCAGGGACATTTTATTCTAGTTCATCCGGCAATGATTTTTATGAAGATTTTCATGTGTTTACACTTGAGTGGGAAGAAAACGATATGCGCTGGTACGTTGACGGTGAGTTATACCAAACGCAAACTCAATGGTTTACAGTAAATGGGGACTATCCGGCGCCATTTAACCGAGAGTTTTTCTTGATTTTAAACGTGGCTGTTGGAGGTAATTGGCCTGGATACCCTGATGAAACGACGAATTTTCCACAGCGCATGTATATAGATTATGTACGAGTTTACCAATGGCAGGAGTAGTTTAACAATGAAAGTTGCAATAACAGTTTTAGTATCAATATTTGTGGTTATTAATAACTTATCAGCTGAAGGATTTCTTAAAACCGATGGTAAAAAAATTGTTGATGAACAAGGTAATGAAATTATTCTACGTGCTATGGGTTTGGGTGGATGGATGGTTCAGGAGGGTTATATGCTTCAGACTTCTTCTTTTGCCGGGCCGCAACATAAAATTCGTGCTCACATTGAGGAACTGATTGGAACTGAAAAAACCCAAACTTTTTATGACGCCTGGTTGGCAAATCATACGCGAAAAATTGACATTGATTCCCTGGCCGCATGGGGTTTTAATTCTGTTAGAGTACCGCTTCATTATAACCTTTTTACTTTACCGATTGAAGAGGAGCCAACACCCGGATTACATACTTGGCTAGATACAGGTTTTGTTCTAACGGACAGCCTGCTAAATTGGTGTGCTGAAAATAAAATGTATCTGATTTTGGATTTACACGCCGCGCCTGGCGGGCAAGGTAAAGATGCTGCTATTTCTGATTATGACGATACAAAACCTTCTTTGTGGGAAAGTGCCGACAACAGGGCAAAAACAATCGCCTTATGGCAAAGACTTGCTACGCGTTATGCAAACGAACCTTGGATTGCAGGATATGATTTACTGAATGAGACAAACTGGCCAATGTCTAATAATGATATGCTCAAACAGTTATACAGGAATATTACAAATTTTATTCGGACGGCAGATAAAAATCATATTATTTTTATTGAAGGAAATTGGTTTGCTAATGATTTTACTGGATTAACCCCGCCATGGGATGATAACATGGTCTACAGTTTCCATAAATATTGGAGTAATAACGACCAGGGATCAATCCAGTGGATGCTAAATATGCGCGAAGAATATAATATTCCAATTTGGTGTGGGGAGTCTGGTGAAAACTCAAATACCTGGTTTACAGATGCGATTCGCCTATTTGAACAAAATAATATTGGCTGGGCATGGTGGCCGCTAAAAAAAGTTGAATCGATTTCAGGCCCGCTTTCAATACCTAAAAATGCCGACTATCAAATCTTACTGGATTATTGGGAGGGAAGAGCAACAAGGCCATCGGAGCAATTTAGTTTTAACGCACTAATGCAGCTGGCAGAGGATTTAAAACTTGAAAATTGCACTTTTAATAAAGACGTAGTTGATGCCATGACTCGGCAGATTACAAGTAACGAGACAAAACCCTTTAAAGAAAACAGCGTACCGGGTAAAATATTTGCGACCGATTTTGATATGGGTCGTAACGAATATGCTTACCTTGATAAGGTCGTTGGAACATACCAGGTGTCGACTGGGAATTATACTGCCTGGAATGATGGTTGGGGTTACCGTAATGATGGAGTGGATATTGAACCATGTCAGGACTCGGAGAGTAGCAACGGGTATAATGTGGGCTGGACAGAAGATGGCGAATGGCTTAAATATACCATTCACACTGAGATGGCAGATTCATTTAAATTAAATTTACGTGTAGCAAGTAATTCTTCAAACGGTCAGTTCAGGCTGAGTATAGATGAGCTTGCGGGATCAAATATTTCTGTTACTTCCACGGGTGGCTGGCAGGATTGGGAAACGATTCCGGCAGGAAATTTTTACTTAACCGCAGGATCACATTCTGTCAAACTGGAAATTCTTAAAGGCGTGTTCAATATCAATTTTATTGAATTTATCGGTCAGAATTTAAGTAGCAGTGGTAGTTATCCGGGAGATTTTAAACTATTTCAAAATGGTCCGAATCCATTTAATCCAAGTACGACAATTAGATACCATTTAAAAAAGGGCGGGGATATTAAGCTAAACATATATGACTCCCTTGGCAGACTTGTAAAAAGAATTGTAAGAAAAAACCTTCCAGAAGGTTCTCATGAAGAGCAATTTCAATCTACGGGTTTGGCTGCGGGTATATATTATTCTCAGCTTTTATATAATGGGAAATCTCAGCATAAAAAAATGATTCTTTTACCATAACCTAATAACTAAGTTTACTGGTTGCAGGACCTAAATCTTATTAAAATGATAATGATATTTTTATTAATTTAATAAGATTTTGTTCTCTCCTCACAAAAATCTCCCCTTTAAGAACAGACTAAACAAAATATGTTTTTGGCATAAAATATGAACGAATTTATGATGCCTCTAATCACTATATAGAAGAATACCAGTGAACAGCTTTTCTGATTTAGATTTTACAATAATTCTGTTTTATTTTGCTTTGATTATGTTTGCCGGCTTTTATTTTGCCCGCAAAGATGATGATTGTGTGAGTAGCTATTTCCTGGCCGGAAGGAATATGGGCTGGTTTGCTATAGGAGCATCCTTATTTGCAACAAATATTTCCAGTGAACACTTTGTAGGGTTAGCTGGCTCTGGTGCTGCAAGCGGTTTGGTAGTTGGACATTTTGAATGGATGGCAGTATTTGCTTTAATTATTCTTGGGTGGGTTTTTGCTCCTATTTTTATCCGCACGGGTGTTTTTACCGTACCGGAGTTTCTTGAAAAACGTTTTAATAAAGCCAGTCGTTTCTACCTGGCATCTATCTCAATTGTCGTTTACATCACATCTAAAATATCTGTAATGCTTTATGCAGGAGGTCTGCTTCTTCAAGAATTATTGGGCTGGGATTTTTATACTTCAGCCATAGTTATGGTTGTCTTTACTGGCATTTATACTATAGTAGGTGGACTCAGATCTGTAATTTATACCGGCGTGATTCAAACAGTGTTTATGCTTGCCGGAGCAATCATTCTTACCGTTTTTGGTTTGCAGGAAGTTGGCGGCATTCAGGGATTACAAGACAAGCTACCTTCCGAGTATTTTTCAATGTACCGCCCAATGTCAGATCCGGATTTCCCATGGACCGGAATCCTGTTTGGTGCCCCAATTTTAGGTATCTGGTATTGGTGTATGGATCAATATATTGTACAGCGGGTTTTGGCCGCAAAAAATATTACACATGCGCAGGGAGCAACACTTTTAGCAGGATTTTTAAAAACAACGCCTGTCTTTTTAATGGTTATTCCGGGAATGATTGCGGTAGCACTTTTTCCTATGGCAAATGGTGATAATGCTTTTGTAACGCTTGTTAGTGAACTCACCTTACCGTCAGGAATGCGGGGAATGATTCTGGCAGGTTTATTGGCTGCATTGATGTCATCTCTTTCTGCTGTATTTAACAGCAGCGCTACTATATTTACAATGGATTTTTACAAATACTTTTTTCCCGAATCAAGTGAACGAAAACTTGTTCTCGTTGGGCGCCTATCAGCTATTTTAGTGGTAATCGCCGGGATTTTATGGGTACCATTAACCCAAATGTTCGATGCCCACATCTATATATATATGCAAAGTGTTCAGGCTTACATCAGTCCACCTATAACAGCGGTTTTTATATTTGGCGTTTTTAGCATCCGTGTAAATGGCGAAGGAGCCAAAGCAGCGCTTTTAATTGGTGGCATAATTGGACTGTTACGTTTTGTGTTTGAATTATATAATGATATAGTTGGCATAGAAAATGCATTTATCAAAATATTCGTGAATATAAATTTTCTACATTTTGCAGTTTTTCTCTTTATTATTTCATCCGTGGTTCTATATGCAAGAAGTTTTGTTGAAAACAAAATACCAACGAGTGTGTCGCCATATATATTTTCAATAAAGGGGCTTTCTGGCGAAGGAGCAAATCCAATAAGTTTTTCTAGAAGCAAATGGTTACGGCTTAACGGATTCATATCTTTATTTTTGATAATTGTTGTGATTGGCTTATGGCAATCATTTATATAGTATTTATTCACTAAATGAGGAGGTCTTTATGAGAAAGACTTTTTTACTGTTGTTTTTGTTTATCGTGCCTGGTTTTTTAATGGCACAGCAAGTAATTCAATCTTTTGATACAGCACTTGATACTTCTTACTGGGGACATGAAATCTCAGTAGCAGCTGATTCAACAAAGGGTTTTGTAAATTATTCACTTGAAGAAACCGAAGTACAATTCGGTTCAGGAGCTCAGTTAAATGAGTATAGTGCCCATAATATTGAACCATGGGGCGGCTATTCAAAAATTGAGTATGTAGCACCTGGAGCAGAAGTAATGGATTGGTCAGCTTATGATAGTGTCAGTTTTTGGTACAACAATATTACGCCGCAGGACTTAACAGGACGTATTCATTTACGTTTTGAGCTCTATGATGTGAGCGATGTACCTGACACAACATCTGATGCTAGTGCTACAGAGTTCTATTATTCGTTCCATTATATTTTAGATAACGCGCCGGGTTGGAATGAAATTAAAATGCCACTTGTAGATGGACGCGCAATTCCAGAATTAGACGAATGGGGTGGTGAAGCGTTTAACAGAACAGGTTGGAGTGGTGTAGTTGGTAACGATAAGCTAGACAAAGACAAGATTAAGGGCTTTGCTTTTGAATTCTCTATAAGCGGTGATGGAAATGGTGACGTTGGTATGGGTGCAATTATACTCGATCACCTAACCTTAAAAGGATCTAAAAATGCACTAGCCGGAAGTAATCCTGGTTTTGAAATGGGATTAGACGGCTGGGATTTTGCAGAAGGTGGTGGTTATCGTGAGCTGAGAACAGAAGGTGCAGCACAAGGTGATAACTTTATGGAAATTGGTGTGAATGATAATGCCTGGGCAGTTTCATGGCATGATTCTATTCCTGCAACAGCGGGCGCTACATATATAATGAGTGCATTAATCAAGGATGTTTCTGCAGACGATTTTACAGATGGTTACGCGTTATTGAAACTTGAAGCTAAAGATGCTGCAAATAACCTTATTACTGATTTTGGCGGTGACCAGATCCAAAATCCAGGCAGAGAATGGGGAACCTTTTCTACACAGCAAACGATGCCTGCCGGAACCCATTACATAACAGTTGTTGTTGGAGCAACAAAATGGACAGGTGACGGCTTACCTGCAGCTTATGGATTTGACGAAATTACATTATTAAATCTCGGAGTTGCAGACACTGTAGCATCGGATCCACCTGCAAATGTAAATGCAGCCCCGGATGCAGCTAACCATTTTAACCTGGTTATTTGGGAAGACGTACCTGGCGAATCCGGTGAAATTTACACCGTATATGCTAGTGAAAACCCGATAACAGACTTAAATGCTGAAGGGGTGGAATTAATAGCTAGCTCAGTTGACGAAGATATACAAAGTACAGTACACTATTTGCGGTATCCATTAAAAGATAAAAGTGTAGATTATTACTATGCTGTTACATGTACAGATGCTTCGGCCAATGTTAGTGAGCCTGGTGTATCTACATCGGCAACAACAAATATGGCAGAAGGCGTACCTACATTTGCTGAAATGCCACCTGCAGGTTTTGTAGCTGATGGCGATATAACTGAATGGGAAAATTCAGGTATCGTACCTTTCGTAATTACTCCGGAAACAGATTATGCATTCCAATCAGTTACAGATGCCAATGACCTTACAGGTACAATCTATCTTGCTTTTGATGATGCAAACCTTTATTTCTTTGCTGATGTTGTTGATGATGTTCATAATTATGGTGATGGAAACTGGTGGGATCAGGATGCATTCCAGATGTTTTTTGGATTGTATAATCAAACATCAATTCATACCGGTGTACTTCGTGGCGATGAGCCTGATTTCATAATCTACAGCAATGAAGCTGGACTTAACCGCGATAATCCAAATGGTGTTCAACTTTATACACCTGCACATGATAATTATTATTTTGAGCAATTTGGCGGAGCTGATTATGTAGTTGAAGCAAAAATTCCTTTTGACTCACTTTATGCTGATGGCGATGGGATTTTTACACCAATGCGCGGAATGCGTATTCCATTGGAACTTTATTTCCATGATAATGATGGAAGCTGGGAAGGAAACCTTGGTATTTCTCCAAACGCAAGTGACCTTCAATGGCAAACAGTTGAACAATGGACTTACACTTGGATTGGTGATACGAATGCAGTAGTTACTGCTGTTGAAGATGAAATTGGCAAAGTTGCCGGCTCATTTGCATTGAAGCAAAACTATCCAAATCCATTTAACCCAACTACAACAATTGAATACCATGTTGCCACAGCCGGCAATGTTAAGTTAACTGTATTCAATTTACTTGGACAGCAGGTAGAGGTTTTACTGGATGCACGTCATACTGCCGGAACTCATTTTATAAAGTTTGATGCTACTAATTTTGCCAGTGGTGTTTATTTCTATAAAATAGAATCTGGTGATTTTGTTCAAACAAAGAAAATGCTAATAGTTAAGTAAACATGTCTATTATCCCGCTCTGATTAGGGCGGGATATTTTATTTTAAAATTTTAATGCTTTTGTTCCTTTGAAGGATTTTCTATGAATATCTTTACAAAATTAAAAGAGTTTCTATTTGTTGCTGCAATACTTTGTGCACAAAACCTATTTGCTCAAACTACCGGAAAAATTGCAGGAAACGTTTTTGATGCGGTTACCGATGAAGCCTTAGTGGGCGCTAATGTTCTTGTTGAAGGAACTGCAATGGGTGCTTCAGTTGCGCTCGATGGTTCCTTTTTTATCATTAATGTTCCACCCGGCACATATACCATTTCAATCGAAATGATTGGTTATAAAAGCTTCAAAGTTGAGAAGCTTCGGGTCTCAGTAAACCGCACAGCATTTGTGGAGGCAAACCTTGAATTAGCTGTAATTGAAGGTGAAGTAATTGTTGTTCAGGCAGAAAAAATAGCCACAAAAAAAGATCAGACAAGCTCTATGAGAACAGTTTCATCTGAGCAAATGGATCTATTACCGGTTGAAAATGTTGGTGCTGTAGTTGCAATGCAGGCCGGGGTTGTAAACGGGCATTTTCGCGGTGGAAGAAGTAACGAAGTAACCTACATGGTAGACGGCTTGCAAGTGGATGAGTCTTTTTCTGGTGAAGGAAGAACTGTTGAGCTGGAAACCCAATCAATAGAAGACCTTGAAGTAATTACGGGCACATTTAATGCTGAATATGGTCGCGCAATGAGTGGGGTTGTAAACGCGGTTACTAAAAGTGGTGGAGACGAGTTAAAGGGAACGATTAATATAAATTCCGGAACATACATTACCGGAAATACAAACAAGTTTATTGGATTAGATGAAGTAGACTATGCTCGAAATAAGGACTTCACAGCATCACTTAGCGGCCCGGTCTTACCAGGAAAACTTTTCTTTTTCACAAACGTTCGCTATCAGGACCGGAAGAACCACCTTAATGGAATACGCAGGTATAATGTAGACGATTATAGTAATTACAGCAGTGCTGAAGAGGAGCTTTGGTATACCGAACATACCGGTGATAATAAGTATGAGCCCATGAACGACGCCATAAACTTTTCACTTCTGGGTAAATTAACTTATAACTTTTCAAACGCCATTAAAACATCATTGCTGTTTACACGAAACGATGATGAGTGGAACGGTTACAATCATGGATATAAATATAATCCAAATGGAGTACCCACCGCATATCGTGAAACAAACATGCTTTCTTTGCAATGGAGCCACAGTCTTGGTAACGAGGCCTTTTATCAACTCAATCTTTCGAGTATTGATAACACAGGATCCTGGTACTTATATGAAAATCCCTTAAACAAAAATTATGTGCACCAAGGATATAGCCAGAGTTCTGAGTATACAGGATTTGTTTCAGGTGGGCAGCAAAAAGGGCACAGTATTAGGAATTCAAAAAATTTAAATGCAAAACTTGACTTTACCTGGCAGGCAAATAAAAATCATAGTTTAAAGGTCGGCTTGTTATTTATCCAGCATGATATAAATAATCAAGCAAGTTCAGTTCGCGACAGCCTGGTTGATTTTGGATTAGAAGGGGCGAATGAGATTCTAATTACCGAAAAGGGTGTTGAGTTTCCAAATTATGCGCCTTATCTCCCAGGCAATGAAACAATTTATGGTGATATTTATAAAGTAAAACCTTTTGAGTTTGGGGCATACATACAGGATAAAATGGAAGTAGAAGAAATGGTGATCAATTTTGGTTTGCGGGTTGATTACTTTAATCCAAAAACTGTTTATCCTACAGACCGAAGAAACCCGGATAATAATCCACAACTATCACCAACAGAATATGTTGATGCTGACGAAAAAATTCAGATAAGTCCGCGTTTTGGATTGGCCTATCAGTTAGGAAAAAAAGCAGTTCTTCGTTTTAGCTACGGCCACTTTTTTCAAATGCCTCCAATGTTTGCCTTGTTTCAGAATAACTCCTTTTTTCTTTCACCAAATGATTATCAAACAACAATGGGCAATGCCCAGCTGAAGGCGCAGAAAACTATAAAATACGAAATGGGATTGTGGCAAGAGCTGTTTGATGGGTTTGGTTTGGAAGTAGCTTTATACTATCAGGATATTTATGATTTGCTAAGTACTAAAGTTATTACAACATACAATCAGGTTGAATATGGGCTATACACAAATAAAGATTATGGTAATTCAAAAGGGTTAGAAATTAAGTTGGATTACAAAAAGAATAATTTATCGGCATTTTTAAATTACACTCTTATGTTTACAAGAGGTAATTCGGATAATCCATCACAAAATTATAGCCGTGCCGGTAGCAATATCGATCCGGTAAACCGCTTGATTGTGATGAGCTGGGACCAACGCCATACTCTTAATGGAACGGTTGGATATTATACAGGAAGTTGGGGAACAACAATAACGGGATACTATAATTCCGGCTCACCTTATACTTGGGCACCGATAAGCCTAAATCCATTAGTTGATATTAATCTTCCTCCAAATAATGATTACCGTCCTGCACGTTTAAGTGTCGATCTAAATAGTTATTATAAATGGAATTTAGACAACAACATAACATTACAACTTAATCTAAGTATTTTTAATTTGTTAGATGAGCTTAATGAAAATAGTGTTTATAGCACAACCGGTCGTGCAAATACAATTATACCCGATGCGGCCTCCCGAGATGCACACCGTGAAGATTTTAATGATTATTTTGATCAGTTTAGAAATCCGGCGCAATATGATGCCCCACGTTATGTAAAACTGGGCTTGGGTGTAATATTTTAAATTTCCAGGGGAAAAAAATGAAATTGTTTTTCAATTTAGTAATGCTTTTGTTCGTCTTTAATTCCTTTCTTTTTGCTCAAGGCAAAGTGTATGAAGGTCCGGATGATCCGGCAGGAGACAAAGCAGCCGAACGAGAAGGATACATGACTGGTAATAGAGTGTTTCTCTATTTTCAGAATACTACCGAGCTTAGTAAATGGGTGGCAAATGTTGGCCCACCACTATGGTCACGCTGGCCAAATAATAATGATGGGCAACGTATGTTGGATGGTATCGGATTATTAGTCGGAGCACAGGTATTTATCCGTCCAGACGGAACGCCTGAAACGGACTCTACTCAAATAAAAATTAGAACTGATTTAGATACCTTGCATTTTTTGCAAACCAGCTACCGTGAAGAAATGGATACAGATCCAACAGGTGCTGTTGAATGGGGGCTTTACCCCGTATTTGGGTATTTTAATGAAGCAAATGAATATCCTGCCATGAGCAATATTGAAGGCAGTTGGCCTACATCGGGTTGGCCTTCTACAGGAAGCTCTACAAAATGGCCCGGCGAGTGGAATGGCCGTTTTGGAAAAGGCGTTATATATGCCGATCTGGAAACTTACTTTGTGGCCAATGATGCCCAGGATCAGGAATACCTTGGCTTTGAGGATCAGGTAAAATATTATCCCAGAGACGGTGTTTTTATTGAAGATGATAATACATTGCAGCCAGGGAAACCATGGGGCGGCATTGGAATTCGTGTATCTCAAAGAGGCTTTCAATGGAATAATCCGCAGGCAAGGGATGCAATTTTTTGGGAATATAGTATTGCTAATATTTCCGATTATGATTTGCCTAAAGTAGCTTTTGGATATTGGGTTGATAACGGTATTGGCGGTGAGTCAGATGATGAAGTTGGCTTTTTTGATCGTCAGCTTGATATGGCTTATTCCTGGGATAATGACGGAGTTGGACGCGCTGGTGTAGCTACAGGGACAATGGGTTTTGCCTATCTTGAAAGTCCAGGAATTCCTTATGACAACAGAGACAACGATGAAGATGGGCTTATTGATGAGCAACGTGATAATCTTGCAACTTCAATTGTTGGACCAACCGATGGCATTGCTGATATCGATAAATTTTTAGAAGCGTATAACCTTGAGTTGGAAGATCTGCAAGATCACTGGGATGCAGATGAAGACCAGGACTGGCAGGATGGTGTTGATGCTAATAATAATAATGCATATGCTTTTTATGATGCGGCAAGTGGAGAATGGGTGGCCGAAAGTGGCGATACCCCCAATGATGATGTGGGAACAGATGGTATTGGTCCGTTTGAATTAAACTATGACGGTCCGGATGCAAACATGACGGAAGGTAACCACCGTCCGGATTATGATCCTGAATTTGGTAGCGAGCCAAACTTTGCAACCACAGATGTGACCGAATCAGATATGGTTGGTTTGACATCTTTCCGGTTATTTCCTGTTCCAAGCCATTCTTTCGATTTTAGATGGTTCCGCGGTGATGAATCCATGTGGGAATTAATTGGCCAGGATTCGACCTTAGAATTTCTTGGTAATATTTCAAACCTGATTGAGACTTTTGCTTCAGGACCTTTTCCACTTTTCCAGGGCCGCGAAGAACGTATCTCAATGTCTGAATTACATGCATTCGATGATCTTAACGGGCTTCAGTCTGATGAGCATTCGGCGCCGGCATTGTTCGAACAGAAGAGAATTGTACAAGTAATTTACGAGTCGGATTATCGTTTTGCCAAACCACCACTTATGCCAACCCTTACAGCAACACCGGGAGATGGAAGAGTAATTCTTACATGGAACGATATTGCAGATACAAAAACACGCGATGCGTTTGTAGGTAATATTAATGATTTTGAAGGCTATAAACTTTACCGCGCCTCAGATAAACGTTTCTCTGATTCTGAAGTAATTACGGATGGATTTGGGACTCCTTTTATAAAGAAACCAATTTTTCAATGTGATTTAAAAGATGGAATTATCGGTTTTACAGATTTTGGACTTGTTAATGGAGCAAGTTATAACCTGGGTTTTGATACGGGTATTGTTCATCACTTTATAGATAGTACAGTTAGCAATGGACGGACATATTATTACGCACTGGTTGCATACGATTTTGGTGCACCTGATATCGGTCCTGGAATTGCGCCTTCTGAAAATACAATTATTGTGGATTTGGATGAACAGGAAAGTATCCGTTCAATCGGGCCTAATATTGCAGTGGTTATACCACGTCCGGCAGCTACAGGTTATGAGCCACCTTCCATCAATGAGACCGAGTCTAATCAAATAAGTATTGGTGTTGTTGAACCTGAAATCTTATCAAACAACGCTCTTAAGTATGACCATACTTATAAAGTTAAGTTTGGTATTGATACACTTGATATTCCAAAAGACGGCGATGAACTAATATATGACGGTAATTATCTAATTTATACGCCAAACAGTTTTTATGTCTACGATGTAACTATGGGAAATAAGCTAGTATATAGTGAAACACCGGAGAACTTCGCTTTTAGTAATATAAAATATGTTGAAGATATTATTAGGGGAGATGCCAACAACGATACAATTCGGTACACAACACTATTTAGCGAAAATGGTTTTTCAACAGATGTATTTGATGGTCTCCGTCTAACTATCAATCCTGGAATTGAATTTGCTGAATATGATTATTCTAATTCTGGGTGGTTAACAGGTTCATCACCAATCATCATAAGTCCGGCTGCTTCTGATAAAAACTATTTCCCATGGGATTATGATCTTGTTTTTACCAATGATGATTCGGCTTATGTAGGAGTAAGCAAAAGACGAAATGTGGTTGATGAAAAAGGCGTTAAAGTTTTAAAGGGCGATCTTTTATTTAATCAGCATTTCAATTTTTATGTATTAAACAAATCATTTTTAGATTCAAGCGGTCAATACGAAAAGTTGGATATCGTTGTACACGACCAAAATGGGAATAAAGAATTTGATATTTTAGAAGATCGCGTGCTTGTTGCTCCATTAACAAAAGAAAACAACTTAAGTGTTTCTTCCGGTGTTGCCTTCGCGTTTGATTTTAAATCCGCACTTGATTCTACTCAACTGCCAAAAGCAAATGATGTATACCGTGTAACTCATCGCCGTCCGTTCTGGAAAGATGATTCGATCACGTTTAGCATTATGCCGGAAGGAGATCAGAATCTGGATATTATTTCCAGCTCAATGGATAAAATACGGGTTGTTCCCAATCCATATGTTATGACAAATTCCATGGAAGAAGCGGTTGCAAACTCTTTTCTAAATCAAAGACGGCGGTTAATGTTTTTTAATATACCTGCTGAATGTACCATAAAGATTTTTACAGTGAGTGGTTTGTTAGTTGATAAAATTGATGTTGAAAACGGAGTTGACAACGGAATAGTTCATTGGGACTTATTAACCGATGAGGGTCTGGAAGTTGCCGCTGGAATTTACATTTATCATATTAAAGCAAAACTAACCGGTGACACAAAACTGGGCAAATTTGCCATTATAAAATAATTTTAATTGAAGGTTTATTATGAAATTTAAATACTTTCTGATTCTTTTAATTTTGCCCTTTTTACTTCAGGCCCAAAACAGGCCCTTTAGAGTTGGGACAACAACCGCATCGTTTTTAGAAATTGGTTATGGAAGTGCCGGTGCATCAATGGGTGATGCTTATGTTTCCATGGCGCGGGATATTTCTTCTATTTACTGGAATCCGGCAGGCCTGGCTTTTATGGAGCAAAGCGAAGCACAATTTGTAATTCAACCCTGGATTGTTGATATCAGCACATCTTTTGCTGCGGCAGGGATTGTACTTCCGGAAATAGGTACAGTTGCATTAGGTTTGACCTTTACAGATTATGGCGAAATGGATGTTAATACAGTTGAAAACCCATATGGTACAGGTGAAAGATTTTCGTCGGGTGATTTTGCACTGAGCCTGGCTTATGGCCGAGCATTAACAGACTGGTTTGGTTTTGGTGTTGCAGCTAAATATATCCAATCGAACATTTGGCATTTAGATGCCAGCGCGCTTGCAGTAGATTTAGGCGTTTCTATAAATACAGCTTTCTTTTCTCCAACTGGAGATCGCGTTGATGGAATGCGCATAGCAATGAGTATCTCTAATTATGGTACGCGTATGAAATTTGATGGAATTGATCTTTTACAATCCATCGATCCATTGCCGGATCAGGATGGTGATTATGGAAATGTGCCCGGAAAATATGATCCAAATGAATGGGAATTACCATTAATATTTCGCCTTGGCGTAGCTGTTAATGCTTTCCGTACAGAATCGCAACGATTAACAATTGCAACCGATGCACTCCATCCGAATAATAATGCAGAATCTGTAAATGTAGGTGGAGAATACGAGTATTTTGAACCGACCATAGGAAAGTTTTTTCTAAGAGCCGGATACAAAGGTTTGTTTTTGAATGAAGACCAGGCAGAATTTGGTCATACTTTTGGCGCAGGTTTTGAAAAACTTGTAATGGGTAATATATCACTCAAAGTAGATTACGCATTCCGTGATATGGGGATTTTAGGGAAAGTTAACAGTTATTCAATTGGCTTTCTGTTTTAATGAGAAAAACAAAAATGTTTACGAAATTATTGTCCGTCTTTTTGGTCTTGATCTTAGTTGCTTGCTCAACTAAAGAGAATGAGGTTCAAGAGACCATTCTTGCAAAAGTGGGGGATAAAACAATTTCGGTAAATGAGTTTATCCGCAGATCAGAATATACGGTTCGGCCTTCATGGTGCAAAAATGATAACTACATTCATCGCAAGATTGTGCTAAACTCCCTGATTGCTGAAAAACTGGTTGCTGCCGAAGTAGAAGAAACAGAGAAGATATTAACCAATCCCGAAATAAAATTATATCTAGATGGCCGGCGGGAGCAAGCAATGCGCCAGCTTCACTTTAATGAAACGGCTACAAAAAAAGTAATATTGGATTCTCTGGAGCTGCAAAAAGCATATCAAAATGCTGAGCGTACTTATAAAGTATCAATTCTTCCTTTAAACGAAGAGCTTGCATACAAAATTAAAAATGATCTAAGCCAGGGCAAAACTTCCTTCGATGACCTGCAAGAAGAATTTGAGGCTGCTACACAACAGGAAAATAAAGAGCAGGAATTTTCTTTTAATACACCCATAGATGATGAACTTTTTAAAGCTTTATATTTAGAAAACGTTTCTGATAACCAGGTTTTGGGGCCATTAAAAATTGAAAATAATTCCTATGTGCTTATGCGCGTAAATGGCTGGACACGTAGCCTGGTAATGGGAGATAAAGCCCGTCAAACAGAAATAGATGTAAAAGAAATAGTTACACAAATTAGGGCAAGGGATAGCTATTCTTTATGGTTGAAAAATCTGATGTCTGGCAAAAAAATTGAGTTTAATCCGGCAGTGTTTGAAGAACTTGTCAACCTTATCGGGCCGGACTATTTCAAATCTAAAGAAGATAAAAGGGAGGCATTTAATAAGCGCTTCTGGAATAAAGATAACGGTGAGATGTACCTGGATGATATTCAGGGTCGTATGGAAAAAATTCTTGATCAACCGCTTTTAACACTTGATGGAGAAGTTTGGACTGTGCGTCAATTTGAAGAAGAATTGAAATCCCATCCACTGGTGTTTCGAAACCGTAAAATGCCAAAGAAAGAATTTGGTGCCCAATTTCGTTTGGCAGTCGCCGATCTTATCCGCGATCAGTTTATAACTGAAGATGCGTATGAAAAAGGATACGATAAACATCCACTGGTTAAGCGTGATGAAAATATGTGGCGTGATAACATTTTGTCTCTTTATCAAAGGAAAAAAATTGTTGAAGGGGCAAAATCAAACAAAGCTTCCGGGCATTCTTTTGTAAAAAACAATTTAGATCCATACATAGCAGATTTGAGAAAAAAATATCAGGATGATGTTAAAATTAATACAGATGTTTTTGAAAAGATTGAACTGACATCGGTAGATATGTTTGTTATTCAGCGCAACATGCCTTTCCCTGTTATTGTTCCGCAATTCCCTCAGCTGACAACCCATAACAAGCTTGATTACGGTAAAAAAATGTAGGCCTCGTTATGAAAAATTTGGTACTAATATTACTTTCTTTTTTTTTGTTTTCACCTATCAATGCCCAGATGTACCGTGGTGCAGAATTACGAACGCATGAAAGTTTTACCTATGGCCGTTTTGAGACCCGATATAAAGCAGCCTGGGGAACTGGCGTTTTATCAAATTTTTTTACATACAACGATTTTACAGAATGTTGTGATGAATGGAATGAAATTGATTTTGAATTACTTGGCCGTTACGGAAACGATGTTCAAACAACTACAATTACTCCCGGGCAAAGAATTCATAACAGTCATGAACATTTAAATTTTTCTCCAACGGATAGTTTTTATACCTATGCTTTCGAATGGACCCCGGACTATGTGGCATGGTTTGTTGATGGAGAGGAAATTTATCGCCAAACCGGTGAGCATATCTCAACCCTGATACATAACCAAAAAATGATGATGAATATCTGGGCGGCTGAATGGGAAAGTTGGGTTGGTGAATGGAATGTAGAACTCCTTCCGTTTTTCGCATATTATGATTGGGCAGCATATTATGAATATAAGCCCGGAACCGGTGATTATGGGACTGATAACAATTTTACGTTGTCATGGAGAGATGAGTTTGACAGCTATGACAGTGACAGATGGGGTATGGGAACGCATACTTTTCCCGGAAACAAGGTGCTTTTCACAACAGATAATGTTGTTTACAAAGATGGTATGATGATTCTTTGTTTAACGGATGATACTAATCTTGGATACCAGGATAAAGCTGCACCAAAATTTTTGTGGGCAAGGGTCAGCGGGTCATCTATTACAGCACAGTTTACGGAGAAAGTAAACGCACTCGATGCTGTTGAAATAGGCAAATATTCTATAACACCAGCCAAAACAATCCAAAGAATAGAACTACAAAAAGATGAAAGAACGGTTAAGTTATTTTTTGATGAATTGGACCCGGACCAGAACTATAACCTAATATTTTTTGGAATCCGTGATCAGTTTGAAACGCCGAATACTCAAACGTATGATTTTATAAATGTGATTAATAACCCACCACTTGAATTTCCATTAAAAATTAATGCCGGGTCAGATGATCCTTATAAAGGTTTTCTGGCAGATCAGGTATGGAATTATGATGTTGAATATGGCCATATGGATGGACATCATCGGAAATATTATCATGATGCAGTTAATGATACGGAAAATGATTCGTTATACCAGGCATTGCTTGAAGAAGTTGTTCAATATAAGATCCGCGTTCCAAATGGTATTTATAGTTTAACGTTGGGTTTTGCCGATATGAAATATTCTGAACAGGGAAAGCGCAGTTTTGATATATATGTGGAAGATACATTGGCTATAGGAAACCTTGATGTAGTGCGGGATTTCGGATCAAAAACTGCAAAAGAAATTGAAATCAGTAATATATCTGTTTCTGATGGAATGTTAAATTTATATTTTGATAACTGGGTTAGTCATCCCATTATTAATAGTATTGTTGTAGAGCAATTAGCAACCGGGCTTGAAAAAGACAAGCCGGTAATTCCCAGTAAAACCCACTTAAAACAAAACTTTCCTAATCCTTTTAATCCTGAAACAAAAATAGTTTTCTTTCTAGAAAGTCCATCATTTGTGGAATTGGATATTTTTGATTCCGGAGGCAGGAAAATTCAGCGTTTATTAAATACAAAAAAAAACAGTGGTCGCCATGAATTAAAGTTCAACAGTCATAACATGTCTAGTGGCGTTTATTTCTATAGATTAAAATCACACAGCAGCAACGGTCTCTTTACAGATTATAAGAAAATGCTGTTACTAAAATGAGAAATGAGGAGTTCTAAATGAAACGGATAGTGCTGAAAACAGTGTTCATATTTTATTTATTTAGCTTTATTCAAGTTGTCGGCCAAAATATAGATGTACAAATAAATGATCTTTTAAAGAAAATGACTTTGGAAGAAAAGGTCGGCCAAATGACCCAGATAACTCTGGAGGTTGTTTCAAAACCTCGCCAGGATGGTTCATTTATTAATGAAATCGATCCTGTGAAGTTGAAGGAGGCCTTAACAAAGTATCATGTTGGTTCTATATTAAATACAGGTGGGCAGGCAAATACTTTGCAAAATTGGATTGAAATGATCACCACTATACAAGATGTTGCCCTTAAAGAAACGCGCACAGCTGTTCCGGTAATTTATGGTATTGATGCAATCCATGGCGCAACTTACACAAAAGATGCTACATTGTTTCCGCAATCCATTGCAATGGCAGCAACATTCAATACCGAACTTGTAAAAACCAGCGGGATTATTACTGCATTGGAAGTTCGCGCTTCCGGTATTCCCTGGAATTTCAACCCGGTTTTAGGAGTTGGGCGAAATCCTGTTTGGTCGCGTTTTTGGGAAACTTTTGGCGAAGATCCATATGTGGTTTCGCAAATGGGTGAAGCTTATATAAAAGGGCTTGAAGGTGATGATAACAATACAAAAGGTGAATTTGTAGCCGCGTGTATGAAACATTATATGGGTTATAGCAATCCTGTTAGTGGAAAGGATCGTACACCTGCATGGATTCCGGAACGAATGCTGCGCGATATATTTTTACCGCCATTCAAAAAAGCAGTGGATGCCGGGGTTCATACGGTAATGATAAACTCTGGTGAAATTAATGGTATTCCGACACACAGTGATCACTACATCCTTACAGAGATTTTGAAAAATGAACTAGGCTTCAAAGGCTTTGCAGTAAGCGATTGGGAAGATATCAAACGCCTGTATACTCGCGATAAAGTTGCTGATTCACCGGAAGAAGCAGTACGTATGGCTGTAATGGCCGGTGTAGATATGAGTATGATTCCCTATGATTATTCGTTTTATGAAATTTTAGTAAAATTGGTAAAGGAGGGCAAAGTCCCTGTTTCTCGAATTGATGATGCGGTTAGGCGCATATTGTGGGTTAAGATAAAAACAGGATTGTTTAAAAATCCATATCCTGATAAAAAACTTACAAGTAAGTTCGCTTCCGCAAAATCTCAAAAGGCAAATTTAGATGCTGCCCGTGAAGCAATCACCCTACTAAAAAATAATAAAAACATTTTGCCACTAAACAAAAAGTCCAAAGTTCTAGTTGCCGGACCAACTGCGAATAAGCTCTCGGTAATGAATGGTGGTTGGACAATAACATGGCAAGGTGACAGAGAAGATCTTTATCCGCAGGAAAAGCTTACAATCCTAGAAGCAATAGAAAATAAAATCGGTAAGTCACAAACAAAATTTGTTCAGGGTGCAGATTTTGATACTTTAATCAATATTGATAAGGCTTTAGAGCAGGCAAAAAACAGCGACGTGGTTGTATTATGCCTGGGAGAACCAACATATTGTGAGACACCCGGAAACATCATGGATCTCACTATTTCGCAATCACAACTTGATTTAGCCAATGCATTTTATAAAAGTGGCAAACCTGTTATACTTGTACTGGTAGAAGGTCGCCCACGTGTAATAAATAAAATCGTTAAAAATGCTTCCGGGATTATAATGGCATATCTTCCGGGAATGGAGGGTGGACAGGCAATTGCAGATGTAATATTTGGAGATACTAACCCAAGTGGGAAACTTCCCTTTACATATCCAATTGGGCCTAATGGATTTACAACATATGACCATAAGCCAATAGAAAATTTCGAAGGAAATGGTTATGCTAATGAGTTCCCGTTTGGCTACGGTCTTAGTTATACAAAGTTTGAATATAGCGATTTAAAGATAGACAGAGCTTCAATTAAAATGGATGAAGAAATTTCAATCTCTGTGGTAGTAAAAAACAGTGGAAGTTTAGCAGGTAAAGAAGCAGTTCTACTTTATGGAAGTGACTTGTTCAGTTCGGTTTCTCAGCCAGCAAAACAATTAAAACGTTTTTCAAAAATAAGCCTGAAACCCGGAGAGGTAAAAACTGTCCAATTTAAATTAAATGCCAAAGATTTTGCATTTACTAACAGGGACAATAAAAAGGTAACAGAGCCGGGTGCATTTAAACTAATGGTGGGTGGTTTACAAAAAGAGTTTAATATAAGTAACTAATGGTCAAATTATTTGTAGCAGTATTTATCTTATTTGTTATTACAGCTGAAGCACAGGAGTTTTTAATCAATGAGCTCATGATTTCTAATAGCTCAACTTTGTTTGATGAAGATGGAGATACCCCTGATTGGATTGAGCTTTATAACAAATCATCAAATCCTGTTAACCTGGCTGGGTACACTCTTTCAGATAATCCTCAAAATCTTCAAAAATGGTTTTTCCCCGAGATTACTTTGCAGCCGGAAAACCATTTGTTGATTTTTGCTTCTGGAAAAAACAGGCTGAATAGTGTTTATGAATGGGAAACCGTTATAGATTGGGGTGATAGTTGCAACTATCTGCCTTTAGAAAGTGAGCCGGATGCAGATTGGAGAATGCCGGGTTTTGATGATTCATCATGGCAACGCGGGGTGACGGGAGTTGGTTATGGTGATGGGGATGATAATACTGTAATTGATCCTGTGATTACTGTGGCTAGCAGGCAAAAATTTAGCATTAAAAATACCACCCAGGTCGAAAAACTTATACTGCATATGGATTATGATGACTCTTTTGTGGCCTATATAAATGGTGTTGAGGTTGCGCGTTCAAATATTGGGACAGTTGGGATTCCCCCTGATTATGACCAACATTCTGATGAATACATAGAAGCAGTTTTATATACTGGCGGAGATCCGGCAGTTTTCGATATTTCTGATTTATCAATTCTTGAAAATGGTGAAAACGTATTGGCCATAGAAGTGCATAATTTTGGTATTAACTCTTCCGATTTAACGCTTATCCCTTTTCTAAGTATTGGCTATAACAGCGGACAGGATTCATCACGAGGAACAAACCCTTTGCTTACTTTCCCGAATGTTCAATTGCATACAAATTTTAAACTTTCTTCCGGGGGCGAACCACTTTTTCTGGTGAGCCCGGGTTTGGAAATTCAAGACAGCATTGGACCTATAATAATTCCAAGAGATTATTCTTATGGTCGCAAACCAGATGGCGGAATTGATTGGCTTTTCTTTTCTGAAAGCAGCCCGGGTGAAGAAAATTCATTCCCGGGTTTTCTTGGTTTTGGTGACACAGTTAAAATAACTCCACAAGCAGGCTTTTACGAAACCGCAGTAACTGTTGATCTTTCTATTGGCGGAGGTTCATCTCGGATTTATTATACTTTAGATGGATCGGATCCTGATAGTTTTTCCACATTTTATGAAAGCCCAATAAATATTACAAACTCAACTGTTGTGCGTGCAATAGGGTATCAGGATGGTGTGTTACCCGGTCCTGTTAATGACCAAACCTTTTTCGTGGATGAACCAACCGATTTGCCGGTTATATCTTTGATAACAGATCCGGATAATTTGTGGGATTCTCAAACAGGTATTTATGCTGATGGTCCAAATGCATCCCCTAGTTTTCCTCATTTTGGTGCAAATTTTTGGCAAGATTGGGAAAGGCCGGCAAAGATTGAATTTTTTGAGTCTGATAAAAGTACAGCGTTCGAAAGCGGTTGTGGTATAAAGATTTTTGGAGGTTGGAGCAGGGGCCACGCACAAAAGTCTTTATCTGTTTTTTTCAGGGGGGAATACGGCAGCAAATCATTGGATTATGATTTATTTCCTGATATAAATATTGATCGTTTCGAGTCATTCGTTTTGCGCAACGCGGGTAATGACTGGGATGGCAGTATGATGCGTGATGGGCTTATGCAAACCCTTTTAAACGATCTTGATATTGATAAGTTGGGATTTAGGCCGGCGGTTGTTTTTATAAACGGCGAATACTGGGGCATCCATCATATTCGGGAAAAAATAAATGAACATTTTATAGCATCACACCACCCTGTTGATGCAAACAATATTGATATGCTTGAAAATGATGGTATTGCAATCCATGGTGATAGCCAGCACTATAATGAACTATTGGATTTTCTTAATACAAACGATTTGTCAACTGCGGCCTCATATAAATTTATAAAGCAGCAAGTCGATTTGAATGAATATATCGATTATATGGTTGCACAGATTTATTTTGATAATACGGACTGGCCTGGAAACAATATTAAATATTGGCGCCCAAAAACAGAAGGCGGAAAATGGCGTTGGATTTTATATGATACAGATTTCGGCTTTAGCAGATTTAATTCTCAAGCATATAAAAACAACACGCTTAGTTTAGCATTAGAAGAAAACGGACCCGATTGGCCAAACCCACCCTGGTCAACATTTCTACTTCGCAAGTTTCTGGAAAATGATAGTATAAAAACCAAATTTATTAACAGGATTGCCGATCTTTTAAATTCTACTTTTAGGAAAGATCAGGTCAAAACCGTAATTGACTCTGTTGATACTATTATTTCAAATGAGATCGTACGCCATTTAGGCCGCTGGTCCCTCAATCAGGGAAACAGAAACAATCACCTAAATTACATAAATGCTTTCGCTGATTCGCGTGAAGCATATTTTCGAAGTTTTGTCTTACAGCAATTTGGTTTGCAAGGCTCCACTTTAATAAAGCTAAATAGCTCCACGGGCGGGCAAATTAAAATCAATCGTTTAATTGTAGATCAATTTCCATGGCAAGGGCATTACTTTAAAGATGTTTCCATTCAAATCGAAGCTATCGCAAAACCGGGCTTTAGTTTTAATGGCTGGACCGGTAGCATAACATCTGAAGCCCGGCTTATCACTATAAAACTGGGTTCAAATATAGATTTAGTGGCTGATTTCACAGTTGATGAATCCAACCATGGGGTTGTGATTAACGAGATTAATTATAACTCTGTAAATAATTTTGATAGTGGTGATTGGGTTGAGTTTTACAACAGTAGTGATCAGAATTATGATATATCTGGTTGGGTATTTAAAGATAGTGATGATTCCCATGAATATAAATTTGCAGATCAGACAGTAATTGCACCAAAGTCCTTTTTAGTACTTGCTGAAAATGACAGTGCTTTTAGTTCTCTGTTTCCTGGGATAGCGCATGCTAGTCCTATGAATTTTGGTTTGAGTAGCAACGGTGAACTCGTACGACTGTATGATGGTCAAAATAAAATAGTTGATTCACTCGTTTATGATGAAAAACTGCCCTGGCCCGAACAAGCAAATGGAAGTGGTGCAACGTTGGAATTAAAAAATCCTGCATTTGACAATTCTCTTGCAAAAAACTGGTGGGCATCAGCGGGACATGGATCACCGGGAGCGCAAAATACGGTTTATACTTCCTTGGATGAACAAAAGATTTTTAACAGTAAATTTAGTTTAGAACAAAATTATCCAAATCCTTTTAACCCGGAAACGGTTATCAGCTACCATGTTAAAGAAAATAATAATAGACTGATTCATGTGAAGTTAGAAATTTATAATGCTTTGGGACAAAAAGTTAAAACACTGGTAAACAGTTTTCAGGAAGCAGGGCATTATAAAATAAATTTTAATGCCAAAGAAATTGGGGCAGGTTTATATTTTTATAAGATTAAAAGTGGGGCTTTTGTAGAAACAAAAAAAATGTTGTTTTTACCATAAAATTTTAAATTTGTATATTTGTTAAGTGAAAGCTGAGCAAGCAAAGTATAGGAGGCGAAATGGAGTTTTCAGCATTAGATTACGGTGTGTTTTTTGGGTATATCATTTTTATAGTTGGATTAGGATTATGGGTATCGCGAGATAAAAAAGGTCATCAGAAAGATGCCAAAGATTATTTTCTGGCTGGTAAAACACTTCCCTGGTGGGCGATTGGCGCCTCTTTAATTGCAGCAAATATTTCAGCTGAACAGTTTATTGGAATGTCCGGTTCCGGGTTTGCAGCTGGTTTGGCAATTGCTACTTATGAATGGATGGCCGCCCTTACTTTGATAATTGTTGGTAAATATTTTCTTCCAATTTTTATTGAAAAACAGATTTATACAATTCCCGAATTTGTTGAAGTACGCTTCAGTACGAATTTAAAAACAATCCTTGCAGTATTTTGGGTGGCGTTGTTTGTTTTTGTAAATCTAACCTCGGTTTTGTTTTTGGGTGGAAAAGCAATAGATACAATTATTGGTAATGGTGATGGTGGTTTGATTATTTATGCCATTCTCGGATTGGCCTTTATTGCGGCGGCCTATTCTTTATATGGTGGCCTTTCTGCAGTTGCATGGACGGATGTTGTTCAGGTTGCTTTATTGATTATCGGCGGTTTGATAACAACTGTTATTGCCCTGGATTCTGTTACTCCAGCGGGTGGTATTATGAACGGGTTATCTCATGTGTATAATGTTGCAGGGGATAAATTTCAAATGATTCTCACCAAGGATAATCCGGAATTTTCCAGATTGCCGGGTATTGCTGTTTTGGTTGGCGGCATGTGGGTAGCCAATCTCTATTATTGGGGTTTCAACCAATATATTATTCAGCGTACATTGGCAGCAAAATCCCTTCAGGAAGCACAACGTGGGATTGCCTTTGCCGCATTCCTAAAACTCATTATTCCATTGATTGTGGTTATTCCCGGGATTGTAGCATATGTACTATATGCACAGCCTGAGGGTACAGCAGTAATAGAAGGAGTTCAGGAAGCTTTTAACAAAGTTGGTGGTGGTATCAATTATGATAAATCTTATCCCTGGTTAATTAGTGTTTTTATTCCGGTTGGTTTAAAAGGTTTGGTGCTGGCAGCATTAACTGCAGCGATTGTTTCATCGGTGGCGTCGATGCTAAACTCAACATCCACAATTTTTACAATGGATATTTTTAAGCCTTATATCAATAAAAATGCAACAGAAAAACAAATTGTAACAGTTGGCCGGATAACAGCTGGAGTGGCCTTAATTATAGCGGTTTTATTAGCTCCGGTTATGGGCAATATAGATCAGATGTTTCAATATATTCAAGAATATACAGGTTTAGTGAGTCCTGGTATTTTGGCTGTATTTTTAATGGGGCTTTTCTGGAAAAAATCAAACAATACCGGCGCAATTGTTGGCGTTATTCTTTCTATTCCGATTGCATGGTTATTAAAAATTCCGGTACTGGATCTACCATTCTTAGATCAAATGTTTTATACAATGTTAATAACTATGGCAATAATTGCCGGTGTTAGTATGAGCACATCAGAAGGAGATGATGATTCTAAAGCAATTTCACTGCCTTCAAAAATGTTTAAAACAGATTCTGTTTTTAATATTGCATCATATGGAATTTTAATTGTTTTAGCTATTTTGTACGCTATATTCTGGTAGCAGATGTTAAAAACATGGAACAATAATTAACACTGGGAACGCAATTTTTTTTGAGGTGTTTAATTATGTTGTAGAAAAATGGAATTATTTTTTAGCAGGTTTATTATTAAAAGCATTACCGTTTTACTTGTATTAATACTTCCGCTATTTGGACAGGTTGAATTAAGCTCATCAGATTTACCGATAGTTTTAATTGATACTGATGGCAAAGACATAAGGTCTGATAATATCCGTATCGTTGCAGATATGGATATTATTTATAATGGTCCGGATGTACGAAACAGTGTTGCAGATAGCGCCAATAATTATTCTGGTAAAATTAGCATTGAAATTCGGGGACAAAGTTCTTCAGGGTGGGATAAAAAATCTTATGGTCTTGAGACACAAGATGATGAAGGTGAAAACCTGAATGTTTCTTTGATTGATTTACCTGCAGAAAACGATTGGATTTTACACGCTCCATATTTTGACCGTTCACTTATGCGAAATGTTCTGATTTATGAATTATCTCGCGAAATGGGCTGGTTCAGTTCACGGACCCGCTATTGTGAATTAGTGATAAATGAAGAATATAAAGGGATTTATGTTCTTATGGAGAAAATAAAACGGGATAAAAACAGGGTCAATATTGCTAAGTTAAATCCGGATGAAACTACCGGTGATGAGCTAACCGGTGGTTACATTTTAAGAATAGATAAAGAATCCTGGAATGATGGTTTTGTCTCACCGCACCCTCCTTTTAGTGGCTCATCTTTAAGATTAAAATATCAATATGTATACCCAAAACCTGAAGACATTGCAGATGAGCAAAAAGATTATATTAAAAATTTTGTGCTCGATTTTGAAAATCTAATTGACAGTGGTGATTTTACTGATCCGCTAAACAGTTATTCTCAATTTATAAATGTTTCTTCATTTATTGATTATCTAATTCTAAACGAGCTAAGCCGCAATGTAGACGGGTACCGGTTAAGCGCATATTTTTACAAGGAAAAAGACAGTAATGGCGGATTATTGCATACAGGACCAGTTTGGGATTATAATTTTAGTTTTGGAAATGCAGGTTATTATAACTCCTGGCTAATTGAGGGCTGGCAAATAATCTATTTTACCGAAAACTCCTCCTTTCAACGCAGGGATAGTTTCCAGCCACCATTTTGGTGGAAAGTACTTTTTAATGATCCTGCTTTTAGTAAGCAATTAAACGAGCGCTGGAGCCAACTTAGGCAAACTCTGTTAAGTAAAAATTCGATCAATGATATTATTGATTTTTATGCAGACAAAACTGACGAGGCGCGTGACCGTAATTTTGAAATCTGGCCCGGCCCGGGAGAAACAGATTTAGGTGGTGGTTGGCATCCAAGTGATCCGCGCAGCTCAGAAATTAACTCATATGAAGACGAAATAAATATGCTAAAAAGCTGGATATCAGATCGTATTGATTGGATGGATGATAATATTCCATTGTTAACATCTGTTATGCAAAGTTCAAACAATGGTTTGCCAAAAAACTACATTCTTAAACAAAACTATCCCAATCCTTTTAATCCTGCCACAATAATTGAATATCAAATACCAAAAGCTGGTCACGTAAAGATAAATATTTATAACAGGCTTGGACAAAAAATTAAAACACTTGTCGATAAATGGCATACAGTTGGAAAATATTCAGCAAAATTTGACGGTAAAAATCTTGCCAGCGGTATTTATTTTTATGATATGTCTGCCGGGGACACCAGGCATACGAAAGAAATGATTTTGATTAAATAGACGATACTCCATGAAAATAACTCCATTTCATTTTCTTCAGATTTGTTTTTTGTTAGTAATGTCCTGTTCAGAACAAAGTGTGTCGGTGAGTAAAACAAATAATCAGGAAATACCGGACCCTTTTGAGCAGAATAAACTTCTTTCCAAAACAATCAACTTTGGCAATGCGTTGGAGGCTCCAAATGAAGGCGAATGGGGAATTATCCTCAAAGAATTGTATTTCAAAGAAATAAAAGCTGCCGGTTTTACTGCTGTCAGACTTCCTATTCGATGGTCTGCTCATACCCAACTTGACTCCCCTTTTACAATAGAAGCCGATTTTTTCTCACGAATAGATTGGATCCTTGATCAGGCTGAAGAAAATGATCTGGCAATTATAATTAACATCCACCATTATGAAGAAATTTTCGCAAATCCAGATCATGAAAAAGAAAAATTTATTTCAATTTGGAAACAAATTACCAAAAAATATATCAATAGACCGACAACGGTTTTTTACGAAATTCTGAATGAACCCAATGATCAGCTTACTGCCCAATTATGGAATATATATCTAGCCGAAGCAATTGATGTAATCCGCGAGATCGACTCTACTCACACAGTGATAATTGGCCCAGCTGAATGGGGTGGGATAAGTGCTATTAATAAACTTATCATCCCTTCAGAAGAAAAGAATGCAATCTTTACTTTTCATTATTATACACCGTTTGAGTTTACACACCAAGGAGCGGAATGGGTTGACAACAGTGAAGCCTGGTTAGGGACTACCTGGAATGGGTTTCAAAATGAAAAGGTAGAAATATCAACCGATTTTCTTTCTGTAAAACTTTGGGCCGAGCAAAGAAACCTACCTGTTTTTTTAGGCGAGTTTGGCGCGTATTACAAAGCAGATTACACCTCTCGCTTCAAGTGGACAGAATATGTAGCACAACGAGCAGAGCAAGATAGTTTTAGCTGGGCATACTGGGAATTCGCTGCCGGATTTGGGATATATGATCCCGATGCAGAAGAGTGGCAACCATTGTTAAAAGCGCTAATACCATGATAAAACTTAATTCTGGCAAACTATTACCCGCTAACTAGAAATACCGTAAAAATAAGTGGCCTAATTATCTTTGCTATCTCTTGGTTAAAAAGATGCGTCGCAATATTTTGTTTATTCATATTGGCATTTGTAGTGTTGGTTCTAATTATACACGGGCTCAATTATTAATAAAAAACAACATTATGAGAAATTAAGTGACCATTGTTGTAAATAAATTTTGCTGAAAAAATCCGATTCTCTTCCATCCATTTAAAAAAGATTTTATCTCCATCCCACAAATTTAAATCAATAAGTTTTTTGTTTTCAATCCATTCCAGATGTCCTTCGGGTGAATCTGAAATTAGTGTGCCTTCAAATTGGTTTGCCGTGAATATGAAAACATACCAGTCATCCAATCCGTCGAAGGCAGGAAAAGTAATAAATCCTTTTAAGCTTGGATTCTTAATTATTAAACCGGATTCTTCTTTCACTTCTCGGATAACACATTCTTCCGGCGATTCGCCCGGATCAATTTTTCCGCCAAGGCCATTCCATTTACCCTCGTGCATATCATTTTCTTTTTTAACTCGATGAACCATCAAAGTATGTGATTCTGTTTTTACATAACAGAGTGTTGCCAATTTCATTGTACAGATCTTCCATTTTTTTGTGGTGAAATAATTTTAATAATTTTTCCCTTAAGATAGAAACGAATTGAAATAGAATTAATTAGCTATGCACAATCTTATATAATCATTTCAGCAATTTCATTTAGGTTGTCTAATCTGAAAAAACTTTGGTTTTTAAACCTCATATTCAGATTGACTTTTAAAAACCAGAGTCCTAAATTCCATGCTCTCGCAAAGAGAACGCCGGAGTGGTGGAATTGGTAGACGCGCTGGATTCAAAATCCAGTGGGAGCAATCCCGTGTCGGTTCGAGTCCGACCTCCGGTACAAAAAGGAACTTTGTTAAGTTCCTTTTTTTTTGCTCAAAATGATCACAGGCTTAATAAAGGATATCAATGAAAATATTCATAATTCTAATTTCTTTACTAACTTTTTGCACAAACCAGGAAAAATTTCAAAATGGTGATATTATTTTTCAAACCTCACTTTCATCACAAAGCCAGGCCATTCAACTTGCAACAAAATCTAAATACAGCCACATGGGCATAATTTACCTGGTTAACGAAAAATATTTTGTCTATGAAGCTGTTCAGCCAGTCAAACTGACTCCATTGGATGAATGGATTGCCCGTGGCGAAAATGGACATTATGTGGTGAAACGTTTGAAAAATTTTGATCCATTAACAGGTGATGTCATGAAAAAAATGAAAGCGGTTGGAAACAAATACTTGGGTAAAAACTATGACCTCTATTTTGAATGGACTGATGCCAAAATTTATTGTTCAGAATTAGTCTGGAAAATTTATAAACGGGGAGCAGGAATAGAAATTGGGGCTTTGCAAAAACTGAGTGAATTTGATTTGACTAATCCAATTGTAAAAAACAAACTAAAAGAACGATATGGTGATGATTTGCCGGTAAATGAAATAGTAATTTCACCTGCAGCTATGTTTAACGCTGATAAACTTTTTACAGTGTTTTCAAATTAACATCAATAATGGAGTTGTTAAATGAAGTTTAAGCAGGGTGACAAAATCAAAAATATTAAATTACCAGCCATCAGTGGTTCAAACTTTGATTTGAGCAGCCTGTCCGGAAAACCGTTTATGCTTTCTTTTTTAAGATTTGCAACCTGCCCGTTTTGCAATTTACGCGTTAATCAGCTTGTAAAAAGATTCGAAGAGTTTGGAGATGATTTTACAATTGTTGCCATTTTTAATTCTCCGATTGATAATTTAACAAAACATGCAAAAGGCCACCACGCTCCCTTTCCCATTGTGGCTGATCATGATAAGAAATATTACAAAGTATATGGAATTGAGCAATCTTTTGCTGGGATGCTAAAAGGGATGATTTTTCGTTTTCCAACATTATTAAAAGGGATGTTTAAAGGCTATATTCCATTTCCATTTAAGGGTAGTTTAATAACCATGCCAGCAGATATTCTTGTAGATAAGAAAGGAATCATCAAAGAAGCATATTATGGTAAAGATGAAGGTGATCATCTTCCTTTTGATGTGATTAAAGATTTCTCTTTAAAATAAAATTATTTAGTTCTGCAAAGAATTACTGTAATGTGGTGTTCAAAGCTAAAAAGAGCGAATAAATGCACTCTTTTATATTGTGGAAAGCTTTTTCTAATCGGCTCATTTTATAAGCTCATCATAGTTTTTTGTAAACACATCAAATGAAGATGAGTTAACTTCAAACAAAGTTGGGTTATCTTTTACAGTTAAATAATATTTACTATCCTCCCCAGCTTTTTCGTAAAAAGAAAGTTCGTTCACTTCACCGGCACGCTGATTGATTTTAACATTAAATAAAATTTTTTGATTGGTAACATCCACTTTTGGAAAAGCAACAGTTTTTAACGATGAAAATTTGGAAAACATAGAGGTGGCACTTGAATTTCCATCGGCCAAAGGTTCGCTGCCTTTTATACCTTTTACCTGAACCACTGAATCAAGATTTGTTAAAAAAAGGTTTTCATTTATGACGATTGAGGCAATAGCATCTTTGGAAATAGATAAAATGGATTTGTCTTTCCAATCGGCAATACTTTTTTCAAACTTAGACTTAAAGTTTTTTGCAGTCGTGAAAACATCATCCTCGTCTGTTTTGCGGATAAAAACATTCTGGAAACTGGAAGCTGTTTTGCCCAAAATGAACGAGGTTTCTTCATCTCCGTGCAGGACAATTTTTGTCCCTTTATCAACTTCATATTTGGAATGCTTTTCCGGATTGGAACTTACTTTACGTGCAAGTTTAATGTTCTTTGCTTCATCCAGGGCGCTGTTAACAAAATCCTGGTTAGCATTATAATTATCAACCATCCATTGGTTATTTTCTTTCACCAAAGTTATGGTAGAGTCTTTGGTAATTTCAATTTTTGAAATATTCTCGGTATCAATATTTGTAAAATTTTTATCAAAATCTGATGAGCTTGAATCGCGGGTTGTTAAAAAATAAATCACAGCTATAACAACAAGTGCGATAATTAGTTTAATATTATTATTCATAATTTTTTTCCTAAGAATGAAACGACCACAGTTAAATTATCAAAGATCGTAAAGCTGTCATTCTGAGCGGAGTGTAACGAAGAGAAGAATCCCAATTTCTTTAAGGGGATTCTTCTCTACACTTCGTTTCGATCAGGATGACACCAAATTCATAAAACCTAAGCCACACTGGCCAGTTGTTTTGTCCTGCGGCGGATATACCATTTAACCAGTCCAAACAAAATTACCAAAACAGGAACCAGGTAGACATTTATAATCTTGATAAAATCGCGCGTACCAACTGCATTTTCCGCTAAGATTTCTTTATCAAGCGGACGGTTTTCAATTTTTTTATTACGAATGGAAATCAGTCCGTTCTCATCAACAAGCCAATCCAGTACATTCATAAACAAGGTTGCATTTTGTGGACCGGAATATTCATCCTTTACAAAGTCAGCATCCGAGAAAACCAATATTTTTCCATCCATTGTGGCTTCAGATAAATGTGCATCGGGATAGGCTATTGTATCTGGCCGTGTTGCAAAGTTGGATTGAAATTTTCCTTCTACAATTGCCGCAAGATTAAGCTTACTTTGGTTGTAAGCAAAAGGCTGTTGCGGATTAATATTGTACATGCCCCGTTGCGGATCTTTCATTGCAAAACCGGATTCTTCTGAACTTTGAATCAACGGAGTAAATTTTACATTTGGTGTTGGAATCGAATCAATCGATGAGCTGAAAAAGAAAACTGTTTCATTGAGACGCGACACAATTGGGTTGTCTTCATTAAAATTTGTAACTCGTGCTGCAAAAGGATAATCCACGGCAACCGGAAGCTGAATTGGGCCAAGTTGCTGCATCATTTGAACCTGTGCGGATTGCTTATCGACGATTAAATTGTCATTAATTTTAAAGCCATATTTTGTAAAGAAATCATCCAAACCAAAACGGATTGGCATAATTGGTAAAATAGCATTTTGGAAATCCACCCGATGGCGGTTTACAAAAACGCCAAGTTTACCGCCGCGCATTAAAAACTGATCCAGGATATATTTTGCCTTTGCAGAATATTCTTTCTTGGGTTCAAGAATAATCGCTTCCTGAATTTCAGCCGGGATTTTTTCTGTGGTGTTTAAATCAATTTTTGTCAGTTCAAATTGTGAATTAACCTGAGTTAAAAGATTTTTGATTGATACGGGTTTTTGCTGATTGCCACCTTGCAATGCTGCATACGGATTTGGCGGATCAATTGAGATTTCATCAAACCCGGTGATATAACCGATTTTTGTTTTACCACCCTGTGTTAATCTTTTTATAGCGCCGGTAAACTGGTATTCCAATTGTTCAATCTGCTGGATAAAAGGCAAAGCTTCTTTTTTATCGCCATAGAGAAAGGCCACGCCCAGATAAATATTCTGAACTTTTAGCTGATCGTTTTCGCGGATATTGGCTTGCACAGGTGAAACACCATAACCCTGGGCTTCCTGTTTTATATCGTCCGAGCCCTCGCCAATTTCGCTAAATTCATACTCCAATCCGGAACCGGCATAAGACTTATATTCTTGCAGTAAATCAAATACATATTGTTTTACTGTTAATAGCTGGCGCGGAAATTTTTCAGAATAATAGATTTTTACAGTGACAGGTTCATCAATATCTTCAAGAATATTTTTTGTCACATCAGACATTGTATAAACATCGTTTTCGGTTAAATCAAAACGACCGGAGATATTTGAGGCGATCATATTCAGGAAAATAATGATGGCCGCTACAATGCCAACTGATAACCAAGATGATTGTTTTAGCACGTTTAACTCCTTACTTCAAAAATTTTCGTGATGTCAAGGCTGTACTGGCAACATACAGCGACAACGCTATTATCGAGATAAAATATACTATGTCACGGATATCGATAATCCCTTTAAAGAAATTTTCGAAATGTCCATGAATGCTGATTGTATTTATAATGGCAGCCAAAGGCCCGCTGCTTACCGCCCCGCCAATCAGGTATAAAATGCCTAAAAGCAGGAAAGTTACGATAAAAGCAACAACCTGGTTTTTTGTAAAAGCCGAAGCCGCAATTCCAATCGCAAAATAGGTTGCCCCAAGCAGAAAGAAGCCAAGGTAGCTTGTCAAAATAACACCTATTTCCGGCTCACCAATTGACATCACTGTGATAGGTGTAACTGCAAGCCCAAGTAACATAACCGCATAAACAACCAGTGTGGAAAGATATTTCCCGATTATAATTTCATGATCTTCGATTGGCATGGTAACCAGCAATTCCAAGGTGCCGTTGTATTTTTCTTCGGCAATTAAACGCATGGAAAGGGCCGGTGCAAAAAACAGTAAAATTATTGAGCTGTATTGAAATAATCCGCGGACATCTGAAACGCCTCTATCGAAGAAGGCATAATCGCCATAATAGAAAAATATCCAGGTGGACAGGATTATAAAAACAGCAATAACGATGAATGCGATTGGAGAGTTAAAATAACTTTTCAGCTCCTTGCGCATCAGTGCAAAAATTGTGTTCACTTTAATTTCTCCATTTAATCTGTTAGCTGACGGAAAACGTCTTCAAGTGAGGTTTGATGATAATTCATTCCCAGAAGCACCCATTTATTTTTAACAGCTGCTTTAAAAACAGTTTCGCGGATGTCTGTGTTTTTATCGGATTCGATTACAAATGAGTTGGCTTCTTTGCCGGCTTTGGCTTTGGTAACGCCATTTAGTGCTGATATTTTTTCAACAACATCTGAGGCACCTTCATTTAACTCAATGTTTAAAACGCCTTTGCCCTGCGAATTGGCCATCAATTCATCGGGAGTACCTTTGGCAACAATACTACCTTTATTGATAATCATAACATTGTCGCAGGTGGCTGTTACTTCCTGCAAAATATGTGTTGAGAAGATAACGGTTTTTTCTTTACCGATCTCTTTGATCAGCGAGCGGATTTCCACAATTTGGTTTGGATCAAGCCCTGTGGTTGGCTCATCAAGGATTAGAATATCCGGATTGTGAACCATAGCCTGGGCAAGCCCGACACGCTGCCTGTAACCTTTGGAAAGTTCGCCGATATCTTTTTGCAGCATATCGCCAAGACTGGTTATTTCAATTACCCTTTTAATGGCGGCCATTTGTTGCGACTTTTCAATCCCACGTACTTCGCACACAAACTGCAGATAATCGACCACGTTCATATCTGCATAGATTGGTGTATGCTCGGGGAAATAGCCAATCTTCTTTCTAATTTCTTTGGAATGTTCTGTAACGGAAAGACCGTCCACAGTAACCGTTCCTTTTGTCGGAGGCATGAAACAGGTCAGGATTTTCATTGTCGTGGTTTTGCCTGCTCCGTTGGGTCCGAGAAAGCCGAGAATCTGTCCGCTTTCTACTTCAAATGAAATCCCATCGACGGCTTGAAAACCGTTATAGGATTTTTCCAAACGATCAACAATAATCATGTAATTTAATTCCTTAAAATTTTGTATAGCCCTAAAAATAAGTTCGTATAACCAAAAAATAAAGTCTTTGTTTCATTTTTTTTATTTTTTTTTGAAAGGGCGTTTGTCAGTGAAATACTTTTTAAAGGCCTATTAACGATTGACTAAGTTTAATTGGGGTTATTCTACAAAAAGTTATATAATGGTTTGTATAAGAATAGTAGCCGATTTCGGAATTTGAAACTTTTAGTTTACAGCTAAATTTTGTGCGTACTAAATATTTATATTTTCTACTAATTCGGCTATTATTCCTATAATTTGTTGCACGGTGTTTTACTTGTTCAACATTCTATAAAACTCTTTCAATTCTTGTTTTCTGTCTTTGTCAAGTCCGTGCCATCTTATTCCTTGTATTGCTCCTTCAAGTGCATAAAGCATATTAATGCAAGCACCACTGTTTTCAATGGTTGCAATCTTGATTATTGTATTTTCACTTCCTAATTGTTTTAACTCTTGCTCATTATTAATTCCAATTAAATTCAATTTGTCTGCAAGAGTTTTTCCAATATTTGGCAATTCTCTAAGTGAGCTCATATCAATTAATCTTTATTTAAATATTCTATTGCTTTTAAGAGTTGAGTATCTTTGCTTTTTAACAAATCTTCTTGTAAAAGTTCTATTTCAATATCAGGTGTTATTCCATTGTTTTCCGGATTAAATTCATTTGGATATTCAAGCTGATAAATTGGAATTACTAAGGCAATACTATCATCTATTAAATATCCGTTTCCCCACAACATTTGCCCAGGTGTTTGATTTCCAATTACTTTCCCGATGTTAAACTGCTGAAAGATTCCTGCCATATTTTCTGCACCCGAAATACTCATTTCATCAACTAGTAGAACAACTTTTCCTTGATATTTACTGCCAACAGGTTCAATAAAATCTTCAGTTCTTTCATTTCGATTGATATACGTTCCGTATTTTCTCGTTTCTGAAACAAATCTACCAAGCAACAATTTCATTCCATCAATTGAACCACCGTCATTTCCCCTTAAATCAATGATTAATCCTTTTGCAGTGTCCACTTTCTCTAAATTAGTTAGCACGTGTTCTAAATCGGCAGGATTAAAAGCATTAAATGATAAATAAGCAATATTCTCAGATAGGAAATAACTTTCGGATTTTAAATAGGCTGGTGGTAATCTATCACCTAATAATACTCCATTTTGTCTTTCAGTTCGAGTTAATATTTTGGAATAGGATTGATTATCTTCATCTATGAAGTCAATTTTTACGTTAGTATTTGCTTTTCCATAGATATGCCGCAACACTTCACTTGTTAGATGAAATTTCTTGTTTCTTTCGTTAAATGGTGGTTTGTATTTTGTAAGATTTTCAAAGTCTTTTATTGTTAAATCGTCAATCTTTTCAATAATGTAACCTTTTTTAATATTTGCAATGTCTGCTGGTGAGTTTCTTAATACCCTTGTAACTACAATCTGATTTTCAATAATTCGGATATCAATTCCTATTTCGCCATTGCTAAATATGTATGGTGAAACTGCTTGATCTAATTCAGTTAATAAACCCACACCACAATGAGAACTATTAAGTTCAAAGAGCATTTTATTTAGTAATAAGAAAAGAGTGTCAGTATTATCGCAATTTTCAATTTTGGTTTTGTATTCAAGATGCTTTTTCTCCCAATCAACACCATTGAAATTTGGGTCGTAGAAATGTTCATTAACATTATTCCAGACTTGTTCAAATATTTCAATTCTTTCGCTCTTTGCCATTCCCTTTTCTTGTGATTGGCAGGAATTAAAAAGAAGAAAAACACTCATTAATATTATGTGTGATATTCTACTCATTGTCTATTCTGTAATGCCTCAACGGTGGCGGTAAGAAATCGTTGCGCAATTCGAAGCGCAAATATATCAACCCGCTAAGCCGTTGATTAAATGTTATATGGCTCAAATTTAGCACTTTCTGCGCAATGTTTTTTACCGCGTGTTGTGCTGTCGTGCATGTTTTTATAAATCAAATGGTGTAAACTCAGAAAACAATTCACCTGATTCCATAATATCTCCAATTGGAATGTACTCACATACCTCAGAATAATCTGCCCACATTTTTTGTACTGCTTCATTTGTATGTGCTAATTCAATTGCTTCTTTTGACTTCCAACCGAATACTTCTACTATTGTACCATCTTTAGCCTCCATTATAATAGATTTTCTATTTGAGACTAATCCTTCGTTAAATAGAATCGACCAATGATTTTTCATTAGGTCTTTTAGCTCCTTGTTTTTACCCTCAAAAGGTTTGTATCCTACAATTACAATTCTTTCCATTGTCATGATTTCTTTTTTACAATATACATACAATATTTTGTCTCAGATTTGTGTCCAGATTCTTTATTCTCGTATTTGTAAATCAGCGAAGAATCATTTAATATCTCAAAGACAATGCCCGAATTATCAATCGTGTCTTTAAGAATTCTTACTTTATTTCCTGTATCTTGAATGCAGACGCAAATCAGTCCGTTTTTATTTATTCTTTGAGCAATTTTATCAATCAAGTCAGTCTCTCGTTTTAAGTCTTGTTTCTCAAAATGTAACATTGAATCAAGCAACACAATATCAAAATCCTGGTAATTATCAAACGCATAAATATCTCCAACTAATCCAGTTAATTTTAATCCTTCATGTTCTGAAATTGAAATCATTTGGTCAATACCAACTTTGGAATTATCAATCCCTGTTACGTTGTATCCAAGTCTGGCCAAAGAAATCGAATCTCTACCCTGTCCACAGCCTAAATCAATCAGTTTGACTTTTGATTCAAGTTTTGTGAAAAAATCTATCAACTCGGGATATGGTTCTCCAAATAAATCCTCAGTCTTGTAATATTTATCGTAATCTGCCATTTATATTATCCGAAATTTGTCAATTGTAGCAGTCTCCCTGCATGCAGCACAACATCCTGCTAAACGTATTGCGTTTAGTGCGGATATATAGTCTGGTTTATTTCGTTTATTACGGATAATTTGGTGCTATCGATATTCTATCATCATATATATGCCCACAATATACTTTAGAAGTTGTTTATCATCAAAAACAAATCTCAGTACGTTTGGTTTCCGTCAGTTTACACAACTTATGTTCATTTTGATTTTGTAGAACTTTTCACTCCATTATCGTATCTTTAAACTTTTCCTCTTTAAGCAAACCGGACAAAACTATGACGCGATATATTATCTCTTTTCTATTTATTACACTTTTAGTAAATCTTATTTCAGCCCAACAACAAAAATCTTTGGATCATGATGTGTATGATTTTTGGAACAGGCCTAAACAAAATGCCATTTCTGATAATGGAGAATGGTTTTTATCTGTTATAAAACCGGATAATGGTGACGGTCAGGCTCAGTTTATCAATCTGGAAACAAATGAAAAATTAGTTGTACAGCGTGCAGATTCGGCACGTTTTAATAAGAGTACTACTTTTGTTGCTTTCAGAATCCGTGCAAAACTGGATAGTGTGAAAAAAGCGAAGAAAGATAAAATTAAAAAAACAGATAAAAAATATCCGCAGGATTCGCTGGCTTTTATTGATTTATCATCCGGCAAAGTGACCGTTAAAGAACCGGTAAAATCTTACAAAATGTCAAAGGATAATGGCCGCTGGCTGGCCTGGCTGGCAAAGTTTAAAGATGAAAGTGCTGACTCATCTGAAGCGGCTTCTGATTCCACCAAGAATGAAAATAAGAAGGATGGTGAAACGGAAAAGCCAAAAAATAAAGATGAAAAGAAAAAAGCAGAAGGGACAAATCTTGTTTTGCTTGATTATAACAATCAAACAGAACACATTTTTGAAAATATCACTGAATATGCTTTCTCTAAAACAGGCAGCTACCTGGCATTTGCCACGGCGAATAAAGACAGTTTGGCCGATGGATTGAGTGTCGTAAATTTGAATAATCTCAAAGTTTCTCAATTGTTACAGAAGCCGGGAGTTTACAAAAACCTAACCTGGGATGAGCAAGGAAAACAGCTGACTTTCGTTTCCAATGTGGACTCATTTAAAACCAAACAACAATCTTATGCTTTGTATTACTGGAAAGAAAAACAAAAAACCGCACGCAAAATTGTTGATGAAAAGAACAGAGGATTAGCAAAAGGTTGGTGGGTAAGTGAGCATGCAAAATTGAAATTTTCTGATAATGGCAAGCGAATCATTTTTGGAATTGCGCCGCGACCCGAGCCTGAAAAAGAAGATGATTCCCTGGATGAAATGCCCGGGTTGGATGTCTGGCACTGGAAAGACCCGTACGTGCAGCCTATGCAACTGAAGAAATTGAAAGACGAAAAGAAACGTTCGTACAAAGCCATTTATAAACTGACTCAAAATAAAATGATCCAGTTGGCCACGCTGGAAATTCCCGAAGTTCAAATCAGCCGGAAAGGTGATGGTGGCTTTGCTTTAGGTTTAACCCATTTGCCATATCGCCAAAATATTTCCTGGGATTATCCGGATTATTATGACGCATTTGTTGTAGATGTGCATAGCGGCAAAGCCAAAAAAGTTCTCGAGAAAATTCAATACAAAGTAAAAATCTCGCCGCAGGGAAAATTTCTTTTTTGGTGGGACAGAGACCAACTTACCTGGAACACACTTAATACAAAAACACTTCAAAGAAATAATCTATGCAAAAACCTAAATACACCCGTTTATAACGAAAAACATGATTGGCCATACAAAGCAGACTCATATGGTTTTGCAGGCTGGACGGAAAATGATAAATCCTTTATTTTTTATGATAAATATGATCTGTGGAATGTAACACCCGGGAAAGTGGAAAAACCGGTAAATGTTACAAGAGAGTTTGGCCGTGAAAACAAACTACGCTTCAGATATATTAAACTTGACCCTGAAGAAGAATTCCTTCCTGATGAAATGCTCCTGTCTGCTTTTCAAGATGAGACTAAAGAAGCGGGTTATTATTCGATCAATAGAAAAAATAAATCCAATCCGGACCGAAAAATATATATGCCCAAAAGATTTTCTCATCTGCGCAAAGCAAAAGATAGTAATAAGGTTACTTTTTCACGTGAAGATTTCAGGGAGTTTCCGGATTACTGGGTTTCTGATTTGAGTTTTTCAAATCCCCGAAAAATAACCGATATAAATCCACAACAAAAGGATTATTTATGGGGCTCTGCAGAACAAGTTGAGTGGAATTCGCTGGATGGCAAAAAGCTGCAAGGAAATTTAATTAAACCAGCCAATTTTGATTCATCAGTTAAATACCCAATGCTGGTTTATTTTTATGAAAAAAATTCAGATAATCTTTTTAGACATTGGATGCCAGAGCCGCACCGATCTATAATTAATTTTAGCTTTTATGCCAGCCGAGGTTATGTGATTTTTATTCCTGATATCCCATATAAAGAAGGCTATCCTGGCGAAAGCGCTTATAATGCTGTTTTGCCCGGCGTAAATCATATTCTGGAAATGGGTTTTGTGGACAAAGAAAATATTGGCGTTCAGGGCCACAGTTGGGGCGGCTATCAGATTGCCTACCTGGTGACACGCACAAATATGTTTAAAGCAGCTGAAGCCGGTGCGCCCGTTGCAAACATGACCAGTGCATATGGTGGAATCCGTTGGGGAACAGGTAAAAGCCGTATGTTCCAATATGAAAAAACTCAAAGCAGGATTGGGGGAACACTGTGGGAATACCCGATGCGCTATATCGATAACTCACCATTATTCCGAATGGATCAGGTTGAAACACCTTTACTGATAATGCACAATGATCACGATGGCCATGTTCCATGGTATCAGGGTATTGAGCTGTTTTCGGCACTACGCCGTCTCGGCAAACCAAGCTGGATGATCACCTATAATAATGAGCCGCATTGGCCTACAAAATTTGTAAATAAAAAAGATTGGGCCATTCGCCTGCAGCAATATTTTGATCATTTTCTCAAAGGTGCGCCCGCTCCGGTTTGGATTAAAGAAGGCGTACCAGCGCTAAAGAAAGGAAAAATCAGTGGTACTGAGGGGTTTATAGAATAGTTTTCTTCTTTTTATTTATAATTATTTGTAAGAAGTAGCTAAATAATTTACACTTACTGTTCGATTAATAGAATCCTGAAATAAAAGACCCGATAAAAACACTATACTTTTACTACAGTCCCCAACTTTTAGGAACAATACATGCTCGACAGAAAAGAAAAACTGTCCAGGTTAATCCAACTTGGGCTGGAAGTTAGCCAAATCAGTGATCTTGATGTTCTCCTGGAAAAAATATTGAGCGAGGCAAGAAGCCTTGTACATGCCGATGCCGGATCGATTTATATTAAAGAAGGGGAAATGTTAAAATTCAGCTATGCGCAGAATGATACTTTGCGATCAAAGCTGGGACCTAATAAAAAGTTAATCTATACAACTTTTTCAATGCCGATTAATAATAATTCAATTGCGGGCTTTGTTGCAAACACCGGTAAAACTTCAAATATCCCCGATGCTTATAAAATTTCTCCATCTTTGCCGTTTGCATTCAATAGTGATTTTGATAAAAAAGTTGGTTACCACACAACATCTATTTTAACCGTTCCTTTAAAAAATACCCGAAAACAAATTATTGGTGTCTTACAGTTAATTAATGCCCAGGACGATGCAGATAAAATTATTGCATTTATGGATGAAGATGAGCCGCTTATTATCCACTTTGCAAATTATGCCGCTAATGCCATTGAAAAAGCACAACTCACCCGTACTACAATCATGCGTATGATAAGTATGGCAGAATTGCGTGATCCTAAAGAAACAGGCCCTCATGTAAATCGCGTTGCTGCTTATTCTCTGGAAATATATGAGGCTTACGCTCATAAAAAAGGAATTTCGAAAGAACAGATTTCTTCTCAGAAAGATTCATTAAGAATGGCTGCCATGTTGCACGATGTAGGAAAAGTAGCCATATCAGATAATATCCTCAAAAAACCCGGAAGGTTTACAGAAGAAGAATATGACGTAATGAAGACACACACAATTCTTGGCGCTCAGCTTTTTGGTGGCGCTCGTTCCGAGTTTGATGAAATAGCTGAAGAAGTGGCTTTAAACCACCATGAGCGTTGGGATGGAAAAGGATATCCTGGCTATATTGATATTGATTCTGGTGAAGGACTTGCGGGCCACAAAGATAAGGATGGGAATGTTCTTGGTAAAAAAGAAGAAGAAATTCCATTATTTGGCCGCATAGTTGCTATCGCTGATGTTTTTGATGCACTTTCTTCTAAGCGCGTTTATAAGGATGCCTGGACAGAAGAACAAGTATTTGAAGCTTTACGTGAAGGATCCGGAAGCCAATTTGATCCGGACCTTATTGAAGTATTTTTTGAAAATGTTGATGTAATGCGATCCATACAACAACGCTATCCTGACGAAAACTGATTCTGTTTTTTTGTTTGATCCAACCACATTTTTCTCACCCTGCCAAATCTAATTTTGCAATTTTTCAGTTACATATATAAGCACTCATTTAGTGCTTATGCTCCTTTTTTTTTGTAAATTAAAGGTGCGAATAACAACGAACAATTGCAGGAAATTAACGATGAGTGGCAAGGAACCCCAAACCTCAAAAGATTTTACAAAAATTATTCTGGATAATATAACAGACGGTGTTTTTACTACCACCGGCGATATGCGAATTACGTCTTTTAATAAAGCGGCTGAGAAGATAACAGGTGTAGCAAGGGAAAAAGCAATAAATGAATTTTGTTATGATGTTTTCCGCACAAATGTCTGTGAGAAAAACTGTTTGCTTAGCTCTACAATGAAAACCGGCAAAGCAATTGTTTCTAAAAAAATATTCATCGTCAATTCCGATGGAATACAGATTCCTATAAGTATATCAACTGCATTATTAAAAGACAAACAAGGCAAGATTATTGGTGGTGTTGAAACCTTTAGGGATCAAAGTGCTGTAATTGATCTGCGTAAGAAACTTGAGGGCAGTTATTCTTACGCGGATATAGTTAGTAAAAATAAAGAGATGAATCGAATCTTTGATATTTTGCCTCAGATTGCTGAGAGTGACAGTACTGTGCTGATTGAAGGAGAAAGCGGCACAGGGAAAGATCTTTTTGCCAGCGTAATTCATAATCTCAGTAGCCGAAAAAACAAAGCGATGGTTGCTGTAAATTGTGGCGCATTGCCTGATACATTATTAGAGTCGGAACTATTTGGGTATAAAGCCGGTGCTTTTACCGATGCAAAAAATGACAAAGAAGGTCGCTTTGCCCAGGCCGAAGAAAGTACAATTTTACTAGACGAAATTGGTGATGTCTCCCCTGCATTTCAAGTGCGGTTATTGCGTGTTTTACAAGATCATGTTTACGAACCATTAGGATCCAATAAACCTGTTCGGGCAAATGTACGGGTAATTGCTGCGACTAATAAAAACTTATCACAATTGGTAGAACAAGGTTTATTCCGCAGCGATTTGTATTACCGGATAAATATAATAAGAATAGTTATCCCGCCTCTGAGAGATAGACGTGAAGATATACCTCATCTTGTGAAACATTTTATTGGCAAATACAATAATATTATGGGCAAGAATATTGAAATGGTTTCTGAAAATGTTTTGAAAATTTTGATGAAATATCATTTTCCGGGCAATGTTCGCGAGCTGGAAAATATCATTGAAAGAACCATGGTATTGTGCCGGAAAAATATTATTGAATGTGATCAATTGCCTGATGAATTAACACAACAATTTAATCAAACTCATATCGTTGATGTCATCAATCCAACTGTAAAAGATGTTGAACGGAAAACTATTTTGGATTGTCTGGAAAAAAACTGCTGGAACCGTTTAGCCACCGCCAAAGAATTAGGCATGCATAAAACAACACTTTTTCGAAAAATTAAAAAACTGGATATATGCCTTCCTTCCAAAGATGGGCGATTTAGCAAATAAAGCCCAAACCATAGGGTAGCTTTCGCGCTACCTTGCTACCCTGTACAGTAGCTTTGTACTCACCATGCTACTCTGTCTCCCTACTCTTATTTACAAATCAAAGTTATTGATTCTTAAAGACTTATAACCATTTATTTGGCAGAATAATATTTTGGCATTTCTTTTGCCTAATGCACAAGCAGGAGGATATGCTATGATAATTGCTATCCCGGTTTGGCAAAACCGAGTCGCACCTTTGTTTGATACAGCCGCTAATCTTTTGGTTATCAAAAACGAAGGCAATAACCCGGAAAGGGATATAATAAATGTTGAAAGTCTGACACTGTTTCAGAGGATTGATCTACTAAAAATATTAAATGTTGACTTGTTTATTTGCGGTGGGATTACAAAAGCAATTCTGGAAAATATCCGCAATAAGAGTATTAAAGTTACGCCTTTTATTTGTGGTGATATAAATCCAATCATGAATGCAGTTTTACAAGGAAAAGATATTAAGGCACTTTTTTCAATGCCTGGGGAACCTGAAAAGGAGAACGAATAGATGACACAATCGCGACGTGACTTTTTAAAGTCGGTAGGGTTAATCGGAGCTGCTGCCGGTGGCTTAAAAACTAATGAGGCAATTGCCGCCCCAAAAAATATAATTTCGGATGACCGGATGGGTGTTTTGATTGATACAACAACATGTATTGGTTGCAGGCGTTGTGAATTTGCTTGTAAAAATGCACATGATATTCAATCGGGGGATGAGGCAGATTACGATGACCGATCCGTTTTTGAGCAAAATAGAAGACCTGAAGTAGATGCATTAACCGTCGTGAACGAGTTTGATAACCCGAAAGAAGAGGAGTTCCCAATTAATGTAAAAGTACAATGTATGCATTGCGATCACCCGGCTTGTGTATCGGCCTGTATTGTGGGGGCCTTTTCAAAACAAGAAAATGGATCGGTTGTCTGGGATAGTGATAAGTGTATCGGTTGTCGATACTGTATGGTAGCTTGCCCATTTCAAATACCTGCATTTGAATATGAAAAAGCAGTTCAACCGCGGATTATGAAATGCGATTTTTGTTTTGATCGGACAAAGGAAGGCCTGCTTCCTGCATGTGTTGATATTTGTCCGGTGGAAGCATTGACTTATGGGAAAAGATATGAACTGATAAAACTGGCTCATAAGCGTATTGCAGACCATCCGGAAAAATATATCAACCATGTTTATGGAGAAAATGAAGCAGGAGGTACATCCTGGATGTATTTGGCATCAAGGGAGTTTAAAGATCTGGAATTACCTGTGCGCTCCAGTAAACCGGCACCGGGTGCATCAGAAGCCCTCCAACATGGGATCTTCAAATATTTCATTCCGCCTGTATCTCTGTTTGCTTTGCTGGGTGGCATAATGTGGTTGGGAAAAGATAAAAACAATGATGGAGCGGGAGATTAGTATGGAAGCCTTTTTAAAAGCCACACAGATTAAAACCCGTTTTTTTACACCAGGTGTAGTCGTTCTTACTTTGTTAATGATAAACGGATTAGTATTTGCAGCTCTCAGGTTCATCTTTGGGATTGGTTCAATAACCAACCTTAATAATCAATACCCGTGGGGAATTTGGATAGGAATTGATGTGGCAGCTGGTGTGGCACTTGCGGCCGGCGGGTTCACCACAGCAGCGTTGGTTCATATTTTCCATAAAGAAGAATTTCATGATATAGTTCGCCCGGCGCTGCTTACTGCCATGCTTGGTTATACATTTGTCGGGCTTGGTGTCTTTTTCGATTTAGGAAGATATTATTTTATATATCATCCTTTGTATATGTGGAATGGAAACTCTGTCTTGTTTGAAGTTGGTATTTGTGTGATGGCTTATATTTCGGTTTTGTATATTGAATTTTTACCTATTATTACGGAACGTTTTATTGGGAAAGTTCACTTAAAAGGTTTTTTAAAAATATTTAATAAAGCCACAGATTCTCTCCTCCGTTTGCTGGACAGGATTATGGATAAAGCGATTTTCTTTTTCCTAATCCTCGGTGTTGTCCTTTCCTGTTTACATCAATCATCGATTGGTACGTTGATGATGATTGCAGGAGACAAAATCCATCCGCTTTGGCAGTCGCCCATTGCTCCATTAATGTATTTGATTTCAGCATTTTCTGTTGGGTTTCCTATGGTGATAATGGAATCACTTATTTCATCAAGATCATTTGGCTTAAAACCTGAAATAAATGTGCTGGCTAAACTTGGCAGATTTGTTGGTCCGATGTTGTTTATTTATCTCGCTTTTAAGTTAGGCGATATGGCAATTCGTGAGACTTATGTTTATTTGAATGAATTAAATGTTGCAAGTGTCATGTGGGTTATTGAAGTGCTCATTGGCATAATTCTTCCTTTGCGTCTTTTCTTGTGGGATAAAGTCCTTAAGTCGCCATTCTGGATATTTGTTGCCTCAAACCTGGTGATATTTGGTGTTTTTATCAATCGCTTTAATAATTTTATTGTAGCCTATACACCCCTTTATGCGAAAGAATCCTACTGGCCAAGTATTGGTGAAATATCCGTAACCCTGGGTTTTATTTCGCTTGAAATTCTCTTATACAGGCTCATTGTTATGATCTTTCCTGTTGTTAGCCAGCCTGTTCAGAAAATTACAAAGAAAACACGTTTTGCACTGAAGGGGGTAATTAAATGAGACTATTTATTTGGCTCTTTATAGTATTGGTTTCATTCTCCTGGTCGCAATCTGGATCGGACAAACATCATTCGCTCGCAGATATCAATTGCAGGGAGTGCCACAGCTGTTCAGAACCAACCCATAAAAATCCTTGTTTAAAACTTTTCCCGGATTTCCGAAGGGATGGAATTACACTGGATCATTCTGCTGATGAAGCTTCAGAACTGTTCGTAATTGATACCTTAATGGATTTATACGAACCGTCTGTTTTTACACATAAGCTTCATGCAGAAATGGCTGCAATGGCCGGTGGGTGTGAATCTTGCCATCACTTTAATCCGCCTGGAAAAATTCTATCATGTGTTAGTTGCCATGAACCAGAAAAAAAATCAGACATAAGTAAACCCGGTTTAAAAGGAGCATATCACCGGCAATGTCTTAATTGTCATCGTGAATGGGGGCATACAACAAAATGCACAATTTGCCATGAAAAGCGTGGAAATATCAGTGAAAGCAAATCCGAGTTTATTGGGAAAAGCCATGAAAAGTTAGTGGTTCCCCAAAAAATAGTATACCAGACAGATGAAGAAGATTACCCGGTCGTAACATTTTTCCATGATGATCACACAGAAAAATTTGGTTTTAAATGTGTTGATTGTCATGCGGGGGAAACATGCAGTCGTTGCCATGATAAAACAAAAGATTCTGTATCGGTAGAAAATGATGAACACGATAATTGTATCAATTGTCATGAGGCTGAAGTAGATGATGATTGTGAAAAGTGCCATGATACAAAAGAAAAAAAGCCCTTTGATCATGCTCGCCATGGTTGGGGTCTAAATGCTTTTCACAAAGAATTAAGTTGCATTAACTGCCATAAAAACAACTCCTTCTCAAATTTAAATAAAGACTGTATTTCTTGTCATAAAAACTGGGAAGATGGAAGCTTTAATCACAAAGTAACAGGTTTGGTACTTGACGAGGACCATATTGATAACGATTGCATAGATTGCCATTTAGACTCCCGCTATGAGGAAAAACCATCATGTAATGAGTGTCATGATGATTACTTTTACCCAAACCGGAAACCCGGGAAAAGAATTAGAGAGTGAGACATGTTTGTAAAAATTGGCTTAAAACTAATCTTTGCTGTTGGAGTAGCAATCACAATAATCATCGGTGTTTTTGCTTTTGTAACAATCCAATCGCAAAGCGAAATATTGTTAGCTGAGATTGAGCATAATAACAGCCAGTTGAGCGAGACTGTGAAAAGCAGTACACGTTTCGATATGCTGCTAAACAATCGCGATCATCTGCATAAAATTATTAATACAGTTGGAAACCAGCCAAGTATTCTTGAAGTGCGCGTTTTTAATAAAGAAGGCGAGGTGATTTATTCTTCAAATCAGAACCATATCGGGTTAATGGTTGATAAGAAAGCGGAAGCCTGTTTTACCTGCCACGCATCAGACGAGCCACTCAAGAAACTTTCCATTGCAGACCGGACCAGGATTTTTACAACGGATTCCTGCCGGGTAATGGGAACGATTAATCCTATTTACAATGAGCCATCGTGCTATGAAGCCCCTTGCCATGCCCATGAACCCGATCAGGCTGTTTTAGGTGTTATCGATATTACCGAAAGTTTATCATCCACTGATCAGAAAATTGAGATCGCAAAACTAAAGATGCTCTTGTTTGCCTGCATAGCAATCCTTTGTATAAGTATTGTCGTCTCATTTTTTGTACGCACCTGGGTTGATAAACCGGTGCGAGAATTAGTAGAAGCTACAAAAAATGTAGGCTCCGGAAACCTGAATTTTATAGTGGTAAACAATAGCGCAGATGAGCTTGGAATTTTGGCCCGTTCTTTTAATAATATGACTAAGAAACTGGCAGAAGCACGACTGCAATTATTTCAATCAGATAAAATGGCCTCGCTTGGAAGGTTGGCAGCCGGTGTTGCTCATGAGATTAATAATCCTTTGACGGGAATTTTAACATACTCCAGTTTTTTGTTAAAACGAACTGCAAACAATTCTGATTTTCATGATGATCTGGAAGTTATAGTTCGTGAAACCAAACGCAGCAGAGAAATCGTAAAAGGTCTTTTAGATTTTGCACGGCAATCGGTGCCAAAGAAAAACAATATTCAAATTACTAATATTGTAGACCGTGCAATTACGGTGGTGGAAAACCAGTTAAGCCTGAACCATATAAAACTGATTAAAAAATATGATGAAAACCTGCCGGATGTTTATATCGATGCAAACCAAATGCAGCAGGTTCTAATAAACCTGATTGTAAATGCCAACCATGCCATTAGTAAAAATGACGGACTTATTTCAATAAGCGCAAAACTGATCAGTTTACCTCCATACGGGATCACTCAAATTAAAAATGCATTATGCCCCAAAGGTCATAATCTGCTAGACCATACTGTAAAAATTAAAAGTATGCCCTCGATAAGATTGCAGGCTCGGGTTAACGAAAAGGAGGGTTATATCAATATTGATCCTATTTATGGAAAAAACCGCAATCATTACGGATTAAAAATAAAAACTAATTCAGCGGTTGAGTTTTCCTGTCCTAAGTGTAATGCATCCTTACTGGACAAAAAGGAAAAATGCCCCAAATGTGGCGGTCCCGTTTACTTCTTTGAAGTTCCCGGAAAAGGGCTTGTGCAAGGTTGTGCTGTAAAAGGGTGCGAATGGCAATACTGGCAATCCATTGAAAACGAAGGCCAGAAAGAATATATCGAGATACGGGTAGAAGATAATGGTTGTGGCATTCCGCAAGAAAACCTGGCCAAGATTTTTGATCCGTTTTTCACAACAAAGGGACAAAAAGGTACTGGTCTTGGGCTGGCGGTAATTTGGGGCATAATAGATAATCATAATGGACGGATTACGGTTGAGAGTGAAATTGACAAGGGAACAACTTTCACTGTCCGTTTGCCAATAGCAAAATCATAAAAAAATTTTAGTTACAAGGAAAAAATGAAAACTAAGCGGATTATTGCCATCGATGATGAAAGAGTAATACTGGATTCCATAGTCAAGCTTTGTTCAGCTGAAGGATGGCATGTGGATGTTGCAGAGGATGCACTTTCCGGATTCAAAATGATTCAATCAAACGTTTACGACTTGATTGTATGTGACATAATGATGCCTGAGATGGATGGATTTGAATTACTGGAAAAACTACGGCAACAAGAAATTAGAATTCCTGTTATTATTACAACCGGGTTTTCTACAGTTGAGAATGCGGTGAAATCATTATATAACGGCGCCATCGACTTTCTACCAAAACCTTTTACTTTTGATGAGTTGATAAGCAGTTTAAAGCGTGGTTTAAATTATGCCAAAATCCAAAAACAGGTTGCTTCATATTTTTTCGATTCAAATAAGAAAAACGCAATGGTTTCTTATATCCCATGCCCACCCAGGTATTTGCGCTTAGGATATTCAACATGGGCTTTTAAAGAAAATGATGGCTCTTTTAAAATTGGTATAACCGATCTTTTTTTAAGAACAATAGAGAATATTAAAAATATTGAAATGCTTGATTTCGATGGGGAGATAATCCAGGGCAATAATTGTTGCCAGATTACCTCGGATAATGAATTAGTGCATAGTGTACTTTCACCGTTAAGCGGAAGAATTATTAAACGAAATGAACATGTTATTGGTGACTTCACGCTGGTTGAGAAAGATCCATATTTTAGAGGTTGGTTATATATCATCGTACCAAGCAATTTGGAGTTTGAATCCAAACACCTGGTTCCATGCAGTTCAGATCGGATTTAATGGATAAAAAAGTGTTAAATAATTGAAATGTTTTGGTCTTGGATTTTAACTGTTTTTTTAGTACTGGAGTATGGTCGATTCAGGATCAAAATAAGAATGCCAATTGACGAAATAACATGCCTAAAATAGGAGGGCATTATGGGAATATTACTTTTAATCGTAGCAGTAGTTTTGTTTATTATTTCGGATCTTGTTATCCGATCAATAATACGCAAAAAGAAAGAAAAGCGTTTACGCAAAGAAAGAGAAGAAATTTTGGCTGTTAACCTTAACCTGGATTTTAGCCATGAAGCCAAAACTTTGAAGCGCGTAGATGTTGATAATCCAATTGCAAAAATTTTAGCGGTGGATGATGAGGAAATAATTCTTAGCAGTTTTAGAAAAATTCTGGTACTTGGAGGATATTCTGTGGACACAGTTGAAACTGGTCAGGAAGCCTTGGGATTAATCCAAAAAAATCACTATGATTTTGTTTTTACGGATTTAAAAATGCCGGCAATGAGTGGAGAGGATGTTTGCAAAAGTGTAAAACATTTAAGACCGGATATTGATGTAATTATTATTACCGGGTATGCATCTGTAGATTCAGCAGTGGAGACGATGAAGTATGGCGCGATGGATTATGTAGAAAAACCATTTACTGAAGATGAATTGCTGGCACTGGTTAAAAAGTTTAATATTAAAAGAGAAGAACGTTTGGCCAAGCAGCTTAAAACCAAAGTAACAATAACACATTCTTTAGAAGATGAATCTAAAAATACAGTCGCTTTTTCAATTCCCGGTGGCGTATTTATTTCCAAAGGCCATTGCTGGGCCACGGTAAATGCCAATGGAAAAGTTGATATTGGAATAGACGATTTTGCTAAAAAAATAATAGGAAAAATTGATAGTATAGATTTCCCGAATCCAGGAATGGAAGTACGACAAGGACAACTGCTGTTTACTGTTAAACAAAAGACACATTCAATTCCATTTAATTCGCCCATTAGTGGAAAAGTGTCAGGAATTAATAAAATTTTATTGGATGATTTGGATCTATTAGATTTTTCCGCTTATGAGAAAAACTCAATTTGTACTATTGAAGCCAGCAACCTGGATGATGAGTTAAAGGATTTAAAAATTGGCCAAACGGCGGTTGAGTTTTTTAATGAGGATATCTCACGTTTACATGATTATGTAAAGAAATCTGTCACATCAACGGCAGATGAAGAAAATGTTCCTGCGGATGGACATTTGTATCTTGGTGAATTAGAAGCTTTAAAGGAGAAGGATTTGAATGCGATAGTTAATGACTTTTTTGTACATCATGAATAAATGATTTTAATTTCATTTACAGGTTGTTAAATGTACATTTAGCCGGTTAAGCAATTTATATTTTTTATAATTCAGATTTAGGTTCCGATGCCAGATCAAAATTTGGGATCGGAATTTATTTATAACAAGCCATGCTAAAAAACGGGAATAAATGTTTTACTTATAGATCATCAAGAAAACTGATTAACAGTTGCCACACCCAATATTAGTTTGTAAATTGCATGATTGAAATATTCAGATTATAAATATAAGGATACATAATGGGCTCTCCGGATATTTTATCCATTTGCATTTCAGCCATAATAACAGTTTTTCTGATTCTTGGTGGATTAGCTGTTTCGATTCAAATAATAACCCGCTTTTTTCCTTTCAGACAATTAAAAGAAGACACAACAATTTATGCAGCAATCACAACAAGTCACGCTGCAATTTATCCCGGAACAAAAATCACTAAGATTGAGGAAATAAAATGATCTATACCCAATCAGGAAAAAAAATAAATGTAATGTTTACGCCTTTCAGAGATGGCTTACAAAGTTCATTTGGAGGCAAAGTAAGACTAAATGATTATTTACCTGCAATGAAAGCATCCGTTGATGCAGGCATCAGACATATTGAATTTGGTGGTGGAGCAAGATACCAGGCACCTTATTTTTATTTAGGTGAAAATCCGTTTGAAACAATGCAGGCAATGCGTGATGCCGTCGGCCCAGATGTTGAACTTCAAATTTTAACACGGTCGGTTTCCGGCGTAACATTAACGACTCAATCAATGCCGGGTCTTGATTTACAAGCAAAGTTAATGCATAAATATGGCACGACCTATGATCGAAATTTTGATTATATGAATGATGTCGAAAACCTGATTAAAACGGGTAAGCCCATAATCGATTCAGGGATGCATCACCAGGTTTGTATTGCTATTATGGGACTGCCATTTAAATCGGAAAAGGTGCATACGGCAGATTTTTATATTGATATTGGTAAGCGGCTGTTAGAAAGTGGCATGCAAATAGACAGTATTTGCCTTAAAGATGCCAGTGGTACAACGGATCCCAAAACTATTTATGATACGGTTGTTGGTCTTAAGAAAATTATGCCTCCCGAAATGCCCTTGTGGCAACATACACACGACACCGCAAGTATGGCTGTTGCTTGTTATATGGCAGGTATAGCAGGTGGTGTTGATGGAGTTGATGTATCAATCCGGCCAATGGCCAGCGGAACTGTTCAACCAGATATCCGCTCTTTGGACCATGCCTTAAAAGGAACAGGATACTCACTTGATGTAGATGTGTCAAAAATTCATGGGATAGAAGATATTTTAAACGAAGGCTTAAAAGATTATAATTTTAACCCAACAACAACCACAGCTGATGCACGTGTTCTTGGTTTTCCAATGCCTGGAGGCGCAATAGGTCCAAATGTTCACATGATGGTAAAAGCAGGAATTTTAAGCAAATACAGCGATGTGCTTGCCGAGTTTCCTGTTGTTGTTGAAGCAGGTGGTGCCTGGACAAGTGTTACCCCCGGAAGCCAGCAATACTGGTTACAAGCTTTCAATAATGTGATGTATGGACGCTGGAATAAAATTGAATCGGGTTATGGCCGCGCGGTACTCGGCTATTTTGGTAAAACACCTTTATCACCGGATCCGAAGGTTGTTGAAGCAGCATCCAAGCAACTTGAACTACCTGTATTTGAAGGTGATCCGCTCGAAGCAGCCGCAAATAATGTTAAGCCGGCACAGGATGCATTGAAAGAAAGAGACCTTGAAGTAAATGATGTTAACACTTTTCTTGTACTGGCGGCAATGGTCCCCGGCAAGAAAATTGAAGTAAATGAAGGTATCCGGTTTCTGACAGGAAAAGGTAAAATTGATATTCCTTTGAAAAAGAAAGAAGAAGCTAAACCTGTAGCACAACCACAAATTGCCCCAGCCGCTCCGGTACCTGCTACCAGCCCGGTTAAAACAAAATGTGTTATTGAAGAAAATGGCAAATCACGCACTTTTATGGTTACGCTGGAACCAATGACCAAAAATGGGAATAATAAGCCAACTGTGGTTAAAGCTCGAAAAGAAGAACCTGTTGTAGACGGCAAACCTGTTTTTTCAACTTTTGCCGGAACGGTTGATGTTGTTGATATTCTCGTCAAAGCGGGAGACTCTGTTCAGGAAGGGCAGGTTGTAGCACAGATAGAGGCAATGAAAGCTAAGCATGATATTAAATCTCAGGTTTCTGGAACAGTCGAAGCTGTTTTTATTCAAATCGGTGATGAAATTGATTCTACTCAACCGATTTTAACAATTGCATAAAGGTTTAATAAAATGGATGCTTTAATTAATCTTTTAAGTCAATCCGGCTTTGCCCATATGCTTTGGGGAAACTGGGTAATGTTTGCGATAGCGGGCATTCTGATATTTTTGGCTATTACCAAAGAGTATGAACCTTTATTGTTGATCCCTATTGGTTTTGGTATACTGGTTGCGAACCTGCCTTTGGCAGAGATGGGTTCAAATGACAATGGAATTATTTCCCTTATTTATAAAGCGGGGATTAAAACAGAACTGCTTCCTCCAATAATCTTTTTAGGTGTTGGTGTGCTTACCGATTTCCGGCCTTTATTGGGCAGGCCTCTAACTTTTTTGTTGGGTGCTGCTGCACAGGTTGGGATTTTTGTTGCTGCTATTGGTGCTTTTTATTTGTTTGGATTTAATCTAAAAGAAGCAGCCGTTATTGGTATTATTGGTGGCGCTGATGGACCTACATCAATATTTCTGGCAAGCAAACTTGCCCCTCATTTATTGGGCCCGGTGGCATTGGCAGCCTATAGTTATATGTCGCTTGTTCCAATTATTCAACCGCCAATTATACGCATGTTAACCACCAAAAAAGAAAGATTGATTGACATGCCACAGGCCAGGCCGGTTTCTAAAACGGCTATATTGATTTTCCCAATATTCACCGGAGTTGTTGCATCATTGGCAATTCCATCAAGCGCCCCGTTAATTGGTATGTTGATGTTTGGTAATTTAATCCGTGAAAGTGGTGTAACCGAACGTCTTAAAAAAACAGCCGGTGGCCCAATGATCGATATTGTTACAATCTTTTTAGGGCTTACTGTTGGGGCGACTATGGATGCCGGACGCTTTTTAACAGCTCAGACACTTATGATTTTGGCAATGGGTGCGGTTGCATTTACGGTTAGTACAATGGGTGGAGTGGTTTTTGCAAAATTTATTAATCTGTTTTTGAAAAAAGGTAGAAAAATAAATCCCTGTATTGGAGCCGCAGGTGTTTCTGCAGTACCAATGGCAGCAAGAGTTGTGCAGACTTTTGTTTCAGAAGAAACCGATGGACGGGTTAATCCGCTTATGGCGGCAATGGGGCCAAATGTTGCAGGTGTGATTGGGTCAGCAGTTGCAGCGGGGGTTTTCCTAAGTTTACTTTTTTAATTACATCCATAACGAGCAATTAAATAACAAATATTTCTCTTAGTTTCAAAAGGAGTTAAAAATGATTGAAGTCGCTTTTACATATGATTTTCTGGCAGGAATAGATGAAAATGCTTATGCCAGGCTGGCACGCAAAGCAACTAATATGATGGTGTCAGCAGATGGTTTTATAGAGTTTCATGCTCAGCGCAATATGATGGGTTCTCCTCACGTACGTAGAACTTCTGTTTGGAAAAGCCTGGCACATTATGCAGCCTTGGCCCAGGAACCGGAGTTTCAAAAAATTACAGCAGAGTTCCGTACTTTTGTAAAGAACCTTGATGTTGTTATTTGGGGGCCTTCCCCATTACTACCTGATCCTATCAGGCATATCGAAGAATAATTTTTTTTATTATATACGCAGGCTTTTGCCTGCGTTTTTTATTTATTTTTCCTACTTCCAATTATCTACTTTTTCTGTTAACTTCAAACCACATTTAAATTTATGAGGAACGGATGCCTTTATTAGAAATAGGCTTGTTTATTTTCGGACTAATTATTGGGGTTATCACAACCGCACTAATTTACTCGCGTCAGCAAAAATCGGTAAAAGAATTTGCAGGTGAATTAGCCCGTCAATCACAACTGGAGAAAATTCAGGAACTTGAAAAAATAATTAGTCAACTGCGTGAATCGTTTTCAGCTTTGTCGATGGACGTGCTAAGCAAATCGACCAATGAGTTTTTAAAACTTGCCAATCAAAAATTCCAGGATCAATCGCGCCGCAGTGAAGAAAATCTGCAAGGTAAAAAGGCATTGATTGACCAAACACTGACAGGAATGAAATCGGAGCTAAACAAAGTTCAGGAGCTTGTTGGTAAAATAGAAAATGAACGAAAAGAAAGTTATGGCCAGCTAAGTGAACAGTTAAAAAACTCCGTTGAGCAAACACGCCATTTGCAGGATACAACCAATAAACTGAATAATGCCCTGAGTGATTCGCAAAGAAGGGGCCAATGGGGCGAACGTATGGCTGAGGATGTGCTGCGGATGGCAGGATTGATTGAGGGGATAAATTATCGTAAACAAAAAAGCCTGGAAAACTCCAGCTCACGTCCGGATTTTACATTTCTACTCCCACATGATCTGATTGTAAATATGGATGTCAAGTTTCCACTTAGCAATTACTTATCTTACCTGGAAACAAATAATGACCTTGAAAGAAATCAATTTAAAAACCAGTTTTTAAAAGATGTGCGGCAAAGGATAAAAGACGTAGTTACCCGTGATTATATAAATCCTGCAAACAACACTGTGGATTATATGATTGTGTTTATCCCCAATGAGCAAGTGTATGCTTTTATAAATGAACATGACCAGGGTCTGTTGGATGATGCATTGAAAAATAAAGTAATCCTCAGCTCACCTGTTACGCTTTATGCAATTCTTGCAGTAATCCGCCAGGCAGTAGAAAACTTTAATCTGGAACAGACGGCTGCTCAAATTCTGGATTTGCTTTCTGATTTCAATAAACAATGGGATAAATTTAAAGAGAAGATGGATAGTATGGGCCGCAAAATAGAAATGGCCCAAAAAGAGTTTTTTGAATTAAATACAGTGCGCAGCAATCAACTTGAAAAGCCCTTACAAAAAATTGACTCTATCCGGACGGAAACAAACTCATTTTTACCGGATACCACGTTTGAATAAACTATCAAGGCTGTAAGTTTATACGAACAACCTTGATAGAGTAAAATACTAATTTTGTGTCAGGAGTAGTTTTCTTCTACATAGTAAACGAAACAGCTTGCCATTTTATCATGCCACATTTGGTTATCTTTGTCCCAAAAAGCATTTAGATAGCCAATATAACAAACCATTCCTGAAATCCAGCGACCAATAATTTCCCTCAAAGCCGCACTTCCAACGCCAATCGGTTGTAAATCTCCAGAAAGAACGGCAATGTTTAAAAATTTCCTGCCAAGAGATTGACCGGTTTTTCCCATGCGTACAATTGTATTCCAGATTCCGAAAACAATAGCGCCAAGAATCGTTGCAAAAAATACAATAAGTGCAAACATTGGTGGTTCAACACCTTCCTCCAGCATTGGCATGATTACAAAAATCGGAATATAAAACGGAATCATAATTAAACCGTCGATTAGTATTGCTCCAAATCGGGTGAGTATATTTGCATACTCCGGTTTCTTTTGAATCTGTTCTTCCATAAGCACCTCCTAAGGTTGAGTAGTAAAGTTTATTAATAGACGAATTATCCAAATTGAGATAAAGATGGCCGCTACAAATTTAAAGGAAAATAGCTGAGGAACTTTCACTGAGTTTTTTATAGCCAGGTTTTTAAAATAATCTGTTTTATTAGTAATTATTACTGACAAAAAATAGAAAACTGTAAGGAACCCCATTGGGTGGTAAACAATGCTTTTTAAAAATTCGAAATGTAGAAAAGAGGTCATACTACGAGTCATCCCACAAGCAGGGCAAGGTATGCCGGATAAGTTTTTAAACCAGCACACAGACAATCCAAACCCATCGGATGGTAAAAGGAAAAGTATTATTAACCCAATTATCGCAGGTCCACGATATTTAAAATACTTTGCTTGGGCCGAAAAGGGTAATTGAAGTTTTTTTGAAATGTTTTCCAAAAGGCCTTTCTTGTATTTCTCTAATTAAGATCAGTTTTGATAAAATCAATTATAACCACAAGACCGTTGTTTAAAAGGTGCAAAAGTATACCCGGCAAAACCGATCTTGATTCTTCATAAAGCTTTGCAATTAAATATCCAAGAATAAAAATGTAAAAAGGAACGGGTTCTCCAAAAACAAAGCTAACAAAAAAAACATGGGCGCTGGCAAATAACATTGCATTTACAACAAGACGTTCTTTTTTTCTCTTAAATACCGGGATCATCGCAGAATAAAGATAGCCTCTAAATACTAACTCTTCACAAACGGGAGCCATTATTACAGTAACAAAAACCGCTAACACATTCATTATAACAGAGTTTTCGTCAATATAAAACTCGGGTTCAGGGAAAATAAAAGAAAGAGTTAAAACAGCTAAAGCAGCTCCTCCAAAATATTTAATGGTTTGGATAAAATATTTTCTTAAGAAATCAAAGTTGAAATTATAAAAAATATGTGCTGATAAGTTTTGCAATGAAAAACTAAAACCAACTAAAATAACGGACGCAATATACCAGCCGATTGAAAAAAGATCTAAATGTAAATAGTATTTGGGTGGATAAGAATCCACATTCCATCCATAAACCTGTAATGAATAAATAACCTGAATTATTTGCATTGAAATAATCAAAATAAATATTAACCAGAATGCAGTTTTAAAAGATGGATATTTCATTGACTGATTCACAATTGAATAGTGTGGGTCGATAGGGCGTTCCTCTCTGGATCCATTATTAATAAGGCTAAAGATATGTAACAATAGTGACTATAAAGATTTTTTAGCGGTAGTAAAACAACCTTGTTAGGATAGAAAAAATTTGTTTTTAAATCAAGAAAGAAGAGCAATTTTCTTGCTTATTTTGTGTAAGCTCAAAAAAAAATTGACTGTTTTATTTTCATTACATATGTTCTAATCCATCTTACGACTTTTAGTGTTTGTTGTTTTATTTATAGCTTCTGTTACGTCATAACCATAAAAATAACTAAAAAAATCATAAATCAAGAATGCCGCTATTATGGAAAAATATTTCAGATTTAAGAGTCTTATATATGTATTATTGGGGGTTTCTTTTTTATTTGGACAAGATACTGGCGAGTCTTTATTCAAAAGAGTATGCGTTGCATGTCACACAATTGGCCAGGGAAAATTAATAGGCCCTGACTTAGCAGATGTGCATAACAGACGTTCTGAAGAATGGATTATCAAGTTTGTACAATCGTCACAGAGTGTCATTAAAAGTGGCGACCCGGTTGCTACAGCCTTGTTTGAAGAATATAATAAAATTCCCATGCCCGATAATCCCTTTAGCGTTGCTGAAGTTCGCTCTATAATTTCATATATTGCGGCTAATAGTCCCGGCGGGCCGGGAGAAGGAATTAGTCCTATCTCAAACACTACCGAAGAAGAAATTATTGGGGACAGTCGAAATGGCGAAAAACTTTTCGAAGGGGATATCAGATTTACAAACAATGGCCCAAACTGTATCATTTGTCATCATGTAAAAAATGACAATGTGACTGCGGGTGCCTCTTTAGCCATTGATTTAACAGATGTAAATACCCGTTTAAAAGAAGCCGGAGTCCAGGCTATTCTTGGAAACCCTCCTTTTCCGGCTATGAGCCAGGCCTATAAAAATAATCCCTTAACAAAAACTGAAATTGCTAACCTGGGTGCTTTTCTAAAGCAAGTAGATGAAGTAAAAGATTCACAAAAAGTTAAGAGATATGGCTTTAGATTACTTTTTTGGGGACTTGGCGGAGCCGTATTTTTATTATTTGTTTTTGGTGGTCTTTGGGGAAGCAGAAAGAAAAAAAGCGTTAATCATGAAATTTATGAACGGCAAATTAAATCAATTTAATCAAGTATTAAAAATGGATTATACTCTATGAGTTGGATTGAAGATGTACTATCTCCTGAAACCCGTCAATGGGAAGAGTTTTATAGAAACCGTTTCCAGCACGATAAAGTCTACCGCAGTACACATGGTGTTAATTGTACAGGTGGATGTTCATGGCAAATTCATGTAAAAGAAGGTATTGTAGTCTGGGAAACACAACAGGTCGATTATCCTCTTTTGGAGGGTAACCTGCCTCCTTACGAACCACGCGGATGTCAGCGCGGTATTTCTTTTTCATGGTATCTTTACAGTCCACTTAGGATAAAATATCCATTGGTGCGTGGGGCACTGATTGACGCTTTCCGTGCAGAGAAAAAGAAAACGGGCGATGCCGTTAAGGCCTGGGAAAGCCTGCAAAATAATTCGGAAAAAAGACGGGAATATCAGCAAGCCCGGGGAAAGGGTGGTTTCCGCAGAACAACCTGGGACGAGGTCTTGGAAATAATGGCTGCCGCTAATATATACACAGCCAAAAAACATGGCCCGGATAGGGTAATCGGATTCTCTCCAATACCTGCGATGTCGATGTTAAGCTATGCGGCAGGTAGCCGTTTTCTGCAATTATTTGGTGGTGTAAACCTCAGTTTTTATGATTGGTATTGCGATCTGCCAAATGCTTCACCGGAAATATGGGGTGAGCAGACAGATGTTTGTGAAAGTGCCGACTGGTACAATTCTAAATTTATCGCTGTTATGGGTGCAAATTTAAATATGACCCGCACACCGGATACGCACTTTTTTGCAGAGGCACGCCATAATGGAACCAAAGCAGTTGTATTCGCACCGGATTTTAACCAGGTAGCCAAGTATGCGGATCAATGGGTTCCACTTCATGCCGGGAGTGATGGTGCCTTTTGGATGGCCGTTACCCATGTGATCCTTAAAGAATTCCATCATGAACAGAAAGCGCCTTACTTTATTGATTATGTAAAAAGATATACTGATAGCCCTTATTTGGTTGAGCTGCAGGAAGTTGATGGCAAATACAGGGCCGGTCAGCTTGTCCGCGCAAAACGTATTTCGAAATATAAAGATGTCAATAATGGTTCCTGGAAATTCCTGAATATTGATGAGAAGACTGGCGACCCTGTTATGCCCAAAGGAAGTATGGGGCACCGCTGGGATAAAGAGCAGGGTAACTGGAATATGAAATATGAAGATGGCGCCAATAACCAGGCATATGATCCTGTCCTTTCATTTCTTGACAAGAATGACGGTATTGGCCAGGTTGATTTTACAGATTTCGCGCTCAATAGTAAACACACCAGGGGCGTTCCGTTTCGCTATCTTGAAACAGATGATGGTAAAAAAATTGCTGTGACCACAGTTTATGATTTAACAATGGGGCAATATGGTGTAAACCGTGGATTGTATGGTGATTATCCAAAAGATTATACAGATAAAGATGCTACCTATACACCGGCCTGGCAAGAAATTTTTACAGGTGTTGATGCAAAGACAGTAGAAGGCTTTGCCCGTGAATGGGCTAAAACAGCAATCGCTACCGAAGGTAAATGCATGATCATAATCGGTGCCGGTATAAACCACTGGTACCATAACAACCTTATTTACCGTTCCGGGATTATGGCCCTTATGTTATGTGGTTGTGTCGGTAGAAACGGTGGAGGGCTTAATCATTATGTAGGCCAGGAAAAGCTTGCTCCTATGGATTCCTGGGGTACAATTGCTTTGGCCAAAGATTGGGTTGGTGGCGTACGTGTTCAGCAGGCACCAATTTGGCATTATATTAATACATGCCAATATCGTTATGACGGAAAAGCCTCCAACTACAATACTGTGCCAGAAAATGATATAACTAAAAGGCACACAGCTGATTTAATCTATAAATCAGTTCGGATGGGCTGGATGCCATTCTACCCTCAGTTTAATAAAAATACTTTAGAGCTTTCTAAAGAAGCTATTAAAAATGGTGCGCAAAATGATGATGAAATTAAAAAATATGTTCTCGAAAAATTAAAATCCAAAGAGCTTAGTTATGCTGCCGGCGATCCGGATGCTGAAGAGAACCATCCACGGGTTTGGTATATTTGGCGCGGTAATGCAATAATGGGCAGCATGAAAGGGCATGAATATTTGCTAAAACATTACCTGGGAACACATTCCAACGCCATCGGTAAAGATATGACCGACCAGAAACCGGATGAAGTTGTGTGGCACGATATTGCCCCGGAAGGTAAAATGGACCTTGTTGTTGATTTAAACTTCCGGATGGATTCGTCTGCGCTTTACTCGGATATAGTTTTACCCGCAGCTTCCTGGTATGAAAAAGCAGATCTTAACAGCACAGACTTACACTCTTTTATTCACCCACTTTCTGCAGCTATTGCACCGGTTTGGGAGTCTAAAAGCGATTGGGATATTTTTAAAGAGATTGCCAAGGCAACAAGTGAAACAGCGAAAAAGCATTTGGCCGAACCACAAAAAGATATAATCACAGCACCACTTAGCCACGATTCAGCCGATGAAGTTTCCCAACCGGATATGAAAGACTGGTATGATGGGGAATGTGAACCTGTTCCTGGTCAATCGATGCATAAAATCGCCATTGTTGAACGTGATTATACAAAACTTTATGACAAGTTCATTTCTTTTGGTCCAAAAGTTAGGGTAAATGGATTAGGTGCCCACGGTAACAGTTACCAGTGTGAAGATGCTTATGATGAGATGATCGAATCGCCACATTTTGTTGTGGAAGAAATTGACGGTAAAAAATATCCATCTTTAAAGGAAGCAAATAAAGCGGCAAATGTCTTGTTACATATGTCTACCCTTACCAATGGTATCTTAAATTACCGTGCCTATGAAAATGCTGAAAAGCGCACAGGCCTTGTACTTACCGATCTTGCGGAAGGCAGCAAGGATGTAAAAATAACATATGAAGAATTACAGGCACAACCACGCCGTTATAACACTTCCCCGCTTTGGTCTGGCTTAATGAACAACGGCAGGGCTTACTCCGCATTTACTTATAATGTGGACCGCCTGGTGCCATGGCGCACTCTAACGGGCCGTCAACATTTTTACCTGGACCATGAAATGTACCTTGCCTATGGGGAACACTTACCGACATATAAACCATCACCAAAATGGGAAGTTTATGGCGACTTGCGCGAAACATTAAAAGATAAGGATGCTAAAGTTCTCAATTGTTTAACGCCTCATGGCAAGTGGCATATCCATTCTACATATATGGAAAACCTGCGCATGCTTACTCTTTCCCGTGGATGTGAACCATGCTGGTTAAGTGAAAAGGATGCTGAAGAATTAGGTATCAAAGATAATGATTGGGTGGAAGTTTTTAACGATCATGGTGTTTACTGTACACGTGCGGTTGTCAGTACCCGTATACCGGTTGGTGTTTGTATAGTATACCACGTACCGGAAAGGACAGTAGGTATTCCAAAATCTCCTGAGCGCGGAATGAAACGTGCCGGTGGCCATAACAGCTTTACCCGTATCCATTTAAAGCCAAACCTGTTAGCTGGCGGTTATGGACAGTTTTCCTATCACTTTAATTATTGGGGTCCAACTGCTGTTAACCGGGATACTCATGTTGTAGTTAAAAAAATGACAAAAGTGGTTTTTTAAGATGATTCTTAACTCACCAAAAAACTTATAAAAGAATGGTAAAATTATGGATGTAAGATCGCAAGTTTCAATGGTTTTTCACCTTGATAAATGTATTGGTTGCCATACCTGCTCTGTTGCATGTAAAAATATTTGGACTGACCGTAAAGGTGCAGAATATATGTGGTGGAACAATGTGGAAACTAAACCTGGAACCGGATACCCTACCAAATGGGAGGACCAGGAAATCTATAAAGGTGGCTGGGTAAAAAATGGGAAAAAAGTTAAACTGCGCGGCGCTGGAAAATTACGTGGCCTGTTAAATATTTTTCATAACCCAAACTTGCCGGTAATTGATGATTACTATGAGCCCTTTACCTATAAATATCTTGATCTCATTGAATCCCCGGCACAGAATGACCAGCCAACTGCACGTCCGGTTTCATTAATAACAGGTAAGCCCATCGATATAAAAATGGGGCCAAACTGGGACGATGACCTGAGTGGAACGCCAGATTATGCACGTAATGACCCGAACTTGGAAAATCTTACACCGGCAGAACAGGAAGCAATGTTCCAGTTAGAACGGATGGCTTTTTTCTATTTGCCGAGAATTTGTAACCATTGCCTCAATCCGGCGTGTGTCGCATCCTGCCCATCCGGCGCTATTTATAAGCGTGGCGAGGATGGCGTTGTGCTCATAAACCAGAAAGTATGCCGTGCATGGAGAATGTGCGTTACAGCTTGTCCTTATAAAAAATCATATTTCAACTGGGGTACGGGAAAATCTGAAAAATGTATTTTGTGTTATCCGCGGATTGAGTCTGGCCATGCCCCTGCATGTATGCATTCTTGTGTTGGCAGGATTCGTTATTTGGGTGTTATGCTGTATGATGCGGATAAAATTGAATCTACGGTCGCTGAAAGTGATAACGACCAAAACCTGATAGACCGCCAAAGGGAAATGCTGCTCGATCCTTTTGATCCTGAAGTAATTGCTGCTGCAAAGAAAAATGGTGTTGCCGATTCTACAATCAAAGCCGCACAATACTCACCTATCTATAAATTTGTTAAAGAATGGAAAATGGCATTGCCACTCCATCCTGAGTTTGGCACACTGCCCATGTTATTTTATGTACCGCCATTATTGCCAGTTATGGCTTCGCTCAGCGATTCTGATAACGAAGAACAATCAAAAAAAATGGATCCTATTGCTAAGTTTTGGAATGATACATGGCTGTACGACACAAGCACAGAAGAGCTTTGGGGCACAATTGACCAGGCCAGGTTTCCATTAAAATATATGGCCAATATGTTCAGTGCTGGCGATGAGGATAAAATAAAAGATGTACTTAAAAAACTTATGGCAGTACGAATCTACCGTCGTTACAAAACTGTTGGTGATATTGATGAAACAAAAGCAAATAGTGTTCTCAAAGATGTTGGCCTTACAGCGGACTCAGTGGATGAAATTTATTACCTGACCTCTCTTGCAAAATTTGATGACCGCTTTGTTATTCCGGCAGCACATCGAGAACAGGCCATTGAGATGATGGAGTTTACGGGTGATACAAAAGGTTCTTTGGGTTTTGGATTTAAAGAAAAACCAGAGAGAGGATTATAAAAAATTAATGAACAATTCCTATGAACAATATAGTCTATTAGCAGATTTGTTTTATTACCCCATTGCTGGATTTTCAGATGTAGCCGGGAAAGCTCAGGCCTATCTTGATGAACATTATCCTATTGCGGGGAATGAACTCAGGAAATTTACAGATTTTGTTTTACAGGCATCACAGATTGAACTTGAAGAATTGTTTACCCGTTCGTTTGATGTTCAGGCCGCTACCACTTTGGATATAGGGTATGTGTTGTTTGGTGATGATTATAAGCGTGGCCAGGTTTTAGTAAACCTAAACAGTGAACACAAAGAAGCGGGGGTCGATTGTGGTAATGAACTTGCAGATCACCTTCCTAATATCTTACGCCTCTTGCATAAAATGAAAAAGCCTGAATTTAGGGAAAACTTGGTTGAAAAGATTGTTGCACCGGCGGTTAAGAAAATTATCACTGAGTTTAATCCACAAAAGATTGAGAAAAGAAATGTTATTTACAGAAAGCATCACAGAACAATAATAGAAACTTCTAATGATTATGCCCTGATTTATCAATTTCCACTAAAAGCGGTTTACCAGGTTATGCGCGAGGATTTTAATTTTAAGGAAATTGAGCTTCAGCAATCAAGAAGTGATTTTCTTAAATCAGTTGGCAGTGAAATGAAGATTGAACCACAATAATAAATATCTGGAAAGGTATTAAAAATGTCCGTACTTGATAACTTTTTTTATATAGGTTTACCCTATATAGCGCTCGTTGTGTTTTTTGTTGGTACTATTTACCGCTATAAAGTAACCAAGTTTAATTACTCATCACTTTCTTCACAGTTTTTAGAAAGTAGCAGTTTGTTCTGGGGTGCTGTGCCATTCCATTGGGGCATATTATTTTTATTTTTTGGACATTTGGCCGCGTTCCTTATTCCAGACAGCGTGTTGGCATTTAATAGCCATCCATTAAGGTTGCTCATACTTGAAATTACAGCGTTCACTTTTGGAATAATTGTTTTGTTTGGCCTTATGATGCTTTTTATCAGAAGGTTGAAGGACCCACGGTTAAAAGAAGTGACTTCCGCGATGGATATTACTATCGAATTATTATTGCTTGCCCAGGTTATTTTAGGATTACTGGTTGCATTAACTGCCCGCTGGGGTTCATCGTGGTTTGCTGCCGTTCTTACACCTTATCTCTACTCAATATTTTTATTACAGCCAGATATCAGCGCAGTTGCTGCCCTTCCGCTACTCGTTAAACTGCACATTATTGGCGCATACTTAATTGTTTTATTTATACCTTTCTCAAGATTGGTGCATGTTTTGGTAGTGCCTTTGCATTATATCTGGCGGCCGTATCAAAGGGTGATGTGGTATTGGCACCGTAAACAGGTACGCAATCCAAATTCACCATGGACAATGAAGCGGCCTGAGAATAATTAATCTGCGAAACTCGAGGACAAGAAGAGTTTGAAACAATTGGAACACAAACTGTTATACTCTTCTGACTTCTAGCATTTTATGAAGAATCTACAATACTGAGGCTGTATCAATGGATAACCATCTGTCGTTCAAATCTCATAAAATCTTATTCTTTAACACTTTAGCATTTACTATCTGTTTTGCGGCATGGATGTTGAATGGTGTTTTGGTAACTTTTTTAGTGGACAACCAGGTTTTCGATTGGGGCCCTATAGAAATTGGCTGGTTGATGGGAATACCAGTTTTGACCGGTGCGGTTTTCAGGCTCCCGGCAGGTATTTTGACGGACAAATTTGGGGGCAGACCGATTTTTAGTGGTTTGTTAATTCTTTGCGCAATCCCAATGTTTTTACTCTCCTATGCCGATAGCTTCATTTACTTCGCATTGGCAAGTTTTGGGTTTGGTCTAACCGGGGTCAGCTTTGCAATAGGGATTGCCTATACTTCTGTTTGGTACCCAAAAAACTGGCAAGGCCGTGCATTGGGAATTTTTGGAGCAGGGAATGCCGGGGCTGCTATCACAACATTGCTTGCACCTACTGTTCTGAAAAGTTTAACAAACAACGGTGCAAATATAGATGGCTGGCGTACGCTTCCAATTATTTACTCTATTTCACTCGCGGTGATGGGTGTTATTTTCTTTTTGTTTACAACTAATAAGAAACCTTCTGTTTCCAAGAAAACATTAAAAGGAACATTAGCTCCATTAAAAGATATTCGGGTCTGGCGTTTTGGTGTATACTATTTTCTGGTGTTTGGTTGCTTTGTCGCTTTCTCCCAATGGCTTGTACCTTATTTTGTAAATGTATATTACCTACCCCTTGTTACAGCCGGTATTTTTGCAGCATTGTTTAGTTTTCCATCCGGTGTAATTCGTGCGCTTGGCGGTTGGATGTCAGATCATTGGGGTGCCCGAAAAGTTATGTTTTGGGTACTGGCCACTTCCGTGATTATTAGCCTGATGTTGACCATACCACGTATGGACATTTATTCTCCGGGAAGGGGAATTATGAATACTAAGAGTGGTAAAGTAACTTTTGTCTCGGATGAATTAATAAAAGTTGATGAGAAAAGCTACCCGGTCATTTCAAAATCAAATAAAAACAAAATAATCGATAACCAGCTCTTAATTTTTCCAACCAAAGAAGTCTGGCAAGAGCCAATGGTGAAAATAGGTGAACAGGTACCCAAAAAAGCTTTGTTGGCCAAAGGTGTTACGCGGATATATTTTCAGGCAAATGTTTGGATATTCGCAATTTTGATAATACTTATCGGCAGCATTTGGGGTATTGGCAAAGCGGGTGTTTACCGTTTAATCCCTGACCATTTTCCGGATGAAGTTGGTGTTGTGGGTGGAATGGTGGGTGTCCTTGGAGGCTTGGGTGGTTTTTTCTGCCCGATTATTTTCGGTTATTTACTTGAAGGAACAGGTTTGTGGACAAGCTGTTGGATGTTTATGCTATTGCTTTCAGCGATTTGTCTGGTTTGGCTGCACCGGGCCACAGAAGCCATGATCAAAGAAGAAGCGCCAGAGGCCCTGGAGCATATCGACCTTAGCCCACATAAATAATTCCCTGGCTGCTTGAATTGTTATGCGTTGTTGCCAAACAATGGGCAAATATCCAGATCAAACATCAAGTTTACTAAAATAGGAGAAGGAATTGTCAAAAATAAATCTGACTAAATGGGATCCTGAAGATGAACAGTTTTGGGAGACTGAAGGAAAGTCAATAGCTAACCGGAATTTATGGGTTTCAATTCCCAGCCTTCTTGCGGGCTTTGCCGTCTGGTTGATGTGGGGCATTATTACTGTTCAAATGAAGAGCCTAGGTTTTACGTTTGGCAAATCACCCGATGAAGCGATGGGGTTATTATTTATGCTTCCAGCAATTGCCGGCCTTACCGGGGCTACTTTAAGGATCCCAAGTACATTTTTTATTCGTCTTGCTGGCGGAAGGAATACAATTTTCTTTACGACTGCATTGCTAATGATTCCATCTATCGGAACGGCAATAGGTTTACAAGATCCCGGCACATCTTTTGAGTTTTTTATGCTAATGGCTTTTTTATCGGGCTTCGGTGGAGGTAATTTTGCATCTTCAATGAGCAATATCAGCTTTTTCTATCCAAAAAAGACTCAGGGTTACGCACTTGGAATGAATGCCGGCTTGGGGAATTTTGGTGTGACAACTATGCAAATTCTTATTCCTCTGGTTATGACATTTCCAATGCTTGGAGCTTTAAGTGGTGATTCGATGATTTTGTCAAGTTCAAGTGGGACAATCTTTAAAAGAATCGCAGCAGGATCTGAAACGTGGCTTTCTAATTCAGGATGGATCTGGATGGTCTTCCTTATTCCTTTGGCTTTTTTGGGCTGGTTTAAAATGAACAATATTAAAACAGATGCCGTAACGCCCGATTTAAAAAACCCTATTATCTCCTTTGGGCGAATTTCCTGGTTATTGATTATTGGATTTGTGACTGCGGCAATTGGATTATATTTTATTTTAACATTCAAATCCCTAACATGGGTTAAATGGATTGCCCTTCCTTCTGTTATTGCATTGACAGTGTTGTTAATGAAAAAACTTTCTCCAGGAGAAATCAAATCGAACTTAGAACGCCAATACAAAATATTTGATAATAAGCATACCTGGGTTATGACCATTATCTATACAATGACGTTTGGCTCTTTTATTGGATTTGCCGCCGCGGTTGGTTTGGCAATTGAGTATATTTTTAGTGTTAAGCATGTTATGGTTGATGGTGTCATGACCCATAATACACCAAATCCTGATGGCCCTGCTACTTTTATGTATGTTTGGGTTGGTGCTTTTATCGGGGCGTTAATTCGCCCAGTTGGTGGAAAAATTGCCGATAAAACCGGTGGGGCAATTGTAACTCAGTTTGTTGCAATTGTTATGGTTTTAGCATCAATTGGGGTTGGTTATTACTCTCATTTAGCTTACCAATCAGCAACTCCGCAAGATTATTTTGTGCCATTTTTTGTATTGATAGTAATTCTATTTACGGCAACAGGTATTGGAAATGGCTCTACCTTCCGTACAATATCAATGGTGTTTAATGTCGAACAGGCCGGCCCGGCTTTAGGCTGGACTTCTGCTGTTGCGGCTTATGGTGCATTTTTAATTCCAAAAGTTATAGGTGAACAAATGAAAGCTACCACACCGGAGTTGGCTATGTACGGTTTTGCAGTCTTTTATGCTTTATGTGCTGTCTTAAACTGGTGGTATTATCTTGGGCCAAAAGCTGAGTTCAAAAATCCATAAAATTCAAGGTTAGAAATAATTAATAAAATATAAAAGTTTTAAGGATATAATGAATGTCGTAGGTTTTAATCCTGCGGCATTTTTTATTAAGATTAGAGAAGTTTTTTAAATATTAAAAAGGAAATGATGGAAAACTTACAAGATTTGCAAAATCAAGATCCATTAAAAAGAATGGTTGAGAAACAAACGGAACAAGACGAATTTTCACCAATGAACCCGCCTGAGGCTTACGAACCTCCGGATATGGATGCTATCCCTTATGAAAAAATGCCGCCATTTCTTCAAGTTTTAATGGACGAGCACAAAAACTGTATAAAGCAGCTGGATGAATTTGACTCTATTTTAAATCAGCTAAAAGAAAAAGGCCTGGTTGCTGATCCTAAAATTGATGAAGGATTGAGAAACTTTTTTTCATTTGTGGACGAGAAGGTTGTGCAGCACAATCTTAAAGAAGAAAAGATTTTATTTCCAACATTACAAGCGCGCTTTTTGGAAAAAGGAGAGCACGGGCAAGGCCTCAATCCTCAAACAGCTGTAGACATGTTGGAAGATGACCATATAAAGTTGATGCAACTCGCTGCTGTTACATTTAATTTTCTAGGATTATCCGCACGGTTACCGGATACGGCTTCGCGGGCTATTACTTTAGATGCGGCACTAGAACAAGGCAAGGCTCTTGTTGAAATGTTGCGGCTGCATATCTTTCGTGAAGACAGTGTTGTTTTTTCTTCAGCAGTTGAACTGGTTTCTGAAAAAGAGTTTACAGAAATGGAAAAACAGCTTTCCAGATTTGAATAAAACATCAAACTTTACCAACTGTCTAATTCAAATATCATTCCCAACTTAGCTTGGGAGTGATATTGAAAATAATCAATTATCTGAAAAAAGTTCACCCATTTCTACTTTCTTCATTAAAACTGCCCACTTCAGATCGGTATCTTTTTGTATTTGATCTATTTGTGCATCACTTAAATGTTTGAAGCGTCCCTGGTGTTTTATATACTCCTTAACCGGAGTACTTTTATGATCAAGGCTCATAGTGTAGCGAAAACCATCCTCAACCTCATACAATGGGAAAACCTTACTGTTTACAGCCAATCTTGAAATCTGGATTGATTCTTCAGGTGCAGATTTCCAGCCTGGTGGGCAAGGAGATAGAACGTGGATAAATTTCATTCCGCGAATTGATTTTGCCTTTTTCATTTTCCGGATAAAATCATCAGGATAAGCAACTGAGGCAGTAGCCACATAAGGAATATGGTGGGCCAGCAAAATATCAATAATATTTTTTTTCGGTTTTGATTTTGGTGTTTCTGTAGGAGTCGTTGTCGTCCATGCACCCCATGGTGTTGCAGAACTGCGTTGGATTCCTGTGTTCATGTATGCCTCATTATCATAGCAGACATAAATAATATCTTCGTTACGTTCTGCTGCTCCGGAAAGAGCCTGCATACCAATATCAAAAGTCCCACCATCACCGGCCCAGGCCATTACAGTAACGTCGTCTTTTCCCTGTCTTCTTAAACCGGCTTTTACTCCTGATGCGGAAATCGCGGCTGTTTCAAAAGCAACATGCAAAACAGGAACACCATTTACAGAACATGGACTTGGTCCGTCAATAATTGCCCAACAGCATGCCGGAATTACAATCATGGTTTTTGGCCCTAGTGCTTTTAAGGCATAGCGCATGGCCATACTGCCGCCACATCCCGGGCAGGCAACATGTCCCGATTTCATTAACTCAAGGTTGGGTATTTCAAATTTCATCTGGCTCATAATTCAGCTCCATCCAAACTAAGTCTTCGCCTTGTGTGCTGGCGATTAAATGAGTGATAACTTTTTCAATTGTTTTTGGTGTAACATCCCTTCCACCAAGCCCGGCAACATAACCGTTCATAAGTGGATGGTTATCCGAGTTATATAATGCAGATTTTAATTCACTAAAAAATATGCCTCCATGACCAAAAGAAATGTTGCGGTCGAGTACACCAATCTTGCTGACATTTTTAACTATGGACCTTACAATATCTACAGGAAATGGTCTGAATACGCGCATTTTTAGTAAACCAATTTTAACACCTTTTGCTCGGAACTGGTCAATTACAATGCGGCTTGTTCCGGTTATTGTGCCGGAAGTTACAAGTAAAAATTCTGCATCTTCTGTTAGGTACTCTTCAACCAATCCTCCGTGATGCCTTTTGATAATTGTATCGAATTCATCAGCAATTGTTGGGATAAGATGAAGGGCATCTTCCATGGATTTTTGAATATTATAGCGTAACTCCATATAGGCATCTGGCTTAGCCAATCCTCCAAAAGCATGAGGATCATTAATATCCAACTTAAATTTAGGATTGTACTCAGGCAGAAACTGATCTACAAGTTCCTGCTTTGGCAGAGCCACAGGTTCTGTTGTATGAGAAAGAAAAAAGGCATCCATGTTAACCATTACCGGAAGCATAATTTGTTCTGCAAGGCGATAAGCTTGTAAAACCATATCCAAAACTTCCTGGTTACTTTCAGCATAAAGTTGAACCCAGCCCGTATCGCGTTGGGCAAGGCTGTCACCTTGATCGGCCCAAATATTCCATGGAGCTCCTAAAGCGCGATTTACATTAACCATCACCACAGGCAAGCGCGCTCCTGCTGCCCAATGTAGTTCTTCATGCATGAGGGCCAAACCCTGGCTGGAAGTTGCTGTGAAAGATCTTGCGCCTGTTGCCTGGGAACCGATCACACAAGCCATGGCAGAATGTTCCGATTCTACTTTTATAAATTCAGCATCTATATCGCCGGAGGCACACATTTCCGATAGTTTTTCCACAATAGAAGTTTGCGGAGTAATCGGGTATGCCGATATTACTTTTACCCGTGCCAGGCCAACAGCATAAGATGCTGCGTGTGTTCCTTCTGTAACTCTTATTTCCGCGGTGGTTTCAGGATTAAAATATTTTTCAAGCCCTTTGGCTATTATTCCGTTTTCCATTTTATCTCCTCATCAAAAGACATGGCATCGCGCGGGCATTCATGCACACAGATGCCGCAGCCTTTGCAAAAATCATAATTTATATCGTATGCTTTTCCGTTTTCAGAATGTTTAATGGCCACATCCGGGCAAAATACAAGACACGTATCACAGGTAGTACAGTAACCACAGCTAAAGCAACGTTCTGCTTCGTTGATTGCATTTGCCTGGTCAATACCAAGGTTTACCTCAAAAAAGTTATCCACCAACTCAGCCTGATCGCTCCGTTTTTGAACTGGTCTTTTTTCCTTTTTAAAATAATCAAGATTTATACTTTCAAACGGAACCAGCTTGGTTTGGTTTATAAAATGATAGTTTCTATCATTCAAAAAAGCATCAATTGTAAAAGCGGAATTCTTTCCCGTGGCGATAGCATCTACCACTGTACCTATTGGCCCGTTTGCTGAGTCACCGCAAGCAAAAACACCTTTGTAATTTGTCATTTGGTACGAATCAATATTGACGCGACCCCATTGCTCATTTATGGAATCAGGTAAAAAATCCAGATCTGGTGTTTCACCAATGGCCAGCATCACTTGGTCAGCTTCAATCTCAAATTCAGATCCAGCCTTTTCAACAGGTCTTCTGCGTCCATCTTCATCCGGTTCTCCTAATTCCATTTTTATTAAGCGAATCTTTTCAACCTTTTCATCGCCAATAAATTCAACAGGATTTGTCAGATAATTTATCTTAACGCCTTCGGCTTCGGCTTCTTCAATTTCCTCAGGTACAGCCGGCATTTCATGGCGTGAACGGCGGTAAACGATGGTCACATCTGCACCAAGGCGGATAGCACTGCGAGCACAATCGATGGCAGTATTACCACCACCGACGACAACCAGCTTCTTCTTTACTTCCTTTTTATTTTCAATATTAAACTCTTTTAAAAAATGTAACCCGGATGATATGCCTTCTTTGTCTTCACCGGGAACATTTAGAGGCCGGCTTTTGGTAGCACCGGTTGCGATTAATACAGAGTCGTGTTCCATCTGTAGATTTTGCCAATCGATATCTTTGCCAATCTTGCAATTTGTTTTAATTTTTACACCAAGCGACTGGATATCTTTTATTTCTTTTTCCAAAACTTCACGGGGAAGACGGTATTTGGGAATACCCATTTGAAGCATTCCGCCAGGTTCTGGCAAAGCCTCGTAAATAGTTGCAGAATGTCCAAGCCGGGCTAACTGATAGGCTGCTGATAATCCTGCAGGACCGGAACCAATAATTGCAACCTTTAATCCTGTTTTTTCAGCATGAAAATGCTTGGGGTATCCTTTATCCATGTTTTGGTCAGCAACAAATCGCTCCATATTGTTGATGGCAATCGGGCTGTCATATTCTTTTCTGTTACAAACTCCTTCACAAGGATGGTAACAAACACGACCACAAACACCGGGTAAAGGATTATCATCGAGGATAACATGCCAGGCCTCTTCAAATTGTTCTTTTTTTACAAGTTCAAAATAAAGGGGGATTTTCTCACCGGCCGGACAGCCCTTTATACAAGGCGCTGTTTTATTTTCATAATAGGGGCGCATATAACGCCAGCTGCCGGTCTTATTTTTGCTCATATCGGTAACCGACATGGCAAAAACCGGTTTTCCATTTTTAGGATTTAATGCATTTTTCATGAGTGCTCCATCAAATGAATGATAGGATCGATTTTTAATGTTTCATACGCTTCATGTGTGGCCAGCACATTTGCTTTCTTTTTTATCGGGACGGATTCATGAATGGCCACTTCTATCGCTTCGACGCCAATAATTTTAGTAAATTTTGAGAAAGCGCCTAAAATAGCTGTATTTACAATTGGTGTTGACCGTGTTCCCAGGCCGTGTTTTACTGCAATCGAATTTGCATCAATGGTCATCACATCAAATTTTTGCGGCAGTTTAAAGGACGAAGGTTCCAGCCCACTATTAATCAAAATCTTTCCAGCCGGTTTTAAACCGATCGTTACATCAATTGTTTGTAAAAGACTGGCATCTAAAATGATCAGGTGATCGGGTTCATAAATTTCTGTGCGGAGATGAATGGGTTTGTTATCAATACGTGTAAAAGCCATAACCGGGGCACCACGGCGTTCTACACCAAAAGCGGGAAAAGATTGTGCAAATTTACCTTCTCTAAACAGGGCGTTGGCTAAAATTTTGCATGCGATCACGGCGCCCTGTCCACCGCGTCCATGCATTCTAATTTCGATCATAATTACCTCTGTATTAAAGTAGTGATTAGCGATTCATTCACTAATCAGGGATATTTCCATCATACAGTGAGGAAAATCCACTACAAATATACTAAATTAAAACAGGGATAACAAAAAGTTAAAAGGTTTTTATCGGGGATTTTTTAGAAATAATTTCAGTTGTTTTTTATGATAAGCCTGAGGATTTGGTTACGACTTGATAATAGCTGTTTTTTTATTTGGTGAATGCAAATAATGGATTTATATAGAAAAATAAAAGGCTGCCCTGATGAGCAGCCTCGTTATAATATTCAGAGAAAATTAAATCTTCTAAACTATCCTTCAATCAACACATTGGCCGTCATTTCTTTTGGTATTTCCAGACCTAACAGTTTTAAGGTTGTTGGGGCTAAATCAGAAAGCTTGCCACCTTCAATAAGTTTTTTGCCGGGCGCATCATTGGCGATGTAAATCATCTCAACATCAAAAGTGGTGTGGCTGGTTTTAGTCATACCGGTTTCATAATCGATCATCTGTTCAGAGTTGCCATGATCGGCAGTTAACAAAATATGGGCATCCAATTCCAAAAGTCGTTCAATAACAGGGCCAAGGCTCTGGTCAACAAATTCTACGGCTTTTTTTGCTGCATCAAAATCACCGGTATGTCCAACCATATCGGCATTGGGGTAATTTAAAACTATAAATGCGTATGGATTGTCCTGCAGGCGCTTCAATAATTCTTCATTAATTGCAGCAGCTTCCATCTGTGGAAAACTAGCAAAAGCAGCAGGATCAATTTCACTTTTTAATTCTACCTGGTCTTCATTTGCTGATGGTGTTGTACTTTTGCCATTAAAAAAACTGGTTACATGTGGGAATTTTTGAGTTTCGGAAATTCGTAGTTGTTTCAATCCGGCGTTCGAAATGACCTCACCTAAAAGATTATCCATGGCACCACCGCCACCCATTGCACCCATCAGGTATTGCTCAAGCTCGTCATAATAGCGTGTAAAACCAAGATAAGTCACCACAGAACGTGATGTGCGTTTTCCGGGGTAGTTGTCATCCACAAAAGCTTTTGTTAGCTGGGTTGCACGGTCCTGCCTGTAGTTGAAATGAAAGACTGAATCACCATCTTTAATTCCCTGATAACCCTGCATAATATGGATTGGGATATATTCATCGAACATGGCCACGTTATCCGGGGTTTTGTCTTTCTGATAGGATTCTTCAACGGCAGAAATGGCATCATTCATTTCACGGCCTTGTGCTAAAATCAATGCATGATATGCTTTATCTGTAGTATCCCAATCTTTGGCGCGGTCCATGGAATAATAGCGGCCCATCATCGTTCCAATTGTGCAGTTTCCGGTTTCCTGCATAACCTTATTTAAAGTAGCCAAATACATCGGCGCACTCTTAGGTGCAGAATCCCGGCCATCCAAAAAGGGGTGAATAATCATCCGACCATCAGGATTTTCCAGACGGGCTTGCTTCATAATTTTAAAAAGATGATCCTGGTGCGCGTGGACACCTTCATCTTGCAACAGCCCCATTAAATGGAGATTTGAATTATTTTCTTTCCAGTTTGAAATCAGGTCCCGCCATTTATCAGAGTTAAAAATGGAGGCATCTTTAAAACCTTCATCAATACGCTTTAGCTCCTGTACAACAATTCGTCCGGCACCGAGGTTTAAATGTCCAACTTCGCTTGAGCCCATAAATCCATCGGGTAATCCAACGGGTTCACCGGAAGTGTGGATCAAAGTCCAGGGATATTTTTCTTTATATGAATCAACATTGGGCGTATCTGCCGCCAAAACAGCATTTCCTTTTGAATTTGTGTTGTGTCCCCAACCATCACGCACAATTATGCAAACCGGTCTCATCTTTAAAACTCCATTTTCTAAAATTAATATTTTTAAACTGTATTTTTTTTTAATAGTAACTTGAAGAAATAATGAATTATTGGAGTGATGGAATAATGAATTACTGGTCATCACTAAACGAACTATGTTCTATATTCCTTCCTACTTCTTACTTTCCACTTCTTTTATAATTGTCTCATCCTCAGCCAACCCGCCAATGCCCTCATCACCATCAGCTAAGATTTTTTCAACAGGATCGATTACCGCAACATTATAATATTCTGCCATTAAATCCAGATGATGTTTGGTAAGTTTGTTATCCCACATGCGTGTGTTCATTGCCGGTGCTAAAATAAGTTTTGTATCACCAAGGGCACGAATAGTTGATGTTATAAGATTATCGCAAATGCCATTGGCGGTTTTTGCCAGTGTGTTGGCCGTGAGTGGGGCAATGAGACAAACATCGCACCATTTAGCCAATTTTATATGCAGAACATCATCATTGTTGCTCCATTCGTCGCTGTCTTCGTAACATTTGTGCTGGCTCATTACGGCAAGTGCCTGGGGCGATGCAAAAGCTTTCGCAGGCTCTGAGATCATTGTAATAATTTCATGACCTTGTTTTATTAATTGGGATACAAGATTTGGAATCCTGTAGGCTGAAATTGATGAGGTTACGGCAATCAATATTTTCATATTTTATTCCTTCTAATTTACTTCCAAAAATTGTAAACATCTTCCAACGATTCCCTTTTTTTTAAGGTCTGGAATTTACCGCCATCATTTTGATAACCAACAACTTTTGGGATTTGCCTGCTTGTATGCCGACACCACATGCTAAGCGTGTAAGCTCCCGTATCATGAATAATAATATAATCATCTTCATTAATAACGGGCAGTTCAATATCTCTGGCGATAATATCACCACCAAAACAAAGCGGCCCGGCGACTGTATAGTTTTCAGTTCTTGTAGTCGGTTTTAAATTCCCATTTTTATCCGCAACAGAAATATCATGATACCAAAACTCAGGCTGGTACGCCCGGCGCATTAATTGGTCTGCTCCAACATGGATAACCGCTGTGTTTACTCCGGAAGACTTTTTTACATATTCTACTTTTGAAGCTGTCCACCCGGCATTGGCATGAATATAGCGCCCAAATTCTGTGATTATTTTATATCTGCCATCAAATAATTCAGGAAAACGTTTTTGTAATTCGGTTGCATAGGTTTCCATCGATGGAGCTGTTTTTCCTTCTTCATAAATAACAGGTAGTCCACCGCCAATATCTACCCATTTTATAAAATCTCCAATTTTTCCCAACAACAATGAAAGTTTTTCGGCCGCTTCAAGTAACTGATCCAATGAGCAACCCTGCGATCCGATGTGCATATGAATGCCGGATAACCAATCATATTTTTGATAAGATTCTATCAACTCATTTTCAAACTCAGTAATGGGAATTGCAAATTTTGAATAAGTTCCGGCAACACTAGTAATGCTGATCTTTCCACTGCCAACTTGTGGATTAATCCGAAGACCAATGATACTTTTTGTTGGATTGGACTTAAGCAAATTGTTGATTCTTTCGAGTTCTTCAAAAGAATCTGCATTTATATGGATGCCCGCTTTTAAGGCATACTTTATCTCTTCAATTGTTTTGGCAGGTGAATCAAAAACAATTTTTTTAGGATCATAACCGCTTTTTTGTGCCAGGTAAACTTCGCTTAAAGTGGCGCACTCTACACCGACATCTATAGGACGGATATGTTCCAAAATTGCCGGAAGCGGGTTTGCTTTTGCTGCGATGGCATGAAGCGTGTTTTCTGGAAAAAGCTGTTTGAGGTGTTTTATACGATTTTCAAGAAACCCAAGATCCTGAAAAATGACAGCTGAGTCTTCATTTGAAAACTGACCACTTTGAATGGCTTTTTTCAGGACTAAACTTATCTCTGATGCGGATAAACGGATCTTCATTTTTATCTTTTTTTTGCCTCGTTTTCAATAATGCGGATAATCTCTAAATCGTCTTTATAATCATTATTTTGAGTTTTTATGTACTGCCTAACCGTGTAAGAACCTATCGCTAGGCGAATAAATGAACCGGAATCATATTTTACGGGCTGGCCAATAAATATTTTATCATGCCCCTTTATTTTGCCATGTTTTGCAGTTACAACATTAATAAACAATGATTTCAATTCAGTATTGTCAAAATAGTGTTCACCATTTTTTACTCGAAATGAAATAATTGATTTGTTTGTTAAATCCATGTCCGGCATTGGCTCAAGGTAGTCGCTTTTGTCAATGGCCTTCATCATTTCTTTGTTCCAATTCAAAATAGTAGAATAAGTCCCTTCTTCGCCAATTTTATCCAATTCTTTCATCTCGTACAAAGCACATTTCCAGCGTAAGTGCAGACCAACATTTTTAAAATCGTGGAACCGGTTGCGAATGTTTGGCAAGCATTCAGGAAAATCATATTTTGTAAAAATATTAGTAAAATCATCTGCAGGGCCAGGATCACAATCAGCCAGTCTGTTACACCAATCTTTTGGAACAAGCAAAGCGCCGCAAAATGGCGGTGACTGATAAAACTTTGAGCCGGTAATTAATAGAATCACACCTTTGGATAACAGATCATTGATTAAAACTTTTTTATTTCGGAACTGGCACAGATCGACCGTCCACATAATATCCGGCCGGATAAACTCATCAATAGTGTGCAAACTTTCTTCAATGCCCGATTTACTGCCATAAACCAGGTTAACAATTTTTGGCAGTGGGGAATTTGTTTTTATTAAATCAACCAGATTGGAATGATTATCGCTGATGTATCCAAGCTTGTTTCGTGCCGGAAGTAATTTTACATCAGGATTTATATTTTTACTGATTAGCGAATCCATCTCGAGCTGCTTGCCAAACTGGTTAAATTGCGAATAATATCTCCCGTGTGCAGCAACTTGAGAGCCCGACCCTAATTCTTCCGGGCAAGTTAAAATATTAACAGGGTCTTTATCCGGATATAAAAGGCGGTTAAAAAGAAGTGGATAATAGACAAGATCGCTCCCGGAAGGTGCAAAAAACACTTCAAAACAAGGGTCGCCATTAAGGTTAAAAAGGTCTTTTAAATCTTGTGCATGATTGTTTACTTCCTGTTCAAAATTTGCTTCATATTGTTGGGGATTAACTTTTTCAATTAGATTGAAGGTTTCCTGGTTTAAACTACCGCTGGTGCAAGAGCCACGGTTTAACAAATCAGAATATTCTACAGGATTAAGGTGATATTTATTTGTACCTTTTTCAGTTATTGTAATGCGTTCATCGCCGCCGCCGGTTAAGAGTCTTTTTAATTCGTTTATCATTTTGTCTTTAGATTTGTGCTTTATGAAAGCATAATTAAATGGTTTATTTAAAACCAAACTTACATATTATTTAGCTGATTTCCCTGCAATTTTTTAGAAAATATTCTACAGTAACAATTTTTAATAAATACTCCAGCCTGTCAAGTGTGTGATACTCGGAATTTTGATATTCCTTCATCATAACCTGCCATTCATCTTTTTTTATGATGTCAGCTAAAATCATATCTTCATAGTTCAGTAGTTTTTGAACTTCCTCATCGGCAAGAAAATTACGGTAAATGGAAAGATAATCCCAGGCTTTTTGCAACTGTGTTTTAACTGAAATCCCCATAAGGCTTTTTAGCTTGTCACGAAATTTTTTGGATTGTGAAAACCAATACTTCCATAAAAAAGGAATCATTGTAAAAGCATTTTTTGGAATCATATTTATGCCACCAAAATCAGTTTTTTCTTTGGCAAGATTTGGGGACAAGCCATGAACAATTCCACGCTGAATTTTTGAAAGTTTGTTGCGCCATTTTACAGGAAGGGTGAGTGCAAATTCCAGGTTACGCCGGAAAAGAAGAGGTGAATGAAGATCAATGACCATGTTACATAAATTATTTCCTACGGTGCCAAAAATACAATAATGTTCAAGGTCAAACTTATCAGCCTGAATTGCCATAGGGGATTCTTCAAATCCGGAGATAGAATCAGAAATTAGTTTTTTTACAGCTTTGTGAGAGTTGTTTTTTACACGCTTATATTCATCTGTAAAAATGTCATCACGATAGTTTTTGTTTAGTGCTCGATACTTTATAAAAACATCACTTTTAAATGATTTTGGTTCCATGAAAAAATTCATTACATACATTTCATTCCAAATACCATCTTTGTAAAAGCGCCCATGCACGCCGTTAATTGCAAGGCTTTCCGAAAAACCGGGATATTGTTTTCGCATGTGCAGGATACGGCCCATCAGGTAAGCAGGCTCTTCCGCGCTGCCCAATAAAATTGAATTTTTTACATCTTGCCAGGGAGTGTTTAGAAAACTGTCCAGTAACTGTACGTGTTGTGTTTTAAAGCCGTGGCGACCGGCCATTTTTTTTACACCAACAACTTCATGGAAATCTTCTTTGCCGTAAATAGTTGTGGTAAAAGGTATTTCCTCGTTTTGAAATGCAGAAAGAATTGTACGCGAATCCTGACCCATAGTAAATTCAATCAAAGGTTTTCGCCCATCTGTGTTGATAAGCCGGGCAGTATCTTTAAAGCTTTTCAATAGTTTAGCCAGCGACTCCTTGTAAGATAGTTTTGTAAATTTTTTCGGGAAATCCCAATACCGTTTTTGCTGCAAACTGCCATCGGTAATTGTGAAAACGGAAGCTGCTTGTAAGCGTTTAACACCTTTCAGCATGGAGCGTTCGGACATAATGTAATAGCGCCACAAATATTCATTAAAAGCCTGGTGGTCGAGTTCCGGTTTTTTAATTACCGCGCTCAAAAGCAAAAAAGGCGTAAACATAAACTCGTTTTCAGTTTCCAGCCAAAAATTTGTTTTATTCTTTATAAAATCATTTATAATGACAGTTTGTTTTTTTTGTGCATCATGTAGTTTTATAACAAAATGGCCATCCAATATATTTGCAAAATTATCAGGATTGTTTTTATACAGCTCCCAAAGTTCGTTGGCATTGTAACTTTTAGTTTCATGCAAAGCATAAACGGTACCTTCAAACGCAAGCCAGTTTCCATTATCATCACTAAAATATTTTTGCTGCTCATTTTTTTGAAACAGGATAATAAATGTATCTTGAGACGGTTGTTTGAAAACAATGTTTTTAAAAGACTGGCCAAACTTTTTAAGGGCTTGGTTTTTTAGCTGTGCGCATTTTTCATTGAAAACTTCCTGCTTTTGATGCGCCTTATTTTGTAAAAGTAAAACCCCGGCCATTACAATCTCCCGATTTTTTTTAGGGCTTTGAACTTAATTATGTACATTTTTAGTGCATTAAAATAAGTGTCTTGTTTGGCAAAGATTTGAGCATAGGAATTAAAAATTTCATTGCCCGTTAACCGGAAAAGCATGTTCATTTGGTTTACATGCAAACGCTGATAAGCGATTGTTGCGGGATCAATATCAGGATGCCAATCGGCTTCACATAAATTATAGCGTGACCAAAATCCCAGGTTGTATTCCGGTAAAACCTTTTCCAGGGTTTGCAGACCCTCATCGAATAGTTTTTGTGCGAGCTTATTTTCCGGTAACACACGTGTAAATTCATGCAAACCACAAAGGGCAAAAATGTTGCCGTTTAAAACCATTGTTGGCTCGGTTGATGTGTATTCTTCGTAATATGGCCCCCATTTTGTAAAAGAGGTAACGCCGCCATCCGAAACAGGAATTGTAAATGGGATTAGCGCTTTTTCGGCCACATCAGCAAACTTTTGGTTATCCGTCAATTGGTAGCCGCGCAATAAAATGGAAATACCACGGCTTTGAGAAAAAGCTGATTGCCACGGCCCGGGATTTTTATATTGTGGCAAAGAAACATCAGTCATCCAGCGCGCACCAAGTTTTTCATCAACTTCAGCATTGTCATAAAACCAATCAGCAAATTTTAGAAAACGGTTTTTGTCGACAGCACTTTTAGTTTTCAAATATGTGTGAAAAATGGAAAGCCCCATTTGACCGATGGAAATTGGAAAATAGACGTAATCTTTGTCAGTCACATCAATATAAGTTTTATTAATAGGAATGCCGTTCTTATCAAATTTTTTAATCAATGCCTGGTCTTTTCCTACAGCCAACCGGTTTTCTTCAAAAATGAAATAGTAATATCCAAGCTGCCGGCTATTCAAATTTTCCGGAATTTTATAGCGTTCTTTTAAGCTTTTTAAATCAGTTACAAATTTATCGAGCATGAAGAGTTTCTTTTTCAAGCTCATGAAATAGGTTCCTCTTTATCGGTTATAATATTATCGAAAATATGTGCAAGTTTTTCTGTTAGTTGTCTACGTTCAAATTTGTTAATTAATTTTTGATTGGGTTCTGGTTTGTTTCCGCCAAGCCAATCTGCATAATGCTGCAAAACCAATTTTGATGGATCTGATTGGTTATCAATAATTTTTCCTGATTTTGTTTGCTCCAGAATTTTAGATGCTTCTCCTTCTGAAAGTCCAACACCTAAAACCTGCGTACCGGAGGCCAGATATTCAAAAAGTTTCCCGGGTAAATGGCCCTGGTAGTTGCCTTTGTTTTCCATAAACAGAAGTAGCAGACTGCTTTTTTGCATCAATTGTATGGCTTGTTGATGCTCCAAATAGCCATGAAATTTCAAGATATCAAATTTACTAAAAAGTGTAATTAATTCATTTTTTATAGTGTTGTCAATTTGCCCGGCAAACCCAAGTTCAATTTCCTTTGCAGGGATTTTTTTATTTTCCAGCAATGAGTGAATATGTTGAAAAAACGATTTATAATATCGATTGGGGTTTAGTCCGCCAATATATGTTATTTTAAATTTATCTGGCCTTTGCTGTTGCGCTGAAAAATCCTGAGAATCAAATCCGTTTTGCACAATCTCAATTTTTGTGGGATCATTGCATTCCAGCAGCTTGGCAAAATGATCACTGACACAAACGGCCTTGCTACAATTGGCTAAAACTTTGCGTTCTAAAGCGATATCTTTTTTCTGGGCACGTTTGCTTCTGTTTTCACCATAGTAATGAATTTTTGTCCAGGGATCGCGAAAATCAGCAATCCAGGGAAGCCCACTTTTTACTGCCAAATCATTGGCTATTAAATGTGTTGTCGGTGGAGGAGATGAACTAAAGATCAGGTCGGGTTTTTCTTGCCCGATAATATTTTTACCGGCATTAACAGCAAATCTGCGCCAAAATTTTTTAGCATCCGGGATAAAATAATTTAACCTGATATTATGGGCGAGTCTTTTTTTCCAACTAACATTTTTTCCAGCTAAAACGCCTACGGGTGTTGAATTATTTTTACCCGAGCCTGAGAATATTTTATATAATGAATCTGGCTCGGGACATGTTGAATGGAAGACTTTTAAACCATCAGGAATTTCTTTAAGAAGGGAATTATCCAGCGCAGGGTAAACGCCTTTTGTAACGGTTAAAATAATTGGCTGCCATCCAAATTGAGGCAGATATTTGGCAAACTTTAATACACGCTGAACACCTGGTCCGCCAGCTGGTGGCCAGTAATAAGTGATAATCAGGACTTTTTTCATTGATGTTTTATTGTTTAACCGGCCTTCTCAACTTTTTCATTTTTGTTTTTTAAAAACATAGAAATTGCCGAAGAAACAATCACCAGATATAATAAACCTAAGGAGCCTGCTGCATATAATACATTGTTTTCGTACGACTCAGGTTCAAATTTAAGCTCAACAGTATGCTCTCCGGCCGGTACTACGATAGACTGAATAGCATGGTCCGTTTTGTAAATATTTTCAACTTCTTGTCCATCCAGTAAAACTTTCCAACCCGGAGGATAATAGATTTCAGAAATAACAAATAGCGCCTGTTTATCTGTAAAGACTTTAAATTCTGTCAGATTTGGGGTTGAGGATAAAACGGACACAACACTACTGTCCGGCGTGCTAATCTTCTCAGGTAAATCCACCTCTAAAATGGCCACGCTGTCCACTTTAAATGTTGGCTTGTTCAATTCTTTTAAACGGGCAAATTCATCTTCAATTTTTGTGTATTCTCCAACAAAGAAACCACGTTTGAGGTGATCTATATACAAATAAGTATTAAGTCCATGGCGCTGGTTTTTATTTACAAGCTGTAAATCAGCCGCTCGTAAATCTGATTGGCTAACCAGGTATTTTACATTTAAAATCTGCATAATATTTCGATTGGCGAAACGGCCTCCCTGCAGATTGTTTTGAACAAACTCTTCAATTGTAAACATTTTGATTGGCGTATAGCCGCTTATGGATTGATGATAGTACGCCCAGCGGTTGTTGCCAAACTGCTCACCCAGAGGATAAACACGGTAGACGGATTTGTCTGTGAGTATTGTTTGGTCCGTTTCCGTTATTCCGAAATAGCTTTTTTCAAGCTTTTTAACATTTATATATTTTTTATTAACACGTGTTTGAATATTTCCCAAATCAATTATTGCTACTGAAACCAAAAGAATTGCCAGGGCTGTAAAAGGAATTTTTTGTTTTAGATAGGCGATTATGGCAACGGCTGAAGCTAAAATCAAAGCTATATAACGCAGCATGTCTCCATTAAACATTTCCTGGCGGATAGTTTTAATTGCAGCCAAAGTTTGGGCATTGTATGGCTCACCGGTTGATTTTGTAAATGAAAAACCCTGCCCAACCAACCAAACTATAATTCCTATCCCCAAAAAGGAGCCAAGGATAATTAACAATGGTTTATGTTCTTTAAAGCTTAAATTTCTTTTGATATTTTTTAAACTATTTAAACCAAATCCTGCAAAAACAGTCATGATAAAAAAGGTAACTGTAACACTCATCATCGGGGCGCGGAACTTATTAAAGAAAGGGATATAATTATAAAAAATGGAATAAAACCAATCCGCATGACGCCCAAATGAAAGCAATGTTAAAAATCCGGCAAATATGGCCAGGCTAATCAAAAGCTTATTTTTACGATTGTAATAAAGTCCGATCATTGCAAGTAAGAGTGTAATTGCGCCCATATACTCATAGCTTTGTGTAAAAGGCATTTCGCCCCAATAGCCGGGAATTTCCTGCCCTTTCAATTGTGGGATTGCATCACCGGTATATTTTTCCCGGCTCATTCCGCCATAATAACGCGGGATTGCCCATGTAAGTAATTCACTTGGTGCAGTTGACCATTGTGTGGCATACTCAATGGATACCCCATCAGATTTGTCTAAGCTTTTTGTTTTGGCCGGGTCAGCCAGGTTAATGGTTGTTTTACCTCTTTTTGACCACGGCAAATATTCCTTTGCAAGAAAGAGAGGTTGGGAGGCGGTCATAATTGCTAATGTAACCGCAGCAATAATCAAAAAGCTGGATTTTGTAAAACGCGTGTAATTTTTTTTGATTAGATCCTGCAAAATTGGATAAATGCCAATTGCAAAAACTAATAAGCCGGTGTAAAAAACAATCTGATAATGTTGGGTGCGTATTTGGGTCCCAAAAGCGAGTGCAAAAAAGACTGCACCAAGCAGGCTTCGTTTATCCAGAAAATATTTAAAAGTTAGACTGATCCAGGGAAGCAAGAGTAGGGCTCTTAATTTTGTATTGTGACCTTCGAGAAAAAGTGATTTGTAGTGTGGCATTAATACAAAGGTTATGGCACCTGCAAAACTGATAACAGGCGACATTTTTAAGTATCGTAGAAAAAGGTACGCGCCTATCCCGCCAAAAAGGTAGTAAATAAAAATATTATTAAAAAAACGTCCAAGCCAATTAAGGATTGTATCAATGGAAAATGTCACCGGTGGAATTCTCTGGTAGCGAGGCATTCCCGCAAAAACATTCGGGTTCCAAAGAGCTTTATCACCACTTTCTTTTGTCCAGTCTAACACTTTGTGATTTGTCCCGATAGAGGCCAATACGTCAACACCCTGAGGTGAAAGGCCATCTATAACCATCGGTTTTAAAATAAAAACAAGAATAGCGGTTAATATTACAAGGAAGATATAATCCTGTTTTCTATCGCTAAGATTAATGGATTTAGTTTCAACCGTTTTTTTTGTGGATTCTATTTGTTTTGTCTTTTTTGATTTTTTTGCCACGGTGGAATTCCTTGGATTTAATTATTACAATAATTATTGGATTGTAGCGCTTAATGTACAGTTTTTTATCTATTTACAAAACAGAGGATTTTTGTACGATTATTTATAGTAGTTTTTCTTAAAACCGGTTTTTTCCTCTTTGCTTAAAATTACCCGACGAACAAAATTATAAATAAAACCCAGGCCATAACCAAAGATTTGGGCAGGCATAACAAAAGGCAACCAAAGCGCCGGTTTTAGCGATTTGTATAATCGGACAGAATCAATCATAGAAAATAGTAAAACAAAGAAACCAAGGATAATGCCCCATGTAAATAATGACATTAACCCATTAAAAATAAATGGTAAAATGAGAAAAAGAAAAACAAAAAGGGTCGCAAAGGCCGGGGCAGCATGTAAAACTTCCAGCATTCCCTTATCAAGTTTATAAAGATTTATGCGCGCCACGCCCCAATTGAATACCTGCTTATAAAATCTGCGGAGATTTGTACGCCTTTTATGATAAACGGGAGCATCTTCCACAAAAACAACTTTAGCACCGCTTTGAATAATTCGGTGGCTAAACTCAATATCCTGCCCATGGCGCAACGATCCAAAACCACCGATTTTTTGCCATAGTTTCCGGCTTAATCCCATATTAAAGGAGCGTGGATAAAACTTTGCAAGTTTTTTTCCTTTTTTACCACGCAGCCCACCGGTTGTAATAAACGAGGTCATCGAATAATTAATGGCTTTTAATAATGGAGGAAAATCATCACGGAAGGTATCAGGTCCGCCAAAGGCATCTGCTTTTTCGGCATCCAAAGTAATTGAAATATTTTCGAGCCAATCAGCAGGCATGGTTACATCAGAATCTACAAAAATAAAAAATTCCCCATTTGCTTTTTCCATGCCATGATTGCGTGCAGCACCGGGGCCTTTATTTTCCTGCCGGAGATAGACTAAATTGAATTCATTTTTTTTAATATATGATTGCAGCAGCTCTTCTGTTTCATCCGTGGAACCGTCATCGGAAACAACTATCTCAAATTGATTTGCAGGGAAGTTTAATTGGCCAAAGGAAGCAAGTAGTTCTTTTAGTTCTTCAACCCTGTTAAAGGTTGGGACTATTATTGAAAATTTTGGATTAGTTTGGCTGTTCATTCGGTTAACTGGGCCAATATAAATGTATTAATCGAGCTTATTCTTAATTGTATAATTGATTGATTTGCTATCCTGTGTGTTTATTAACATTTCACCAATCAACCCAATTGAGAAAAACTGTACGCCGACAATAATTAAAAGTACACCCAGGAAAAAAAGCGGTCGCTGACCAATGCCGTATCCCTGGAACCACAATATTGATAAATAGGCTAAAATAAATAAACCTAAAAGCGAAGATCCCAGACCCATAAATCCGAATAAATGAAGTGGCTTTTGGCGAAAGCGGGTTATAAATAAAACAGTAAGTAAATCAAAAAAGCCGTTAAAAAAACGTTTAACACCAAACTTTGAATATCCATGTTTACGGGCGTGATGTGTTACAACGAGCTCACCAACCTTAAAACCAAGCCAATGCGCTAAAACAGGAAGATACCGGTGCAACTCTCCATAAACGGGAATAGCTTTTATTACCTGCTGTCGGTAGGCTTTAAGGCCACAGTTAAAATCATGGATTTTTATGCCGGTTAACTGACGTGTAAAAAAGTTAAAAAACTTTGATGGTATGGTTTTTCCTATAGGGTCGTTGCGTTTTTGTTTCCAGCCGGAAACCAGATCATAACCACTTTCAATTTGAGCAATTAGTTTGGGGATTTCAGCCGGGTCATCCTGTAGGTCAGCATCCATCGTGATAACTATCTCTCCCGATGCTGTCTTAAATCCTTCGGACAGAGCAGCGCTTTTGCCAAAATTTCGGTTAAACTGAATAATATGAATTTCAGGATGATCTTTTTTTAAAGCTTTTAATACTTCAAAAGAATCATCTGTACTCCCGTCATCAATAAAGACAATTTCAAATGTTTTATTTATTGATTGAAGTTGCTCTTTGATGCGTTCTGTTAATTCTTTTAATGATTCCGCTTCATTTAAAAGCGGTACAACGATTGAGACATTCATGTTAAATATTTTGTTTTTTTCAGTGGTATTATTCGAATTGGTTAATTACAAACTCAAGTCAATTTGAGTAGCAGAATCGGAAACTTTGATTTTATAGGCTGTCGGATCAATAGAATTATTAATTTTCAAATCCGTACTGATTATGGAAAATCCCTGCTTCTCATCAGGCCGTACAAAATTTACGAGATGCGGGAATAGAATGCCATTAACTTCGCGCCAATTGCTGTATTCTTTTACAAATTCAATTTTGCCTTCATTCAGATATTCAATACGGCTTATCATCAAGTATTGCGGATCAAACCAGATATTATAATTATAATTTCCGTTGGCTGCTTCCAGATAGTATTTTTCATCACGAATTTCAAAGAGCTTTTTTTCAAGGACATCAAACGGATCGCGAGCTACAAACACATCTTTTAATTGACCTATTTCCAATGGAAACTGTAAAAAATTCCGGCCTTCAAAATCATCCAGTGCACCTTTCATAAACTGATCATTAACCTGGTTGTAAAAAATAAAGCGGTTTTTTGAAACAAAAACTTTTCCCAGGTGCATTCCAAAAGGGCCTGTCACAGTTACCAGCATGCTATCCGGTTCGTTGACCAAAATTGAAGCATTAAAATTGCCGGCGTATTGTGGCGTATCCAGTGTTATCCTGAGATCACCATTAAGCGAATGTAGTGAACTTTGCCATTTTGAGTGATGCTGAAGAAGGGCTTTGTAACTTGTGTTTTCAAGATCGGGTTTTACTACTTTTTTTAAGGCACCACAACTTTGGCTGATTATTAAAAGAAATAAAAAAAGGAAGATATATTTTGACATATTAATTGTTAGCTATTTTATCCAGTACGGCAGGGTTATCCGGCTTAACTTCTATTGACATTTTCCAGTATTTTTTTGCATTTGCAATATCATCGAGTTTGTAATATACATCCCCGAGATGATCTAATACAACAGCAGACTTTGGACGCAAACTAATTGATTTTAGAATATAGTCCTTCGCTTCGTCATATTTGCCCAATTTATATAAAATCCAACCGATTGTATCGAGGTATGCCCCGTTATCCGGTTCTATGGAAATTGCTTTTTGTGACATTTCAAAAGCTTCCTGCAATCTTTGGTCACGCTCCGATAAACTGTAAGCAAAATTATTTAATAATAGTGCATTATCCGGAAGGGTTTTTAAACCGGCTTCATAAACACTGTCACTTTGTGCAAATAAATCGAGTTCTTCCAAAACCACCGGCAAAGAGCTTAGTGCATTTGTGTTTTTTGGATCAATCGCAATTGCTTTTTGAAATGGTTCAATCGCCTCGGCAAACTTTTTTTGACGTTGCAGTGTAACGCCAAGCCAGGACCATATGGCTGCATCATCTTCAATATATGTCACAGCTTCCCGAAACGTTTCGGCCGCTTTATCCAAATCATTCATATCCGAATATGTGAATCCCATGAAAAGCCAACCAAATCGATTTCTTTTATTTTTTGTAATAATTTTGTTGAAATAGCCAAGTGCAGCCGGATAGTTTTTTTGCTCCAGTTCAATGCGGCCAAGTAAATCAAAAACTCCAACTGGAATATTTTCTTCATTCTCTATGGGAACTAAAAGTTCTTTGGTTTTATCCGGTTTGTTCAACAAATAATATGACTCAGCCATAGAAATACGGGCTACAATATTTTTATCATTCTTTAAAAACATCGGCTCATAAAGATCAATAACTTTTTGATATTGATTTGTTGTTCGATATAAATAAGCCAGTCTGCCAACAATATCTGTGTCATCTGCAGAATTTTTTATTGCGCTTTCATAGCTCAAAATCGCATCGTGTTTTTTCTCTAATCCTTCAAGCAATCGTCCTTTAAAATAATGGCTCTCGGCATCCGTTGAATCAAGTTCCAAAATCATGTTTAAATATTGTAGTGCTTTAGGGAAATCTTTTTGCTTTTCGTATACCTTGGCAATATATGTTAAAATCGTTTTATTCTTTCCGTACAAATCAAGCATGCCTTCATACAACTTTGCTTTTGCAACCGGCTGATTTGTTTTTTCATATAAAAAAAATAAAAAATTACGGGCTGTATCATCAAATGGGTCGAGCTTTAATGCAGATTCATATGCTTCAATTGCTTGAAAATATTTTCTTTGTCTTAAATGTATTTCTCCAAGCAAACGATAACTCTCAATATTATCCGGCTGCAAACGCTTTGCTTTTTTTAGATGATAAATAGCCGGTTCAAGTTCTGTTAATTTTAAATAATTTTCAGCCAGGCTATTATGTATTGTTGCCGATGTTGTATCAAAAATCTGAGCTTTATGGAATTGAACAAGTGCGTCGCTATAGCGTTCTTTTGATTGTAAAAAGATACCTTTTAAGAAATACTCCCTTGCTTTTAGAGAAACCTTTTCACGGGGAGATTTATTTTCAGAAACCAAAGTGCGGTTTGCAGAGCATGAAAAGAGTAGAAGGGCAATAATAAATATTTTAAAATATTGTTTTTTCATAAGGGCGCAAAGTTAGTAGATTCTATGGTTTTTAACAACTAAACATTAAATAAGCTATATCAGGCTCTGGTTGCTTTAACTTTAGCTTTTAGTTAGCTTTTGCTGCGTGTTAGTAATAAATAAAATCACAGCATCGCATACAAGACAACAGTTGTCGTTTAAATCAAATAATTAAAAAAAGTTCCAGAGGCTATGAAAAGAAAAAAACGCGGACATCCGACATCAACAACAATTAGACCGGTAACAAGCAAATCAACAAAAAGTGCCCAGTTTAATCAAAAGCCAGCCAGAGAATTTAAAAAATCAACCTGGATTCTCTCTTCGGTTGCATTTTTATTTGTTCTGTTTATAATCATATTTTTCTTTTCTATCAAAGATGATTTGCAATCATTTGAAGAACTGGAACGGATTGACCCGGCAATTGCTACACAGGTTTACTCCTCAGATGGAGAGCTTCTCCATTCATTTTTCACATCAAACCGGGCATATACACCTTACGAACGAATCCCCAAAAATGTAATTGATGCACTTCTTTCTACTGAAGACAGGGGTTTTTATAAACATTGGGGAATAGATTCAAAAGGAATTGCCAGGGCCTTTGTTAACCTGTTTCGCTATGGAGGAATTCACGGTGGTGGAAGTACTGTTACAATGCAGCTTTCAAGAAATCTTTATTTTGGATATGAACAAACCCCAACCAGAAAAATAAAGGAAATGATTACTTCCATTCAATTGGAAAAAACGTACAGTAAAAACGAAATTCTCGAAATGTATCTCAATATTTGTGATTTTGGAAACCATGCAGTTGGGATTCAATCTGCTGCAAAGAGATATTTTGATAAAGAGCTTGATCAGCTTAATAATAGTGAAGCAGCCCTTCTGATAGGAATTTTAAAAGGTCCATCATGGTATTCGCCAATTCGCCACCCGGAAAGAGCCAAAAAAAGGCGCAATATTGTGCTCAGCATGATGCTGGATAATAATAAAATTTCACGGGCTCAGTTTGATAGTTTAAAACAGAAAGATTTAAATCTTGAATTAAATGATCCCAATAAAATACAATCCGCACCCTATTTTGTTGAATATATTCGGCGGCAGTTAAACCGGTTACAAGATTCTTTGGATGTCAATATTTATGAAGATGGCTTAAAAGTTTATACATCACTTAATACTCAGTTTCAGGAATATATGGAGAAATCCATTACTAAAAATATTGACACAATCCAGGAAAGAGTGCGAAACCAAAGAGATTTTGCAGAGCTTAAAGAAACTTTGAGCGATACAGCTTTTAATGAGCAGACAGAGGTTCAGCTTGCTTTTGTGGCTTTAAACCCACACAATGGGCAGATTTTGGCAATGGTAGGCGGACGTGATTTCGAAAAATCAAAATTCAACCGGGTAACGCAGGCAAAAAGACAACCGGGGTCTTCATTTAAACCCTTTTTATATACAGCTGCTATAGATAATGGTTATTCTCCAGCTTCACAATTTCACAATCAACCAACAGTGGAAATAAATGCAGACGGGACACGTTGGACACCAGAAAATTATGACAAATCTCGCGGAGGTTTAACACCACTTACAACCGCTATTCGAAAATCACTAAACCTGGTTGCTGTTCGCTTGATAAATGAAGTTCATCCAAGAATTGTAAAACAGTATGCAAATGCCATGGGCATATCGACCCAAATTCGTCCATTTTCATCTTTGGCTTTGGGCACTTCAGAAGTAATTCCTTTGGAACTTGTTTCTGCTTATGGGATTTTTGCTAATAACGGATTACATGTAAAGCCAATCTCAATTGTAAAAATTGAAGACAAAAATGGTTCGGTGATTTACCAAAATATCCCCGAGCCTAAAGAAGTGCTTTCTCCAGAAACGACGCACATTGTAAGAGATATGATGGAAGGTATAGTCAATCATGGCACGGGTGGGCCAATCCGTTGGAAACATAAATTTTATGGCTCTGCAGCAGGGAAAACAGGAACTACAAACAGTTTTACAGACGCTTGGTTTGTTGGATATACTCCGGATATTGCTGCAGGTGTTTGGGTTGGGATGGATGATCAAAAGCAAACTCTTGGCCCTGGAATGGCCGGTGGTGTAGTGGCCTTGCCTTTTTGGGCAGATTTTATGAAGTCTGTGTATGACAGTGTAAGTTTTAACAGGGGAACATTTGTAAATTCGCCAGGTGTTTTTGAGCATGAAGTTTGTCTCGAAACCCAAAAATCAGCAACAGCATATTGTCCAAATACGATGTCAGCTTTGTTTACTTCAAAAAACAAACCAAATGAAGCTTGCGATGTGCATACTGGTTTTGATACATCCAGAAAAAAACGACGCAGGTTTTGATAATTACAACTTGTTTTTTTCACCCTTTTGAAATATTACCTTTTCAGCCATTTCTGAGGATCGAAGGATTGATTCCCGCCATAAATCTCAAAGTGCAGTTTTGAGCCTGCAAGAGAACCCGAATCTCCAACCTGTGCAATAATCTGGTTGGTTTCAATAATATTATTTTTACGAACGTAAATCTCACCAAGATGTGAATAAACTGTATAATAGCCATTTCCATGATCGACAATAATTGTATTTCCATATCCGCCTAGATAGGTTATCATTCTTACAACGCCGGTAAACACACTTTTAACCGGAGTGCCGATCTTGCCCTGGATTTCAATCCCGGAATTATTTACTGACGTTTTTGAAACAGGATCGTATTGCTTGCCAAACTTGCTGACAACTTTGCCTTTAACAGGCCAGGGAAGTTTGCCCTTACCTTTTTTGAAATTCTCAAAGTCAATAGTTACAAATTCTTCTGTAGATTTTGATCCGGACTGCGCTAGCTTTGCCTGTCGCGCTTTTTCCAGCACAACAATTATTGAGGTTAATTTTTCCTGCTCTTGTTTTTTTATTTTAATTTGTGAATTATAAAAAGACTGGTCTTTTTTAATATTAGAAAGTAGCCTGTTTTTTTTATCAAGGTTTGTTTTATAGTTTTGTTCTTCTTTTTGTTTGTCACGGATGCTTGAGCTTTTGGCATCAATATCATCTGCCAGTTGGGTTTGAATTACCTCAATACTTTTTTGTTTTTCATCAATTGATTTAATTGTTTTCTCATCGTATTCGGCAATCATTTTCAGATAACGAAAACGGGTAAACGCCTGGTTAAAAGAATTGGAAGTTAGCAGGAGAGCAAGGTTTTTTATCTTGCCATATTTGTACATATAAACAAGCCGTTCGGCATACAGATTTTTTAGTTTTTTAAGTTTATCTTTTGTCTCATCTAATACACGGCGGTTATTTTTTGACCGCTTCTCTAGGATACGTTGCTCACGAACCATTAAACCTTTGGCTCTCGAAATTAGGGCTATCTCTTTATCAATAAGATCAATTTGCTTGTTAACTGATAAAGCATCTTTTTGAGATTTTGTAAGCTGCTTTTGCAAACTCGAAATTTCCGATTTTATTTTGCTCAATTGCGAGCGGTTGGTTTTTAATTCTTTGTCGGTGTTATCCTGTGCAAAAAGAAATGAGCACACAATAAAAAATAAGCTGATCATCTTAAAAAGCATAATTTAACCCCAATGCGTGACTTAAATTTAAAACAGGGTGTATATCAATCCCATATTTAATAGAATAAACAGAGGCTGAATATTCAAGTCCTGTAGAAAAACTGTTGATATTTTCACGGAAACCAATTAGCAAACCGACCTCTTTAATTATATTTATTCTGGCACCAATTCTATATTCAAAATCGAAATAATCTTCCTTGTAAGCATCAGCTAAAAGCTCCACTTCAGGAATAGGTGAATACATTAAACCAATTGTTGCGGATACAGGTAATCCTTCGTTTGTTGAACCGATTTTGGGTTCATTAAAATTTTGAATAACCGCAGCAATGTTTATTTGAGAACTGAGAGTATACAAAAATGACAGAGAAAATCCATAGGTCCAATCAGAATTGTAATTTTTAATATTTAAAAAATAAAACGATGAACTGGAGCCGATTTTTATATCATCACTTAGACTGTATGATGTTGCGAATGTTAGTTGGGTTTCGGAATAGAGTTTATTGCCATAGCGTGAAATTCCAAATCCTACAGGCCATGAATTTGCTAAGAATTCTCCATGTAAACTAATCTGATTTAGATCTTTTATGCCATAGTGATTCTTATAAAAAAAACTAACAGATTGGTTTGTTGAATCTAACAAAGAGGGGTTTATAAAAGATTGGAAATTATTATATAAAGACGCAACACCAGCTAATGATAAACTTGTTTGTGAAACGCCTGCTGCTTTTGGTTCAAAAGAAGCAAGTAAGTCAGAAACCATCAAAAAAATTACTACGCAGAAACTTAAACAATGGGTTGTTTTCATTAATAGCCGGATAAGTAGATAACTTATAATAAGTTAGTAAAAAATTATCATATAATGAAAGGAACAAAAAAGATAATGTTCCGTCTAATAAAAAACCAAAGGCTAGGACCTCCTAATGTATGCCTTAAAGCCCCGGGATTTTTTTCGGGGCTTTTTTTATTGATAGCATTCCAGGCTTTTACATTTTTATCTATTAGCTAAGTGGGTCACGGTTCCTAAGTGATATTGCGGTTAATTTCCATTAATCGAAAAAACTTTTCTTTTTGATTTTATTCCATGTCCATTAAATTAGCCACCTTGTTTTAAAGAAGAATACTGTATGCAAATTTATCTCGATTATGCTGCCACAACACCTGTTGATATACGAGTTTCAGAAGCAATGTATGATTGGCAGAAGAGTTTTTTTGGAAACCCTTCAAGCCCGCACCGCCATGGGCAAAGTTCCAAGATTAAATTAGAAGAAGTGCGGGATTTACTCGCGTCCAAAATTAATTGTCAATCAAAAGAAGTGGTTTTTACAAGTGGCGGAACAGAAAGCAATAACAATGCTTTGATTGGAGCATGCCTGGCCAATAAAGATAAAGGTAATCATGTTCTGGTTTCAGCTATTGAGCATCCGTCTGTTTTGGATTCGATAAAGTTTTTGGAAGGTCAAGGATTTGAAGTTTCTTATTTTAAACCAGAAAAAAATGGAGAAATAGATCTTCAAAAATTTGAAGATTCAATCCGGCCAAATACAATTCTTGCTTCAATGATGCATATAAATAATGAAACAGGGTCCATTTTTCCAATCAAAGAAATAGGTGAAGTTTGCAAGCAGAAAGACATTCTATTTCATTGCGATGCGGTTCAGGCCTTTGCTAAAATGTATTTGAATGTACAAGAATTGAATGTCGATTTGATGTCATTTTCTGCTCATAAAATCTATGGACCAAAAGGTGTTGGTGGTTTATTTATCCGCGATGGGGTTTTATTGGAGGCACTTAGTTTTGGTGGCGGCCAGGAAGCAAATAAAAGACCCGGAACTGAAAATCTGACAGGGATAATTGGTTTTGGGAAAGCTGTAGAATTAATGGAAAACCATATCACAGAATGGCGGGAGGTTAAGTTAATTCAGAAGTATTTTGAATCGGAATTACTTTCAAAAATTCCGGGTTTAAAAGTAAATGGAGATAGCGCTAATCGTAGTCCCTATATTTCCAATCTCTCTTTCGTTGATTTTGACAATCAGAGCACTTTATTAAAACTAGATATGGCCGGAATATCGGCTTCGGTAGGTTCTGCATGCAGTTCCGGCAGCATAAAGCAATCACAGGTATTAAGGGGAATGAACTTACCTGATGCAATAATCAACTCAGCCATTCGCTTTAGTTTTGGCCGTTTCACAACAAAACAGGAAATAGAACAAGCTGTTGAAATTATTTTACAAGTTTTAGAAAAATAACTATCCAGGATTAAAGGAATTTATGCAAAAGGATGATCTGGCCGGAAAGGTATACGACAGCGAATTATTAAAACGTATGTTTATGTATACGCGGCCGTTTAAAAAATTGGTTGGCTCGGCTGTTTTCATGATTATTTTTGCTTCTTTATTACAGCTAATCGCTCCATATCTCACCAAAGAAGCAATCGACATTTATATAAACGGTGAAAACCTGGATGGGCTATATACAATAGTTGCGCTTTATTTAGGTGTAATGGTTCTGGTGTTTTTTGTCCAATATATCCAGACATATTTAACCCAGCTCCTTGGTCAAAAACTGATGTACGATTTACGCTCGGAAATATTTGGCCATATGCAAAAGCTATCTCTTAGCTTTTTTGATAAGAACCCGGTCGGCCGGTTAATGACTCGCGTTACCTCAGATGTGGAATCTTTAAACCAGATGTTTACGCAAGGTGTTGTCAGCATTTTTGGAAATGTTTTTTTATTAGTCGGCATTATATCGGTTATGATTTCAATAAATCTGGAACTGGCTTTATGGACGTTTGCTGTGATTCCTATACTTTTTGTAATTACCTGGATATTCAAACGCAAAGTTCGGATTGCATTTCGGGAGATTCGTAAATGGCTGGCTCAAATCAACTCCTATCTACAAGAAAATATCACCGGGATGAACGTTGTTCAGATTTTTAACCGTCAGCAAAAAAACTATGATGCTTTTACTGACATAAATTTTCAACACACAAAGGCCCATGTGAAAACAGTGTCCTATTATGCCATTTTTTATCCTGCAATTGAATTGGTGAGCGCATTAGCATTGGCAATTGTTTTGGTTCGTGGCGGTATTTTAAAAATGGATCAGATTACAACATATGGTGCCCTTGTTGCTTTTATTCAATACGCTCAGATGTTTTTTCGTCCCATTAGCGAACTCTCTGATAAATTTAATGTATTGCAGGGGGCAATTGCAGCAGCCGAACGTGTTTTTGGATTGCTCGACACGCCACCTAAAATCAAATCTATAAACCAGCATATTTGCCACCAGGATGTGAATGGGGAAATCGAGTTCAACGATGTTTGTTTTGCTTATAATGAAGATAACTGGGTTCTAGAGAATGTTAACTTTAAAATTGCAACCGGATCAAGTGTTGCCATTGTTGGGCATACGGGAGCTGGAAAAACCAGTTTAATAAATTTGCTGGGTCGTCAATATGAGATCCAGAAAGGCACCATCTCAATTGATAATAAGAATATCCGTGATTTTGAATTAAGGCATTTACGCAAAACGATGGCAATGGTATTGCAAGATGTGTTTTTATTTTCCGGGAGCATTTTTGATAATGTTTCGCTTGGTAACCCGGATATAAGTTTGGATGATGTGGTTGACGCCTGTAAAAAAGTAAATGCCCACTTTTTTATCGAGAAACTTCCAAAAGGCTATGCTACAGTCCTAAATGAACGTGGTTCTATTTTGTCTATGGGGCAAAGACAACTGCTCTCTTTTGCAAGAGCCTTGGTGGTAGATCCTCAAATTTTGATTCTGGATGAGGCCACATCTAATATTGATACAGAGACTGAAATTTTAATTCAGCAAGCATTGGATTATATGATGAAAGGCCGCACTTCAATAATAATTGCCCATCGTCTATCTACAATAAAGCATGTTGATAAAATTATGGTTTTCCACAAAGGCCACCTAAAAGAAATGGGTAACCATAATGAGTTGATGAATGAACAAGGTTTATATCATCAGCTATATCAGTTACAGTATAAAGAACAAGAGAAAATTGAAGCATAGTTTTAAATAAAGAAAGGCAAGCCTAAATTCCAGACTTGCCTTATTCGTGGGGTATTAGAAGTTATTTAACTTTTACGTCAATCAGTTTTGGTTTTGCTTCTTCAGCTTTTGGAAGAGAGATTGTTAAAATCCCATCCTTGTAACCGGCATTAATTTTATCTGCTAAAACAGGAGTATTGATTTTTAAAGAGCGGCTGAACTTTCCAAAGCTTCTCTCATTGCAATGATAATTTTTTTCGTCAACTTCTTTTTCTACTTTTTTCTCACCGCTGATTGATAAAACATCTTCCTGGAAATTAACTTTCACATCTTCTTTAGATACTCCGGGTAGTTCCGCAGAAATAATCCACTCGTTGTCATTTTCTTCAACATTTAACCGCGGGCTTATTTCCTGCTCTCTAATGCTAAAATCTCTATCGTTGAAAAAATCTTTAACAAAGTGGTCAACGTCGTTTATGCTGAATAAACTTCTTGGGTTTTGCCATTTAACTAACATGATAATTCTCCTTATGGTTTTTTGTTTAGTTTTGTTTTCAATTCTGCGGGGTATTTAATCAATCACCGTGCCAAAAATTTTCTTGCTGTTATAAACACTATAAAAACAATAGTTTGTGGTGATTGTACTGTGGGATCTATAAATCTTTGGTGGAAATTATGTGTGGCAGGATGTCTGCACATATGGCGTAAAAGTACGCACATATGGCCGAAATGAGAAAATGTGGTCGAATTATATTTTTTTAATTTCTTCTTTTATTTTTAAAACTGCACTGGCAAAACCATTCATGCGGCGGTTTGTAATTGAACTTCCTAATCCCAATTTATTCAAAACAGTTTGTTCATCCAGTGCAAGGATTTCTTCTTTGCTATGGCCGTTTATAGAATTGGCTAATAGATGTAACATGCCTTTTACAATTTGTGCTTCTGAATCTGATTGGATCGAAATAGATTCCGCAGAGCCTTCAACAATTACCCATGTTTCGGACATGCAGCCATAAATCTTGCTGGACTCAGATTTTCTATCTTCAGGTAAACCGGGTGATTTTTTGGCCATATCCACGACATATTCCATTTTTTCAAGCCCTTCAAGAAAATCAAAGGTTTCACTTATTTCTTCCATCTTTTCATCAATTGTCATATTAACTCCGTTAAACGCTCAAGAAACAATACTTGAGTGTTATTTGCTCTTAAATAAATCCCTAAAATTTCTTGGCCAACCCTTTAATGTAATAAGTGCTAAAGGAGCTGCCCAGTTTGCTGCCCGTTCAACAAAATCCCAAATTGGCAATCCTGCTATTGGGCGAATCAATGCTGTGGCCAATGTCCAAATCAAAGCCCATATTATAACAATCTTAACGGGACGAAGCAGGATTATAAAAGCTACCAGGATATCCAGCATCCCGATAAATTTTAAAATATCCGGTGCGGCTTGTGCAGAAATCCCGACCGTTGTTAAGTACACCAACCACGAAGCTTTGCCCAAATAAGCAAATATCCCATGGCCCAGGAAAGTACCAAAAATACCAATCCTTAAAATCCATTCTATTTTTTTCATTTTCTTAATTCAAGATGGTCAAACTTCTCTAGTGTATCCGGGTTGTAAACTTCCATTTCAATTTTTGTTCCTTCAATATTAAAAAAGACAAGTGCGTTTTGTGTAGTAAAGCCTTTTAAAAATTGACTCCACGGCAATTTTTGTTGGGCGTAATAAGGCGCACCCGCAGCTCCGTTATTAACTTGCCAAATGGTCCGTGTAAGTTTTATTTTTTTGTCTTCCGGATAATCCTCTGGATAAATTTCTGTTTGAGGTCCTACTTCAAGGCGGCAGTAATTATGCTCATCACCTGTTAATATGGCCACAGTTTTTTTGCTGTTATTCACAATAACATCCAAAAGGTGGTCGCGTCTTTCAATTATCCCAAAATCAACAGGTTTCCCGGCGACGTATGGACGCTTCTCATTATTCCCGTTATACCACATATCATCTTTTTTATGTCCGCCATTTGGAAAAAATGGTGTGTGTTCGGTTATAAAAATATGATCGATATTATTATCATCCTCAAATTTCTTAACAGTTTTTTTAAACCATTCCAATTGGTTGTCCATTATATAGCCATGCAACCCGCCACTGATTTGAGGAATTAACCTGCTTGATGGGGAATACCAATAGTCAGAATTCATCACAATGACAGCTACGTTATCATAGGTGTAATAAAATACATTTTCATCATAGGAAGGAAAATCCATTTTTTCAGGATTGGGATCATACTTTGATCCATCTTCGCTAACTGGGCCGTTGACAGGATTTACAAAATTATCGGCAAAAACTTTTTCGGCTGACTCGCTTGCATAAGGGAAGCGATCGACTGAAATTCCATAGCTTGTTCCATTATCAAAATAACGAGTGAAGGCCTCGTGGTTTCCCATGCTTATATAAACAGGAAAATAATGGGCAAATGGCTCGATTGATTTTTTCCAGTTTGCATACTGCAAATCCATTACACCGCGGCTTGATTTATAGCCGTCAATCATATCTCCCGAAAACTGCATAAACGCAACATTTCGGGAAGCATTTAAAGCCATGATTTTGCGCATAGTATAAAAATTTGTGCCAAACAGGTTTCTTTCTCCACCACCCTGGCCAGCCCTGGAATCACTTGCATAAGAAAATGTAAATTTTGTCCTGCTTCCGGATTCAGGCGCCGTACTAAAGGAATAAGTCTGGTGGTTTTTGCCATAATTTACAGTGTAGCTATATTTGGTGGCCGGCTTTAGACCGGAAATTTTAATTTCATGTTTCTTAGTTTTCTTTGCAGATTCAAATTTTTGCTCTGCGACATTAACTTCTGATGTAATTTTATTATTTGTTTCAAACGAAATAACGGCACTTCTATCTGTAACAAGGTTAACAAATGGCCCGCTAATAATTGTATCATCAACTTCAAAAGGTCCTTTTCCTGTAAACGAAACCATTCCGTCATAAACAATCAATCCCTTAGCGTTTGCGACACGGTACCCCAATGTACCTTCGCCAGTTTCTTGCCAGTTTACCATATCGTATGAGCCCGAAAGTTTTTTCTTAATATCAATATGTGTAAGCCCATTTTTTATTGCAGACGTGCTTTTGAAGAATACAGGCATAGGATGTTTAGAATCATCAAAATGAATAAATCCAAAATAAAGTGTGCCATTAAATCCTTCTCCAAAATTAAAATTTAAACCGTTTTCTGAGCCACTTATTCCATTTTGAAAACGCTGCAGGTTTAGAGAGGAATCCCGGTCTTTCTCATAGAAAATTGTGGTATCAATCTTAATAAAAAGCTTACCATCTTTGTCCTGATGAATATTAGAATGTACTTCTGGTACTTGAGCAAAAATAGAAATACTTAGGGCAGCAAAAATAATTGCAATTGAAGATAATTTTAAACTCATGAGTTCTCCGGTTTTGAAAAATTTAGATTTCTTTATTTTGAGAGGGGTAAGTTATGAAAAAGGAAGGAAAAACTCACCCCCTTTAATTTTGGCATAATAGGCCTAGCCTGGAATGGGGGATCGGGGGTGAGGAATTTTTTTTGAATAATATTCTCAAAATAATGGCATTGAAAGCAAACGTCAAGTGAAAAATCTTTAAATTATAGTTTAATCTGTTTTTGAATAAAGCGCTGCGCATTTTTATATGCAATTTTTTCCACAATTGTTTTTGAAAATCTTTTTTCTATTTCATCCAATAAAATTGGATAGCATGATGCAGAATTAAATTTTGGGTAGTAAATTTGCTCCTGACGCTCATCATCAAAAAAGAAATCGGCCCCAATGGCAATAGCCTCTTCTGCCCCAAGTTTTAGGCTGTGTTCTATGTGATCATAAATTGTGTCAGGCTTGTCGTCATCGCCAATGTACGGGCTCATAAAATTGAGACCAATTAACCCGCCTCGTTTAATCAATTCCCTGGAAAGTTCATCCGTTAAATTACGGTCATGATTTTTTAATATTCTATGGTTTGAGTGGCTTGCCAGAATTGGGATATTTAAATTTTTACTGTCTGTATAGTTAAAAATATCATACGCAAGAGCATCGCCGGCATGGGACAAATCTACTGCAATATTTTTATTGTTAATATAATCAAGAAGAACTTTGCCATCGTTCTTTAGTCCGGTCTTGCTTCCTGCAGCTCCTCCAAAACGGCTATCGCCCCAATGCATAAATCCGATATAAAAAATACCGCCTGTAAGTTCAATAATTTTATCCAATTCTCTTAAGCCGTCATCAAGTTTTTCATCTTCATGACAAAATCCTGATGCATTTTCTATAGCCGCCAATATTGTTGTACCTTTTTTTGGGTCGATTGGTCCGCGGTTAAATTGATTGGGATAATCTTTTAAAAAGGAGTTGAATATTTTTGCCTGCTGCATGGCAACACCATGTTCGATGGGCTTACTGGGTGTAAAAAATGCCATCACCTGGGCCACTACATTTCCTTTTTGCAAATGAGGAATTGCACAACCAATATCATCAACATTCATTGCATTGGCTGCTTTATTTTCAACAAAATAATAAGTCATATCACAGTGTAAATCTATAATCGGGGTTTTCATATTTTACCTTTTTAAAATGGATCGACGATATCACGTCCGGATGAATTTAACATGTGTTTCGGAAGTACAGATTTTATTTCATTCTTAAGCTTTTCAATTAATCTTTCCTTTAAAAAGGCTCTGTTAACCACAATGCTAATTTGCCGTATTGGTGTAATATCATCAAACTTTTTGATTTGTTTTTCTTCACTTTTTGCAACTTCCAATAAAGCCAATTCAGGAATTATGGTAATCCCGGGTTTTGATGCAATAATTCGTTTTAAAGTTTCAATGGAATTACTTTCATATGTGAAACTATGCTGCAAACCTTTTTGACCACCTTTACAAATACGAATCATTTGGTTGCGAAAACAATGCCCTGAGCTCAACAACCAGAGATCTTCATCAACCAGGTTCTGTGTTGAAATCCGTTCATTTTGAATAAACGCATGTTGTTTGGAAATATACGCATACATTTCTTCATAGTAAATCGGTATGGTGATGATATTTTTATAATTCACTGGTGTTGCGATTATTCCAACATCTATACTCCCATTATGTAATTGTTTTATAATTGTCTCTGTAATGTTTTCGGAAACATGCACATTTATTTCTGGAAACCTGGATAAGAAAGGATTAATAAACAGGGGTAATAAGTAAAGTCCAATTGTAGGAAGAATACCTATTTTCAGGTTTCCGCTTAAATCGGTTTGGTATTCTTTAATAAGGTCTGGAATTTTTTGGCTTTGTAAAAGTACATACTTTGCTTGTTCGATAACCTTTAAACCGACTTCAGTTGCAATTAATGGTTTTTTTGATCGGTCAAAAATAATTATCCCTAGCTGGTTTTCAAGTTTTTTGATTTGTGTTGTCAATGCAGGTTGAGTTACAAAACACTTTTCAGCAGCGGAAACAAAGTTTTTTTCTTCATTTAGTGTAACGATGTATTGAAGCTGTTGGAGAGTCATATAGTTTAAAGTTATGATTATATAAAAATTATCAATTGGATTTATATTTTAAAAAAATGTATTATTTCTTTATCAAAATTACAAATAAAAACTGGAGAAAAAATGCAAACAACATCAATTGGTTTAGCTAAAGAATATACAACAAATGTAGAGCAGGAAATGAATCTTTTATTAGCAAGTTTTACAGTGTATTATCAAAATTTGCGGGCGTTGCACTGGAATATTAGTGGAGCTCATTTTTTTCAATTACATGAAAAGTTTGAACTTTTATACACACGGGCGGCCGTTGAAGTAGACGATATTGCCGAGAGAATTTTAATATTGGAAGCGACACCACTGCACACACTGGAAGATTTTATAAATAATTCTGAAATTTCAAGCTCAAAAAACGTCACGGATGATCAAAGTGCTGTAAAAGTTATTATTGAAAACCTATCCAAATTATTGTTAACGGAAAGAAAAATTTTGGAGCTGGCAAATGAAAATATGGATGATGGTACAGCAGATTTGATGACTCGTTTAATTAACGATCAGGAAAAAGATCATTGGATGATGCGTGCATGGTTGGGGAAAAAAGTATAATTTATTGTATTCAATACTAATCCCCTCTATCGATAGCGAGGGGATTATATTTTACGGATTACCATCTGCTTTATCTCAGTCATTTCCTGCATGGCAAAGCGGATACCTTCACGCCCAAGGCCGCTGCCTTTAACTCCGCCATAAGGCATGTGGTCAACCCTCCAGGAGGGAACATCATTTATGATGACACTACCGACCTGTAACTTGTCCCACGCTTTTTGCGCTTTATATATGTCGCGTGTAAAAACCCCCGCCTGTAATCCAAATTCACTATTATTAACTTCTGATAGTGCCTCATCAAAGTCATTGAATTTTTTCAAAATGGCTACCGGTCCAAATATTTCCCGGCAATAAACATCAGCAGTTGGTTTTACATTTTCTAGAACAGTTGCTTCAACCATATTGCCTGTTCTGGATCCGCCACATAATAAATCTGCAGCGTCATTTATTGAGTTTTTTATCCACTCTTCAATTCGTTTAGCCTCATTTTCTGAAATAATCGGCCCGATTAAAACATCTTCATTTTTAGGGTTGCCCATTTTTAACTTATTAACCTGGCTAACAAAATTAATCTTGAATGAATCATAAATACTTTCATGAATTAAGATGCGCTGAACGCTAACACAACTTTGCCCGGATTGGTAAAATGCTCCAAATATTATTCTTTGGATTGCGTCATCAATATTCGTGTCATTATCTAAAACGCAGGCAGCGTTGCCACCAAGCTCTAATTGAACCTTTTTGCGACCGGCTTTGCTTTTTAGCATCCAGCCTACTTTTGGCGAACCTGTAAAACTTAATAGCTTTAGGCGCGGATCTTCTGCAAAAGGCGCTGCATCTTCTCGCAATGTAGGTAATATTGAAAATGCGCCATCAGGCAAATCCGTTTCAGCTAATATTTCTCCAATTATTAAAGCACCAATTGGAGTTATTTCAGAGGGTTTTAATACAAATGGACATCCGGCAGCAATTGCAGGAGCTACTTTGTGGGCAACGAGATTTAAAGGAAAATTAAAAGGAGTAATAAAAGAGCATGCCCCGATCGGCACTCTTTTCCACATTGCGCTGTAGTTTGTAGCTCTCTCCGAAATATCCATTGGAAGTACTTCACCATACATGCGCGTTGCTTCTTCTGCTGCAACCCGAAACGTGTCAATCAACCGGGTTACTTCACCCCGGCTGTCCTTTATGGGTTTTCCTGCTTCAATACATAATCCTTCAGCAAGTTCATCAAAACGCTGCTTAAAACGTTCTACACAATGATATAAAATCTCCTGCCTTTTATAAGCAGCCAAATCTTTCATAGCTTGTTCGGCTACAACCGCACTTTCTATCGCTGTTTCAATATGCTTTTTATTTGCAAGTGCAACATGGCTAACAATCTTGCCGGTAAATTTATCTGAAACAGCTAAATCTTTGTTTGCATAGATTGCTTTGCCACAAAGATAAAACGGGTATTTTTCTTTTAGCATTTTAAACTCTTTTTTTTTGAGGTGCTTTAAAGCTAACCTATTTTTTTGGTGTAAAGCAATTGATTATTCCGTATTAAAAATCACAATTTTTAAAATGTATTGAAAGAGTTACTTTTAAGCCCAATTTTTAGTCGATCATTAACTGTTCAAGAAAAAGCCATAGTTGTCAAAAAACTTATTTCTTATATTATCCGGGTCGTTAATGCAAGTAGCAGAAAAGCTGCAACATTTCCCAAACGGTGGGCGAAATCAATTTTTATCTTAATCCCGCAAAATAAATAACCCGCCAAATCATAAAAAAAAGATTTTTATACAATTTTTATATAATTTAAATATTCTTCCAAGGACTGGAGATTGAATGCCGGAAAAACTGAAAATATGCGCATATTCCAACTGTGAAAAATCAGTAAATTCGCTTTACGATGAGGAACATTGTCTCTTTCATTCCCCTAAAGACAAAAAAGGCATTTCAGTTGAAGTATTTAATAAACTGATTTTTGCCCAAATTAAAAGAAAAGATTTTAACTTTAAAGGGTATATTTTTCCAGGGGAAATTGTTTTTCCCAGAGGGGAAGAAGCACCATTTATTGGTAATGCGAAATTCCGTGGTGCTTATTTTTCCGGGAACGTAAAGTTTGCAGGTGTTCAATTTTCAGGTTATGCGGATTTTAGAGAAGCACAATTTTCAGGATATGCAGACTTCAGGGCGACACAGTTTTCCCGCATGGCCGTTTTTAACAAAGCGAAATTTTTCCGAATAGTTGCCTTTAATAAAGCAAAATTTATAGGCGATGCAGATTTTCTTTTTTCACAATTTTCATCCCGCGCATTATTTAAACAAGCTGATTTTTTAGAAGGTGTTAATTTTGATTCAGCTCAATTTTATAAAAGTGCAGAGTTTATTGAATCACAGTTTTCAAAACCGGCTCTTTTTCACAAAGTAAAGTTTCTACATGATGCTGAATTTAAAAACACCACTTTTCATGATGAAGCAACCTTTAACCAATCCCGTTTCTCAGCGGATGCTGTTTTTAATGAGGTGAAATTTACCAAAGAGGCTAATTTCACCAACGTACTGTTTTCCGGTGAAACCACCTTTGAAAAACTGACCATTTTCAGCAGTGTTCATTTTTTACGCTTGAATTTAACTTCATCCTGTATCTTTAAAATTATTTCTCCAAAGTTTACATACTTTAATAGTCACAATACCGTAATCGAATTTTCTCATGTAGTTTTCAATCCGGATAAAACTTTCTTTGAAGATTTTAGCAAACGCTCGACAGATGATAATTTCGAAAATAATGTTATAGTTCTTTTTCGCTATTGTATGCTTAAAGATGTCTTTTTCTCGCATAACGATTTGGGGATGTTTTCATTTTTTAACAGTACTTTTGACCAGGCACGGTTCATTTCAAATAATTGGCAAAATGAAAAATCACGTTGGTCACCATTTTATAAAAGAAGAAATATTTTATTGGATGAAGTATTGTATAATCGGTTAAAAAACATGCTTCCGATCCAAAGAAAGAAATTTGAAAAAGACTATAAGTTAGAGCATTTGGAAAGTTATGACTCTATTGCCGCATTATATAGAAGGATGAAAACTTCGCTCGATAATACCAAAGATTATTTTGAAGCAGGTTGGTTTTATTATAATGAACTGGAAATGAAGCGGTTAATGCTGCTTGATACAATTCACAATAAATCGTTTTTCGAATCGATTCCTGAGAGGTTGCAATACAGGTTTTACGGATTGTATAAATTGTTTTCCGGTTATGGCGAAAAACCTTTACGTAGCTTTATTTGGTTTTGGCTTTTTGCCGTTTTGTTTTTTCCAATAATTCATGGGTTTAATGGTTTGGGCGTAAAACTGGAAAGCGGTAAAATATTAAACATCAATTACGATTTTTCAAAAATTGAGGCCATTTTTAATCCACCCTTTTGGCAGGATTTTTTATATTCGATCGTTTTCTCATTATATCATATAATCCCTTTTAACCTCTTGCCTCTGGATAAAAACATCTTTTTCCCCAGCGGGCCAGAAGGTATGTTGTGGTCATTTTTAAATACGGGAGTTTTATTAACTTTGCTGCTTTTAAGCGGGCTTGGTTTAAAACGACATTTTAAACGTTTTTAAATTTAGAAATTATTTTATGAAGCTAATCTTATCGATCGCTTTTTTGCTATTAATTAACCAATTTATTTTTGCACAAGGATTGTTCGCGCCTAAAGGTAGAAGCAGCCTTTCTCTTGCAGCATCATTTCCTGATAATCCTGATTATAAAATTTCTTCATTTGATTTATCATTAAAAACTCAAGAAAGATTTATTTTCAGCATCTTAAATTCCAGTATAAATCCCAATAATGATTCTGAGTTATCTTTTAGGACAATTGGGGCAAGTATTGGATTTATCAAATATCCAGATTCCAAAACAAGTAAGACTAAAATAATAATTATACCAAGTGCAACTTATGTCAGCTCATTAAAAAAAAACGAACTTACTACATTTGGTCTATCTATAAGTTTTCTCAGGGAATTTCGAAATGAGAAATTTGTTTTTATTCCAAATTTAAATGCGGGATATCAAATATCATCTATAAAAGATAATTCTTCAGCAACTCCTTTTTGGGGAATTGGTTTGGAAACAGGAGTTATCTTAAAAGAAAAAGTTGTATTTGGTGGGCATATCTCACTAATAACATCATATAATGATAAGAATACGGAAAGTGCTGCATCGTTTGGGTTTAGCTTTTCTGTATTTCTTCCTGACGAAAACATTAAACAATAAATTTCTTTATGGTCAAATGTTCATTGTCTTGCCAGGGCCAAATCATAAGAACAATTTTCGTTGATTCGATTTCTCCGCCATAAAGAAACTGATCGTCGTCAATCCCACCATTTGAGTTTGCAATTTCAATGGCCGTATCCCTCATGACATTCCCATCATTAGGGTTTCCGTTGATAGCGGATCCAAGTTTTTGTGATAAAAAATCATGCAGATTAGTACTCTCTTTATTTAAAAAAATAAGCTCTTCATATTTATCGTTATTAATTCTAACTTTTTTTATCGATGTGCTTAAGTTTTCACCAATGAGTGTTTCCATGTTCATATTAATCCATTCCTTATGTTAGATTTTTTTAAGACTACTTAATCCTCGTTGAACCTGGTTGATACTTTAACTTTTCAATTTCCGGCAAATATTTCAGGAATTTATTTTCTTTTTTGACGTGATGTGTTCAAATAGTGATGCCAAAGTAAGCGTGCTGCAACAGACCTCCACGGCTTCCACTTTTTGGCCATTTGTTTTAGTTGCTCATAAGATGGAATCTCATCCATATTAAAAACTTCGTATGCTGCAACTGCTAAGGCACGGTCGCCATGCGGCCAAACATCAGGTCGTAATAAAACCATCAGTAAATAAATATCAGATGTCCAATGACCAATTCCGGTTATCGACATAAGTTTTTCCTTAACCTGCTGCGAAGATTGGTTTTCCAAAGCTAACAAGTTCAAATCTCCGCTGATAATTTTATTAGCTACAATGCGGCAATATCTTGTTTTTTGCTGGCTGAAACCAAATGCCTTTAGTTGAACATCATTCTGAGTCAGGAAGTTTTTCGGGGTGACTTTAATTGAATTTGAGAGTTTATCAAAAGTAGCTTTTGCAGAAGCTAATGAAACCTGTTGTTCCAGAATAATATAAATTAAAGTGTCAAAACCGGGTTTTCGATCCCAGAGTGGTGGCGGGCCATGTTTTTGAAAAATATTATTAAAAGCCGGGATTTTTTCTGCTAATTCTTTTGAAGCCTTCAGGATGACTTTTTCATTCATTTACTGGGTATCTTTCACAATCTTAAACCAGGTTTGGCAATCATATGGTAGTTTGGCATTCTCATTAACTTGTCCTGAAATGTTTTCCCAAAAAGGTAGTTTTACTGCTGTCTGAATAAAAACTTTTTCTACACCGGATATTTCAATCTTATAACCAAGCTCGTTAAACAAATCGGTCAGCTCTGGATATATATTTTGTTCATTAGCGATGATTTGGACAAATGTATTTTCATGACCTTGAAACGGTTTTCCTGAGCTTTTATTCCATTTGTTAGACTGGGCAGCAGCCATGGCTAATCTTTGGGCCATGATAAAATCATTTTTTTCTGAACGGATTAAACTGCCCCATTGCAAAGTAGTAAATTCATTAGATATTGAAGAGTCCGCAAAAACATGTTCCAGTAAATTTCTAATAGGTTTTATTTGTTGAGATAATTGGCGTTCTCCTTCATATCTATAACGCATAATTCCTTTATTGAGATCTGATAAAAAGACCTCAATCACATAAGTATCGCTACTATCACTTAAAGAAAAATATTTTGTCTGATAAAGAGAATCTACCTCTACTTTTATAGGTGGAGAACTATCAAGTTTAAGTGTATCTGGTTTTTCAGACTTGCAAAAACATAGTATAAGAAGTGAAATCAGAAATAGTGGTTTTTTCATAGCATGAAACCTGAACAACTTTTAAGAAAGCGGCAAAATATATTATCTGAGACTTTTGGCTGCCAACGCTGCACCAATTATTCCTGCATTATTTAGCAATGTTGCTTCAACAACTTCAGCATTTACATTTAACTCATCAAAAAATTTATGTCGTTTTTTACTGGCACCACCGCCAATAATAATTCTGTCAGGCCAGACTAAACCTTCCATGTGTTTAAGATAAATATTAAAACGTTTAGCCCATTCATTCCAGGAAAGGTCTTCTTTTTTTCGAACAGCATCAGATGTATAATGTTCGGCAATTTTGCCTTTTAGATATACGTGACCAAACTCAGTATTTGGAACAAGTTTTCCATTTATAAAAAGAGCACTTCCCAAACCGGTGCCAACGGTGATTATTAAAACAACGCCTTTACAATTTTTACCTGCACCAAAAGTTTTTTCTGCCAGGCCCGCAGCGTCAGCATCATTTAAAACAGTAACTTTACAACCTGTTGTCTGCCGGAAAAGTTTTGCTGCATTTGTCCCAATCCATTTTTTATCAATATTTGAAGCGGTCCTAACAATGTCATCCCGGATTACAGCAGGAAATCCGCAGCCAATTTTGCCTTTCCAATCAAAGTGTTTTACAAGTTTTTTTAAGGTTTTGGAAACGGCTTCCGGGGTAGCCGGTTTTGGTGTGGGAATGCGGTGTCGCTCAGCAAGCAACTGTCCTGACTTTGTATCTACAATAGCACCTTTTATGCCCGACCCGCCAATATCAACTCCTAAAATTTGCACAGAATCTCCTGGAATAATTGAATTAAATATCATTGCAATTTAGACAAAGGACTTGTTTAGTGCAATTTGCTGCTAATGGAACAATTAGTCTTGCAGGAGATTGTTTTGCCTTTCGGCTTTACAAAAAAAGTTAAACCAGATTGAAAGTGAAAAAGCAATTAGAAAAAACATCAATGTAAAAACATCGATTAAAAATGGATTTGAGGAAAAGCCAGTAACGGCATCATACAAATATTTAATATAAGAATTAGGCAAGTCGGTAATTCCCAGGTTTCGTTGCACCTGCCAATGCCAGTCTGTTGAAGGACAATAACCCCAGCCATAAAAAATGCCCAATCCAAACCAGGAGACAAATGTAAGCAAAACTGAAATGAGGTGCGCTTTACGAATTTTTGGAAAAATCCATCCTGTGAGATTGAAAACAATCAACAAAATATGAAAGAAGTGAAATAAAATATTTAAAAATTCTAGCATGGATGATGTAACGGGAAACGCCGAAAAAAGTTTAGATATTCTTTATATTCAAAGTTAACTGATGCCATCATCTTGGGCGATGGCATCGATAAAATTATTTCTTTTTTAGGATTGTAATATCGGCAGTTGTCTCGACGCTTATTTTTACAGCATTTTCATTTTTGGCAACAGGGGCAATATCTTCATCTACAAAATAGACCGGAAAGGCTGATTTTATTTTACCATATTTTGAGGATGCTGAAATCTGGGTTTCAATATTCCCCGGTAACTCCAGTGTGATAGGTTTGTAAGTTGTAAACAGGTTGATTTCGTTAATTCCTGAAATATCTTTTATATCACTGATTTCGATGGGGCTGCTATTACCATGTACTTTTATCGATCCGCCTGTGCCTTTTAAAATGACATATTTATACTCATTATCTACATCAATATTTCCGGAAACATTTGTAAGCAAAACAGAACAGGAAGTACCGCTAATTGTTGCATTGCCGTTTATATTTTCTCCACTAATCCCTTTATAAGAGCTGTGTGCATTAACAGAGCCTTCAACATTTTCCATCTTCACTTCTGATGAGTTTCCATCTATAGTAACATTGCCGCCAATATGCCGCAACCACACAGGTTTGTAAGAAGAAGTAATATCCACATCACTTTTGCAATTGTTTATCTCAATATCAGAGGATTCTGTTCTTAGTTTAACAGCGCCGCTAATTTTGGTTAAAATAACAGGTTTATATGAGTTAAGAATATCAACATCGCCATTAATCCGGCTGGCGATAACCTCATTTGAACTTCCGGTAATTGTGAGCTTACCTTGTACACTATCAATTTCTGTTGGTTTATAATTGCTTTCTATAAAAACGTCACGGGCAATATTTTTTAAATTAATATCCGAACTGGTGCTGTTTATTTTTAAGCGACCATCGATATTTTTAATTTTAATAGGTTTGTAAGCGCCATCAATTGTGCAATCGGAGCCAATGTTTTCTCCAATAAGGTCACAGCTTGTGCTGTTTATTTCAAGCATCCCGGAAATATTTTTAAAATGGATCGGCTTATAGGCTGCTTCAATTTTTACATCTCCTTCAATATCGCGCAGGTCAATTTCTGAACTGGTAGTTTTGAGATTCAGGTTACCCTTTAATTTCCCAACTTTCGTATCAGCGTAACGATTGTTTAAAATGGTATTCCCGGAGCTTCTTTTTAAAATAATTTCACCTGATGTATTATCAACTTCAATTTTTCCATTTATGTCACTTATTTCAATATCACCATATTTGTTTTCAATTATTATGGATTGGTTATGCGGTACAACAATGTGCAGAGCCTTATGAATTGAAACAGAGTTTCCAAAATTAATCCCAAAAAATGAGAATCTTGATCCTTTTTCAGAATTTGGTACATCTAGAACAATTCTGTAACCCTTCTGGAAAGGCACAATTTCAAAAGTCACATTTTCATAGAATTGTTTCTCTTGTCTCGAGGACATGTCTTCTATTTCCAAATATGCCTTTGCAGAGATTGAATCACTTTTGTGAGAAGTAATAAATATATCCGCATTACAATCCAAAAGATAAACAGTTTTTCCCTCTTCTGATACAACGGACTCTTTATAAGTTTTTTGGTCAGTTCTGGTTATTGGGTTTCCTTTTGCGTTTAAAAAGGATATAGATAAAAAAAGTAAAAGTAGTATTTTAGAAGTACTCATGATTTAATCTCCAAATCAAAATTTATAATCTCATTAAGTGTGTTTTTTTTATCCTGCAATGCTGCAAGCATGTATTTGCGGATATGCGCATTACCCGGATTGTTGGCGATGGCTTCTTTGCATTGATTTATCTGTGTTTCGATGGTGGTTAATTTGTCACGGTATAAAAGCATTAATTCTGTATCAAAATTTGCCAACTGGTTTTTTGCCTCAACTTCCAATTGCTCAATGGCTTTCATATAATTTTTTTCGGTAAACTCAACTTTTATCATGGCATTGGTTGAAAGTATTTTAGCATCCGGATTAGGCGAAGCATTAAAATAGAGAGTAGCCATTGAAAAGCTTATTAATAATGCGGCAGCAATGCTTAACCACATTTTATGATTTTTAATAAACTGAAATACATTTTTGGGTTTTGGTTGGGTCTCTTCAATCAGAGTGTTTTCAATTTTATCCCATAAATCATTATCTGGCTTTATGGGTTTTAAATTTCTGGCTTCTTCAAATATTTGGTCTTCCATAATAAACTTTCTTTTTTAATTTTTATCACAAAGTCGCAAAGTCAGTTGATAAAAACGGTTGGTTTTATTTTAATGTAATTAAGTCTTTGTGTTCTCTGCGTTCTCAGCGGTTAATTAGTTGCTTTCAACCGATTTAAAAATCCTTTAATCTTTTAACGTTTGTTTAAGTTTTTCTTTTGCCTGGAAAATATGTGCCTTCACCGTTCCTTCTTTAATTTCCAGCATTTCAGCAACCTCGCTTTGTTTAAAACCCTGTACAGCAAACAGAATAAAACATTCGCGCATTTTTAACGGCAGCAAAGTTATTGCTTTTTCCAACGCCATTTTTAAATCCGGAAAACTTTCTGTGCTTTGCTGAATTGAATCAATCGAATCAAAACTCTGCTTTCGTTTTTCAATAATATCGTAACAACTGTTTATTAAAATGCGCACCAGGTAACTGCTAAATTTTGACTGAAAACGAAACTGCCCAATATTTTTAAACAATCGCGTGAAAGCGTTTTGCATGGCATCTTCGGCATCTTCTTTTTTGCCCAAAACACGCATTGCAATAGAAAAGAGCATCGTTCCATGCAAATCATACAACTCACGAAAAGCGTTAATTTCGCCTTGCTGGCACCGCGCAATTAAATCTTGTTCAAAAAGGTCGTTTATAATCTCAGGCCTTTGGATTGTAGCTACATCTGTCATCAACTAGTCGAGTCTTCCAATTTTGAATTCAACCTATTAGACAGATGTTGCCGGTAAAAGGTTTAGTTGGATTTGAAATAAATTATAATTTTTGTTGGTTTAATCTTAAATTAGCCGCCCTAAAAAGAAAAGTAAAATGGACTTTCTATGCAAAAAGTAACAATCAGCCGAAAATTTGAGTTTTCTGCCAGCCACCGCTATTGGCGCGAAGAATGGAGCGAAGAAAAAAACAAGGAAGCATTTGGCTTGTGCATTAGTCCACATGGCCATGGCCATAATTATGAATTGCATGTAACCATAACCGGGGACATAAGCCCAGAAACCGGTATGATCGTTAATTTGACGGTTCTTAAATCACGTGTAAAAAATATTCTAAACCAATTTGATCATAAATATTTAAACCTGGACACGGATTATTTTAATGATAAAATTCCAACAACTGAAAATATTGCTTTGGTTTTGTTTAAACTGATTGATGAAGATTTGTCCAAAGATGGTTACGAGCTGGTACGGATTCGACTGTATGAGCGACATGATTTATATGCAGAGGTCTGGAAGTAAAAATTCTTAATCCTGATCTTTATCTTAATTTTTTTAACAAAATTTACTGTTAACTAAGCTGTGGATAATGAAAACGATTAAGATTATGATAAAAGAAAGATTATAAAATGAAGGTCAGCCTAACACGAAAATATATGTTCAGTGCGGCACATCGTCTGGATTCGCCCTTTTTAAATGAGGCGGATAATATTGAGATTTACGAAAAATGTAATAATATAAATGGTCATGGCCATGATTATACATTGGAAGTTACAATTTGCGGAAAGCCCAATAATCTGACGGGGATGATTTTACCGTTGCCAGAATTTGATCAAAATGTAAAAGATGTAATTAATAAAATTGAGCATAAACATATCAACAAAGAAGTTGAATATTTTCAAAATCGAATATCGACAGCGGAATATATAATCCAATATTTGTGGGATGAGTTAAACAAATCGCTACCGGAAAATTTGCTGCATCATTTAAAACTGTGGGAAACAAATAATAATTATTTTGAATTTGGGAAGGAAAAAGCTTCGTGAAAAAAATGGAACAAGCTGTTGCAACAATTATTAATGGAATTGGCGAAGATGGTAAAAGACAAGGCCTGATAAAAACACCGCACCGGGTTGCAAAAATGTATAAAGAAGTAACCCAGGGTTATGAACAAAATGCCAAAGATATAATCAATGATGCTATTTTTGATGTTGAATATGATGAGATGGTTGTTGTGGCAAATATTGAATATTATAGTTTGTGCGAGCATCATATGTTGCCATTTTATGGAGTTGTTCATGTGGGTTATTTGCCAAAAGGCAAAGTGGTTGGGCTCAGCAAAATTCCAAGAATTGTAGATATGTTTGCGCGCCGGCTTCAGGTTCAGGAAAACATGACACGTGAAATTGCCGATACAATTCAGGAAATATTAAATCCTCAGGGTGTTGGTGTTGTGATTGAAGGGAAACATATGTGCATGATGATGCGTGGTGTTCAAAAAGATCAGGCAAAAATGATGACTTCTACGTTGCTAGGTGATTTCAAGAATGACCCTAAAACCCGTGAAGAGTTTTTAACTCTTATCCGTAGCTCGCGCATAAATAATTTATAAAATATTATTTATCTGATAATAGTTTTTATGCCACGGATTTTCACTGATACACACAGATGATTTAAACCTTAAACCGAATCCCGTAGTTTTAACAATATATTCTCCGCGGCTCTCCGTGCTTCTCTGTGGTTAAAAGTGTTTTTTAAGGGCAAACGTCCGGAGCTGAAACATCCCCTTTTTCCACTTCACCGCTAAAATATTTTTTTTGAAACCACAAGGCCACATTCACCAAAGCAATCAAAACCGGTACTTCCACCAGCGGGCCAATTACGGCTGCAAAAGCTTCGCCTGAGTTGATTCCAAATACAGCAACGGCAACTGCAATTGCCAGCTCAAAATTATTACTGGCCGCGGTAAAAGAAAGCGTCGCCGACTTAGAATAATCAGCCCCTACTTTGCGCCCCATAAAAAAAGAAACCAGGAACATAATCACAAAATAGATAAGCAGTGGAATTGCAATTCGTACTACATCCAACGGGATTTTTACAATAAATTCGCCTTTTAACGAAAACATAACCAGGATGGTAAATAAGAGGGCGATTAAAGTAATCGGACTTATTTTTGGGATAAATTTTTTATGGTACCAATCCTTGTCTTTGATTTTTATTAGGGAATAGCGGGTTAGAATTCCTGCAATAAATGGAATGCCCAGGTAAATAAAAACACTTTCGGCGATTTGACCAATAGTAATATCAACAGCTGTCCCTTCAAGTCCAAACCAGGTTGGCAGGATGGTTATAAAAAAATAGGCATAAACTGAAAAAAACAAAACCTGAAAAATAGAATTGAAAGCGACAAGTCCTGCTGCATATTCTGTATCGCCCTTAGCCAATTCATTCCAGACAATAACCATGGCAATACAGCGCGCCAGCCCAATCATTATAAGACCATACATATAAGATGGATAATCTTGCAGGAAAATGATTGCCAGTGCAAACATCAAAACAGGGCCAATGATCCAGTTTTGCACCAAAGAAAGGGTTAGAATTTTCCAGTTGCGAAAAACCTCGCCCAATTCCTCATAGCGTACTTTTGCCAGAGGCGGATACATCATCAAAATTAGCCCGACGGCGATTGGGATATTTGTTGTTCCAACCTGAAAGATATTCCAGAAATCGACAATTTTAGGAAAAAAATATCCTGAGAACACCCCAATAAACATGGCCAGGAAAATCCATAAAGTTAAATAGCGATCGAGAAATCCAAGTTTTTTTGTAAGCTGGCTCATTAAAATTCCTTTAATTCTGTTTTCTTTACAAGTAGAAAGCGCTAATATTTTTAAGTTTTTTTTCGTGTAAATCTGTGAATCCGTGGTTGAAAATAGGAGTATGAGCGCCTTGGCATGGTTAACGCAATACTATTCTTATTTGTGTGAACCGATATGTTGCTTATAAAAATCTTTAAAATCATTTTCTATTTCATCTCGAACGCGGCGGAAAACGGCCATTATTTCTTCTGCACTCCCCTGTGCATCAGCAGGGTCATCAAAACCAATATGCAGATTTTGCCCTACCTTTCCACTAAAAACGGGACAGGTTTCTTTCGCATTTCCACAAACAGTTATAACAAAATCAAATGCTTGGTTCAGGAATTGATCTACATCCTTTGGATAATTTTCTGATAAGTCAATTCCGATTTCCTGCATGGCTTTTACAGCTTTTGGATGTACCATGCTTGATGGATTTGTACCTGCGGAGTGAACTTCGAGCGAAGGATCAAAGCTTTTTAAAAATCCTTCGGCCATCTGGCTTCGGCATGAATTTCCTGTACATAGAATTAAAATACTTGGCATAAATTCCTCTGTCTGCTTTTATATAAGCAAAGAATTTAGAAATGAGCCAACCAATAATCAATAACAACTAAAACAAAAAGAAACATAAAAGAATCATGTGGAATTAGTTTGCCTAAAGGATTAATTTTGGTGTATAAAATTATTAACCAATGAGCAGCTAGTGAACATTTCAAAAAAGACAATTCTAATCTGGCTTAGCCTTGTAAGTTTTACTGTTATATTTCAAATTTTTCTGGGCGGTTATGTGCGCCTAACTCAGTCTGGCCTTTCCATGTACGATTGGAATGTTGTTACAGGTGTTATTCCTCCAATCACAGATGCAGAGTGGATGGAAACATTTGAAAACTACCAGAAAACGCCAGAGTATATAAAGATAAATGTGGGCATGTCCCTTGAGGATTATAAGTTCATTTATTACCGGGAATATAACCATCGTATTATTGGGCGGTTAACCGGTTTGCTGTATGCATTGCCTGCTTTATTTTTACTTTTCAGTGGCATTTTTAAATGGCGTGATTCAAAGATTTATATTGTCGTTGGGATCCTGTTTGCCGCACAAGGTGTTTTAGGCTGGTATATGGTAAAAAGCGGATTGGTTGATGAACCACATGTTAGTCATTTTAGATTGGCAGCCCACTTGTTGATGGCCTTTTTTATTCTTGGCCTTGTACTCTGGAAAATATTTGATACCCGTTTTGGAGAAGTGGTTTTGCGAGTAGAGAGTTTTGGTAATCAGGCTATTAAAAGATTATCAATTTTGTTTTTACTGGTAAATTTGCAGATAACCTATGGCGCATTTGTAGCAGGTTTAAAAGCAGGTTTCGTTTCCGATACATTTCCACTGATGTTTGGTTATCTGATTCCGCCTAATTTATTTCAGACTGGGGTATTTGATATTTTTTCAGGGTCTGTTGCAGTACATTTTATTCACCGTTGGTTTGCCTTTTTCGTTTTGGGTTATTCGGTCTTTCTTTTCTTTAAACTAAAAAATCAGGATGGCCTAAAATTCCTCTGGCTTCTCCCAGCCGTTATTGTGATCCAAATTATACTGGGATTAACAGTAATCTGGTTTCATGTACCCATACTAATTGCTTTAATTCATCAGGGTGGTGCGATTATAATTTTTTCGGTTATACTATATTTTCTGCACAAGATAAAAAGTGTATAATTTCAGTAAAATTGATTCTTTTTTTTATAAAATGTGCCGACTATCAAACCTTTCATATTATGTGAATTCTTAATTTTAATTTCTAATTCAAAACACTTCACGAACCACATTTATATACACTTAGGAGCTTCTTATGATCAAAAAATTATTGGTATTTTTAGCAATTGCACTTACTTATTCCTGTAGCCCAACAGATTCAACAGATACAAATAATGATATACCTAATGACCCGGATAATATTGTAGTTCCACAAACAGAATATAACAACATTAAACCTTCAGCAACATTCGCCTCCAAATCAGGAAATAAGGAACGCATTGTTGTAAATTTATTAGGGCTAATTAATCCATCAAAAGGATTACCAATCGATTTAGTTGCCGATTATGAATCGGGAGAATATAATATTTTTCTTGAAGAAGATGGAACCCTGAAAGGGATTAAATTGGAAAAAGTAAATTCAAATAATGTTCTAAAAGCAGATGTTGTTTTTACAGTTGATAATTCCGGAAGTATGGGACAAGAAGCTGATTCCATTGCGTTTGGAATAATTAAATTTGCAGACTTTTTAAGTAGTAGTGGGTTAGATGTACAGTTTGCCTGTGTTGGTTATAGCAGCAGTATAAACGGTGGAGTAAACTTAACTACCAAAGAAGAATTAAATCATTTTTTGGAAAGCAGACTCTATTGGGGCTTTCCGGTAACCGGGACAGCTAGAACATTTGGGTTTTATGGCGCAGATAGTGCTGCTTTATCAGCAGAACAACAGACAGGTTACTGGAGGAGCAACTCTAGCGAAAATGGTACTGTAGCTGTTTTATTTGCAGATTCACTTTATTCTTGGCGACCGGGAGCACAGCGGGTTTTTATTAATTTTACAGATGAGCCAACTCAAAGCTCCACTTTTGGAGAACCAACCTGGAATACTCAAAACATGTGTGATAAAATTCTTGGCAGAGCATCTGTTCATACTGTTTTTAGTAGAGACAGTTCTTACTACAGCTGGTCCGAAACACGTGAAAGGCCATGGGAAATGTCTCTGTGTACAGGCGGAACATCATTGTTTATTCCAGAAGATGCTTCTGGTCTTGACCTTACGACTATTCCGGTTGCCGGAGCTTTGGCCAACAGTTATAAAATTGAATTTCTTACATCAGCACCAAATGATACACATAGTGTTGAAATAACTGTTAAAGATGAAGGGGCGGATGGAAAAATCAAATTCAAGAATATATCATACTAACAATATAGTCTAACATAAACTTTTAAATAAAATAAAGGAAAGCGAACAAATTATTTCGGTTGGCTTTCCTTTTTTTACTTTCAATTATCCCGCTAAGTTTTCTACCTGATTCAATAATTCATCCATCAATCCAATAGTACGTAAAACCGGATCAGCGCTGGACATATCAACACCAGCATCAAGCAAAGTCTGCATTGGGTATTTGCTGCGTCCGCTTTTTAGAAAGTTGAGATATTGATCCCTGGCAGGTTCCCCATCTTGCAATATTTTTGAAACCAGCGCTGAGGAGGCAACAAAACTGGTGCTGTATTGAAAAACATAATAGTTGTAATAGAAGTGAGGTATGCGGCTCCAAAGAGCTTTGGTCTCCGGCAATAATGTAAAATCGTCTCCGTAGTAACTTTTGTAGATTTGACCAAACATTTCATCCAGTTTATCGGCGGTCAAAGCTTCTCCATTTTCAACAGCTTCATGGCTTTTTAATTCAAACTCTGCAAAAATTGCCTGGCGGTAAAAAGTACCGTTGTATTTTTCCAGGGCAGCATTTAATAAACCAAGTTTCTCTTCTTTACTTTGCGCCTTATCAATAAGATATTTTTCAAGAAGTGCTTCGTTGGTTGTGGATGCGACTTCCGCTAAAAAGATAGGATAATCTCCGTAAACAAAAGGCTGATTATTTATTGTGTACCACGTATGCAGTGCATGTCCCATTTCGTGGGTCAAAGTATAAATATCATTAAGTGTGCCGTTGTAATTCATCAAAACATAAGGGTGCACGCCATAAGTGCCGGAAGAATAAGCGCCGCTGCGTTTACCTTTGTTTTCATAAACATCAATCCAGCCTTCATTAAAACCCTTTTTTAAATTTTTGACATAATCTCCGCCCAATTCTTTAGCGCCTTCAACAACCATATCGCAGGCCTGCTGCCAGGAATATTCTTTTTGTGTTGAACTAAACAACGGTGCCCGTAAATCATAATCATATACATCATCCAGTTTTAGTACTTTTTTTCGCAGCGCTAAAAATCGTTGCAATGGTCCAAGGTTTTTCTTTGCAGTATCGATGAGTGTATGATAAACTTCAACCGGGACATTATTTGCATCCAGGGCAGCATTTAAAGTTGATTTGTAATTACGTGCACGGGTATTAAAAATATGGCTTTTTACGATTGCTGAATAGGAAGCTGCTAAGGTGTTTCGTGTATCCAAATAAGGTTTATGTAAACCGATGTATGAATCTTTGCGCAATCGGCGATTTGGAGATTGCTGGTATTTTCCGTATAAGGCATTTGTCAAACGAATGTCTTTCTCATTTTTATCTTTTATGATTGGGAATTTGATATCGGCATTATCAAACATGCTGAAAATATCCGCAGGTGCCCGGCGGACTTCCCCGGCAAGTGCCATTAGGTTTTCCTCTTTTTCCGATAAAATGTGTGGTTTAACCCGCGTCATATTATTGAGGAAATGTGTGTAAATTTCCATCCCGTTTTCATTTTTGAACGATTCAAGTTTAGAGTCTTCCAATTCAAGAAGTTCAGGTTCGAAGAAAGAAACGGCCTGATTGTACTCGATAAGCAAACCGCCCATACGGTCATATTGCTCCTGGTGCTTTGCTACCGATTTATCTTCATCGTTACGCATGTGGGCATAGGAATAAAGCTTTCCGATTGCTTCTTCCACCTTATGCATTTGTGATATTGCTGATAACAGATTTTTTCCGCTTGTAAGGCTGCCCTTTAGCTTTGCCAAGGTTGGGATCTCATTTTTGATGCGCTTGAATTCTATTTCCCAATTTTCATCTGAAACGAAAATATCTTCCAGACGCCATTTGTCTTTTTGATTTATTTGGTCACGAGTAATTTGCTCTTTGGACATGTATATCTCCACTATGTTCATTTGTTAAAAGCGAAAATGTAGTTATTTTGATAGGATAAATGAAAGTTTTTTTCACGATTGAGAAAAGAAGAAAGATGGGTGACTGGCAAAAAAAAGGACAGCATTAAAAATGCTGTCCCTCAAATAGTTTAACCAAAAACCAACTATTCACAATTGGAGGTAAAACTATTTAGTTTTGTTATACTGGATATTATTCTTATTCAGACTAATTAGTCTTAATATAAGCAATTGTATTACAAAATAATATCTTTTTTTACCTTTTTTTTATTTGGAAGATATTAACACGGGTGCAAACTTAGGAATCCATTTCCTTAAAGTCCTGTTCACTATATGCGTAGGCCATATCCGCAGAAACAACGCCATCAATTGCCTGGATTTGTTTTAGTTTTTCAGTTTCATTTTTAATTGAGCTGCCTTCAATGGTAATTATAATTTTACCACTTTTTTCTGTTTGATGTACTTCGCACAAACCACTCAATTTTAACTTTTCAACAACCTGCTCTATGTTTTCCGATTTAGCCCGGACTACAACACCGGATATATTCATGGTAAACTCCATATTTTAATATTTGGATCATCACTTGAACTAACTAGGTTTTTTTCATCAACAAAGATAATTGTATTTAACATTGATTCCTGCCCAACCAATGTGTGAGTTATTTTTTTTCTTTTAACGTCAATAATGGCCATATCCCCGTTTTCATTTGACGAGAAAACTGCAATAGTTTCTTTTGGGCTAAGGTTGGCAGCATAAACCAAAAACTGCGAATCATAAGTATCAAAATTACCGGAAGCGATATCATAAATTGCTGCTTTTCTATCTTGTCCGGCAGTGATTATTTTAGTTTTAGAAAAACCGGTTTTATAAACGTTGTCCAAATTACCATTTTTCAAAGTTTTTAAAATGTTTCCATTATAAACATCAATTATATCGATCTCGCCGGATTCAGAACTTACCGCAGCTTTTAAATAGCTGTTGTCTAAATCAAAATCAGAAAATAAAGATTGGCTGATTTGAGTTGAATAAATATTTTTTTGGGTTAAGATGTTTTTCAGAATTAGTTCAGAACTCATGGTAGCGATCAGAAGATTTTCTTTATTTATAAAACGTGCTTTACGGACAAAAAGAGATTCATCTGCAGGGATTATTTCCACAATGATGTTTTTTTTGTTAATAAGAAATAGGTTTCTTTTACCTGCATTTGCTTCGCTTACTACAAGAATATCATTTGCCTTTTCATCAATAAAATCTACAGAAAAAACTTTCGGAGGCATAGGATCGCCATAAAAATCTTCAATAGGTTTAAGAGTAAGTGTAATAACCTTTTTTCTGTTATTTAAGTGAAATATATCAATTTTTCCTGCATCTGTTCCGGCAACGATAAGCCCATTTTTGTAAACCATGTCAACTACATTGCCACTGGCTTTTAACTGCCCGGCAGGATGGATTTCTGTTCCGGAAAGTGGAAGTAAAATCAGCAAATTGCTGATTAGAAAATATATTAATGCTTTAACTGAACTATTTTTCATGTCATATTATTTTTTTGAAACCGGCTTTATTTCAATAGATTTTGATGGACAGGGCTCAACACAAAATCCACAATGCGTACATGCATCTTTGCGAATATTCGGGTTTTTTAAACCATCAAAGAAAATAGCATCGTAGTTACAAGCGTCTTTACAGCTTTGGCAAAGTGTATTTCTCCAGGCAAGGCATGTTGTGAAGTCAAGATGGATTTGTGCTTCAATTCTATTTTGCTCTTTAACAGCCAATACACCTTTCTCACATACATCTAAGCAGGCTGCACAAAATGTACAGCTTCCTTTATCAAAGTTTATAAATGGAGTGCCTTCATCAGAGATATCAATAATTTGTTCTTCACATATTTTGGCACATAACTCAGGGCATTCCGGGCAGAGCTTATCAAACAAATTGGGATCAGAATTGTATGGAGGTCGAATGTATTCAACCTTATCAGCTTTAAGGCGATTTGTAAAGAATTTAATAAATTCTGTGCGGTTGTAAGTTTTCATTTATAAAAAAATCATGCAGAGATTATCTCTGCATGATAATAGATAGAAAATTATTCGTCAATACCTTCGTTTAAAATATCCAGCAAATTAGATGATTTTTTTGATTCGGCGTTTCTATATTCAGGTTTAAATTCATTGCGGATAATTTGCGGCGCATCGGATTGCGGCGCATGGCATTGTGTACAGTTAAAATTGGCACCGGCCAAATCATCCAGTTTTTTATTCTGCCTAATATCATAAAAGTGAGAAGCCGGAGTCGAAGGTGCTTCTGAATCGGCAGCTTCACTTGGATGGTGACAATCCAGACATTGGTTGTCGTCTTTTTTAATAGGCAATAAATCAGCAACATCATGTGGAATCATTGGTGGTGCATTTTCGAATGACCGCTGATATGTTTTACTTTCACCCGGTTCAATGTCAGAATATTTCTTTGCCGGTGCAGCATCTTCCTGGTTGAGAGGCAGGTTTCTGTAACTAAGTTCGTCATCAGCAACAGCTTTTACAACCGGGGTTTGTTCAGCTTTTTTAACCTGGGTTGTGGTGCTGGAGCAAGCTGAAAAAAGAACCGCAGATAAAAGTACAACTATTGCTGATTGAAGTATTTTTTTTAACATTTTTTCTTCCTCCTGTTTATTATTAGGTAGGTAGTTGAATTTTATTTTAAACCCTGTTGAAATTGCTTCTTCAAATTGCAGGGTTAATAATTATCTAATTTTAAACCTTAAAGCATCATCCGGGCAAACTTCGATACACCTTCCACAGTTGGTGCATTCACCTGATAAGATGAAGCCGCTTTCTTTTCCAATTTGTTTCAAGATTGGTACTTCCGGGCAAACAATTTTGCAATCCATACAGGATGTGCATGCCACATGATTATGCAATACTTTTAAACGAGCATATTTTGAAATAAACGAATAGAATCCTCCCAAGGGACAAATATGTCCGCAAAATCCATCTTTAATTGCCACAAGATCAAATAAAAATACGGCCAGGATCAAAGTCCATCCCAAGCCAAAACCATAAATAATCCCGCGGTGCAAAATCGAGATAGGACTAATCATTTCAAAAGCGGCCACATTAAAAACGAAAGATAAAATCAATGTCAGACCGATAAGCCAGTAACGAATATTGCGGCTAATCGTAATTTTTCCGCCCGGTTTATTTTTATCAATCCAGGTACGCAGTTTTGCGGCCAGGTCCGTAATCATATTCAGTGGACAAATCCAGGAGCAAAATGTGCGTCCTAAAACCAAACCATACAAAACTAAAACAATTATGCTTCCAATGATCAAATCTACAGCAATTACGGAGCCTGCAAAAAACATTTGCAAAACAGCAAACGGATCAGCGATAGGAACTATTTCGAACATTTCGGAAAAACTTAAATCTCCACGCAAAATTGTCCAACCAAGAACATTTCCTGAAACCAGAAGTAGCAAAACACTAATTTGAACAATTCGTCTCGAATACAGGAACCGGTTGTTGTACAGTCGTTTAATCATCCCACTCAATCTCATTATTCAGATAATCCTCAACATCCTCTTTGCTGCGTTCGGTTTCAGTCTGAACATCATTTTTGGAGTCTAATAATCTTTCCTCATCACGTTCTTCCCAGCCTTTAACATAATTTGTACCAACTTTGCCAAGCGCAATTTCCCTTGGTAAAACATAAACGGAGGCTTTTTCCGTTACGCAGGCATGTTCACATAAACCACAACCGGTGCAAAAATCATTATGGATTTCCGGCATCAGCATGGCATGTTTTCCCGTGCGCTCATTCCTCTTATATTCCAGGGTAATTGCTTTGTCTAAAATTGGGCAAGCCCGGTAACAGGCATCACATTGTATGCCCCAATAGGCGATACAATTTTCCTGATCCACAACGGCAATTCCCATGCGGGATTTATTTATATCCCAAACCAGTTTGCCATCTTCCTCTTTTGTAACAAGTTTTTCCTCAAGAGAATCAGAAGGACATGCTTCAACACAGGGGATGTCTTCACACAAATAACACGGTATTTTCCTTGGTGTAAAGTAGGGCATTCCCATGGGCTTGTTGCTTCCGGCTGTGGCCAGTTCCAATGCATCATAAGGACAAGCTTCTACACACATTCCGCATTTTATACACTGTTTCTGAAAATCCTCTTCAGGTAAAGCACCGGGAGGTCGCAATACAAAAGGAGCAGCTTTCAACTCATGTACAAAACTACCCCAGGTAATTCCGCCGATGGTTGTTAAGCCGGCACCTTTTATAATCTTTGCCAGAAATTGTTTGCGGTTGATGTTGTTTTCGTTATCCATAGATCAAATGTCATACAGAGCGATAGCGAAGTATCCCAAGAATAAAGACGGGATTCTTCGCTTCACTTCGTTTTGCTCAGAATGACAGATTATTTTAATTATACCTTATACACTTTTACTGCACATTTCTTAAAATCAGTTTCTTTGGACATCGGACAAGTAGCATCCAAAGTAACTTTGTTAATTAAAACGCGCTCATCAAAAAATGGAATAAAAACCATTCCTTCAGGCATGCGGTTTCTGCCACGTGTATTAAGTTGTGATTTTACACGTCCACGGCGACTTTCAACCCAAATCAGATCACCATCTTTGAATCCTTTTGTTGCAGCATCTTTTTTATTCATATAACATTCTGCATCCGGCACGGCACGATAAAGTTCAGGAACACGCATGGTCATTGTACCTGTATGCCAATGTTCCAAAACACGGCCTGTACTTAGCCATAATGGATAATCTGTATCCGGCATTTCAGGTGGATCCATGTAAGGACGGAAGAAAATTTTAGCTTTATTTTTTAATGGAGATTTGTCTTTGGATTTTGGCCCGTTAAGATCACCGGTTGGCAGAGCTTTTAATGCAGGTCCATAGAAAGCAAAATCCTGACCCGGCGCTGCTTTACGAACATAAGGATCGTATTTTGCATTAAAGCGCCATTGAGTTTCTTTGCCATCTACAACCGGCCATTTTAAACCTTTCACTTTATGGTAAGTATCAAAGTCGGCCAGGTCATGCTGATGTCCAAGTCCAAACTTACGGTACTCCTCCCAAAGTGATTTCTGAATAAAGAAACCATATCCTTTAAAACCTTCAACCTGGCGTTTATCACCATCAGCTTCAGTGTTAGAAAAACCTGTTCCTATTGGATCCGGCCAGGCATATTTTTTGGCTTCTTTTGTTGCAAACAATACATCAAACAGGGTTGTGGATTTTTTGTAACCCATTGCAACCGCTTCATCGCGAACATCAGGAAGCGTTAGTTTGTCATCAATTTTGTGTTCTTTCCAAACTTCATCTACCGTAAAATGTTTAGAGAACTCAGTAATCTGCCATACATCAGGCATAGCATTTCCAACCGGAGTAACTTGTTGCCTCCAGTGTTGTGTCCGCCGTTCTGCGTTGCCATAGGCACCCCATTTTTCAAAAATCATGGCGCTTGGCAAAATTAAATCGGCTACTTTTGCAGAGATGCTTGGATATCCGTCAGATACAACAATAAAGTTGTCCATTTCCCGTGCCGCTTTAATCCAATGGTTGGCGTTGGCTGTGTTTTGCCATGGGTTACATACCTGAACCCATGCCCATTTAATTTTTCCATCTTCGATATCGCGTAACAGTTTTGTATAGTGCGAACCATTTTTAGGATTTAATGTACCATCAGGCAAGTTCCAGATTTTTTCTGAAGCTTTGCGGTGTTTAGGAACTTTACAAAGCATATCTGCGGGAAGGCGGTGTGCAAATGTCCCAACTTCGCGTGCTGTACCACATGCGCTGGGTTGACCGGTTAAACTAAAAGCACCATTGCCGGGTTTGGATTGTTTTCCAAGAAGCATGTGAACCATATATGCTTGTTCATTAACCCAGGAGCCTCGTGTATGCTGGTTCATACCCATTGTCCAAAAGCTGACAACTTTGCGTTTATTTTCGATATACGAATCAGCCAAAGCTTGCAGTTTGGCTTTATAATCTTCCATGGATTCGTTTGGATCGCCTTTAGAAAGTTCAGCAACAAAATCCAAAGTATAAGGTTCAAGACCCTTTTTAAATTCTTCGAAACCAATCATCCAGTGCGCCATTGCAGCACCGGCATGTTTCATTTCAATTGTATCGCCTTCTTTATATCCTTTATAGGCAAGAGTAACAGCTTCGGCTTTACTTACTTTCTTTGAAACTTCTTTTGCAACAGTGTCTTTTTCTGCATCTTTAAACTTCGGATGATTAGGATTGTTGCGCATACCGTAGCCAACATCTACATGGCCGGTTGCAAAAACAGTATGATTTTTTACATAATCCCAATCAATTGAATCCGGTTTGTTATAAACAATTTCCCTTGCAATGTAATTCCAGATTGCAAGGTCAGTTTGTGGTTTAAAAATAATTTCTGTATCTGCCAGATCGGAGCTGCGGTTTGTAAAAGTTGTAAGGTTAAAAATTTTAACTTTATCAGGATTGGACAGCTTGCGGTCTGTAACTCTTGCCCAGAGTATTGGGTGCATTTCTGACATATTTGCTCCCCAAAGCGCAAATGTATCAGTTAGCTCAATATCATCATAACAACCGGCGGGTTCATCAATACCAAATGTTTGTATAAAACCAACAACGGCACTGGCCATACAATGCCTGGCATTCGGATCAAGGTTATTACTTCTAAATCCAGCTTTAACAAGTTTAACAGCCGCATATCCTTCCTGAACGGTGTATTGGCCAGAACCAAAAACACCAACACCTGTTGGGCCAAGTTCGTTATAAGATTTTTTAAACTGTTTAGCCATTACCTCAAAAGCTTTTTTCCAGGAAACTTTCTCGAACTTTCCTTTTTTATCAAACTCGCCTTTGCTATTTACACGCAACATAGGGTCGGTTAATCGATCAGCCCCGTACATGATTTTTGTATTAAAATATCCTTTAATACAATTCAGGCCACGGTTAACGGGTGCTTTTGGGTCACCTTTTATAGCTACTATCTTATCATTTTTGGTTGCGACCATAATTCCACAACCGGTACCACAAAATCGGCATACGGATTTATCCCAGCGCCAGTCTTTTTCTGCCTGTTGAGCGGCATTTAAGGTTGATGGCGAAAGGGTAACTCCGGCGGCGCTTGCTGCACTTGCGGCGGCAGCCGCTTTAATAAATTCTCTTCGCGAGAGTGCCATAGGAATACTCCTCTGTTGAGTTTTTAATTAAGATAATATTTCATGGAAAGATTTATTTGCACAAAGTTACAAATTATTTTTTTTAAAACAAGACTTAAAAGTCTTAAATATCTAATAAAATGAGTTACGCTGGTTTATGAAAAATAAATAATCATTTCATTTTCGATACGTATAAATTTTTCCTTAAGAATTATTCCAAAAAACTATATATTCCAGCTATGGACAAACACGAATTATCGCACTTTATTAAAACCAAAAGCCGGGAAACCGGTTTCCACAAAGTTGGTATTGCTAAAGCTGGCCGTCTGCCAAAATCTTCTTATTTAAAGGAGTGGCTTTCTAATGGTTTGAATGGCTCGATGCATTGGATGGAAAGCTATCTTGATAAACGCCTTGATGTAAAAAAACTCTATCCTGATGCAAAGAGTATTGTTTCTGTGGGCCTTAATTATTATTCGTATCCAAAACATAGTTCGCGTGAGGAACATGGAAAAATTAGCCGCTATGCCTGGGGTGAAAAAGATTATCACAAGATATTAAAAAAGAAATTGAAAGGGTTGTTGCAGGAAATAAAAACTTTGGATGAAAGAATCGAGGGGCGCTTATTTGTTGATACTGCTCCAATCCAGGACAAATTATGGGCACAGCAAGCCGGAATTGGCTGGCAGGGAAAACATACAAATATTATTTCACGTGATTATGGTTCCTGGCTTTTTTTGGGTGAACTGGTTTTAGATGTTGATTTGGAATATGACGTACCGATTGAAGATTTTTGCGGCAGTTGTTCCGCATGTATCGATGCCTGCCCAACACAGGCTCTTGAACCATATAAAATTGATGCTACAAAATGCATATCTTATCTCACGATTGAAATGTGGGATAAACCGATTCCTGAAGAGCAATCGGGAAAACTGAATAACTGGATTTTCGGCTGCGATATTTGCCAGGATGTATGTCCCTGGAACCGCTTTGAACAAGAAACGGATCAGGCTGATTTTCAACCTGTGAAAGAAAATATCAAGCCAGATTTAAAACAGTTGGTAAATATCACTGAAGAAGAATTTAGAAAGAGGTTTAAAAAGAGCCCAGTCTTTCGTGCAAAGCATAAAAATTTTATCAGGAATGTTAAAACGGTTTTAAATAAAAAATAATTTTGACTGTGTTGGTTTAAAAAATGGACATCAATTTGGCAGATTGATTATCTTGCAAAACACAGGCAAAGTAATAAGAAGGAAAAATATGAAATTTATGACGCCAGGCTTTATGCGTGAATGGATTCAGCTTATAAAGAAGGATGGGTTAAAAGAATTTTTGAGACAAAAAGGATGGAAAATAGTTGCCGGTATTTTTGTGTTTTATCTAATCCGCGACTCAATTCTCTACATTTTAATTCCATATTTAATTATCAATAATATCGTTCAATGTCAATGAAATTAGCTTAGCACAGTAATATTAAATTTAACATTGCTAAAACAAAACACCTAAAATTAAAGAAAGAGGACAATGCTTGTTTTAAAATTTGGCGGTACATCCGTTGGAACTGCAGATAGCATTAAAGAAGTTCTAAAAGTAATTAAAACTCAAAAGCAAAAAGATAAAGAGATTGTTGTAGTGGTTTCAGCTTTTTCCGGGGTAACCAATCAACTGCAAAAACTGAGTGAACTTGCTCAGTTGCGTGATCCACTTTACCAGGATGAGCTGGAAAATATTCGCTCTCGCCATAAACAAATGATTGCCGATTTGCTAGGCGACAAAGCACCCGAGACTGAAGAGCAAATTATGCCTCTGATCCTTGAATTGGCGGAGATCATTCATGGCACTTATTTATTGCGTGAATGTTCTGTACGTTCAAAAGATTTAATTCTCAGTTTTGGTGAGCGATTATCTGCTACAATTATCAGCTCCTTCTTTAAGAATAGTGGAACTGATGCACTTTTTTGCGATGCCAGAAAATTAATTTTAACCGACGATCAATTTGGAGGCGCCCGAATAAATTTTGAACAAACCAATAAAAAAATCAGCCAACATTGTTCCGGCTTAAAATCAATACAGGTTGTAACCGGGTTTATAGCATCAACAAAAAATGAAGTAACAACAACACTTGGGCGTGGCGGATCTGATTATACTGCGGCGGTTTTTGCAGCTGCTCTTAATGCAACCGAGTTACAAATCTGGACGGATGTAAATGGCGTAATGACTACAAACCCATCTGTGGTAAACAATGCCTTTTCGCTGGATCAGCTAACTTATGAAGAAGCAATGGAGCTTTCGCATTTTGGGGCAAAGGTGTTGCATCCACCAACGATACAACCCGTTCTGGAAAAAGATATCCCAATTCGGATACTAAACACCTTCGACACATCTTTTTCGGGAACCGTTATTTCATCAACAGATGCTAACACTGAAACTGGAATTACAGGTTTAACAGCTATTGATCATATTGCACTGCTAACCATTCAGGGTAGTGGAATGGTTGGTGTACCTGGGGTTGCCGCGCGATTATTTCAGGCATTAGCACAAAAAGAAATAAATGTAATTTTGATTACGCAGGCATCTTCTGAGCATTCTATTTGTGTGGCGGTAAAACCTGAAGATTCTCGTCCGGCTAGAAAGGCAATAGAAGCAGAATTCCGGCATGAAATAAAAGCCAGGGAAATGGATTCCATAAAAACCGAAACCGATCTTTCTGTGCTTGCAGTAGTTGGCCGAAATATGCGACGTGTTCCCGGTATAGCAGGAAAACTATTTAATGCACTTGGCAGAGAAAATATTAATGCAGTCGCTGTGACACAGGGTTCATCAGAGTTGAATATCTCTGTGGTGGTTCACAATAAAGATCAGAAGAAAGCGCTTAATGTAATACACGATGCGTTTTATCCTGAGACAAATAACGTTGGATTAAGTATTTTTCTGGCGGGTTCGGGATTAATTGGCGCAGAACTGCTAAAACAGATTAATGAATTAGGTGATAAAAGTCTAAAAGTTTGTGGCATTGCCAACAGTAAAAAATACTTGATTGAAAAAGATAGAATTGATCTAAAAAGCTGGCAAAACCAGTTCGACAAAAAGGCAATCAAATCGGGAAAGACTTTATTTTTTGATGAGATAAAAAAGAGCAAAAATAACAAAAAGATTTTTGTGGACTGTTCAGCAAGTGAGATAGTTTCCAATGAATATGAAACCTTGCTGGAAAATGGGATTTCTGTTGTAACCGCTAATAAAATTGCCAACACTCAATCGTATAAAAACTTTGTTCGTTTACAGGAGTTGGTCGTAAACAATCCGGTTCAATTTAATTATGAGACAAATGTAGGTGCAGGACTTCCGGTAATTGAAACTTTAAAAATGCTTCTACGCAGCGGTGATGAAATTATCAAAATTGAAGGTATTCTTTCCGGCTCATTAAGCTACTTGTTTAACACATTTAAAAAAGGTGTATCTTTTAGTGATCTTGTAAAAAAGGCAGGCGATTTGGGTTACCTTGAGCCAGACCCGCGAGTTGATCTTGGTGGAACTGATGTGGCCAGAAAGATTCTGATTTTGGCCAGAGAGTGCGGGGTTTCTTTGGAGCTTTCTGACATTAAATTAAAATCATTTTTGCCAGATGTTTGTGAAAAAGCAAAAACAGTAGAGGCCTTTTATGCTGAACTGGAAAAGAATGATGCATATTTTTCTGATATGTTATCAAAAGCAAATAGCCAGGACAAGGTATTACGATATATTGCTTCTTTTAAAAACAATTCCTTACAGATCGGCTTGCAGGCAGTAGATCAAAGCCATCCATTTTACAATCTTGATGTTACTGACAATATTGTGGCGTTTACAACAAAACGATATAATAAAACACCTCTTGTAATAAAAGGGCCAGGTGCAGGAGCAGAAGTTACTGCAGCAGGTGTGTTGGCTGATATTTTGAAATGTGGTGAAATAAAATGAAAAAAATATCGGTATTTGCCCCGGCAACGGTTTCCAATATTGCCTGTGGTTTTGATACTTTTGGATTTGCAATTGAAGGTCCGGGAGATATTGTTTCTGCCACAATTGATGAAAGTTTTAGAGGGTTAAAGATCTCAAAAATCTCAGGTGATGAAGGCCGCCTGCCACTGGATGTATCAAAAAATACAGCAGGTATAGCAGTACTAGCTTTACTGGATAAAATAGAGTATCATGGTGGCATTGATTTGCAAATTGAGAAAAAGATGCCTTTTGCCAGCGGTTTGGGTTCAAGTGCAGCTAGCGCTGCTGCGGCTGTCCATGCTGTAAATGAATTATTAGACCAACCACTAAAAAAGATTGAGCTTCTTCCATTTATTATAAAGTCTGAAACATCCATCGGAGGAACGGAACATGCAGATAATGCTGCTCCAAGTTTGCTTGGAGGCTTTGTTCTGGTGCGCTCACTCGATCCGGTTGATATTATTAACTTGCCAATCCCGGAAGACTTGCATTACGCAGTAGTGCATCCACAGGTTGAAATTAATACAGGTGAATCCAGGCAAACTTTGCCACAAAATATTCCACTAAAAACCGCAGTAAAACATTGGGCAAATACAGCGTCAATAGTTCAGGCACTAAATAACGGTGATCTGGATTTATTAAGCCGTTCTGTGGAAGATTTTGTCGCAGAACCGGTCCGATCTAAAAATATTCCGTTTTATGCTAAAGCCAAAAATCAGGCAATGTCATCTGGCGCTATTGCTTGTAATATTTCCGGAAGCGGCCCATCCATTTTTGCTTTTTGTGATTCGATAGCTGCAGCCCAAAAAGTATCATCAGTGATGGAATTGGTTTATAAAGAAAATGAAATTGGTTGCACCTCTTATTTTGGAAAAATAAGAAGAAAAGGCGCAGAAATAATTTAGCTCACTACTGAATTTTGTGGCAGACATTGTAGTTCCAATTCCTTTTAAGGTTGTATAATGGCAGGCACTTTTTCTCAGATTTATATTCAGGTTGTTTTTGCTGTTCAAAATAGGTCAAACCTATTGCATAAATCTTTTAGAGACGAGGTCTTTAAATATATGGCAGGAATAATTAAAAATAAGGGTCAAAAGCCAATTATAATTAATGGAGTAGAAGATCATGTCCACCTGTTTATTGGTTTAAAACCAGCGATGGCAATATCCGATTTAGTACGTGACGTAAAAAATAATACCAGTAACTTTATTAATGGGCAAGGTTGGATTAAAGGACATTTTTCATGGCAGAGTGGTTATGGAGCATTTTCTTACGGCCAATCTCAAATTGATTCTGTTTATAATTATATTTTAAACCAAGAGACACATCATCATAAAAAAACATTTCGTGAAGAGTATCTAGATTTTCTAAAAAAATTTGAGATACCATTCGATGAAAGATACCTATTTGATTGGATTGAAAAATAATATTACACCCTTTTAGGGTTCTCAATTTGTTTAATATTACTGCTATAATCTTATCATCCTTTCAGGATTTGCAATTTGATTAATAAATAATTATTCCTTTAAAAGTATATTCTATGCTCTATGGATTATCGCATTAAACAAACCTCGAAGAGGTGGTAGGACTATAATAAATTAGAGTTATTATTTAAGAAACCCTGAAAGGGTGAAAATAAAACATGAAATTTTACAGTACGAAAAATAAAAACCACCTGGTGTCTTTGAAAGAAGCTGTGTTAAAAGGTTTGCCGCCGGATAACGGCCTTTACATGCCACAAACTATCCCGCAGCTACCGAATACTTTTTTTAATAGCCTTGGTTCTAAGTCGATGCAAGAAATGGCATTTGAAGTAGCCAATGCATTTTTTGGAGATGATTTAAATAACGCTGATTTAGAATGGGTTGTTGAAGATGCCATAAATTTTGATGCGCCTTTAAAGGCAATCCATAATGACATTTTTGCTCTTGAACTTTTCCATGGCCCAACAATGGCTTTTAAGGATTTTGGTGCACGATTTATGTCACGCCTAATGAGCAAGATTATCAGTAAACAAGATAAAACTGTTCATATTCTTGTGGCAACATCCGGGGATACAGGAAGTGCCGTGGCTCAGGGTTTTTATGATGTGGATGGCATTCATGTTACTATTTTGTATCCATCCGGTAAAGTGAGCAAAATCCAGGAACAGCAAATTGCCACGCTCGATAAAAACATTTCTACTTTAGAAATTGATGGTACTTTTGATGATTGCCAGCATTTGGTAAAAACGGCATTTCTCGATCTGGAACTAAACAAACAAATATTACTTTCTTCGGCGAATTCGATAAATGTGGCGCGTTTTATCCCACAATCATTTTACTATTTTTATTCAATGGCTCAGGTTCTAAAACTAACAGATAAACCAGTTGTGTTTTCTGTTCCCAGTGGAAATTTTGGAAACCTGACTGCTGGTTTGTTTGCACAAAAAATGGGATTGCCGGTTCATCATTTTGTGGCGGCAGTTAATGCAAATGATACTTTCCCAAGATATTTGGCAGATGGAAAATTTGAAGCAAAGCCTTCGGTAAAAACAATCTCCAATGCAATGGATGTTGGTAACCCCAGTAACCTTGGTCGCATATTTGATCTGTTTAATAATGACATAGATCAAATAAGAAATCATATTTCTTCTTATTCTTTTTCAGATAGTCAAACCAAAGTTGCTATACGAGAAATATTCAATTCAACAAATTATTTACTCGATCCACATGGGGCGGTTGGTTACCTGGGAATGCAGAAATACTTAAGCGAGCAGGAATCCAATCCTGCAGGAATAGTTTTTGAAACAGCTCATCCTGCAAAATTTAAAGATGTGGTGGATGACGTTATCTCAGCAGAAATTGAAATCCCGGATCGACTAAAAAGTTTTATGGAGCGAAAAAAAACAAGTATAAGTATTTCCCGCAACTATAGTGATTTTAAGGAATATTTGCTATCTAAAGTAGTTTAGAACTATGCGAATGTAAAGTGCATCTACCTCAGCATTCTCAATTAAAAGGGACTAACTATGAAAAAGAATATTCTATTTTCCATACTAATAGCGGCTCTGTTTTTTAGCTGCCAACCTGTTTTAACATATAAAATTATTAACCAGGAAAACAACGCTCACGAATACACAATAAATACCCGCTCGCCAGGTGTGAATATTTCCTTTTTTGCCAATTATGATTGGGTTGGAAAAGATACAGTTCAAACAATGATTAACGTTCATATTGTTAATGGCAGTAAGTATGAGATTGAAGCTGACCGTAGCAAAATGCTAATTATTTCGGGGACTTTCGATTATAAAATCAAAACACAAAAACCAATTTTGATAATGCCTAAAAGTAAACGCTCTTTTTGGATAGAATATGAGGCAAAATATAATCCTATCATTTTACGTGAAGCAAGGCAAATGCCAGGCGATGAGGAGCTAATTTTGCTGCCAAAAGGGTTTAAAATAAATGGGCGGCCTTTACCTGTAGAAGATATTTCGTTTGTTCCTTTTGAAAGTATAGCAAGTAAAAACAATACAAAAAATGAATTAAGTACACAATACTAAGAGATATTATGACTTTAAAAAAATTTTCAAAATCAGATGAAACTGTATCCCTGCTTGGTTATGGCGCCTGGGGAATTGGCGGGGGAATGTGGCGCGGCGAAGATGATAATGAATCAAAAAAGACGCTGCACAAAGCTATTGAATCCGGTGTAAATCTTTTTGACTCGGCGTATGTTTATGGCGATGGCCATAGTGAAAAACTATTGGGTGAGGTTGAGAAAGAACATGGAAGTAACCTGTTTCTAACCTCCAAAGTACCGCCAAAAAACATGCAATGGCCGGCAAAAAATAAAACCAAATTAAAAGACGCATTCCCCAAAGATCACATTATTGAAATGACAGAAAAAAGCCTGCGTCATTTTAATCGTGATTATATCGATCTGCAACAGTTTCATGTTTGGAATGATGCATGGGCTGATCAGGATGAATGGAAAGAGGCAATCTTTAAATTGAAAGAGCAGGGCAAGGTGCGATATTTTGGAATTTCGATAAATGACCACCAGCCTGCCAATGGCATTAAAGCTGGTCAAACGGGTATGATTGATTCTTTCCAGGTTATTTTTAATATTTTCGATCAGTCTCCCACAGATGAACTTTTTTCATTTTGCCTTGAGAATAATATCAGCATATTAGCGCGAGTTCCTTTTGATGAAGGAAGCTTAACGGGAAATATAAAACCGGATACTGTTTTTCCCGAAAAGGATTGGCGTAACCACTATTTCCGCGGAGACCGCAAACAACAAGTCTGGGACCGGGTTCAAAAAATTCAGGAAGATATTTCCGGAGAGTGTGATAATATTGCTGAAGCGGCATTACGCTATATTATTGGTTTTGAAGCTGTGACGACTGTTATTCCGGGAATGCGTAAAGAACGCAATTTATTGGCCAATGTAAAAAGTGTTGCTAGTGGTTCTTTATCTGCTGGATTGATGGAGAAACTTAAAGAACACCGTTGGGTGAGGAGTTTTTATTAAAATGATTCATCGATGCCATCACTCAAAGTGACGGCATCGGTTTTAAAATCTAATCGTGTAAATATTCCATAACATTTAAAGCAGCAATAGTCCCATCTGCCACAGCGGTTGTTATTTGCCTGTACTTTTTAGCATTGGCATCACCCGCAGAATAAACCCCTTCTATATTTGTTTCAAGATCCTGATTTACAATAATCTCATTTCTTTCATTTGTTGAGATTATATTTTCAAAAAGCTCCGTATTGGGAACATATCCAATCAGAATAAAAACCCCGTCAATTTGTTTGTAAGAAATTTTACCAGTTTTAAGGTTTTTTATTTTTACACCAGTTAGCTGGTCATCTCCGGAAAATTCAACAATGGTTGATTCCATAATAAAATCAATTTTAGGATTGTTTTTGGCTTCCTTAACTGCATGTTCAAAAGCCTGAAAATGATCGAACTGGTGAACCACAGTTACTTTGCTGGCATATTTTGTCAGCGAGACAGCTTCTTCCAGCGCTGAGTTTCCACCACCCACAACAATAATTTCTTTATCCTGAAAAAAGTCGCCATCGCAGGTGGCACAATAGGAAATTCCCTGACCTTTATAATCCTCCTCACCTGCAACACCTAAAGATCGGGATCGTCCACCGGTTGCTAAAATCACGGCTTTTGCCGAATAGCTGTTTTTATTATTGGTTTCAACTTTTTTTATTGGGCCTTCAAGTCGCAAATTTGTAATCTTAATGTTCGATTTTATAGTGCATCCAAAACTCTTAGCCTGGGCTTTCATTGTTCGGGCAAGCTGAAAACCATTAATGCTTTCAATGCCGGGATAGTTTGCCACTTTGTGGGTCAAAACCGTTTGTCCGCCTACTGCACCCTGGTTTAAAATAAGTGTGTTCATTTTTGCACGGGAAAGATACATTCCGGCTGTCAGTCCAGCAGGTCCGGCTCCAATCACAATTACATCATAATCTGTTTTCATTTTATTTCCATATTATTTAAAAACGATACCATCACTTTTAGCGATGGCATCGATATTTATTGCTATTTAAAGTTCTCATCTAAAATTGACGTAACCTGATCCATATCTTGTATGCTGCTTGTTGCTTTTACAACTTTGCCATTTTTAAAATAGACTGTAAAAGGCAAACCGTTAAAAGTTGTGCACTCCGGCAGTGAGCGGATTACATGTGAGTAGGGTGAATCAAAAGCCATATCAGCAAATTTCACATGTTTATAGTCGCCTTCAATTTCTTCCATAACTTCGTAAACCGGAATACACATCGGTCCCATCCGTCCGCAGCAAATCATTACATTTTCATTTTCTTCCAATGTTGCTTTAAAAGCTTCTTCCGATTCAATGTGCGTTAAGTCTGTCTGTAACATTTGTAACTCCTTTTAAAATTGTGATAAATAATTTAGATACTGTTTAAGATGATTCTCGTTAAAAGGGGGTTACAAATAATTTTAATTAAAGGGAGGGAATAAAAATAAATTGACGCTAAAAGGAATTATTTAACTCAGGCCAAAATTCAAAATAATTTCATTGAGATTTGATCCATAAATTTCACAGGTTTTTCAAAAATTTGGTTGGCAATTAATTGATTTTAAAATTATCAATTATGATTCTTAAACTCTGTTGCGCATTTCCTGAATAATTACATCCTGATCCATAAATTCCTGGTAATCTGTATAATCACGTCCACTGGCCAAAATAAAATGTGTCAGGAGTGCTTTAATCTTATTTTGCAGATCTTCGGCTTTCCATGGTTTTTCAATATAATGACTTATTCGTGCACGATTGATGGCTTCAATTGTATCCTGGTGTGTGGCAAGGCCGGTTAATAAAATTGAGGAGACTTTTTTAAATCGATCGTCTTTTTGCATGCGGGCAAGAAACTCAACGCCGTTTTCATCCGGCATAATATGATCTGAGATGATCATTGCTACGGGTTTTTCTTCAGCGTATAAATCTTCCAGAACTTCTTCTGCTTCTTCCGAAGATTCGCATTCAATAATTTCTGCCATTGGCTCAAACATTACTAAATCCTTTTGAACTGCAGCCAAAACTTCACGCTGATCATCGATACAGATAATATTTACTTTTTCCATTTTAATGCTCCAATGGTAAACTTATTTTAAATGTGCTTCCGGATTCTGAACTGGTTAACTTTACTTTTCCATTATATGAAGAAACAATTCTTTTAACAATGGCTAACCCCAACCCCAGGCCAAATGACATGCCGGTTTTTTTGGTAGTTACGTCTGGTTCGAAAATGGCTTTTTGTAATTCTGAAGGAATACCCGGTCCGTTATCACTTATTTCAACATATATTTTTTTTGTGTCACCGTAACTTTTAACATTAATTTTCGGGTCTGCAGATTTTGCACTATTTAACGCTTCAATAGCATTCTTTGTCAGATTTAACCATACCTGCACCATTTCGCCCATGTTGGCACTAAAAACTGGTAGCTGTCCAAGATCAGCTTCCAGATTAACTGTTTTCACTTTTGTACTTAAAAGAGCCAGGGCATTCTCTATACTTTCATTAATATTCAGTCTTTCCCGATCGGTGCTTTTGGCGCCCAATAGTTTAACAGATTTCACAACGTGTTTGGCGTGTTGTGAGGCCGTACGCATATCATTTAATGAGGCCCCGATTTCCCAAAGCATATTCAGTCGCTCAGAACTTTTCTCAAGATTGTTATTCAATCGTAACAGGGTTTGTTCCGGCAATCCAGTCTGTGCAAGGGCTTTTGCTGCGGTTGATGATAAACTATGTTTACTTTGCCACATTTTTTGCAGTTCACGCTTTTCCCGGCTGCTTAAATGTCGGCCGCTTAAAAGCCCTGCTTCAAAAATAGCGGTCTCTTTTTGATCTTGCCATGTATGGGCAATTTTTTCAATCAACCAATTTGCGCTGCTGAATAAAACTGCAACCGCGTTGTTTAATTCATGTGCAATTCCTGCAGCCATTTTACCCAAAGAGGCCTGTTTTTCATGTTCAATCAGTTTTTTATATGTAGCTTCTTTTTCTTTAAAAAGGTTTAATTCACTTTGCTGACGGTTAACCAATCCAAAAACCACGATTGGCATAAACTGTTCTTCTAAAGTTAAGCGGCCTTTGTATGGTACAACCGGATCGTGTCTTTCCATAAAAACTACTTCAGAATCAGACATTGCCCGTACGGTTGCGATGCTTGTAAATGACCCTGAAAAAAAAGAATGAAGTCCAATATATTTCCCGGGGAATGTACGAAACGCCTCTTGTTGATTGCCCTTGTCATCAGTTACACTGCCGGAAAATTTCCCATCAAGAACAAGAAATAGCCGGTTATTAATCTGATCTTCTTTTAGGAGAACTTCCCCTTTTTTTATACTAATTTTTCGCTCAGGATTGGAGAAGTACGTTTCCACAACCCATTTTGCATCTTCACTTTGAACATTGGGGATCATAGAAAATTGACCATTTTTAAAATAGTTAATAAAACATAAAGAAATGCCATAGCAATTAATCCAATTATTATTCCGGATCGCATCATTTGATTGCTTTTAATTTGTCCACTGGCATAGGCCATCGCATTTGGAGGCGTACTAACCGGCAAAGACATTGCAATTGAGCAGGAAATTGTCACAGCGACTATTAACATTTTACTTCCGCCAAGTGCTGTTAATGAATCCAGGTTGGCGCCAAGTGCTGCCATAACAGGAAGCACAAGGTTTGCCGTTGCAGTGTTGGACATAAATGTTGCCATCAATGCTGCAATGGTTGTGGCGATAAATATAATAAATAATGGATCAAATTGTGCAAACGGAATTGATTCAATCAAGTGAGCAGATAAACCCGTTTTTTCCATGGCCATACCAAGTGCAATACCGCCGGCAATTAACCAAAGCACATCCCAGCTTAAACGTTTAATATCTTCGGCATTTAAAATTCCGGAAACAAGAAAAACAGAAACAGGAATCATGGCCACAACATATGATTTGAGGCCATGCAAATCGCTTAAAATCCACAGTAGAATTGTTCCGGCAAAAGTAATATACACCGTTATAGCTTTAGGGCTGCGCATGAACTTGCTTTTTATTTTTAATTCAATTCGTTCACTTTTTGGCTTAAAAAGAAACAGCAGCAAAAACCAGACAATAACCAACATTACAATCGCATAAGGCAAAGCAAATGACATCCATGAGCTAAATGAAATTGCGGCATCACCAACCAGGTATTTCATGGCAACTGCATTAGGTGGCGTCCCGATTGGTGTTCCAATACCACCAATGTTTGCTGCAAAAGGAATTCCCAATAAAAATGCTACTTTTGCAGGATCGTCTTTTGAGAAGAGAGCCAGTACCGGAGCAAGAATTGCCAGCATCATTGCCGTTGTTGCAGTATTACTCATAAACATGGAAAAAAGTGCTGTTACTATCATCAAACCCATAAGCACGAAGCGGGGATTTGTACCAAAAGGCTTAAGGAGAACCCGGGCCAGGTTTACATCCAACCGATATTTTGTGGCTGCCATTGCCAGGAAAAAACCACCCAAAAAAAGTACAATAATGGGTGATGCCAGAGTTCCCATAATAGCTTTATAATTAATCAGGATCCCAAACCCTTCAGCATCTGGTGTAGATCGTAAGAATGATAAGCTGTTGGTAGAAATCATTAAAAGTTCCAGGGTGATGATCAACATTGAAGTTGCAAAAATGGGGATTGGTTCCAACACCCAGAATAATGTAGCCAAAGCAAAAATTGCAATTACTCGATGCTCAACGATGCTTAAATCTTTTATTGGAATAAACTCTGTTGGGATTAGTAATATTAGAATGGGAATTACTATGGAAATAATAAGTTTTCCGTGTTTCATTTTAGGGCCTGCATAAATTTAGTTTTGCTGAAATATTTTATCAGGGAATTTACAGAAAGAAAAATAAGGAAAACAATTTTTATATGAAAATTTTGAAAAAAACCCTCCCGAATTTTCCGGGAGGGCTGAAGTGAAAAGACTAATTAAATAGGTACCTTACACCAACCTGAATTCGCCAACGCGATATAAGACTTGTGTTATCTGTAAAGGTCTCAGAAAGAGGTTTCCCATCTTTTAGAGGAAAACTAAATTCAGGTTCACCATCACTATTGTATCCAACAAATGTAAGCGGAGCTTTATTGATTGGAAATCTTCGTACACCCCAATCAGGATTTATTAGATTTCCTAAATTTAAGATATCGAGGCTTAACTGAAATGTGTGTTTATCTTGACCCATGTCAAAATTAAAATCCTGCAATAAACGAATATCAATTTCAGAGAACCATTCCCCTAAAGCACCATTACGCTCTGCATATTTTCCGCGCCTCTCACTCAAGTAATCATCTTGTTTAATATAGTTATTTAACTGACTCCATATTTCAGCTTCGGTGCGAGTATCAGATGCATCAACTGGAACCAGATTAATTTCGGATGAATTTTGTGGAACGTACATTAAGTCATTATTTTGAGGTATTCCATCAAGGTTCATGTCGCCGGCATAAACATAAGAAAAGCGATCACCCTGGGCCGCTTCGAAAAATAATGACACTGATGTTCCAAGGAAATCATTCCATTGTTTCTTATAAGAAGCTGTTCCAACAAATCTATGACGTAATCCAAAATCCGAAAATGCTAACTCAGGTTTATTTGGGTTGCCAACAATTTGATTCAATTGAAAAGCGTCAGCAGCGATTTCACCAGGACTACTTGTAATATCTTTTGCTTCAGAAAAAGTATAAGCTATGCTTGTGGTTAAATCCATACCGAACTTTTTCTGAAGCTGGCCGGTTATACTGTACTGATAACCTTCATCAGTATTATCCAAAATAATAGCCCCAGCGTCTAAGAAACTTACCCCAAGTGGCCCACCGGTGAAAAATCCATTCAATTTATTCTCGGCAGTCGAATCGGTACTCGCAAAAATTTCACGGTTATCTGCTCCAACAGCTTTTCCGGTTGGAGGTGCCATATTATAATTACGATGAACTACAGCATTTATATCTTTGGAGAAAATACCTTCCAATGTTCCAATAATCCCAAAAGGAAGTTCCTTGTCAATAGCAAGATTTGTTCTCCACGTTTGAGGCCACTTAAAATCATCAACGGTGGAGTTTATTTGAAACGTGTAAAACGGGGCTATCGCTGCATTTGAAATTTGATTACTTATCCAAACAAACCGTAGGCGACCTGTAAAAACACCAGTTCCGCCACGTAATTGAAAAGTCCTGTCGCTATTAACATCCCAGTTAAATCCAAGACGTGGTGACCATAATGGCGAAGTATCAGGCAGTTTGCTTACGTCAAATTTTACATCGTTGCCATTTTCATCATTAAAAGTTTCTGCTAAAATCTCAGCATTGTTTGCCGGTTCAGTAAAGTAAATAGGCATATCTACTCTTAAACCACCTGTTAAGATGAGGTCGTCTGTTGCCTGCCACTCATCCTGTACATAAAATGAAAGTTGCGCTAAATCAACTTCATCAAGTTTAAAAGCATTTGAATCTGATCTGGCTACTTCTGCATTAAAATCAATATATGATGGATCTAATGGGTTTGTTGCAGCCCTAAATTCATCCATTGAGCTGAAAGTATGTCCAGGATAGAAAAACAAATTAAATGAGTTATTAAACTGAAAACTTTCATAGGAGATGCCTGCAGTTATAATGTGCTCATCTAAATAGGTGGTGATATCATCAGTGAATTGAAAGACGTCCTGGTCTAATAAGTTATTTGTTGAAAATCTTTCTAAACCAAATGATATATAGTTCAATCCATCTTTATTTATATCAACAGAAGGGAATGCAGCGCTTTTGCTATCCCTAAAATCTCTGAAAGAAGTATATCCTAAACGTAAATGATTTGAAAAACTTCCAAAACTACTGTTCAGTTCTGCCACATATGAATTGATATTATTATTAATCATGTAACTTGTATTTTCAAAAGGAACTGAGTTAAGATCAGGGCCCCGACCTCCAGCAGAAATAGCAGGGTGAGGCAACACATCACGCCAAGATGTTAAATGGTTATATCTAAAGCTTGCCTGATGATCTGTGTTTACGTTCCAGTTAATCTTCATTAAAAATTTATCATTTTCAGTTTGATGATCGTAGCCCTGATAAGCACCTGTTTTATAACCATATTGATTATCAAGAATTGAAATAACTTCATTCAAATCACTTTGTGCTACTCTTGATACATTTGCACCGGAGTTAGAACCTGTATTTGAGATTATTGTTGTTGCAGGTTCTTCTCTTCTTTCTTGTTCTGCGTTTATAAAAAAGAATAATTCATTTTTAATAATCGGTCCGCCTAATCGAAAACCGGTTTGTCTATATGTTAAATTTGGGTTTTCAACTACAGTACCTGAAACATCATCTCCAATGAAATTCTCATTTCTCATAAAATTATAAAATGAACCACTAAATCTATTTGTTCCGCTTCTCGTAACTGAATTGATACCGGCACCAGTAAAACCACCTTGTCTTACATCAAAAGGAGCAATAGATACCTGAATTTGTTCGATAGCGTCTAAACTAACTGGCTGTGCATTTGTTTGTCCGCCTGGGGTTGGTACATCTAAACCAAAAGAATTATTAAAGATTGACCCATCGAGGGAAAAATTATTATAATAATTATTTCGCCCACCAAAGCTATTACCGGAGGCTTGAGGTGTTAAACGGTAAATATCTTGTGCACTTCTTGAAATGGTCGGAAGTTCTTCTATCTGTTGCTGACCAATATTAGTAGAGGCACCTGTTCTGTTAGGATTTATAATATCATCTACCCCAGCTTCAACAACTATGGCTTCTGTTGATAATGATGTTTCTTTAAGTATGAATTCAAATCTTTGGTTTTGCCCTAAACCAATATATACATTTTCCAGTTTTTGGCTCTGGAATCCTATGTATGAAACAATGATTGTGTAAGGTCCACCTACTCTAATATTTGGAACATCAAAACGCCCGTTTACACGAGTGGCCGCACCATATTTTGTACCACTTTCATCGTGCAATACCTCAACATTTGCTCCCGGTAATGGCTCACCATCAACATCTACAATTACACCATTCATAGCCGCTGTTGTAACACCCTGGCCAAAAACAGAGTTGGTTGTAAAAAGTAGGGTTATGGCAAATAATATGGCTAAAAACTTCTTTGTAGTATTAGATTGATACATATGCCTCCTTAGGTTTGGTATGGTTATTTAAGTTGGTTATTGATTGAGTCAGTGCCTGATGTGCTGAAGATCACAATAAGATAATCAACAATTTTAAAAAACAAAATGAATTTTTTCCTTTTTCTTTTCGTTTTAATGCAATAATATTTTTGTGATTTTAAAAAAAGTACATCTTTATTATATTGACAAAATTTTTTCTTAGCAGGAGATTAAGAATGGATCAATCTTTTGAATTTATGGGCACAGACCATATTCATTTAATTGTAGGCAATGCAAAACAGTCAGCACACTTTTATCAGACACAGTTTGGGTTTAAGCTAATAGCTTATTCCGGCCTTGAAACGGGTAATCGTGAAAAAGCGTCTTATGTGTTGCAACAAAACAAAATCCGGCTGGTGGTTTCATCTCCATACAAAGCCGATTCGGATTTAAACAAACATTTGGCTTTACACGGCGATGGCGTAAAGGACGTTGCCTTTTGGACAGATAATGCAGAAGCTGCCTGGAAACATGTAACAGAAAAAGGGGCGAAATCGGTTTTGGAGCCGACCATTTTAAAAGATGATTTTGGAGAAGTCATTATGGCTACAATCCAAACTTATGGCGATACTGTCCATAGCTTTGTGCAGCGTGATAATTACTCCGGGCCATTTCTACCGGGTTTTGAGGCCAGGGAATCGCTTATAAAAGTCGAGCCAATTGGATTAAATTTTGTGGATCATTTTGTGGGCAATCAACCTGAAGATCAAATGCAAAAAGTGGCGAGCTGGTATGAAGATGTATTTGGTTGGAAGCGTTTTTGGACTGTTGATGATAAAGATGTTGCCACGGACTATACCTCGCTTCGTTCCATAGTTGTTGCCAATGACAACGAGCGAATTAAAATGCCAATAAATCGTCCGGCAGCAGGATTGCGCAAATCTCAGATTGAAGAATTTGTTGAATATTATTCCGGGCCAGGTATACAACACATTGCCCTGGATACAAGTGATATTGTTACAACCGTTGGCAAATTAAAAGAAAATGGTGTGGAATTTTTAGATGTTCCCATGACCTATTATGAAGAGCTACCGGACCGGGTTGGTGAAATTGATGAAGATATATCTGAGCTGGCCGAATTGGGTGTCCTGGTAGATCGTGACCAGTTTGGCTATTTGCTGCAACTATTTACAAAACCCGTTCAGGACAGACCAACATTGTTTTATGAAATAATCCAGCGTAAGGGTTGTACCGGGTTTGGGAAAGGAAATTTTAAAGCATTATTCGAATCCATAGAACGGGAACAGGAACGGCGCGGTAATTTGTAATTTTTAAATGTACAGCCATTTAACACAGTTTATTTTAATATTATTTTATCTGGAAAAAATATGACAGGACAATGTCCTGTCACTACATAGTAAGTATTATGAAACTCTTTTCTTATTCAACAAATAGTGAGAAATCCAAGCGGTTGGGAATGATTGTTGATAATTGCCATTTGGATATTTCGTCTCTGGGAAATGACATAACATCTTCCATGGATGTCGCACTCCAAAATTGGCTGGTTGCATATTCACGTCTTAAGGAAATGGAAGCCAAATTAAAATCAACACCAAAGCAACAAATTAAAGACATAACTTTAAATGAAGATGAAATAATTTTTCATCCGCCTACTACTGAGAAATGCACATTCCGTGACTTTTATGCTTTTTTGCAGCATGTAAAAACAGCACGTGGTTTACGTGGTTTGGATGTCATTGATGAATGGTACGAAATCCCAGTTTTCTATTTTTCTAATCCAAATGTTTTTATTGGGCACAAAGCAGAATTAAAAAAACCTCTTTATACAGATGAACTGGATTTGGAATTGGAAGTGGCCTGTATTATTGGGAAAGAAGGAAAAAATATTTCTGTCGAAAAGGCGAATCAACATATTGCTGGTTATACCATCTTAAATGACTTTTCAGCTCGTGATGTACAGCGCAAAGAAATGAAAGTAGGTTTGGGGCCGGCCAAATCAAAAGACTTTGCAAGCGGTCTTGGGCCGTATCTGGTAACATTGGATGACTTAGATGGTCTGGTTAAGAATAATGCTTATGAATTAAGGATGACGGCCAGGAAAAATGAAAAACAAATTTCAAATGGAAATTTTTCGGATATCTATTATAGTTTTCCAGAAATGATTGCCAGGGCTTCGGAAGATGTAACTTTATACCCAGGTGATGTAATCGGGTCTGGCACAGTTGGAACAGGGTGTATTTTAGAACTGCGTCCGGAGAATACAGAGGGCTGGTTACAACCGGGTGATAAAATAGAATTGGAAATTGAAAAACTGGGTAAGCTAATTCATTTTATAAAGTAGTTTTGGTTGATATTTAACACGTAGGCGCAGAGTACGCGGAGATATTTTTCACTATTTTAACCTCTGTGACCTCTACGATGATAAATATAACAGGTGTTTTATAAATCAACTTTTCAGCATACAAATTTGAATAGGAAAAAAATATGCCATTTTATGTTCAGCGTGGAAGTATTCCTTCCAAAAGACATATTCAACACCATGTAAATGGAAAACTAACTTATGAAGAGTTGATGGGTCGTGAAGGCTTTTCGGATGTTTCATCAAATGTTTATCACATTCATCCACCGACAAAAGTAAAGTCAGTTGGCTCATTAAAACCGGTTGAATGGAAAGAAACCTCTGAAGTACATCGTCACCGCCATTTGGAAACTTTTAAATTTGGCGCAAAAGGCAATTGGGTTACCGGAAGACGAATCCTGGCTTATAATAAAGATGTAATTATGTCTACAGCTATGCCAAGCGAACAAGGAGATTTTTTCTACCGCAATGCCCATGCGTACGAGCTGATTTTTGTCCATAAAGGCAAGGGTGTTTTGGAAAGCCAGTTTGGTAATCTTGCATTTGGCGAAGGCGATTATATTGTTATTCCCGGTGGTACGCTGTATAAACTGGTTCACCAATCTAAAGAGACGCGTTATTTAATTATGGAAGCATTTGGGGAGATTACACCGCCAAAAAATTATTTAAATAAACATGGCCAGCTTTTAGAACACGCACCTTTTTGTGAACGTGATATCCGCGTGCCGGAATTTGTGGATGCCATTGATGAACAGGGCGATTTCAATATCCTTGTTCGCAGTTTTAGAGGTCTTCAGGAATATACTTTGGCACACCATCCTTTTGATATTGTTGGCTGGGACGGCTATTACTATCCTTGGATTTTTAATATAAAAGACTTTATGCCAATCACCGGAAAAGTGCATATGCCGCCACCGGTTCATCAAACATTTGCCGGTCCTGGTTTTGTAATTTGTTCATTCTGTCCACGTTTATTTGATTATCATGATTTAGCAATCCCTGCGCCTTATGCGCACAGCAATGTAGATAGCGATGAAATTCTTTATTATGTAGAGGGAGATTTTATGAGCCGTAAAGGTGTTGCTGATGGATCTGTTACAATTCATCCTTCTGGATTGCCCCATGGGCCGCAGCCGGGAAAATATGAAGGTTCTATTGGTGCCAAAGAAACATTTGAATATGCTGTTATGCTGGATACATTTGGGCCTATCCATGTTGCCTCTGAAGCTGATGATGTAGATGATGCAAACTATCCTTACAGCTGGAATGAATAGAAAAACATGGAATATTGGATTATTGAAATATTGTCCATTTTCATCATTCCTGTTCTCCAGCATTCCAAATTAAATTAAAAAGAAGGGCCCCAGAGATATGCTAATCGATCCTAAAAAACAAACTTTCAAAGAAAATTATAAACTTATGATTGGCAGTATTTTGCCACGGCCAATAGCATTTGTTTCAACTGTCTCACATGATGGAATACACAATCTGGCGCCATTTTCCTTTTTTACAGGAATCACATCTGAGCCGCCTACAGTTTGTTTTTCACCTACTCGCCGCGGGACAGATGGTGAAGCAAAAGACACTTTAAAAAATATTGAGTCTACGGGTGAATTTGTTATTAATATTGTAAATGAAAGTATCGTCGAGCAAATGAATGAAACGGCTACCGAATTCCCGCCGGATGTTGATGAATTTCAGAAATCGGGTTTAACGGCAATCGGTGCAAAAATAGTTAAAGCACCTTTGGTGAATGAATCACCAATCTCATTTGAATGTAAAAAATTACAAGTTATTGAAATTGGCGAGGCTAAAGCAGGCGGCGGTTTTCTTGTTATTGGTGAAATTGTTATGTTTCATATTAAGGATGCCCTTTTAGAAAATGGTCGTATTAAGACAGATCTTTTAAATCCCATAGGCAGGTTGGCCGGAGCGGAATATACAAAACTTGGTGAACGGTTTACCTTGCAAAGAAAATCACTAAAGAAATAAACAAAGCTAATGGACTTTCAGGAAGAGAAAATAAAAAATCGCCTCCAACCATAATGGAAGAAGACGATAATTGAAACTGGGACAAACTTGGAGTTATCGTTTTTGTTTACGACCTAAATTCTTCCAATGCCCGGGAATCCACTTCCAGCCTTTTCGGACTTCTTTCCAATGGCCGGGTATCCATACATGATGTTTTCTGGCTTTAACCCAATGCCCTTTTTTCCACACATATTTATTTTTATGGACTTTCCAATGGCCATTTATCCAAACATAATTGGAGCCGGGCTGTTTTGTTTTTACCACTAACACTTTTGGCTTGTTTGGTTTTTTTGTAACAATGATTTGACTGTTGGCATTTCCTGCGAAAAATAAACTGATAAAAATGGCAAATAAAATATTTTTTAATAGCTTCATGCTTAATCCTTTCCAGTTAATTATTTGTATTTGAATTTTCAACTACTATGCCAAAAGTATAATCGCGATACTATCGTTATGTTTTTTAAAGGTTTAACACGTTTAACAAAATATTAGAAATTATAAAGTGTACCAGATAGTCTTTAAAAAAACGTACTAAATCGTACAAAACACTTTATTTTTTTTAAGAAATTGGAAAAACTTGATTCGTCCTTGGACAATTTGATTTCTATTTTGTAAATTACGAGGTAATCTATTTTTGTCTTAACTACACTTACCAATCCTAAATATAGGGAGGCCATGTGAAAGTAGGAATTCCAAAGGAAATTGCCCCCAGTGAAACACGGGTTTCAGTAATTCCCAACATGCTTAATGTAATCACAAAATTGAACCATGAGGTTCTTGTGGAAAAAGAAGCAGGGAAAGCGGCCGGTTTTAGTGATCAACAATATATTGATCAAGGAGCACAAATTGTTAATGCGGGTGACTTATATTCCAAAGCGGATATAGTTTTAAAAATTCAGTCACCTATTATGCACCCAGAATTGGGCAAGCATGAATCGGAGTTATTAAAAGAAGGTGCTTATCTCATCTCATTTTTATCTCCAACAGTTAATCCCGAAGGTATAAAAAAGCTAAGTGGAACTAAAACCACGGCTTTTGATATGGGATTTGTTCCACGCATTACCAGGGCTCAAAGTATGGATGCTTTAAGCTCTATGGCAACAGTTGCCGGTTATAAGGCTGTTATTATGGCTGCGGATTATCTTGGAAAAATGTTTCCATTGATGATGACTGCTGCCGGTACGGTTCCTCCTTCAAATGTACTGGTTTTAGGTGCAGGAGTAGCTGGTTTGCAGGCAATCGCCACAGCAAAACGTCTTGGCGCAAGAGTCTCAGCATTTGATCCTCGGCTTGCAGTTAAAGAGCAGGTTGAAAGCTTAGGCGCAAAATTTGTTGAAATGGAAATGCCTGAAGACGCTGAAACTGAAGGCGGATATGCAAAAGAAATGTCTGATGAGTTTTTGAAAAAAGAGCAAGAGGCAATAGCTAAAAATTTAAACAAAGTGGATATTGTAATTACTACTGCTCAAATTTTTGGCAAAGCATCACCTATTCTTATCACCGAAGAAATGATAAAAATGATGCATCCGGGATCAGTCATTATCGATCTTGCAACAGAAAATGGTGGAAATACAGAATTGACCGAAAAAGGTAAAATTGAAAAACATGGTGTTATTATTCATGGTGTTTTAAATCTTCCTGCCGAAATTCCTGTTCATGCCAGCCAGATGTATTCAAAAAATATTACAAATTTATTTCACCTCATTTTTAAAGATGATCCTATCGATTGGGAAGATGAAATCACCAAAGGGGCATGTGTTGTAAAAGATGGTGAAATTGTTAATAAACTTGTTGCAGGAATTGTAGGCTAACAGGAACCTTCCAGGGTAAATGGTAAACCTTGAAGGTCGACTGAGTTGTCTCAAATAAAACGAGGAAAAAACTATGAATGAAATGATTCTTATATCGATTTATATATTTGTCTTGGCCATTTTTATTGGCTTTGAAGTCATCACCAAAGTCCCACCATTGCTTCACACACCGCTTATGTCCGGATCAAACGCAATTTCTGGAATAACAATTGTTGGGGCAATTTTAAGCACCGGGATGGGACATTCCCAACTGGCAACAATACTTGGCATGTTGGCTGTTATTTCTGCTACAATAAATGTTGTCGGCGGCTATATGGTTACGGACCGTATGCTGGGCATGTTTAAAAAAGATAAAAAGCAGGAGGCTAAATAATGGAAACGATTACGAATGTTGTTTATCTGATTGCCTCTGTATTGTTTATACTGGGCCTAAAAAAATTAAGCTCGCCAAAAACCGCCCGTAAAGGAAATGTCTATTCGCTTGTTGGTATGCTTTTGGCAATCGTTATTACCTTGATCGATCAGGGTATTTTGGATTATACCTATATAATTATTGGTGTCGTAATTGGAGGCACAATAGGAGCAATTGCAGCCAGAAGAGTTGAAATGACAGGAATGCCGGAAATGGTTGCATTGTTTAATGGTTTTGGTGGTATCGCTTCAACGTTTGTTGCTTACTCTGAGTATGTAAATCAAGCGGGTAATATTGGTACAACTGATATTGTTATATCAATGATTCTTAGTTTGCTAATAGGTACTGTTACATTTACAGGCAGCCTGATAGCCTGGGCAAAATTAAAAGGTGTTATGACCAGTGCCCCTATTGTATTTAAAGGACAAACTGTTTTTAATGGTTTTCTTCTTGTTGTTGTTGCAGGTATAGGTGTTGTTTTTGCAATGGATACAACAATTGAAATGTATCTTTTAATCATTCTGGGTATTGCGATTGTTTTAGGGGTTACATCTGTAATTCCAATCGGCGGTGCTGATATGCCGGTTGTTATTTCTCTGTTAAACTCATATTCAGGCCTTGCTGCTTGTGCAACGGGATTTGTTTTATCGAATAATGTTTTGATTATTGCCGGTGCGTTGGTTGGGGCATCCGGGCTTATATTGACCAACATTATGTGTGTTGCTATGAACCGTTCACTGGCCAATGTATTATTTGCTGCAGTAGGTGTAGAAAGTGGTACTGCCGCTTCGGGTGAAAAAAGATCCGTAACAAATTATACAGCTGAAGATGCAGCTATGATTTTTGATAATGCTGAATCTGTAATTATCGTTCCAGGATATGGGCTTGCTGTTGCCCAGGCTCAGCATGTGCTTGAAGAGCTGGCAGCCATGTTGGAAGAAAAAGGAATCAACGTACGCTATGCCATTCACCCGGTTGCAGGACGTATGCCTGGCCATATGAACGTTCTTCTTGCAGAAGCAAACGTTTCCTATGAAAAACTGATTGAAATGGATATGATCAATGATGATTTCCAGGAAACATCAGTTGCCTTGGTTATTGGCGCAAATGACGTGATAAACCCTGCTGCACGAACCGAGAAAAGCAGTGCATTATATGGAATGCCTATTTTGAATTGTGATCAGGCACAGCATGTTATGATTGTGAAACGTAGCCTTTCAACTGGTTTTGCAGGTGAAGATAATGAACTATTTTATGATGATAAAACCATGATGCTCTTTGGTGATGCCAAAGGAATGGTTACTGAAATAGTTAAAGCAGTAAAAGAACTATAGAGCCAACCTAAATTAATAAATCAACCTTCCGGGATTAATAACCCGGGAGGTTTTTTTATTTAAATGAAATGTAACCATATATTTTTTCGTTCATCTTAAAAACTTTACCATTTATTAATATAAAATAAGAGAATTGATGATTAAAAATATCAACGCCGATCAGGCTAAAGAAGAATTTGACAATGGGACTGAATTTGTAGATGTCCGCGAATACAATGAGTTTTTGCAGGTTCGTATACCTGGTTCTAAGCTAATCCCTATGAGTGAAATGAACGCCCGCTTTCAGGAGTTTCCTAAAGAAAACCCGGTTGTGGTGTATTGCCGTTCTGGTTCCAGAAGCGCCAGCCTCCTTTTCCAACTTTATTCTATGGGATATGAAAACTTATTGAACCTGAGAGATGGAATAATTGAATGGCATCAAAAACAATATCCAATGGAATCGGGTCAGCCAGGAGAGACCAAGGCTGTTTAAACTAACTGATTATCAATAATTAATCTTATATGAAAAGTATCCAACCTGTTTTTTTAATTTCATTCATCATAAGTTTGGTTCTTCACGTTCTCATTCTATTTACGATATATTTTCCATCTACAATAGTTACTATTATTTTAACTGTTGGGATGTTTGCTTCATGGTTGTATGTCAGTAATACTTTTAAAGATTTATCCGGCGAGAATAAAGATTTTCATATAATGCAATATCTTCAAAAACTAACCCCAACTTTTAAATTTTCATTGTTATTTTTTGCTTTATATGCGTTTTTAAATTTTGCATATACATTGTCATTTGATTCAAACGCCGGTTGGGTAGATTTTGATTTGGGGTATGATAAACTAAGAGGAATATCAGGATTTTGGATGTTCTTGTATTTCCTGGCTTTTAATATGGCTTATTTGCAGGGGAAAAAAAACTAAATATCATCTAAGTCACCATAAAGATCAGTTGTGCAGTCCGGACAAATACCGTGGCTGAACATAGCTTCAGAATGTTTTGTAATATATTCTTCAATTTGATTCCAGAAACCTTTATCATCCCGAATTTTCTTACAGTTCGAACAGATTGGAATTAAGCCTTTTAGTGTTTTGATCTTTGCCAGTGCATCTTCTAGTTCAATAATCAGTTTTTCACGTTCATGTTCATCAGCTTTTCTTTTAGTAATATCAAGAATTGTAGCTAACACAACCATCCCGTTTTGTGTATTAATTGGATTAAGCCCTATTTCCACAGGGAAAAGGCTACTATCCTTTCTAATTGCATAAAGATCACGTCCTACTCCCATTGCACGGGTTTCAGGATTATCCAGAAAACCTTTTCTTAAAACCGCATGATTTTTCCTGAATTTTTCAGGCATAAGTATTTCAAATTGATTACCGATCAATTCTCCTCGTGAATAGCCGAAATAGTTTTCAGTTTGCTTATTTGTCAAAGTAATAATTCCATTTTCATCGATTACAATCATTGCAGTAGGCGCAGATTCAATGATACTTCGAAGAAGAGTAACTTCATTATTTATTTCATCCATTAAGTTTTCCTTAAATCAAACATCAATATGGGTTAATTTAAATAACTAAAAAAATCTGGTTTATAGTTCCATTTTCTTAATTGTTTATGTTCAAGTTTTATTTTAATAAAAGGATAATTAGCGATTTTATTAACATATTGTTAATTTCAAACCCTTAAAATCAATTGGAAATATTGTGTCACTTAAACCACAGCAACTACTTATTTCAAAACAGCCTAATCTTAAACAATCTATTTTTGCTGTAATGTCAAATTTGGCAATACGGGAAAACGCAATCAATCTTTCACAAGGTTTCCCCGATTTTCCCTGCCACCCCAAGCTGGTTGAGCTTTTATATAAACATGCAAAAGAAGGGCATAACCAATACGCACCCATGGCAGGAGTCCCGGTTTTTAGAGAAAGGATAGTTGAAAAGGTTGAGACTTTATATGGGACACAATATGATCCTGAAACAGAAATAACAATTACGGCGGGAGCAACAGAAGCGCTTTATGCTGCGATCACTGCAACCACACATCCTGGTGATGAAGTGATAATATTTGAACCATGGTACGATGCTTATATTCCAATGGTTGAATATAGCGGTGGAAAACCGATTACAATTCCTCTTAAAATGCCTGATTTCCATATTGACTGGCAAGAGGTGAAAAATGCTGTTTCAGAAAAAACCCGAGCCATAATTTTAAATTCGCCTCATAATCCTACAGGTGCAGTTCTATCGCAAAAAGATATTGATCAGCTTTCTAAAATTGTAAAAGACACATCAATAATTTTAATCAGTGATGAAGTTTATGAGCATATTATTTTTGATGGAATGGATCACCACAGTTTGGCAAAATATCCTGAACTAAAAGCTCGTAGTTTTGTGATCAGCTCTTTTGGTAAAACATTTCATGCTACCGGATGGAAAGTTGGTTATTGCCTTGCCCCAAAAAATTTGATGAAGGAATTTCAAAAAATACATCAGTTTATTACATTTTCTGTTAACACTCCGGCGCAATTTGCTTATGCCGAATTCTTGTTAGAAAAAGATCATTATTTGGAGCTGGCAGAATTTTATCAAAAGAAGCGTAATTTATTTTTGGGTTTGATGGAAAACTCCCGGTTTGAGCCACTTCCTTGTTATGGGACATATTTTCAACTGATGGGCTACAAAAATATATCCGATGAATATGATTATAGTTTTGTAACCAAAATGGCGATTCAAAATAAAATTGCAGCAATCCCGACATCGGTTTTTTACAAAGATGAAATTGATAACAAAATAATTCGGTTTTGTTTTGCAAAAAAGGATGAAACATTAGAGCTAGCAGCGGAAAAACTATGCAGGATTTAAAAGTAACTATTATCCAGTCGGATCTGGTTTGGGAAAATCCGGAACAGAATTTGGCCAGCTTTTCAGAAAAAATTGATGCCATTAAAGAAGAGACAGATTTAATTGTTTTACCTGAAATGTTTACAACCGCCTTTACCATGAATGCTAAAGATTTGGCAGAGACCGACAATGGTCAAACTCTACAATGGATGATAAATAAAGCAAAGGATAAAAAGACCGATCTTATTGGAAGCCTGATAATAAAAGAAGACAATTCTTATTTTAACCGCTTGTATTGGGTTAAAAGTGACGGTAAATTCGAGCATTATGACAAACGTCATTTATTTCGAATGGCTGGAGAACATAATATATACTCTCCCGGAAAGAATAAAATAATCAATACAACTAAGGGTTGGAGAATATTGCCCCTTATTTGTTACGATTTACGTTTTCCGGTTTGGTCGCGTGGAAAAAATGATTTTGATTTAATTGTTTTTATTGCAAATTGGCCCGAACGACGTTCATCGCATTGGAGATTATTGTTAAAAGCAAGAGCAGTAGAAAACCAGGCTTATGCGATTGGAGTGAACCGGGTTGGTAAAGATGGGCTGGATATTGAGTACCGCGGTGACTCGGCAGTAATTGATCCACTTGGAAAAGTATTAAAGCAGGAGTCACATATTGAGTTTATTCATACAGAAACTTTACCCTGGAAGAAACTAGACGATTATAGAAATAAATTCCCAGTATGGAAAGATGCTGACTCCTTTAAAATAGATGAGTAATATGAGTGAAAACAATTTACTAAACGGAAACAATGGCCATTTTAATATGGATGATTCTTCTTCTAAACCTGAAGCACAGCAAAGTGCAAAGGCGGAGGGAAAGATTTATTTTAGCAATGGCGCCCGGGAAATTCTGCTTGCAGATAATAACCCAAAAGCTGATGTTATCACAGCCGCTAAAGTAGCTGGGATCCAGGCTGCAAAGCGCACATCAGAATTTATTCCGTTTCATCATGCAAACTCATTAAACTGGGTTGAACTCGATTTTTCATCCTCAGAAGATCACATAAAAATTGAATCTACAGTAAAAGCTGTAACACGTTCCGGATTGGAAATGGAAGCTTTAACAGCTGTTTCTGTTGCAGCACTTACAATTCTCGATATCTGTAAGGATCATGATCAGCAGGTCAATATCCAGGATATTAAGATTGTACCCAAGGTTTCAAAAAAGAAAATGCTGACCGTCAAGACGCCGCTAAAAGTTGGGGTTCTTGTTATTTCAGATCGTATCACGGCCGGACTGGCAGATGATGAAGTTGGCCAAATGTTGCAATCAGGATTTGCAAAAGCCGGTTATCATGCTAATAATTATTCTATCATTTCCAATGATGCAGATAAGCTAATCGAAAAAGTGCAGGAGTGGTTGGAGCAAAATATTGAGCTGATTATTACGACTGGCGGAAACGGTATTGGCCCGCGTGATATTACCCTTACTTCGCTTGAACCATTTTTTGACTTCCGCATGGAAGGCCTTGAACAAACCCTGCATTCAATTGCCCAGGTTAACAATAACGGTTTTTATATCGATAGGTTGGCTGCCGGGAAAATTGGTAAAACAATCGTGATTTGCCTGCCGATAGATAACGCACTTGCTCAAGATGCTCTCAACGTAATTCTTCCAAATATCCACCAGGCCTTTGAGTTTTAATTATCAAAAAACATACACACCTTTTTCTATTGTCATTCTGAACGGAACTTAGTGAAGTGAAGAATCCCATTGTTTTACTATTTTTATTAACCTCAAATTTTCTTTTTGCCCAGGAAGAAATATTCCTATCTCCCCAACTTTACAGTCTTGAAAAATTTATTACAATAGAAGAAAAGCTTGCCCCACCAGTTGGCTACCTGCGTGTTAAAACTGACTCAAATTCTTTTGCAGCATATCTTAGAAATCTACCAGCGATAAATGATAATGTTCTGGATTTTAAGAACAATGTCCGGATTGAAAATGGTGACAGCAGCCTCGCATTGGTTGTGCCCGTCTCAATTAAGGGGAATAGGTTATGGCAGTGCATGGATATAATTCTATTATTTCAAACTGATTTTTTATCCCGCTCAAATAAGGTCGACAAAATAAATTTTCCATTACCAGATGGAACAAACCTTTCCTGGGCGGAATGGAAAGATGGAATTAGACCAGAGTTTTCCGGCGATCGTTTTGCTAAATCAGTAAGCTCTGGAAAAGACTCTACAGCAAAAAATTTTCAAAGATATCTAAATAATATTTTCAGTTATTCAGGTACACAGACGTTTTATCATCACTTCTCAAAGGTGTCATTAGATTCAATAAAACCCGGCGATTTTATTGTCAAGAAAGGTAAAAAAGGCCATGCAGTTTTGATTGTTGATGTAGCAATTAATAAGCAAAATGAAAAGGTTGTTCTTATTGGGCAGGGCGATACACCGGCTTGCCAGTTTTATCTGTTAAAAAACAAACAAGGCTCTCCCTGGTTTAAGATATTGTCAAACACAAAATTTCCCAATTTACCTATTCGCAAAAAAATGTATTGGTCTGGTTTGCGACGATTTCTGCACAAATATCACTAAGCCCTTTATCATTCATATTTATCGCTCATGTGCAAATGCCCAAAATTGGCAAGAAGATTATGAAACTGGCGGTAGTACAGGATAATGAATAGTCAAAAAGTTTAAACACAAAGACGCAAAGTTTAAAAAATTATATTTTGTTTTTCTCTGCGCCTCTGCGGTAGAATTGAATTTTTTCTTCAACGAATTTTTTGTAATATCTCCCAATCACAAATAACAAAAAAAAGAGCAATGGAAATTTATAATAAAATAAATACGCTAATCGCAGAAAATGAATCGTTTGTAACAGCCACCATTGTTGAGCACAAAGGTTCAGCTCCGGGAAAAACCGGTTTTAAAATTATTATTGAAAGCGATGGAACCACAACCGGAACAGTTGGTGGGGGTGCCATTGAAAAGAAAGTAATTGAAGAAGCACAGAAAAGACTGTCAACATCAGAAAATGGTTTACAGGAATATCTCTTATCCGATAAAATAGAGAAAGATGAGACAGCTGAAATCGTCCCAATGTCTTGTGCCGGGCGAGTTACAATTTTTTATGAAGTCAACGGAAATCGTCCAACAGTTTATGTTTTTGGTGGCGGTCATGTGGGCCAGGCGCTGTTGTATCATTTAAAGCCATTGGGGTATCATTCTATTCTTGTGGATAACCGGATTGAATTTGCCGAAGCAGTAAAAAATCCAAATGCCTCAGAAATTATCCATGCAGATTATGAAGAGTTTGCTAATTCATTTGAGCCTGTACCCAATTCATTTGTGGCAATTTTAACTCATGGCCATAAATACGATTCCAAAATATTAAATATATTTTATAAACGGGGATTGGATTTTCCGTACATCGGGATTATTGCTTCTAAAACAAAAGCTGCCGGGATTATGAAAAACCTGCGGGATTCATTGGATGAAAAAGTAGATACATCTAAAATTTATTCACCGATTGGTCTCAAGATTGGCGGGAACTCTGCTTCAGAAATCGGGCTGGCAATTAGCGCCGAAATACAATCTGTACGATATGGAAAAATTCTGATTGACGGAGATAAAAAGTAAGTGTCATTCAGAGTGGAATGAAATGGAGTGAAGAATCTCATCTTTGATGGGATGCTTCGTACCTCAGCCAGTCAATAGACTGATCCGCCAACTGGCGGGCATGACACGCTAATAAATTTGTAATTATTTCCTTCTTCCTTCCAAAATCTTCAAAAAGGACCGCGAGCGAAATTCCTCAATTGTCAAACCGGTAGCCAATGCTTCATCAACAGAAATTGCGCCGCAATTTAACGCACGCAGAAAATAGTTCAATAAACCCTGGCCCGTGGCAGCATCATCAAACACATCACCGGTTAAAGTTGCCCGAGCTGCCTGCTCAACAAACTTTTTTAAACGCATCGCCGCATCCTCATAACTTTCCAGAAAAAAGGCATACACTGCCGCATAACGAACCGGGAGCTGCGAAGGATGCAAATCCCATCCCTGGTAAAAACCGTTAAATAAAGAATGACGAACATGGTCATAGCCCATTTTCCAGGCACGATGTACAACTCTCTTATTTTCTGCCAATTGAGATTCAGATAGGTTTTCTCCACGATGTGGACCAACCGGCATAACATTGGTCGCTCCATCGGATAACCAAATTCCTGTATGGCCTAAAGCAACGCGTGTTACATGGTGGGCAAAATCGCAAACAGGATGCGCCATGGTTTGATACTTCGCGGTGATATCACAGGAAGCCGTGTAATCATATGTACCAAAATGGGTGGCGATGCAACGCCCTTTGCTTGCCCGGATAAAACGCATCAATGAATTTGTTCCTTCATCATTCATGATGGCCTGGGTAGTCTCAACCATAATTTCCATTTTTAATGAATTTGCGGGCAGACCGTTTACTTTTTCGAGGATTTCAAAAAGGTGGACGATTGCTGTAACCTGTTCTGGGATAGTAACTTTGGGCAGCATCACCACAAAATTATCAGGCAAAGCTCCATTTGTTTCGGCAAGCAGAGTAGTGACAAAAATATCCAGTGTCCTTGCACCTCGTTCCTTTAAATCTTCAGTAAAAGGTTTTATGCGGATTCCAACAAAAGGAGAAATTGTTTTTTCGTTCATTCCTTTGGCCAGTTCTTTTGCAGTAAAAACAGCCGTTTCATCTTCCTCCGGCCATCTGCGGTTACCAAAGCCGTCTTCAAAATCTATCCGGAAATCTTCTACAGCTTCTCGTTTAAGTTTTTCGATCACTTTGTTGTAAACAGCAAATGATAGCCAAGCCGGATGGTTTTTTTGATCCGGATTGTTTTCCAACTTGCTTTTAAGTGCTTTTATTTGACTGGCATTATCTGGCAACTGATCATGTTTTTCCAGCATTAATACTTTTGCAAACTCAACAAAATCCGGCGCGTTTGTTTTTAGGGTTTTCAATGCGCGTTCGTTCATTTTTTTTATTGAATCTGATTTGAACAAATTGGCGCCACCATAAACTGTATGCACGGGTTGCCGGTCATGCCGATCTCCGGGATAAATATTTTGAAAGGCAATATTTGCTGTTTTTAGCTCGGTAAAAATTTTTTCTTTTGCGGATTCTGGGATTGATAATTTCATTTATATTCTCAGTCTTTGATTTGAGTATTTCTTTATGTCATTCCCGAACGCTTTAATCGGGAATCTTAAATATGTGAAGATTCCTGATAAGAACATTCAGGAATGATATTTTATTAGTTTAAAATCAGCTGCCACGATAGGTTGAATAGCCAAATGGATTTAACAATAGTGGGACGTGATAATGCTCTGTATCCGTTGTTTCAAAGACAATCTCTACATATGGAAAAAAAGTATTTATGCCCATGAACCGAAAATAATCACCACTGTGGAAAAACATTTTATAAACCCCTGGCTCAAGCACTTCATCTGGTTTAAGCAAGTCCGAAATTCGACCATCATCATTGGTTACACCTTGCGCAATTGTTTTCCAGTTAACTCCATCTGGTTTCTGCAATTCAATCTTTATTTTTTGTCCGGGCCTACCTAGTGAAGTATCAAGAACGTGTGTAGTTATCTGGCTCATTCTTTCCCTTTTTAAATTTTTATGGAATGAATTAACTGTGTTGATTAATGCATTGATATATTCAATGCAATCTAAAAGCGTTTCACTGTTTATTAAGCATTTTTTCAATTCGCAGCAAAGTAATTTTTAGTTGTTCATCCGCAGCAATTTTTATTTCTGTTTCACGCTCATTTTTAATTCGAATTTTCAGCTCTAAAAGCATTTCTTGAGCACTTTTTCCTGTGGCGAATATTATAAAAATAAATCCAAATTTTTGGAAATAGGTGTTATTTAATTCTGCCAATTCTGAAATGACCTTTTTGGATGCTTGCCCAACGGCAGCCTGTTCATTTTTTGCGAAGCCGGCTGTTGAAGAAAATTTTTCCTCAATTTCTTTTTCACCAATCCGCGGGTGGTAACTGAATGCTTCCAACCAGTCAACTTCAGAACACGTTTCCCACACATCCATGGCATTCTGTTTTATTTGTTCAAGATTCTCAAATGGAAGCAAACGGGTCATCTCTTTTATCCATTTAGATGATCCGCAGCATTTGCAAAGCTCAAGCCGTAATTGCTTTAAAGGGAGATTATTTAAAATATCAAGTGTCATTTTAATGTTCCAAAAAGCCGCAGACGACTAATTCCGCCATCCGGGAAAATATTTAATTTAACATGACTAATTTGGCCAATATTTTTTAGTTCATTTATAAACTCATGTTCAAGATCCGCATTGAGTTTGGATTTTGGTAATAATTCCTGCCAGGTTATATTTTCAAAATCCGGATTATTATTATCTCCAAAATTAAATCCTTGCAGCATAAAACTATCAGGAAAATTGCCTTTAAAATGCGCTGTATCAATAACTACCTTTTTAATTACGCCCGGATGAGCCAGTTTTATTATTACCCAATCCACATTCCCAGGTGTTCTGTTTCGTTTTGTTTCCCAACCGTCACCCATGTTTTTGCCGCGTTCCGGTTTAAGTAAATTTTGCATATGGCTAAAAAACATATCGTTGCATAAAACAGCCTGTCCTCCATTTAATGCAGAAGCCAAATCAATTTCATCTTCCTTATTTACTGAATCCCAGTTTTTATAAACATGTCCGTAAACTTTTAATCGGGCAACGCCGCCATCAGGAAAAATATTTAATCGTAAATGTGTAAACTGCTTTTCAGACTCGATGTCATAAAAATTATGGCTACCGGGTTCCAAGCTTGATATAGGCAAAATCTCCTGCCACAAATTTTTGTTTGAGATTAGCTCATCGGTATTCGTTTGGTCATCAACATAACAACCTTCTATGGATGAATGCGGTGGATGATTGCCCAGAAAATGATTTGTATCAATATCAACACCTGTGATGGTTCCGGGAACGGCAAGTTTAATTATGCACCAATCATTGCCGGGAGTACGTTTACGGCGAGACTCCCAACCATCCATCCACTTTCCATTTTCGGTATATTTATCGGCAATAAAAATGCCACGTCCTTCTTGAATAAGGTTGTGCATTGGAGCAAAAAAATCATCGCTGCAAGCAAGGGTTTTTGAACCCAGTCCTTCTGCAGCAAGATTTGTTAGTTTGACGAATTCTGGTTTTTTATTATTCACGTTGTTTTAATTCTCTTATACTTTTGTGATTCTGAAACAGACAGGAATTATGGTAATCATCATGCTGAACTTGTTTGAGCAACTATTTTCGATTAAAAACACAATCGCCGACTACGAAAGTTTTCTCGACCTTCCCAAAAAGCTTTTCTCCAATATAAGGAGAAATTTTGTGCCTAAATTTGATCAGATCTTCTGTAATTATAAATTTTTCATCCGGGTTCCAAACTACAAGATCAGCATCATAGCCAACTTGAATTTTTCCTTTTGAATTGGACATTTGGATTAGTTTTGCCGGGTTTTCAGAAAGCCATGTGCGAATATCTTCCAGTGGTAAATTGTTTTTGCGCGCCAATGTCCACATCAAAGATAACGAAAATTGAAGCGATGCAATTCCACCCCAGGCTTTAGAGAAATCCCCTGACTTTAGTTCTTTTATTTCAGGTGGAGCAGGAGAGTGATCACTTGCAACAAAATCAATCAGCCCGTTTTGTAGTGCTTTAAAAAGCTGTTTATTATTCTCCTTTTCCCGAATTGGCGGTGCGCATTTAAACTTGGTATTTGCATCCGGAATATCTTCGGCAGAAAAATAAAGATAGTGTGGACAAGTTTCCACAGTAATCGGCAACCTTTTTCTTTTTGCATCCTCAATTAAAGGCATTGCCTCGGCAGATGATAAATGAACAATGTGCACTTGGCAATTATGTTTTTCACACAAATCGATCATCATTTTTATTGCTTTGTTTTCCCAGTCTTTTGGGCGCGATTTTAACCAGGCCTGATAACTTGTAGGATTTTGCTTCAATAATTCCTGCCCGGAGTTTGGCTCATCAAGCTCGCAATGAACCAACAACGGTTTACCGCTTTTTGCGATTTCAGGCATTATTTTATTCAAATCATTTTCTGTTACATTTGGAAATTCATCAATCCCTGAATGGGTTAAAAATGCTTTAATCCCGAGGACGCTTGTACTCAGGATTTCACCTATATTATTTGAGTTCTGTGGAGTAGCACCACCCCAATAATAAACGTTTGCCGAGCATTTATTTTTTGCAACTTCTGTTTTTTTGATAAAGTTTTTTTTATTAATTGTAACCGGTGATGAATTTAAAGGCATGTCCACCACAGTTGTAATTCCACCGGCAACGGCTGCTTTGGTTGCAGTTTCAAATCCCTCCCATTCGGTGCGGCCGGGTTCATTTATATGCACATGAGGATCAATCACACCGGGCATAACTACAGAATCAGCAACATCAATAAATTTAAGATTTGCCGCTTCTTTTTTACCAAGATGGATTGAGGATATTTTTCCATCGTCAACAATAATTGTGGCAGGTACGGTTTTATCCGGAAGCATTGTTCGTTTACTGTAAATTGCAAAGGACTTACTTAAATTCATTATTCTACTTTTGCTCCCTGTGCAATCCAGATTTCAATTTTTTTACGTTCTTCATCGGTCATATTGGATTGATTTGCTAATGGCATTGTTTTGGTTTGCACAACCCGGTTTAAGATGCGGTCTTTCATTTTTACAATTTCTTCCGCTTTGTCAAATTTTACTCCATTGGGGGCAGCTACAAAAATCTTGTCAGTAGGATTTTCGGAATGACAGGTAATGCATCTAATTTTAAAAATAGTGTTTATCTCTTCAAACGAAACTTGCTCTGCATCCTGAGATTCGGAAACAACTTGTTTTGGTGCCGTAAAAATGATGAGGCCAATAATGGTAACAAGTGCCAACCCTACATAAATATAGTTTCTTTCTCCACGGTCCAGCAGATTGAAAAAATGTTTGATCCCATTGCTGGCAAGTGAGAGAATTGCCAAAATAATCCAATTAAATGAACTGCCAAAAGTAGCCGGAAAGTGGCTGCTGATCATAATAAAAAGCAAAGGGAAAGTAAAATAATTATTATGATAAGATCGCTGTTGCGCGTGCAGACCAAGAGATGGATCCTGCTCTTTTCCTTCTTCGGCAGCTTTAACAAGCGCTTTTTGAGAAGGGATTATTACCTGAAAAACATTGCCTACAGCCAGTGTCCCGATTATTGCCCCAACATGTATAAATGCTCCGCGGCCGGTAAAAACCTGGCTTAAAATAAATGCTACAATTACCATGAAAAAAAACATCACCCAAAAGAAGGCAGTCCGTTTTTTCAATAAAGAAGTTCTGGAGATCAAATCATAAAAAAACCACGAGATAATCATTGAACCAATGCCAATCGAAACGGCCATTAAGGTTCCAATATCTGCTTTCTGAGTATCAATTAAGTAAGATTGAGCATTAAAATAATAGACAATAAAAAGCAGACCTATTCCGGTTATCCATGTAAAATAGGCCTCATATTTAAACCAGTGTAAATGGCGGGGCATCTTTTGAGGGGCATTTTTAAATTTTTCTAGATAATAAATTCCACCACCATGAATTGCCCATAGGTGACCTGCAAGCTCATCCCTGTTTTCCAAATCTGAGCGGTTGAGAGCGTTTTCCAGAAATACAAAATAAAAGGACGCCCCAATCCAGGCAATGCCAAAAATAAAATGCATCCAACGGATAATTAGATTGAGCCAATCGGTAAGATGGGCTAGCGGTACATTGTAATAATAAAAATAAAAAACAGAAGCAGCGGTTATTAGAAATAACAATAATATGGCAAATACTTTTTTGATAATCTATCCTCGGGATTGGTTAAGCTCTAAACTTTTTTGGAAGGTAATTATACCGAATTAATTATATTCTCGGCAAATATGAACATGGTTTAAAAAGTTGATGAATATTTTTTAAGAAATCACAAAATCCAAGTGGTTTATGAATATTGGAAGATAGTAATTTATTTTGATTAAGCTGTGGCTTCTAAGGCCAGTTCAATCATTTGGCTAAAAGTACTTTGTCTCTCCTCAGAAGTAGAAACATCACCGGTTAAAATATTGTCGCTCACCGTTAAAATTGATAACACATTAATATTGTTCAGGGCGCCAAGCGTATATAATTCTGCAGTTTCCATTTCAATTGCAAGTACGTTATACTTTGCCCATAATTTCCAATAGTTGGGGTCATCGTGGTAAAATCTGTCGGCGCTTAAAACATTACCAACCTCAACATTATAGTTTTTTTTAACAGCCGCTTCGTGGGCTTTTTGCAGCAGTGAAAAGGATGCTATTGGTGCAAAATCCATTCCCTTAAAACGCATATGGTTTACCTGGGAATCTGTGCATGCAGCAGAAGCCAAAATAACATCTTTTAGATTCATATTCTTTTGAATGCTGCCACAGCTACCAACGCGAACCAGATTTTTTGGTCCATAATCTGCAATTAGCTCATTTACATAAATTGAGATTGAAGGGATGCCCATTCCAGTTCCCTGAACAGAAACCCGTCTTCCTTTATATGTGCCGGTAAAGCCAAGCATACCACGGACTTCGTTATAACAAACAGCGTTATCCAAAAATGTATCTGCTACAAATTTTGCCCTTAGCGGGTCTCCGGGAAGTAAAACTGTTTCTGCTATTTCGCCTGGTTTTGCTGCAATATGTATGCTCATTTTTATCCGATCGTTTCTAATAAGAGTTACAGGTCATATTTAAAGATTATTGTTATACAAGGATTCTGACTCAAATTCAAGATCATTTCCCCATAATAAGCGCCCATCTTCTAAATGATATTTTTTAAACTTGGCAAGATCTAAGTATTTTGATATTAATGGGTTTTTAGATTTTTTTAAAAATGGTTTAAAGTCAATATGATTTATGTTTCCATCTCGAAAAATAAGTTTTAATCGGTAAGTGTCAAGATACAGGGCTTTTTCAACGTACGGATCAGATTTTTTTGAAATGGTGTCATATACGCGATAATTTGAGGCTCTTTCTATTTGAAAGGATAATTGCATCTTAAATCCTCTTATTTATTGTTTTTGGTCTGATAGGTTTACCGAATTCAAAATAGTCAATCCACTTTTTTACAATTTCTTCAGCATATGTGTATTGGTTCATGTTCATTTGACCCAAAATAAAAAACCATCCCCAAGTAATAATAAAGTGTTGGCATATTTAAATGTAATTTTATTTGTTGATTGAATCAACTTGCCATTTTCATGTCATTTTATGCAGCATCATCAATACCCGTTCATTTGTCATTGGGGCGATGTATTCTTTTTCTATCTCCGGGCGGAAAGCTTTGATGGCATCCAGGATTGCGAAATACCCGCCAATTCCATACATCAGCGGCGGTTCACCTATAGCTTTGGAATTGAAGATTGCTGCATTCGGAAATGGGTTTTCCAGGAAATGAACATTAATCTCATCCGGGGCAAAATATATGTCCGGAACTTTGTAAGTTGAAAGTGTCCCTGTTTGCAACTTCCCTTTTTTGTTATAAATAATTTCTTCGAGCGTCATCCAGCCCAATCCCTGAACGATGCCACCTTCTGCCTGTCCAAGGTCTACCAACTCATTCATACTTTTCCCAAAATCATGCGAAACATGCACTTTATCGATATGGTAAGTTCCTCGCAGGCAATCGACACTTGCCTCAACAATGGCTGCTCCAAATGTGTGATAAGCAAACGGCAATCCTTTTTCTTTGGCTTTATCAAAATAAATTTCCGGGGTGGAATAATGTGCATGGGCAGACATACTGATTCGTTTCAAGTAGGTTTGTGTGATCAAATCATTCCAGCTTAGGTTTGTCGGCTCCCCATTAAAATAAACGACTTCATTTTGAATTGTAATGCTATCAGGATTACCCTTGAATAAAATCTCTGTTGCGGATTTTTTTAATCGTGTCAGGATATTTTCACAAGCGATCTTTGTAGCATGGCCATTTAAATCTGCACCAGCACTGGCGGCAGTGGGAGATGTATTTGCATTTCGTGATGTATTTGTCGTTTCAGTATGTACGCGGCTTACGGCTATGGAGAAAATGGTAGATGCAACCTGGCGCATTTTCATGTTTACGCCTTGTCCCATTTCAACAGCGCCTGTACTAACGCCAACACTTCCATCGGAATAAACGTGAACAAGTGCATTGGCCTGGTTTAAAAAGGTGGCAGTAAAAGAAATCCCAAAACAGATTGGCATTACGGCCAATCCTTTTTTTGTCATGGTATTTTCTGAATTAAATTTATTGATTTGTTTTTTCAGACCATCAAGTTCATAACGCTTTTCCATGTCATCCCAACTTGCTTTGGCCCGGCCATTTTTTACTATCTGGCCATAAGGAAAAGTATCACCTTCATTTAGCAGATTGGCTTTTTGAATTTCGATTGGATCAACATCCAATTTTTCTGCCGCTTTCGCAATGGCCGACTCGATAACAAACATTCCCTGTGGTCCGCCAAATCCGCGAAAAGCTGTGTTGGGTGGTAAATTTGTGCGGCAGGAATAAGCGGTTGCCTGTACATTTGGAATGAAGTAGCTGTTGGTTGCATGAAATAAGGTACGCTCTAAAATGGCTGTGGATAAATCAGCAGAAGCGCCGGCATTTTGGTAGAATTGTGCTTCATAAGCCAGGATTTTTAAATCACTGCTTAGGCCAATCTTAAAATCTGATGTATAAGGATGACGCTTTCCGGTCATGCGCATATCTTCATGGCGGCGCAAAACCAATTTAACAGGTTTATTGCACACATTTGCAGCAAGTGCAGCCAGGCAGGCCCAAATAGTAGCCTGGTCTTCTTTTCCACCAAAGCCGCCACCAAGCCTAAGCACATCTACTTCAATTTTATGCATAGGGATATCTAAAATCCGCGCAACCGTTTTCTGGACAGATGTAGGTCCTTGTGTGGAAGAGATAACTTCTATCTTGCCATTCTCTTTTGGTGTTGCAAGAGCACCCTGCATTTCCAGATAAAGATGTTCTTGCCCGCCGGATTCGGCAATACCCTCAACAATTAAATCACAATCTTGCCAGGTGGTTTGTGTATTTCCCAGAGAGAAGGTTCTTGGGGGTGCAATAAAGTTGCCTTTTGCAGCTGCCTCGCGCGGATCTGTTACCGGTGGTTTTTCATCCGTATCAATTTTAATTTTAGAAAGTGCAGCCCTTGCTTCTCTGGCTGATTGGGCTACAACAATTGCGATTGGCTGGCCAATAAATTCAACTTCCTTTTCAGCCAGCAAAACTTCATCCGCTATAATATTGCCAACCTGGTTTTGGCCCGGAATATCTTTGAAAGTAAGAACGTCTACAACACCATTCGAAGATTTTGCTTTTTTGATATCGAGTTTGGATATATCTCCATGAGCAATTGGTGAATCAAAGACCGCCGCATGTAAAGTTCCTTCAGGTACATTGCGATCATCAATAAACTGAGATAATCCGCGGACATGTAAATTGGTTTCGGTATTTTTCATTACGCAGCAAATTTCTGAATTTCAACAATTGCACCACTTTTTACCGCAGTTTCTGCCTTATGTAAAAGCTTTTTAGTAGTTTCCTTAGAAAGGTAATATTCTCCACAATTATCACAAACATCAGCCGGAACTTCTTTGAAAACAATAATTGCTTCACCACGTTGAAGGGTAGTTGTTACTTTTCCAGCTTTTGTTTGTCCATTTTTACAGATAACACAATGCATTTTAACCTCTTTCTTTAAAATCCTGTCTCCATATTGTAGGAGATGGTTCATAAACTGTTATTATTATACATTGATTTTCAGATTTGTTCAAAGCAAATAATACATGGATTGCACGTTTTTTTATAAATCCCAATACGAGTTTACTTGGAAAAGGCTTATCGCCTATATATTCCTGAATTATTTCTCCACTGTTAATAACAGCAATAACATCACTCTCTTTAATTTCTCGCTCAAACATTCTTTGGATTGCATGGCTTGTGAAAATATAGTTCATAATATCAGTTTGTTAGAATTAACTTTGTGGGAAAAAGAACAGCAAAATGCGCTAAAATCAGTTGCCCGAGCAATAAACTTTTGTACTCTGCACTTCCCCTCATATCACTGATTGGGGCAATTTCATTCATTGTAATTTTGATTGCATTTTTGATGTTTTCAACTGAAAGGGTTTTACCGATTAAATAACTGCGCGTTTCAGAAAGATAAAAAGGATAGGGCGCAACACCACCTGCTGAAATGTGAATATCTGAAATTAAATTGTCTTCAACTTCAACCAAAGCAGCACTTGTTACACTTGCAATATCCAGATAAGTGCGTCGAGAAACTTTCTCAAAATTAAAATGGCCATTTTTCGAAGGCGTTTTAAAATAAACAGATTTTATAAGTTCGTCATTTTTAAGATCAAACTTTTTGTAATCCTTATAAAAAGATTTTATAGCGATTTCCCGGGTTTGCCCATTTAGATCCAAGACAAGAGTTGCATCCAATCCCAAAAGAAAAAGAGTCATATCTCCAATTGGTGAAGCGTTTACGATGTTACCACCGAGAGTCGCACGGTTTCGAATTGGGGCGGAAGAATGCAATTTTAAAAAGGATTCGATTTTTGGAAAATATTTTCTGATAATCTTGGATTCAGAAATTTCTGTTACAGTTGAGGAGGCGCCAAGATAAATATTTCCTTTTTTTTCTTCAATGCCTTTTAAGCGAGATGTGTTTAAAATTAACCCAAGATTTTTATCAGATATTTGTGGTTCTTTCTGAACAAACAAATCTGTTCCACCGGCAACGAAAATATTTTCCTCTTTGAGAATCGGTACCGGTTTTATTTTTGAAAGACGATCTGACATGTCAGCAAAATAATCAGGCAAATAACCTTCTTGAATTAGAGGCTTAATCCTGTCATTTTGAAATTCTGAGGTGACTGAGCTTACCGAAGTTCTATGTCTGTCATTCTGAGCAAAGCGAAGAATCCCCTTGTTTTCAGATAGTTCTGTGCTGATTTTTTCCACTGCCCTTTTTATGGATTGGTATCCTGTACAGCGGCAAATATTTCCATCCATAGCGGCGATTGCTTTTTGTGGATCAAAATCCTTGCTGCATAAAAGAAAAGCCATTTCCGCCATAATAAATCCGGGAGTACAATAACCACATTGAGTGGCACCCTCATCAACAAATGCCTGTTGTAGTGGATTTGGATTGCCAGTGTCAATTCCTTCTATTGTTACTATATGACAACCATGCACATCACCTAAAGGAAGCAAACAAGAATTGATAGGTTTATACTCAAGCACACTTTTTTTCAATTGGCCGAATAAAATTAAACAGGCACCGCAATCACCCTCGCGGCAACCTTCTTTTGTCCCTTTTAAATTTTGCCGGTCGCGGATAAAGTCCAGCAGAACTGTTCCGGTCGGCATGTTTGTTTCAATAAGATCGTTGTTAAGAATAAATGAAATCATGGAAATAATTATACTACATTTTTAATATTTGTGCGAAAATAAATTTCAGATTTTTATTAGAATCCACAATTAAAATCGAAAGCGTTATTATTGCCTATTGGAGAACCCGGTGGTGTTTTTCCTGGCTTAGAAAGTTTAAATTCACCTGGATTTTTTAAGAACTTTTTAATTTTGAATCTTATAAAATCATTCGCTTCGTCTTGCCATTCTTCAAGTTTATTAAATGCCCAGCTTTTTACATATTCTGCAGAACGATCATTTTTAATTAAACTAAAAAGTTGATCAATAGTTAAGGCTTGTTGCAATTCCTGAATTTGCTGTTTTGTAGGATTGTCAAAACTCTTTTCAAAAACGGCTTCATAAAAGCCATCATACAATTTATCCACAAACTTATTATTTGGGTTTTGTTGTAAAAGCCGTGCAATCCGCTCATGATGAAAAAGCTGGCCCAATGAAATATTTATAGCACTCTCCGCACCGCTCAATGGATCAAATGTTACACCTGTTCGTGAGCCAAAACTTTCCCGGGTCCGGCTAAACCCCGGTGGATGTGGTGGTAAAATATTTAATAAGGATTTTTTCAGAATGAGTTGATCTGGGGACAAAGTTTTTAGGATTGTTTTAAAAGCTTTTTCTTGAATTTTTTGATCGACTGGACTTGTAATAATCTGGTTATCACCTCGAACAGCATAGGAATAATCAACTCCACTTATAAGTTTTGAAGCAGCTTCAACAGCATAGCGGTGCATTAAATAAATTGGAACTAAGGCATTTTCAATATCGGCGTATGGCTGGCCGGTGCGGATAACATTTTCTGAAAAATTATTCAGAGCGATTTCACGTACTTTTAAAATATGGATTAATTCATCTGCCGGATTTGTGCCATTTTCCCAAAGGTGAGCAAACGGATGCGCACCACCTCTTGGCCTTGCATCGGAATCAGAAATAAACTTGTGGCCATCCGCTACATAATCATTAATTATCTTTTTTAAACCGGATGTTTCTTCTTGTTTCGATTTGAATTCTGAATAACCATATGAAATGGCTACTTTATCCCAGGAACCAATACCTGTTGCATAGGCATCACTCAAATCTAAACTGGCCTTGTTGTTTATTTTTATTAAGGGATGCGGATAATCCATTACGGAAGCACGATTATTTGAGCTGGCTGCAAAATTATGCATCAATCCAAGTGTGTGGCCAACTTCATGTGCAGAAAGTTGCCGCAATCTTGCCAGGGCCATTTCCTCCATTTCCGGTGGTACTGTTGTGCCATCTTTGTAGGGGGCAAGAAGACCAACAGCAATTAAAAAATCCTGCCGGACACGCAGTGAGCCAAGAGAAACATGGCCTTTTATAATTTCACCGGTCCGTGGGTCAATAACTCCGCCGCCGTAAGACCAGCCGCGGGTTGAACGATGAACCCATTGAATTACATTGTACCGCACATCCATCGGATCCGCACTATCCGGTAAAACTTCGACACGGAATGCATCTTTAAAACCGGCAGTTTCAAAAGCCTGGTTCCACCATGACGCTCCTTCAATCAATGCAGAACGAATAGGTTCCGGCGCACCATTGTCTACATAATAAACGATTGGTTCAACGGGAGGACTTGGGTTTTGGCCAGGGAATTTTTTTTGCAGGCGATGCCGTGAAATAAATTGCTTGAGAAGCGGCTCCTGAATAGGTGTGGCATAATCATGAAAAGAAATTCCAAAAAACCCTGATCGAGGATCATTTGCCCGCATCTGAAAATTTTCATCTGGTAATTCAATCATTGAAAAGTGCTGAAAAAGTGTAATTGATCCTGAAGTAGGTGTTACACTTCTAATGTAGTTACCGGGATCTTTTCCTGTAAAAGTCAATAATGCGTCAAACTCGCTGTTTCGAGGAAAGCTTTTTGTTCTTTGCAAATTTATGGCAGAGCGGCTACTGTTTATTGCAAAACTTCCTTGTTGCCGATTTTTGATAGTACGAGAAATATTTTGTGCATCACTCAGAAGAAAAGGCGTAATATTTATTAGAATTTTATTATCGGATTCGGCCTCAATTTCGAAACCCCATAAGGTTGATTTGGCAAAAGATTCTTTTACTGCGCGCCTCTCACTTTGATCGTTACTAATAGCCCGATAATAATAATTTGGCTCGATAAGTAAAATTTTGGGTCCTGAACGTTGAAAATACACAACATATTCTTTATTCAACTTCCCACGATCCAGGCCAATATCGTTTGAACCCAAACCCTGGCTTAAAGAATTCACAAGCAAAAATTCCTGTTCAAGGTTTTCAATTTCCAGATAAATATTTCCAGAGTTATTATCCCAGTAAAAATCATAAAAGCCGCTGTATTTCACCATTTCTTTTGTTTTTTCAGAAATAGACTCTTTTGAGAGAATCAGGGAAGGAAGAACTAAAATGAAAAATATCTTAAATGTGTTTGATAGCGGCATATTTTCTCCTGTTAAGAAATGTTTTTATCTTTAATTATATAAGTCAAAAATATATTGCTGTTATTCCTGCAAAGTTCCTACTCTTAATCCCCAAAATCTGGTTTATTGTTTTTTTGCTTTTAGGAAATGATCTGGCTAAATTAAAAGTTCACTTTTATTGAAATTTGTGGAGGAATCACAACCAACATGGTAACAACAGAAATTAAAAAAATATCTAATTGCCGCAAAGAATTAAATATTGTAATGGCAAAAGCGGATATTGAACCAATCCGTGAGAAGGAAATTCTAAAAGTTAGAAAAAGTGTTCAATTTCCCGGATTTAGAAAAGGGAAAGCCCCATTGGCGATGATTAAAAAAAGTTATGGGCAACACATAGAAGCTTATACAATGGAAAGCGCTGTTCAGGATGCCCTGGAAAAAGCCGTCACAGAAAACGAAATTCACATTGTTGGAATGCCCGATGCAAAGAAAGTAGATTTCAATGATGATGGCGATTTGACAATGACGATTGAAGTTGACACATATCCTGATGTAGAGCTAAAAAATTATAAAGGCTTTGAGTTCATTAAAGATAAATATGTGATTGAAGATTCATTTGTCGAAGAAAATATCAATCGCTTGCGTAAACAGCATGCAACAAAAACTGAAGCAAAAGGCAAGGTTAAAGATGGTCAGATTGTTGTTATTGACATGCAGGAATTAGATCAATCCGGCGCGCCGCTAAAGGGCAAAAAATACAATGATATCACGATTTCAATTGGTGAAGGACGATTTGATCCTGAACTTGAAAAACAAATCATAGGCCTGGAAAAGGATAAACCGACAAAGATTTCAAAAGAATATCCTAAAGATTATGCCCAAAAAGAAATGGCAGGCAAAAAAGAAAACTATGAAATTACTGTTAAGAAAATTGAAACAGAGACATTGCCTGAGGTTAATGACGAGTTTGTAAAAAAAGTAAATCCGAATGCAAAAAATGTTGAAGATTTCCGTGAACAGGTGAGTAAAAGTATACAGCATGATTATGAAAAAGAAGCAGAAAACCGTTTCAGTCAGGAACTTTCTCAAAAATTGATAGAAGAAAACTCTTTTGATGTACCGGACGTCCTTGTTGAGAATTATTTGGACAATGTAATTAAAGATGTAAAACAGCGGGACCCAAAAGCGGATGAAAATTCATTAAGAGAGTATTACCGGACGGATTCTTTGGCCAACATGAAATGGCATTATATAAAAGAACAGGTTGGAAAAGACGAAAATATTACCGTTGAGGACAAAGATGTTGAAGAATTCTTAGAAAAGATCGAGAATGAAGAAATCCGTAAAATCTATAAAGAAAATGAAGCGGCCTTGAACGAAGTAAAACACTCAATAAAAGATCGTAAAGTACATGATTTTCTTGTAGAAAATTCTAAGATAAAAGAAAACGAAGTTAAGCTGGATTAAAAAAACCACCGCGAAGAACGCCAAGAACGCAAAGAAGACTTAGTTTTAGTATCACTTAATCTTTGCCGGACTCTGCGAGCTCTGCGTTAAAAGTTATTTTAAGATTTAAAATTGATGCGGAAAGGAAAAATATGTCTTTAGTACCAATGGTTGTAGAGCAAACAGGTCGCGGTGAACGCGCATATGATATTTATTCACGTCTCTTGAAAGAGCGTATTATCTTTTTAGGAACGCCTATTGATGATAATATTGCAAGTCTTGTAATTGCCCAGTTATTGTTTCTTGAAGCAGAAGACCCTGAAAAAGATATATATATTTACATCAATTCACCTGGTGGTGTGGTTTCTTCCGGGCTTGGTATCTTTGATACTATGAATTATATTAAGCCGGACGTTGTTACAACCTGCATGGGGCAGGCAGCAAGTATGGGTGCGGTATTGTTGGCAGCGGGTACAAAAGGAAAAAGATTTGCACTTCCAAATGCACGTGTTATGATCCACCAGCCATTAGGTGGAGCTGAAGGCCAGGCTTCAGATATTGAAATAGCAGCCAACGAAATTTTAAGAATCAGAACAATATTAAACGATATTCTAGCAAACGCTACTGGAAAGTCTCTGAAGCAAATTGGTGAAGACACGGACCGTAATTATTTTATGTCAGCTACTGAAGCGTTGGAATATGGAATTGTGGACAAAGTTTTAGAACATCGTGAAAAACCAGGATCCGGGAAAGACAAATAAATGAGTCGTAAAAACGTAAAATTGCCAGTTTACAAATGTTCCTTTTGTGGACGTTCAGCAGAAGAAGTTGAAAGTTTAATTTCTGGTCCTGAGGTGCATATTTGCAATGATTGTGTCTTTAGTGCGATGGACATAATTGAAAAACACCGCAAAGATGCAAAATCTCCTTTTGAGTTTGCACTAATTCCTCCGGTAGAAATAAAAGAAGAACTGGATAAATATGTAATTGGCCAGGAAAGGGCAAAACGCGTTTTATCAGTGGCAGTTTACAACCATTATAAACGCACTAATCAGAAAAAATCGGACGATGAAGTTGAAATTGAAAAAAGCAATATTTTAATGATTGGACCAACGGGAACCGGGAAGACTCTTCTTGCCCAAACACTTGCCCGAATTTTAAATGTTCCTTTTACAATTGCTGATGCAACAGTTTTGACAGAAGCCGGTTATGTTGGCGAAGATGTTGAAAATATTTTAGTTCGTTTATACCAGGCATCTAATTATAACCTGGAGCAAACCCAGCGTGGAATAATTTATCTCGATGAAATTGACAAAATTACCCGCAAAAGTGGCAATCCTTCTATTACGCGCGATGTTTCAGGTGAAGGTGTGCAACAGGCCATTTTAAAAATTCTTGAAGGAACGGTTTCCAGTATTCCTCCAAAAGGCGGAAGAAAGCATCCCGAACAAAATCTGATTAATATAGACACATCAAATATTTTGTTTATTTGCGGCGGAGCATTTGAAGGTTTAGAAGATGTAATCCGGCGCAGGGTTGGCGAGAAAAATATTGGCTTTGAGCAGGATGTGGTCTCCGGTCATAAATTCACAAAAAGTGAATTATACGGCCAGGTACAAACTGAGGATTTGATCCAGTACGGATTAATCCCTGAAATGGTTGGACGATTACCCGTACTAAGTGCATTGGGTGAGCTGGACGAAGAGGCAATGTACAAAGTTTTAACAGAACCCAAAAATGCATTGATCAAACAATATAAAAAACTTGTTGGGCTAGAGAATGTAGAGCTTGACTTTGAAGAAGGTGCATTGCAGGAAATAGTTCAGCTGGCTATAAAAACAAAAACAGGAGCACGTTCTTTAAGATCCATTCTTGAAGAACACATGCTTGATATAATGTATAACATTCCGACTATTCCAAATCTTAAATCTGTTACGATAACAAAAGATGTTATAGTAAGAAAAGCAGAACCGCTTTACCAGTTTGGAAACGCTGAACAAAGCGCATAATAAAATAAAACCGACTTTATAAAGGCTGCTTGAAATTTATTTTTGGGCAGCCTTTTTTCATCTCAAATAAGATTATTAAATGAAAACAGAAAACAATATCTCCCTTCCAAGTTATCGTGTCCTTCCATTAAAAGACCTTGTGGTTTTTCCCAGCATGGTTGTACCGCTTATAATTGGCCGAAAGACTTCTCTGGAAGCTATTGATGCAGCTATGGAAAATGAAAAACTTCTTTTTTTAGTTGCTCAAAAAGATGCGTTAAAAGAAGATGTAGGACCGGCTGATCTTTTCAGGTTTGGTGTAATTGGCAGGATACTTCAGCTTGTTAGGCTTCCAAACGGTTTGGTGAAAATTCTGGTTGAAGGCGTTGCCAGCGGAAAGGTAAAACGCTACATGGGCAAAGACACTTTAATGAAAGCTACGTTAAATATTCTTGAGCCCGTTTATGAAAATAAAGATGAAGATGAAGCAAAAAAACGGCAATTAGTAGCACTGTTCAAGGAGTATATTAAGCTGAGCAATGATATTCCTGAGGAGATATTATTTTCTTTTAATCAGCTTTCCGAAATGTCAAAAATTACAGATTTTATATCCACCCATCTGGATATAAGTATTGAGGAAAAACAGGGTATTTTGCAGAAATTGGCGGTTAACGATCGTGTAAGTACTTTGCTGAAATTATTAAAAAAGGAAAACAGTATTCTTGCTATCAAGTCAAACCTTGATGATCAGGTTCGTGATCAAATGGTTAAATCACAAAGAAATTATTATTTGCAGGAACAGCTAAAAGTAATTCGGGATGAGCTGGGTGAAGACGACCCTTACAATAATGAATCCAAAGAATTAATTGAAAGAATTGAGAAGGCTAAACTTCCCAAAATGGCTGAGGCAAAAGCCATGGAAGAATATAAACGTTTTGAACGGATTCCGGCAATGTCTCCGGAATCAGGAGTCGTCCGAACATATTTGGAATGGATGACTGATGTGCCGTGGTTTAAAGAGACAAAAGACGAATATAATATTTCAAAAGTCCAGAAAATATTAGACCAGGATCATTTTGGATTAAAAAAACCAAAAGAGCGGATTGTTGAATACATTGCAACTTTGAAAAGGGTAAAGCAAATCAAAGGTAGCATTTTGTGCTTGATGGGACCTCCGGGAGTTGGTAAAACATCACTTGGAAAATCAATTGCCCGGGCAATAAACCGCGAATATGTCCGAATTTCTCTTGGTGGCATTAGTGATGAAGCAGAAATAAGGGGACATCGGCGCACTTATATTGGCGCTATGCCCGGTAAAATAATCCAGGCAATGAAACGAGTCGCAACTACAAATCCCGTTTTTCTGCTGGATGAAATTGATAAACTGGGATCGGATTTTAGAGGAGATCCTGCATCTGCTTTACTTGAGGTTTTAGATCCGGAACAAAACAGCCATTTCATCGATCATTATCTTGAAGTTGAGTATGATTTATCCAAAGTATTATTTGTACTAACGGCAAATTCAAGATCGGATATTCCATATGCGTTGTATGACCGGTTGGAAGTTATTGAATTGCCCGGCTATCATGATCAGGAAAAAAGACAGATTGCTCAAAATTATATCTTTAAAAAGGCTTTGAAAAATCATGGATTAGTTCCAAATGAATTAAAGATAAGTGAGCCGGCCTTGCAAAAAATTATTTCCGGATATACGGCGGAAGCAGGGGTTAGAAACCTTGAACGGGAAATTAACAAGATTTGCAGAAAAGTTGTTGTTGAGCTGTCAAAAAATAATCAAAAGAAATCCGTGCAAGTCACAAAAAAGGATTTATCCAAATATCTTGGTGAGCCATATTATACATTAAATCCAATAATTAGTCATGGGGAAAAAGGCGTTGCACTTGGACTGGCATGGACCTCTTATGGGGGTGATGTACTTCCAATAGAAGTTAACCTTTTGCCAGGAAAAGAAAAAATCACCTTAACCGGAAATCTTGGCGATGTCATGCAGGAATCAGCACAAATAGCGATTACTTATTTACGTTCTAGGGCAAAAAAATATAAAATTGATCCGGATTTTTATTCAAAATATGAAATCCATATTCATCTTCCCGAAGGGGCAATTCCTAAGGAAGGTCCATCCGCAGGAATTACTTTAACAACAGCAATCTTATCAGCTTTAACAAATAAGTCATTTCCAAAAAACCTGGCAATGACGGGTGAAATTACTTTGCGTGGAAAAGTTTTGGAAATTGGCGGCCTAAATGAAAAACTGTTAGCGGCAAAGCGGGTTGGAATAAAAAAGGTTATTCTGCCAGAAGATAACAGAAAAGATATGGCTGAGATAGAAAAAGATCTTTATACCGGGATTGAATTAATCTTTGTAAGAAATTATGATGAGATTTTTAAAACGGTATTTTAAAGAGTTGACAAGTAAGTAATAAAAAAAAGGCTGCTCATTTTGAACAGCCAATAATTAAGATAAAAACTAAGCTAAACCGTTTACAAATTTGCTTAAACGCGATTTTTGATTGGATGCGTTGTTTTTATGAAGAATATTCTTTTGAACCAGTTTATCCAGCAATTTAAAAGCCTTAGAAATTTTTTGTGAACCATCATCTTTTGTTTCTGCGGCAAATGCATCTTTTAATGCAGATTTAAGTTCAGTTTTATATCTCTTGTTATATTGGCGGGATGTTTCGTTAGTCCTGATTCTTTTGATAGTAGACTTATGGTGTGCCATTTAATAAAACTCTCCTGTTCGATAAAATTAAAAAGTCGTCAAATTTAAGCTACTATAAATGCATTGTCAAATATGTCTTCAAAATACTTCGAAAAATTTCTTTAAAAAAATTTCACTTTGGTGTTGACATTTCTTAAATGTTCCTTAAATTACACAACTCTATTAAAATAGAAAAGCTGGTGTAGCTCAATTGGTAGAGCAGCTGATTTGTAATCAGCAGGTTGCGGGTTCGAGTCCCATCACCAGCTCACATATTTTTTTGGTGATTTGCTTTATTGGTTATGCTTGCACCGCAGAATTTTTTAGCGGGAGTAACTCAGTTGGCTAGAGTCACAGCCTTCCAAGCTGTTGGTCGCCGGTTCGAGTCCGGTCTCCCGCTCTGCATAACCTCACTTTAGTTAATCAAAAATTTAAATACATTTTTTACAAGGGTGTAAGCCCACGTAGCTCAGTCGGTAGAGCACATCCTTGGTAAGGATGAGGTCACCAGTTCAATCCTGGTCGTGGGCTCAGAGATTGTAGAGTGGTTGCAATAATAATTAAGACGTTCATTTTTTTTGAAGGAGTTTAAAAATGGCTAAAGAGAAATTTGATCGGAGCAAGCCGCACGTAAATATCGGAACAATTGGTCACGTAGATCATGGTAAAACAACTTTGACAGCCGCCATCACATTGGTTTTGGCCAAAAGAGGTTTGTCCGAAGAGCGTAGTTTTGACAGTATTGACAATGCTCCTGAAGAGCGCGAGCGTGGTATTACCATCGCAACCGCACACGTAGAATACACAACAGAAAACAGGCACTATGCCCACGTAGATTGTCCGGGTCACGCGGATTATGTAAAAAACATGATCACAGGTGCTGCACAGATGGATGGTGCAATTTTAGTAGTAAGCGCAGCTGACGGCCCAATGCCTCAGACACGCGAACACGTTTTATTGGCACGCCAGGTAAACGTACCTTATATCGTAGTTTATATGAACAAAGTTGATCAGGTTGATGATCCTGAGCTTCTTGAGCTTGTAGAGCTTGAGCTAAGAGAGCTTCTTTCTTCTTATGAATTTCCTGGTGACGATCTTCCCGTTGTTATGGGTAGCGCTTTAAATGCGTTGAATGCCCCGAATGATGAAGAAGCGACAAAATCAATCGTTGACCTTATGGCAGCGGTAGATGATTATATCCCGACACCGGACCGCGATGTTGACAAGCCTTTTATTATGCCCGTTGAAGATGTTTTCTCAATCACGGGCCGCGGAACTGTAGGTACCGGTCGTATTGAGCGTGGTGTTATTAATGTTGGTGATGAAGTTGAAATGATTGGCCTTGGTGTTAACCGTAAAGTAGTTGTTACGGGTGTAGAGATGTTCCGTAAATTACTTGATCGTGGTGAAGCCGGTGATAACGTTGGCTTATTGCTTCGTGGTGTTGATAAGGAAGAGATTGAGCGTGGAATGGTTTTAGCTAAGACCGGTTCAATTACCCCGCACACCAAGTTTAAAGGTGAGATGTATGTATTGAAAAAAGAAGAAGGTGGTCGTCATACACCGTTTTTTGATGGATACCGTCCACAGTTTTATTTCCGAACAACAGATGTGACAGGTTCAATTAAGTTACCTGATGGCGTAGAGATGGTAATGCCTGGTGATAATATTAGTGTTGAGATAGAGCTTGGCAAAGAAATAGCGATGGAAAAAGAATTGCGTTTTGCGATTCGTGAAGGCGGCCGCACAGTAGGTGCCGGCGTTGTATCTGAAATAATTGAGTAAAAGAAGTGTGTGATGAGGATAAATATTGTTCTTGAATGCGAAGAGTGTAAAGCTCGCAATTATAAAACAAGTAAGAACAAAAAAACTCATTCTGAAAGACTAGGGCAAAAGAAATTTTGCAAACGCTGTAACAAGCACACAATTCATAGGGAAACAAAATAAATAAGCTAGGCTTGTAGCTCAATTGGCTAGAGCACCGGTCTCCAAAACCGGGGGTTGGGGGTTCGAGTCCCTCCAGGCCTGCTTTTGTTTTGCTGGAGAAGCATAGAAAAATGATCAAAAAAATACAGATGTTCATAGAGAATGTTCAAAAGGAGATGTCGAAAGTTTCCTGGCCATCAAGGGATGAGCTAATGAACTCCTCGGTTATTGTTGTTGTGGTAAGTGCATTATTTGCAATTTATATATTTTTTGCAGATTTGATCATCTCTAAACTTGTAGAATACCTTTACTAAAAGGACGAGGTTGCAGGATGTCAGAAAAAAAATGGTACGCGCTTCGTATTTATTCCGGGAAAGAAGCAAAGGTAAAGGCTCATATTGAACATGAAATAAAACTTGCCGGGATTGAAGAAAAGATAGGTAATGTGATTATTCCTTCTGAGAATATCATTGAAATGAAGGATGGCAAAAAACGAGTAAAAAATAAAGTTTTTTTTCCTGGATACATGGTTGTGGAGATGCTTCTTGATAGTCAGACACAACATGTGGTTGTTAATTCTCCTGGTGTTATCAATTTTGTGGGTCCCAAAAATGAACCGGTTCCTTTACGGCAATCGGAAGTTGATAACATTCTTGGCAAGATTGAAAAAAGTCATGAAAAAGAAGTTAAAGGGAAGGTTGATGTCCCGTTTGTTGTTGGGGACTCTATCCGTGTAGTTGATGGCCCGTTTAACGATTTTACCGGATATGTTGAAGAAATAAATGAAGAGAAAAATAAAGTAAAAGTAAATATAAGCATTTTCGGCAGGCAGACACCTGTTGAACTTGACTTTCTGCAAATCGAGCTAGAAAAATAGCTTAGAACGAGATTGAGGTTTAATTCAAATGGCAAAAAAAGAAATAGGTAAGATAAAACTCCAGTTGGCTGCCGGTCAGGCTAAGCCCGCTCCACCCGTTGGGCCAGCATTGGGTCAGCATGGTGTGAATATTATGGAGTTTTGCAAAGCATATAATGCTAAAACCCAGGATCAGGCAGGGCTTGTTATTCCAGTCGAGATCACAGTTTATGCAGACAGATCTTTTTCGTTTATTACGAAAACCCCTCCAGCTGCAGTGCTATTAATAAAGGAAGCCGGTCTTGAAAAAGGCTCAGGTGAACCAAATACACTAAAGGTTGGAACAGTAACAAAAGATCAGGTGAAAAAAATTGCTGAAATCAAAATGCCTGATTTAAACGCAGCAAATATTGATTCGGCCATGAGAATGGTTGAAGGGACGGCCCGTAGTATGGGAATTGTCGTGGAATAATGGTTTAAGAGGTGATAATGAAACGAAGTAAACGTTATAAAGAAGCATTCTCTAAAATAGATAGAACAAAGCTCTACGAAATAGAAGATGCTGTAAAAATTCTAAAACAAGTTTCTAAAGCAAAGTTTGATGAGACTGTTGAAATTGCTATGAGACTTGGTGTGGATCCGCGTCATGCTGACCAGATGGTACGGGGAACAGTTTCTCTGCCACACGGAACAGGCAAAACGGTTCGCGTTCTTGTTTTAGCCAAAGGCGACAAAGTTAAAGAAGCCCTGGATGCCGGAGCAGATTACGCAGGTCTGGATGAATATATTGAAAAGATAAACGGTGGCTGGCTTGAGTTTGATGTAGTCGTTGCATCTCCGGATGTAATGAGCATGGTTGGGCGACTAGGTAAGGTTCTGGGAACACGTGGTTTGATGCCTAATCCGAAGAGTGGTACAGTTACGCCACAAGTTGCAAATGCCGTTAGTGAAATCAAAGCAGGGAAAATTGATTTCCGTGTTGAAAAAACCGGGATTATCCACACGGGCTTAGGCAAAATATCTTTTGAAGAAAATAAAATTGTTGACAACGTGAAGGCTTTTATAAACACGGTTGTAAAATTGAAACCGGCTTCAGCCAAAGGTATATATTTAAAGTCAATTTCAATTTCAAGTACTATGGGGCCAGGTATCTTTTTAGATACAAACTCTTCAAGTTATTCAATATAATGTTTTAACAGAACGGAATAAAAATGCAAACATCAGAAAAAATTGCAATAGTTGAAAAGTACACAGACAAATTTAAAGACGCTAAATGTGTATATATTGCTGAGTATGAAGGAATCGACGTAGAGACTGTTACAAACGTCCGTAATAAATTCAGAGAGCAAAACGTTGAATATAAAGTTTTGAAAAACAGGTTGGCTAAACGTGCTCTGAATGCTGCGGGTGTTGATGGGCTTAACGAATATCTTACCGGTGCAAATACTTATGTTATCGGATATGATGATCCTGTTGTTCCAGCAAAGATCTTTGAAGATTTTAACAAGAAAGATGAAGTCCTAAAAATAAAAGCTGTTTTGTTTGAAGGTAAAGTACTTTCAGCAGATGAAGCTAAAAATATATCAAAACTACCTTCCAGGGATGCACTCCTTGGGAAATTGGTTGGAATGCTTCAATCACCAATGACGAAGTTTGCTGCAACAATTAAAGCACCTATGCAAAACCTTGTTGGCGTATTGAATGCATTAAAAGACACTAAAGAATAAAAATTAAACATATTTCATTGGAGGAATACAAAAATGGCTGGGATATCTAAAACAGACGTTCTCTCATATTTAGAAGGCGCTACAATGTTAGAAATTTCTGACTTAATTAAAGAAATTGAAGACAAATTTGGAGTTACTGCTGCTGCACCGGTTGCCGTTGCTGCTGGTCCTGTTGCTGCTGCTGGTGGCGAAGCTGCTGAAGAGCAAACAGAATTTGATGTAGTACTACAAGCTGCTGGTGAAAAGAAGATCCAGGTGATTAAAGTTGTTCGTGCGATTACAGGTCTTGGTTTAAAAGAAGCTAAGGAACTTGTAGACGGAGCACCTAAAGCTGTAAAAGAAGCGGTTGCTAAAGCTGAAGCTGAAGACATTCAAAAACAACTTGAAGAAGTTGGCGCTACAGTAGAAGTAAAATAGTTTCACTTCAAATTAAAATAGTGTTGGTGATTCGATCATTGGGCATTATTAATTCAACTTGCAGGGTTTTTCTCCTTAAAGGGAAGCCCTGCTATGTTTGTTTTAAGTAATTATCAAAAACAACTTTGTAAAATCAAACTCAGAGGCATTCTTTGAAAAAGAAGAACTCTTTTAAAAGACAAACTTTTATGCGTATCGCGCCGGCGATGGATTATCCAAATTTATTGGAGATTCAAACAGCGCCATACGAATCTTTCATGCAGGTTAATGTACAGGCAGACGAAAGAAAAAACGAAGGTTTACAATCAGTATTTAATAATATATTTCCAATTTCTGATAGTTCTGGTAATTTTGAATTACAGTTTGTTGAATACTATTTAGATAAACCAAAATACAGTGTGCGTGAAGTCCAGGAAAGAGGTGTTAGTTATGCTCTTCCAATTAAGGCTAAAATGCGCCTGGCTATTAAAGACTCCACCGGTGAAACAGATAACTTTACAGAATTTATTGAACAAGATGTCTATTTAGGCAACATGCCTTATATGACTGATCGTGGTACTTTTATTATTAACGGTGCGGAGCGGGTTGTTGTAACACAGTTGCACAGATCCCCTGGTGTGTTTTTCTCTGAAACCGTTCACCCAAATGGAACCCCGTTATTTTCTGCCAGGATTATTCCTTTCCGTGGATCATGGGTAGAATTTACTACAGATGTAAACGATGTAATGTTTGTTTATATCGACAGAAAGAAAAAATTCCCTGTAACAATGCTTTTAAGAGCTATTGGATTTTCACAAAATGAAGACATCATTGAAGTTTTTGGAATTCAGGATGAAGTGAAAATTAGTTTGGATACTATGCCTACGTTGATTGGGCAAATGCTGGCTACAGATATTGTGGATACTAAAACCGGCGAAGTTGTTGCGGAACAGGGCAAAGACATTACAGAAGAACTATTTAACCAATGTTTAGAACTTGGTGTAAAAAAAGTAAAAATTGTTAGACCCGGTGATGCGAATGCTCCAAATGTTATCCTTAACACATTAAGAAAAGACAGTACTTCAACTGATGAAGAATCAATTGAAGCAATTTATCGTCAACTGCGTTCTGGAGAACCACCTGATATTGCAACGGCAAGAGCATTGATTGAAAGAATGTTCTTTAATGAAAAACGATATGATATGGGTGCTGTTGGCCGTTATAGAATAAATAAAAAGCTGCATCTTGAAACACCTTATGATACAACTGTATTGACCCGTGAAGATATAATTGCAATTATTAAGTATTTACTTGAATTGCGCATGGGTACAAAATCGACAGATGATATTGACCATTTGGGTAACCGGCGTGTGCGTACAGTGGGCGAACAGCTCGCGGCACAGTTCAGTCTTGGTCTTTCCCGCATGGCACGTACAATTAAAGAACGTATGAATATTGGAGATCCTGATAAATTAACACCACAGGACCTTGTTAATGCACGTACAATTTCATCTGTAATTAATACATTTTTTGGTACATCGCAGCTGTCACAGTTTATGGATCAAACGAATCCATTGTCAGAATTGACACATAAAAGACGCCTATCAGCCTTAGGGCCTGGAGGATTGACACGAGAACGCGCTGGTTTTGAGGTGCGTGATGTTCACTATACACATTATGGCCGGTTGTGCCCGATTGAAACACCTGAAGGTCCAAATATTGGTTTGATATCTTCTCTTTGTGTACATGCAAAAATCAACAATTTTGGTTTTATTGAAACGCCTTACCGCATGGTAAAAAAAGGTGTTGTTTCAAAAGAAATCAATTTTCTGTCTGCTACAGAAGAAGATGATTACACAATCGCACAGGTTAATGCACCCGTTGATGAAAAGGGTCGTTTTAAACGTGATAAGGTTAAAGCCCGTATTAAAGGTGAATTTCCTGTAGTAGCTCCTGATAACCTAGATTATATGGATGTTGCAACAAATCAGATTGTATCCCCCGCAGCTTCATTGATTCCATTTCTTGAACACGATGATGCGAACCGTGCTTTGATGGGATCAAATATGCAGCGTCAGGCAGTTCCATTATTAATTCCTGATTCTCCAATTGTGGGTACCGGTGTTGAAAGCCGTGTGGCAATTGATTCCGGAACAATGATTATTGCCAGTGAAGATGGTGAAATAGTTTATGTAGATTCATCAAAAATTGTACTTAAGCTTAATAAGGCCATAAGAGCTGAAGCTGGTAAAGAACGTTTGATGCCGGACATCACAGAGATTACTTATGATCTGATGAAATTCCAAAGAACAAATCAGGATACTTGTATAAATCAGCGTCCTTTAATTAAAGTTGGCCAAAAAGTTAAAAAAGGCGATATCCTGGCTGATGGTTGTGCAACCGACAACGGCGAACTTGCTCTAGGACGAAACATTCTTGTAGCTTTTATGCCTTGGATGGGTTATAACTTTGAAGATGCTATTATCATGAGTGATCGTATTGTTCGTGATGATGTTTATACTTCGGTTCATGTGGAAGAATTTGAACTTCAGGTGAGAGATACAAAACGCGGTGAAGAAGAGCTTACACGCGAAATTCCAAATGTAAGCGAAGAAGCCACAAAAGACCTTGATGAAAATGGGATTATCCGTGTTGGTGCTGAGGTTCATGCCGGAGATATAGTTATTGGAAAAGTGACACCAAAAGGTGAAACCGATCCGACCCCGGAAGAAAAATTGTTAAAAGCAATTTTTGGTTCTAAAGCAGGCGATGTTAAAGATGCATCACTTAAAGCTCCTCCGGGAATGAAAGGTGTTGTAGTTGGAACACGCTTATTCTCACGTAAAAGAAAAGATGTCTCATCTAAAAAAGATGACAGTGCCCACATTGAAAAACTTGAGCTTGAAGCAGAAATAAGCCGCAAAAAAGTTGTTCAAAAATTGGCTGACACACTTTCGGAACACTTTGCGGGTATGACATGCAATGCCATAAAGCTGGTTGACGGCAAAGTTGCTATTAAAGCAAAAACAAAAATTGAAGAAGGTACTTTTACAAATATTGATGTTCAAAATCTTGATATTAATTCAACCTGGTTTGAAGAAGATCCTAAGAACACATTTGTTCGTCAGATTTATTCAGATTACCGTCAGGTAATGTTGGATATTGAAAATGATTTGAAACGTGAAAAGCACAAAATTAAAGTTGGTGATGAATTGCCTCCGGGAATTGTGCAGTTGGCTAAGGTATATATTGCCGAAAAAAGAAAGCTGTCTGTTGGTGATAAGATGGCTGGACGACATGGTAATAAAGGGGTTGTCTCTAAAGTTGTACCAATGGAAGACATGCCGTTTCTTGATGACGGAACTCCGGTAGATATAATTTTAAATCCACTTGGCGTACCATCCCGTATGAACCTTGGTCAGATTTTTGAAACAACACTTGGCTGGGCTGGATCAAAGCTTGGCAAAAAATATGCTACACCTGTTTTTGACGGTGCCTCAAAAGATGATATTGCTGGTGAACTGGAATCAGCTGGTTTACCTCAAAGTGGTAAAGCATTTTTATACGATGGCCGGACAGGAGAGCGTTTTGATCAGGAAGTGACCGTTGGGATGGTTTATATCCTGAAGTTATCCCACCTGGTTGATGACAAAATCCATGCCCGTTCAATTGGCCCATACTCGCTAATTACACAACAGCCTCTTGGTGGTAAAGCGCAGTTTGGTGGTCAGAGATTCGGTGAAATGGAAGTTTGGGCATTAGAAGCCTACGGAGCGGCATACACATTACAAGAAATTTTGACAGTGAAAAGTGATGATGTAACAGGTCGTTCCAAAACATACGAAGCAATTGTAAAAGGTGAGAACTTACCCGATCCAGGTACGCCTGAATCGTTTAACGTATTGGTACGGGAATTACAAGGTCTTGGTCTTAAAGTTAGATTAGACTGAGATACTGCTTTCGAAAATATTAAGTATTAAGGAGCATTACTTTGCATATAAAAAGAAGCCCTAACAAATTTGGTAAGATTATTATTGGTCTGGCATCCCCTAATGATATTTTAGAACAATCATTTGGTGAAGTTACAAAGCCGGAAACAATTAACTACCGATCTTTTAAGCCTGAAAAAGACGGCCTCTTTTGTGAAAAAATATTTGGCCCGGTTAAGGATTGGGAATGCCATTGTGGAAAATACAAACGTATCCGCTATAAAGGCATAATCTGTGACCGTTGCGGAGTTGAAGTTACACAAAAATCTGTACGTCGTGAACGGATGGGGCACATTTCTCTTGCTGTTCCGGTTGTACATATTTGGTTTTTCAGATCATTACCGTCAAAAATTGGTTATTTATTAAATATTACACCTAAAGAATTAGAGCGTATTATTTACTACGAAAGTTATGTTGTAGTAAATCCTGGAAAAAGTGATCTTAAGTTTAAAGAACTTATAAACGAAGAAGAATACTTTAACCAGATTGATGCTCATGGTGATGCAAATGACGAGTTAATGGATGATGATCCGGATAAATTTATTGCTAAAATTGGCGGCGAAGGTATCCATCAGCTATTAAAAATGATTGATGTTGAAGATAGTGCTCATCAATTAAGAACTGCTGTCAAAACAGAAACATCAGAACATAAACGTCTTGAAGCTTTAAAACGTTTAAAAGTTGTAGAAGCATTCCGAAGAAAAGAGCAAAATACAGAATACCGTAACCGCCCTGAATGGATGGTTCTTGATGTTATTCCTGTAATTCCACCTGAATTGCGTCCGCTTGTTCCATTAGAAGGCGGCCGATTTGCAACAAGTGATTTGAATGATCTTTACCGTAGGGTAATTATCCGTAATAACCGTTTGAAAAAGTTATTAGAGATAAAAGCACCCGAAGTAATTTTAAGAAACGAAAAACGCATGCTTCAGGAATCAGTCGATTCTCTTTTTGATAACTCTAAGAGATCTGCTGCAATGCGTTCCGATGGTGACAGACCTTTGAAATCCCTTTCAGATATGTTAAAAGGAAAGCAAGGCCGTTTCCGTCAGAACCTTCTTGGTAAGCGTGTTGATTATTCCGGTCGTTCAGTTATTGTTGTTGGACCAGAATTAAACTTACATGAATGCGGTTTGCCAAAAGATATGGCTATCGAATTATTTAAGCCATTTATCATTCGTAAATTAGTAGAACGCCGCTATGTTAAAACTGTAAAGAGTGCGAAAAAATTAGTAGAGCGCCGCGGACCTGAAGTATGGGATATTCTTGAAGAGATTATTGAAGACCATCCTGTATTATTGAACAGGGCACCTACTTTGCACAGATTAGGAATCCAGGCTTTTCAACCGGTTTTGATTGAAGGTAAAGCTATTCGCCTCCATCCTTTGGTATGTGCAGCGTTTAATGCTGACTTTGATGGCGATCAGATGGCTGTTCACATTCCTCTCTCATATGAGGCGCAAGTTGAAACTAAATTGTTAATGTTGGCAAGCCATAACATTCTTTCACCATCAAACGGAAAGCCAATTACAGTTCCCAGCCAGGATATTGTTTTAGGCTGTTATTATCTTACAAAAATGTTACCTGGAGCTGAGGGTGAAAATTTAATTTTTTCCGATTCGAATGAAGTTATTTGTGCTTATGATGCTGGTAAAGTTTCGCTTCATGCTAAAATTAAAATTCGTATAAAGAATGAAATTGTTGAAACCACAACAGGCCGGGTTATTTTTAACCAAATTGTACCGGACGAAATTGGATTTTTAAACCAGATTCTTTCCAAAAAAACTATATCAGAAATTATTGCTGCTACACATCGTGAATGTGGCAACAAGGTAACTGCAGAGTTTTTGGATAATCTTAAAAACCTTGGTTTTACTTATGCTATGAAATCAGGAGCATCTGTAGGGCTTTCTGACATTGTTATACCAAAAGAAAAAGTAGAGATTGTTGACGAATCCCAGGAAGAAGTTGATGAAATTACAGCTCAGTATGAGCAAGGTTTTATTACAGATGGTGAGCGTTATAATAAAATAATTGACGTTTGGACGCGTACAACATCAATGGTTGCTGAAACGATGTTTACCAAATTAAAAACAAACCGTCATGGGTTTAATCCTCTTTATATGATGTCTGATTCTGGAGCTCGTGGTAGTAAGGAGCAGATAAGACAGTTGGCCGGTATGCGTGGTTTGATGGCTAAACCACAGAAATCATTAACTGGTTCTACCGGTGAGATTATTGAAAACCCGATTACTGCAAACTTTGTTGAAGGGCTTTCAGTTATTGAGTATTTCATTTCTACACACGGTGCACGTAAAGGTTTAGCAGATACAGCACTAAAAACAGCTGATGCGGGTTATTTGACCAGACGTCTTGTTGACGTAGCCCAGGATGTAATTGTTACTGAAGGGGATTGTGGTACAATTTTAGGTTTAGATATAACTGACCTGAAAGAAGGTGAAGAAATAATTGAACCTCTCTCCGAACGTGTTTTAGGACGGGTTTCAGCACAGGATATTATTAATCCTGAAACCGACGAGGTTATCTGCAAAAGAAATCAAATGATTGATGAACGTGTTGAAGAAGTAGTTAATTCAACCAGTATTGATTCAATTCGCGTAAGATCTGAGCTGACATGCGAAACACGTCAGGGAATTTGTGCCATGTGTTATGGGCGTAACCTTGCTTCCGGTGACCTTGTTGAAGTTGGGGAAGCTGTTGGTGTTATGGCTGCACAAAGTATTGGTGAGCCGGGAACTCAGTTAACATTGCGTACTTTCCATATTGGTGGAACAGCAGCGCACATTGCGACAGAATCAAATGTTGAATCCAGGGCAACAGGTGTTATTAAAGAAATAAATATTAAGACAGTGAAAAACAAAGCTGGTGAGCTGATTGTAATCGGAAGAAATGGTAAAGTTGAAATACTTGATTCTGATAACAGGCCAGAAGCTGTTTACAATATCCCTTATGGTGCAACCATTAATGTTAAGGATAAGGATAAAATCAAAGCTGGTGATATTCTTTTCGAATGGGATCCATATTCGTCTGTTATTGTTGCTGATAATGCAGGGAAATTGCAGTACAAAGATTTAGTTAAGAATCATACTTTCCGTGAAGAAATGGATGAACAAACAGGACGTAAAAACCTTGTTGTGATCGAATCAAAAAATAAAAATCTCAACCCCTCAATTCATATTCAGGATAAAAATGATGAAAGGGTCAGTCAATTTATCATTCCTGTAAAATCTTTACTTCAGATAAAAGACGGAAAAAAAGTAGATGCGGGCGACATAATTGTTAAAATCCCAAGAGAATTTGGAAAATCAAGGGATATTACAGGCGGTCTTCCTCGTGTTGCCGAACTATTCGAATCACGTCAGCCAAAAGAAAGAGCCGTTGTAAGTGAAATTGATGGCTATGTAAAGTTTGGTACAATTAAACGAGGTGTTCGTGAGTTAATAGTTGAATCTGATATGGAATCCAAAAAATATTCAGCATCACACGGATCTCATATTTTAGTTCATGAAAATGACTTTGTTGAAGCAGGTGAAAGATTGACAGATGGTGCGATCTCACCTGATGATATTTTGAGTATCAAAGGTCCTGGTAAAGTTCAGGAATATTTGGTTAATGAAATTCAGGAAGTTTACCGTTTGCAAGGTGTAAAAATAAACGATAAACATATTGGTGTAATTGTTCGCCAGATGTTGCAAAAAGTACGGGTGAAGGATTCTGGAGATACCAAATTCCTCGATGGTGATCAGGCTCATCGATCAGACTTTTTTGTGGAAAATGTTAGCATGGCAAGTAAAATTGTTATTGAAGAAGCTGGAGATTCGCTTTTCAGGGATGGTCAGTTATCTGACAAAAAAACAGTTGATGCTATAAATAGAGATTTGAAAAAATCTAAAAAGAATATTGTAAAATACAGACCAGCAAAACAAGCAAGCTTTAATCCTTTGTTACTAGGAATTACACAAGCTGCGCTTACAACAAAGAGTTTTATTTCTGCAGCCTCATTCCAGGAAACAACTCAAGTACTAACCGATGCGGCTACAGCAGGAAAGGAAGATGCTCTTGTTGGTCTAAAAGAAAATGTTATCATGGGGCATTTAATTCCAGCGGGTACAGGATTGACTCGTTACAATGAAATGCGCATGCAAGTTGAACAGGAAGAAGAAACAGAAGAACCGGTTGAAGAAGCAGTAATTGAAGAAACTGAAAAAAGTGAATAGATTCAGTTGAATGACGTAAAACTATTTCGTATATTACCATTCTGCAACTTTTTGGAGGTAAGAATTGCCAACGATTAATCAATTAATTCGTAAAGGTAGAAAAACCATTACGAAAAAAAATAAGGCTCCGGCACTCGGCGCCTGCCCTCAAAAGAGAGGGGTTTGTACACGTGTTTATACAACGACACCAAAAAAGCCAAACTCGGCTTTACGTAAAGTTGCTCGTGTTCGCTTAACAAATGCCATGGAAGTGACAGCATATATTCCGGGTGAAGGACACAACTTGCAAGAGCACTCCATCGTTTTGATTCGCGGGGGACGTGTTAAGGATTTACCAGGTGTTCGCTATCATATTGTACGCGGAACCTTAGATACTACAGGTGTTGAAGACCGTAAGCAGAGTCGGTCTAAGTATGGCGCAAAAAAACCTAAATAAAAATTGAAGATTTATTGGAGTTAGTATGCCGAGAAGAAGACGGCCTCAAAAAAGAGTTATATTGCCTGATCCAAAATACAAGGATCTTGTTGTTGCGAAATTTATAAACGGCCTAATGTATGATGGGAAAAAGAGTGTTGCAGAAAAATCATTTTATGCTGCACTTGACATTGTAGAAAGTAAGTTGAAAAAAGATCCGTTAGTTATTTTTAAGAAGGCAATGGAAAATGTTGCTCCGATGCTTGAGGTGAAATCCAGACGGGTAGGTGGGGCTACTTATCAAGTGCCTATCGAGGTTCGTGATAACAGGAAACAGGCATTGTCAATTCGTTGGCTGATTCGCTATTCGCGCTTGAGGAATGAGAAAACAATGGCAGAAAGAATGGCTGCTGAATTTATGATGGCTTTTAAAAATGAAGGCGCCAGCGTTAAAAAAAGAGAAGATACACACAAGATGGCTGAGGCTAACAAAGCTTTTGCTCATTTCAGATGGTAATGAGGTTTGTTTTAAAAAATGGCTAGAAAAGTAAATTTAGAAAAAATTAGAAACATAGGCATTATGGCTCACATCGATGCCGGTAAGACAACTACGACAGAACGGATTTTGTTCTATACTGGTCGTCTGCACCGCATGGGTGAAGTTCATGATGGCGCTGCAACAATGGATTGGATGGAGCAGGAAAAGGAACGTGGAATTACGATTACTTCTGCTGCTACAACCGCTGACTGGCGTGGCAATGTTGTTAATATTATTGATACTCCGGGTCACGTAGATTTTACTGTTGAAGTTGAACGTTCACTTCGAGTGTTAGATGGAGCTGTTGCTCTGTTCTGTGCAGTAGGTGGTGTAGAGCCTCAATCAGAAACAGTTTGGCGCCAGGCTGACAAGTATAATGTTCCAAGAATTGCCTTTGTAAATAAGATGGATCGTGTTGGGTCTGATTTTTATAATGTGTTGGATATGATCCGCGAGCGTTTGGGTGCAAATCCAGTTCCCTTGCAGATCCCGATCGGTGAAGGTGAGTTGTTTACTGGTCTTATTGATTTGATTGAGATGAAAGCTGTTTTATATAATGAAACATCTCTCGGCGCTGAATTTGAAGAAGCTGAAATCCCAAATGATTTGTTAGAGAAAGCTCAACAATACCGAACAGATATATTGGAAGCTGTCTCAGAATATGATGAAGATTTGATGGAAAAATATCTTGAAGGGGAAGAGATTTCTGTTCAAGAGTTGAAAAATGCTGTTAGAATTGCAGCGCTTGATTTGAAGATCACGCCGGTTTTTTGTGGTTCTGCCTTTAAAAATAAGGGTGTTCAGCGATTGTTGGATGGTGTGATAGATTATCTACCTAGTCCAATGGATAAAGGTGAAATCGCAGGAACAAATCCACACAACGACCAGGAAGCAGTTAGAAAGCCTTCTGATGAAGAACCTTTTGCTGCATTAGCCTTTAAAATTATGGTTGATCCATTTGTTGGACGCCTCACATTTTTTAGAGTGTACTCAGGTTCAATCGATGCAGGGTCATATATATATAATTCTGTAAGTGGTAAAAAAGAGCGCGTTGGTCGTTTGCTGCAAATGCATGCTAATAGCCGTGAAGATATTACTTCAGTACAAACAGGTGATATAGCAGCGGTTGTAGGATTAAAAAACACACGTACGGGCGACACACTTTGTGATCAATCTAAGCAGATTGTTCTTGAATCTATGAATTTCCCAGAGCCGGTTATTTCTGTGGCAGTTGAACCAAAGACTAAAGCTGATCAGGATAAGCTGAGTCAGTCACTTGTGAAATTAAGTGATGAAGACCCTACTTTTCATGTTCGTACAGATGATGAAACAGGTCAGACAATTATCAGTGGGATGGGAGAATTACATCTTGAGATTATTGTAGACCGTCTTCTTCGTGAGTTTAAAGTTGGTGCAAATATTGGCAAACCGCAGGTTTCCTATAAAGAAACAATAACGCGTAAAGTTGAAGGTGTTGAGGGGAAATTTGTAAGACAGTCTGGTGGTAGAGGTCAGTACGGACATGTTGTTGTTGATGTTGAACCGAATGAAACCGGAAAAGGTTTTGAGTTTGTTGATAATATAGTGGGCGGCTCAATTCCAAAAGAATATATTAATCCTGTCAAGCAGGGTATTCAGGATGCTATGAAAAACGGCGTAGTTGCCGGTTATGCACTTGAAGATATAAAAGTTCGTTTGTTTGATGGTTCATTTCATGATGTTGATTCAAATGAAATGGCCTTTAGGGTTGCAGGGTCTATGGCCTTGAAAAATGCAGCGAAAGCAGCAGGTGCTGTTCTTTTAGAACCTGTTTTTTCAATTGAGGTAGTTGTTCCGGAAGAGTATATGGGCGATGTAATTGGTGACCTAAACTCAAGACGTGGAAAAATATCAGGTATCTTACCAAGAAAAGATGCACAAGTTGTAAGCGGACATGTTGCTCTTAGCGAGATGTTTGGATATGCTACAGCGTTGAGATCAGTAACACAAGGTAGGGCAATTTATTCAATGCAGTTTTCACACTATGAAAAAGTGCCGGATGCAATTGCAAAAGAAATTATAGAAAAATCACAGAATACAGAAAAGTAAACTGTTTTTGAAGGAGTTTAAAAATGGCTAAAGAGAAATTTGACCGGAGCAAGCCGCACGTAAATATCGGAACAATTGGTCACGTAGATCATGGTAAAACAACTTTGACAGCCGCCATCACATTGGTTTTGGCTAAAAGAGGTTTGTCCGAAGAGCGTAGTTTTGACAGTATTGACAATGCTCCTGAAGAGCGCGAGCGTGGTATTACCATCGCAACCGCACACGTAGAATACACAACAGAAAACAGGCACTATGCCCACGTAGATTGTCCGGGTCATGCGGATTATGTAAAAAACATGATCACGGGTGCTGCACAGATGGATGGTGCAATTTTAGTAGTAAGCGCAGCTGACGGCCCAATGCCTCAGACACGCGAACACGTTTTATTGGCACGCCAGGTAAACGTACCTTATATCGTAGTATATATGAACAAAGTTGATCAGGTTGATGATCCTGAGCTTCTTGAGCTTGTAGAGCTTGAGCTAAGAGAGCTTCTTTCTTCTTATGAATTTCCTGGTGACGATCTTCCCGTTGTTATGGGTAGCGCTTTAAATGCGTTGAATGCCCCGAATGATGAAGAAGCGACAAAATCAATCGTTGACCTTATGGCAGCGGTAGATGATTATATCCCGACACCGGACCGCGATGTTGACAAGCCTTTTATTATGCCCGTTGAAGATGTTTTCTCAATCACGGGCCGCGGAACAGTAGGTACCGGTCGTATTGAGCGTGGTGTTATTAATGTTGGTGATGAAGTTGAAATGATTGGCCTTGGTGTTAACCGTAAAGTAGTTGATACGGGCGTTGAGATGTTCCGTAAATTACTTGATCGTGGTGAAGCCGGTGATAACGTTGGTTTATTGCTTCGCGGTGTTGATAAGGAAGAGATTGAGCGTGGAATGGTTTTAGCTAAGACCGGTTCAATTACCCCGCACACCAAGTTTAAAGGTGAGATGTATGTATTGAAAAAAGAAGAAGGTGGTCGTCATACACCGTTTTTTGATGGATACCGTCCACAGTTTTATTTCCGTACAACAGATGTGACAGGTTCAATTAAGTTACCTGATGGCGTAGAGATGGTAATGCCTGGTGATAATATTAGTGTTGAGATAGAGCTTGGCAAAGAAATAGCGATGGAAAAAGAATTGCGTTTTGCGATTCGTGAAGGCGGCCGCACAGTAGGTGCCGGCGTTGTATCTGAAATAATTGAGTAAAAAGGATTAGTATTGTGGCGAATCAAAGTATACGCATTCGACTAAAAGCCTACGATCATGATTTGATTGACAAATCGACGGACAAAATTATTAGAACCGCAAGGTCAACCGGGGCAGTAATTTCTGGACCGATTCCATTGCCAACTGATCGTTCTGTTTATACCGTCTTAAGATCACCTCATGTGGATAAAAAATCCCGTGAGCAATTTGAGACCCGTATCCATAAAAGGTTAATCGATATATTAAATGCTACAGGTAAAACAGTTGACGCACTGATGAAGCTTGAATTACCGGCTGGTGTTGATATTGAAATTAAAACCTGATAAAGCGTTGAGTAGGAGAAAATAATGCAAGGTATTTTAGGTGTTAAAAAGGGAATGACTCAGATCTTCGATGATTCTGGACTAGTAGTTCCGGTTACGGTTGTTGAAGCGGGGCCCTGTTTTGTAACACAAATTAAAACAAAAGAAAACGATGGTTATGAAAGTGTGCAGATTGCTTTTGGTGACAAAAAAGAAAGCCGCACCTCAAAACCTGCTAAGGGTCATTTTGAAAAAGCAAAGGTTGGTTTTAAAAGATATGTAAGAGAGTTTGCTTTCTCTGATCAGTCTGACTTGCAACCTGGAGCGGAAATTAAGGTAGACCGATTTAAATCGGGTGACTTTGTAAATGTTTCCGGTGTGTCCAAAGGTAAAGGTTTTCAGGGAGTTGTAAAACGCCACAACTTTGCAGGTGGAAAAAACACTCATGGTCAATCAAGTAGGCTAAGAGCACCTGGCTCCATTGGTCAGGGATCAACTCCATCAAGGGTATACAAAGGTATTAAGATGGGTGGACGAATGGGCAACGACCGCCAAACAATCAAAGATGTTCAGATTGTAAAAATTGATGTTGAGAACAACCTACTCTTTTTGAGTGGTTCAGTCCCCGGATCAAAAAACTCTCTGTTAGAGATCAATAATTAGAATAATTGGAAATTTCGAAATGAATTTAGAAATCTACTCCCAAAAAGGTAAAAAAACAGCAAAGAAAGCAGAGTTAAAAGACTCAGTATTTGCTTGTGAAATCAACGAGCATGTCGTATGGCTTGATGTTAAAAATATACTTGCCAATAAAAGGCAGGGAACACATCAAAGTAAAGGTCGCTCTTATGTTTCCGGTGGTGGACGCAAACCTTTTAAGCAAAAAGGTACCGGTCGTGCACGTCAGGGAAGTACACGCGCTCCACATCATGTTGGTGGTGGACGTGTATTTGGCCCAAGCCCAAGAGATTACAATAGTAAAATAAATAAAAAAACAAAGCTGCTTGCCAGAAAATCAGTACTAACGGACAAAGTTAATAACAAACAGATTTATGTTGTTGAAGATTTTAATTTTGATCAACCAAAAACAAAAGAGTTCTTGCAATTTATTAGTGCTTTGGAAGTTGATGCAAAAAAAGTATTGGTATTAACCAATGGATATGCACCTCAAATATACAAATCAGCTGCAAACTTGTATCAGATTGATGTAAAACAGGATGTTACTTTTTCCACATATGATCTGCTAAAAGCTAACACTGTTATTATTCAGGAAGGTGCTTTGAAAAAAATAAATGAGGTGTTGGGATAATGAAAACTCGAAGCACGATTATCAAGCCTTTGTACACAGAGAAAATGGCTGCTCAGCAGGAAATATTGAATAAATATGCATTCCATGTAGAGAACCATGCCAATAAAATTGAAATTAAAAAAGCTGTTGAAAATAAATTTGAAGTAAAAGTTAAATCTGTTAAAACAATGAATGTTGTTGGTAAAATGCGTCAGCAAATGACACGCAAGGGTCGTTTCACCGGACGCAGGCCAAGCTGGAAAAAAGCAATTGTAACGCTTGAGGCAGATTATAAACTTGAATTATTTGATAACGCGTAAGGTTTCTGCGGAGAAGAGAAATGGGTATTAAAAGTTTTAAACCAATTACACCAGGACAACGATTCAAGACTGTAAGTGATTTTGCACAGGTCACAACAGATAAGCCTGAAAAATCATTGCTTGCTCCAATCAAGAAAAGTGGTGGAAGAAATAGCCACGGACGAGTAACAGCAAGACATCTTGGTGGTGGTCATAAAAGACAGTATAGAAAAATCGATTTTAAAAGAAATAAGTTTGATATCCCGGCAACAGTTAAATCCATAGAATATGATCCAAACAGAACAGCCAGAATAGCCTTGTTGGTTTATGCTGATGGCGAAAAAAGATATATTCTTGCACCGGATAAATTGAACCAGGGTGATGTTGTTATTACAGGTGAGTCAGTTGAAATAAAAGACGGTAACTCTCTGCCATTAGCAAAGATCCCGGTTGGTTTAACAATCCATGCAATTGAAATGAAACCGTTAAAAGGTGCTCAAATGGCCAGAAGTGCTGGAACATCGGCTCAACTTCTTGCAAAAGAAGCAAAGTATGCCATGATCAAATTACCTTCAGGTGAAGTTAGAAGAGTTCCAATTAATTGTTATGCAACAATAGGGGTTGTTTCAAATATTGACCATATGAATATTTCAATTGGTAAAGCCGGACGTTCACGTTGGCTTGGTAAAAAACCTCATGTTAGAGGTGTTGCAATGAACCCGGTTGATCACCCTATGGGTGGTGGTGAAGGAAAAACTTCCGGTGGAAGGCACCCGTGTTCTCCTTGGGGACAATTGGCAAAAGGCTTGAAGACCCGTAAGAAAAGTAAGCCTTCAAACATGTACATCGTAAAAAGACGCACCAAGTAAGAGGAGCTATTAATGGCACGGTCTATAAAAAAAGGACCTTTTATTGATCAGAATCTTGAAAACAAGATCAATAAATTAAATGAAGACAATAAAAAAGTTGTTGTTAAAACCTGGGCAAGAAGAAGTACCATACCGCCTGATTTTGTAGGGCATACAATAGCTGTTCATAACGGGATAAAATTTATACCTGTTTATGTTTCAGAAAACATGGTTGGTCATAAGCTTGGTGAATTTGCTCCAACAAGAACATTCCGCGGCCATGGTGGTAAGCTGGCTGAAAGAATGACAAAAATCAGGTAAACAGAGGATTTATAATGCAAGCTACAGCGCGCACAAAATTTGTAAGAATGTCGCCATTCAAAGTAAGAAGAGTTTTAGAGTTGGTAAAAGGAAAAACAGTTCAGCAGGCATTGGATACATTGCATTTTACCAGAAAAGATGCTGCTTCTCCAATTTATAAAACGATTCATACAGCATTTTCTAATCTTGCAAATCAGGAAGAAAATGAGCGTTTTGACATGCAGGATGTAATTGTTAAAACTGCATTTGTAGATGGTGGGCCTTCTGTAAAAAGGTTTCGTCCAATGTCTATGGGGCGGGCTGGAAAAATCAGAAAAAGAACATCTCATATAACCGTTATAGTTGAATTATAAGGTAGTTTAAGGAGTTTATTTTGGGACAGAAGGTAAATCCCGTCGGATTACGACTTGGTATAATTAAATCTTGGAACAGCAGTTGGTTCGATGAAAAGAACTTTGCTACAAAACTTGAAGAAGATTTACGTTTACGTAAATATATCAAAAGTCGTTTACGCAAAGCAGCCGTTTCAAAAATTGAAATTGAGCGAACTGTAAAAAGAGTAATATTAACAATTCACACTGCCAGACCCGGAATTGTAATTGGTAAAAAGGGATCTGAAGTTGATAAGCTTCGTGAAGAGTTAAAGGCTTTAACAGGAAAAGAAGTACAGATAAATATACATGAAATTAAAAAGCCAGAATTAGATGCCTACCTGGTTGCGGAAAACATTGCCCGTCAGCTAGAAGGTAAAGTAAGCTTTAGGCGAGCAATGAAAAAAGCCATTACTTCTACAATGCGCTTAGGGGCCGAAGGAATTAAAATTATGTGTGGTGGTCGCTTGGGTGGTGCAGAAATGGCACGCCAGGAGCAATATAAAGATGGACGGATTCCATTGCATACACTGCGCGCAGATATTGATTATGCGACTTATACATCTCATACCACTTATGGTGCAATTGGTGTAAAAGTATGGATATTTACTGGCGAAGTAATCGGAAAAAGATAGCAGCAAAGATTGGCTTTTTAGGAGAATAAAAAATGTTAATGCCCAAAAGAGTAAAGTATCGTAAAAAACAACGCGGAAAAATGAAAGGCAACGCTCAGCGTGGTAATCAGATTTCCTTTGGTACTTTTGCTTTAAAAGCAATGGAATCAGGATGGATAACAAGCCGTCAAATTGAAGCAACACGTATTGCCATGACCAGGCACATGAAACGTGAAGGGAAAGTATGGATCCGAATTTTTCCTGACAAACCTGTTACCAATAAACCTGCAGAAACACGCATGGGAAAAGGAAAAGGATCTCCGGAATATTGGGTAGCTGTTGTACGCCCTGGCAGAATTATGTTTGAAATTGAAGGTGTATCATTTGATTTGGCAAAAGAAGCTATGCGTTTGGCATCACACAAATTGCCAATCAAAACAAAATTTGTATATAACGAACATTAAAAAATCGGGTAAGAGATGAAGTCGCAAGAAAATTATAGTGAACTATCAGCAGACGAGTTGAATGAAAGACTTGGCGAACGAATTGAGGAGTTAGAAAACTTACGTATGCAGCAAGCTACGCATCAGATAACGAATCCAATTCGAATCCGCTATATTCGCAGGGATATTGCACGGATTAAAACGTTAATTCATCAGCAAAAACTGAGTAACCAGGAAAATTAGAAATGAGCGATCGTAATTTAAGAAAAACACGGGTTGGTAAAGTGTTAAGCAATAAGATGGACAAAACCATTACAGTTGCGGTTGAAAGAAAAATTAAACACCCGATTTACGGAAAATATATTAAAAAAACATTGAAGCTTTATGCCAATGATATTGAAAACAGCTGCACTGAAGGTGATGTTGTTAAAATCATGGAAACCCGCCCGCAAAGTAAATTAAAACGCTGGCGTTTGGTTGAAATATTAGAAAAAGCAAAATAGAATTCCGATAAGGACTTAAGAAAATGATTCAAGAAGAAACTAGGCTTAATGCTGCTGATAATTCGGGTGCTCAGAAGATTCAATGTATTCGGGTTTTAGGCGGATCAAAAAAGAAATATGCATCAATTGGTGATCTTATTGTCATCACGGTTAAAAGCGCAATTCCGGGTGGAAATGTAAAAAAAGGTACTGTACATAAAGCAGTTGTTGTACGGACAAAAAAAGAAATTAAGCGTACTGATGGTTCTTATATCCGCTTTGATGAAAACGCAGCTGTTATAATTGATGACCAGAATGAACCACGTGGAACACGTATTTTTGGCCCGGTAGCTCGCGAGCTAAGGGATAGGAAATTCATGAAAATTGTTTCATTAGCGCCAGAAGTGCTTTAAAAACGGAAAAGTAAAATGAAGATTGTAAAAAACGATACGGTAAAAGTAATTACTGGAAAATACAGTGGGAAGACCGGCAAAGTATTAAAAGTTATTCCCGAAGGCGATAAGCTTATTGTTGAAGGTGTTAACATAGTGAAGCGCCATACAAAACCATCCCAGAAAAATCAGCAGGGTGGAATTTTAGAAAAAGAAGCGCCGATTCATGTATCCAAAGTTATGTACTATTCAACAAAATTTAATGTAGCAACACGTATCGGTTATAAAATTTTAGAAGATGGCTCTAAGGTCAGGTTTTGCAAAAATCCTGAATGCCAGGGCGAAGTAATAAATTAATATTGACTGGATAAGCAAATGTCTACGTACGTACCAAGATTAGCAACAAAATATAAAGAGGAGGTAGTACCTGCTCTTACTAAAAAGTTTGGATATAAAAACATTCACCAAGTTCCTAAGCTTGTTAAAATAAGTTTAAACATGGGTGTCGGCGAAGCCATTCAAGATTCAAAACATCTTGATACAGCAATTGGTGAATTGACAATTATTTCCGGACAGAAACCTTCAGTAAGAAAAGCACGAAAATCCATTTCTAATTTTAAATTGCGTGAAGGTATGAAAATTGGATGTATGGTCACGTTGCGCAATCAAAGAATGTTTGAATTTATGGATCGGTTTATCGCTGTTGCTGTGCCTCGCGTGCGTGACTTTAGAGGTTATACCGATAAGTCATTTGATGGCCGTGGTAATTATTCCATGGGTGTTCGTGAGCAAATTATTTTCCCAGAAATAAATGTTGATAAAATTGATAAAATACATGGATTGAATATTACTTTCGTAACTACAGCCAAAACTGATGAGGAGGCTTACGAGTTACTGTTAGCGATGGGATTTCCTTTCAAAAAAAATGTTAATTAGCACAAGAGGTTAAAATTGGCTAAGAAGTGTTTAGTTGTTAAAGCAAACCGGAAACAAAAATTTAAAGTGCGTGAATACAACCGCTGTAACAGATGTGGACGCCAAAGGGCATACATGCGCAAGTTTGGTATTTGCAGAATTTGTTTTCGTCAATTATCTCTCCAGGGTGAAATACCTGGTGTCACAAAAGCAAGCTGGTAGTGGTGGAGGAATAGAGAATTATGTCAATGTCTGATCCGATAGCAGATTATCTAACGCGTGTACGAAATGGATTACATGCAAAAAAGAATTTTGTAGATATTCCTGCATCAAATATCAAAAGAAAAATATCAAGGATCCTGTTAGAACAGGGCTTTGTAAAAAGATACATTATTATTGATGATGGAAGTCAGGGTATCATTCGTGTTTGGTTAAAATACGATGAATTAGGCAACCCGGTTATCCATAGTATTAAACGTGTAAGTACGCCTGGTAAAAGGCATTATGTCTCGGTAGATAGTTTACCACGAGTAAAAAATAATTTAGGGATTTCAATCCTTACAACACCCAAAGGAATTATTACTGCCAGCGAAGCAAAACGACAAAATGTCGGTGGTGAAGTCCTTTGTGAAGTTTGGTAGTTAATAAGGGGAATCAAAGTGTCAAGAATTGGAAAATTGCCTGTAGATATTCCGGCAAACACAAATATAGAACTTGCAAATAACCATTTGGTAGTTAAAGGCCCAAAAGGTGAGTTGGTACAGGATTTTCACCCAGCTATAAAGCTTGAGCACAAAGACAATCAAATCGTTGTTAATAGAAAGAATGATCTTAAAGAAAGCCGCAGTCTTCATGGATTAACCAGGGCTTTAATTGCAAATATGGTTGAGGGCGTTAACAATGGCTTTACAAAAAAGCTGGAAATAGTTGGTATAGGTTACAAAGCTGAAATGAAAGCAAAGAACCTTGTGTTAACAATTGGTTATTCACATCAGATTGTAATAGCTGTTCCAAACTCAATTACAATAAAAACATCTTCACCAACTTCAATTGAAATAAGTGGAATTGATAAAGAGATGGTTGGAAAAATAGCTGCTAAAATTAGAAGCTTCAGAAAACCTGAACCTTATAAAGGTAAAGGTATCAAGTATGAGGGTGAATACGTAAGACGTAAAGCAGGTAAAACAGCAGGCAAATAATTTAGCTATCAGGATAGAAAAATGAGTAAAAAGAAAAAAATATTTGGTACAGCAGAAAGACCTCGTTTGGTTGTATATCGAAGCTTGCGTTATATGCATGCACAACTAATTGATGACACAAAAAATGTTGTGCTTGTTGGTCTAATGAACAAAACTAAAGATGTATCTGCTGAAATAAAAAAAGCTAAGTCAAAAACAGAAGCAGCTAATACTATCGGTAAACTTTTAGCTGAAAAAGCAAAAAAGAAAAAAATTGAACAAGTTGTTTTTGATAGAAATGGTTACATATATCATGGCCGTGTAAAAGCTTTAGCTGATGGTGCTAGAGAAGGCGGATTAAAGTTCTAAATTAGGAGATTTATCGTGCTGGAAAGAATAAATCCAGGTGAGTTAGATATTAAGGAAAAAGTAGTTTATATCAATCGTGTTGCTAAAGTTTTAAAAGGCGGAAGGCGCTTTTCCTTTAATGCAATTGTTGTTGTTGGTGATGGCAATGGTGTAATAGGGTTAGGGCTTGGTAAAGCTGGCGAAGTAATAAACGCAATTTCCAAAGCAACTGATCAGGCTAAAAAAAATCTTGTCCGTGTAACTTTGCTTAATGGGACAATACCATATGCTGTTAATGCAAAATTTGGTGCCGCAAAAGTAATGTTAAAGCCTGCCGCACAAGGTACTGGTGTTATTGCCGGTGGCCCTGTTAGGGCAATATGTGAGATGGCCGGTGTTCAAAACATTTTAACAAAATCAAATGGCTCTTCAAATCCGCACAACTTAAGTAAAGCAACATTTAACGCCTTGGTCAATATGGTGAGCGCGGAAGATGTAGCTAAAAGACGCGGAATGTCACTAAGCCAATTGTTTCAAGGCTAATAAAGCTTTCAGAGGATTATATCGATGGCAAAGAAAAAAGATACAAAAATTAAAATTACGCAAACTAAAAGTGCAATTGGGTACAATGTTAAACAAAAAAGAACATTGGAAGCATTGGGCTTAAAAAAGCTAAACCATTCAGTAGTTCACAACAGTACTCCACAGATTGAAGGAATGGTTACTAAAGTAAAACATTTAGTTTCAGTAGAAGACGCAAACTAAGTCAATTAGGATATTTCATGGATTTAAGTAGCTTAAAACCGAATAAAGGTTCAACTAAAAAAAATAAAAGACGCGGACGTGGCGAAGGTTCAGGACTGGGTGTTACAGCAGGACGTGGACACAAAGGATACGGTTCTCGCGGTGGAAGTAAAAAGAGAGCCTGGTTTGAAGGTGGGCAAATGCCGCTTCAAAGAAGGTTACCAAAATTTGGTTTTACAAATATAAACAAAGTTACGTTTCAGGTAATTAATGTCTCTGACTTGCAGGAAATTGACGTTAAAAAAGAAATAACACCAGAAACTTTATATGAATTAAAAATGATTCGCAAGAAAACTGTTCCTGTTAAATTGTTGGGTACAGGGGAATTAGATAAAAAAGTGGATATTAAAGTAGACGCAGTTAGCAAATCTGCCCGTGAAAAGGTAGAAAAAGCAGGAGGCACAGTTACTTTATCATGATTTTAGAATCATTCCGAAATATTTTCAAGATTGCTGATTTAAGAAAGCGCGTTTTATTTACGGTTATGATATTAGGTATCGAACGGATTGGTACTCATATTGTTACACCGGGAATTGATACAGCGGTTCTTGCTGAAGGTTTTAGAAATTTACAAGGCACATTATTTGGATTATATGATTTATTTGCCGGCGGCGCCTTCAAAAAGGCAGCCATTTTCGGACTTGGTATTATGCCTTATATTAGTGCTTCTATCATAATACAGTTACTCGGTGCTGTTTTTCCTTATTTCCAGAAACTTCAGAAAGAAGGAGATGAGGGCCGTAAAAAAATCACGCAATTTACCCGGTACGGAACATTGGCAATTTCAGCTGCACAGGCAGCAGGAGTCGCATTCTTTTTACAAAGCATACAGGTTGCTGATGGAAGATTGGCTGTTCCGGATCCTGGATTAGGTTTTGTTTTAATGACAGTTCTTTCGATGACTTCAGGTACAATGTTAATTATGTGGCTGGGTGAGCAGATTGACGACCGTGGAATTGGCAATGGTATTTCGCTGATTATTTTTATTGGGATTATTGCACAATTACCATCCGCTTTAATTCAGGAATTTGAACAGTTTTCAAGTGGCCAGCGTCATTTATTGGAAGAAGTAGCATTGATGGCTCTTGCATTCGCAATTATTTATGTAGTTGTTCTGTTAACACAGGGAACTCGTAAAATACCAGTTCAATATGCAAAACGTGTTGTGGGACGCAAAGTATATGGTGGGGTTAACACTCACTTCCCAATGAAAGTATTAACGGCTGGTGTAATGCCAATTATTTTTGCACAAGCGTTGATGTTTGTACCACAGACAATGATTACATTTTTACCGGAAAGTGATTTTACCGTTTATATACAGGGCCTGTTTTCTTATGATTCCTGGTTCTACTGGATATTCTATTTTGTTGTGATTGTGTTCTTTACATATTTTTACACGGCAATCGCTCTTAATCCGGTTGATGTTGCTGACAACTTGAAAAAACAGGGCGGTTTCATACCAGGCGTTCGTCCAGGTAAAAAAACCTCAGAATTTCTGGATAACATTTTAACACGAATAACTTTACCGGCATCAATCTTTTTAGGTTTAATTGCTATAGTTCCTATGATGCTGGCCCAATGGTTTAACATTCCATTTAGTTTAGCGTCCTTTTTTGGTGGTACAGGATTGTTAATTATTGTTGGTGTTGCTCTGGATTTTCTACAGCAAATAGAATCTCAATTGTTTGAACGGCATTATGATGGATTTATGAAATCAGGCGCCATAAAAAGCCGTAGGGCATAAGGAAGAAGGTTCTCTTTTGGCAAAAAAGCAAGAAGCCATCAAAGTAGATGGGATTATAAAAGAAACGTTACCAAATGCTTCATTTATAGTTACTTTAGAAAACGGTCATGAAGTGTTGGCATATATTTCTGGCAAAATGAGAATGCATTTTATAAAAATTTTACCGGGTGACAAGGTTAGTATGGAACTCTCGCCATACGATCTGACACGTGGAAGAATTGTTTACAGATATAAATAAGGGCTTTAAAATGAAAGTACAAGCTTCAGTAAAAAAGATTTGTGACGGATGCAAAGTAATCCGTAGACAAGGTGTTGTTCGTGTAATTTGCAGTAAAAATCCACGTCATAAACAACGCCAAGGTTAAAATTTAAGGAGAAATAGATTGGCACGTATAGCTGGTGTAGATTTACCCAAAAATAAAAGAGTACTTATAGGTTTAACCTATATTTACGGAATTGGCAAAACTTCGGCTCAGAATATTTGTGATGAGTGTAAAGTTGATATTAATACACGTGTTCAAAGCCTTTCAGATGATGAAGTAGCTAAAATCCGTAAACTAATTCAAGACAGATATAAAGTTGAAGGTGCTTTAAAGTCTGAGATTAATATGAACATTAAGAGATTGATGGATATTAATTCTGTACGCGGCTACAGGCACCACAGAGGTTTACCAGTTCATGGGCAAAGGACAAAAACAAATGCCCGCACCAGAAAAGGCCGTAAACGTCTTGTAGGTGGAAAGAAAAAATAAGCATTGGAGGTAATGGGTGGCTTCACCAAAAGTAAAAAAACAAAAAAAGAAAAAAAGCGTTGAGCCTCATGGCAAAGCGCATATTAAAGCAACATTTAACAATACGATAATATCGCTTACGGATAATTATGGTAATGTTATTTCTTGGGCAACTGCAGGAAAAGTAGGTTTTAAAGGTTCACGTAAAAATACACCTTTTGCTGCTCAGGTAGCTGCTGAAAATGCAGCAAAAATTGCTAAAGACCTGGGGTTGAAATCGGTTGATATTGAAGTAAAAGGCCCTGGTTCTGGACGTGAAGCAGCTATTCGATCTTTGCAGGCTGCAGGTCTGGAGGTTATATCTATTAAAGATGTGACAGCAATTCCGCACAATGGTTGCAGACCACCTAAGAAAAGACGCGTTTAAAAATATATTGGAGTTTAGTAAATGGCACGTAACACGGGTCCAAAAGGAAAGCTTGTCCGTAAATTTGGTGAAAATATTTTCGGCAACCCTAAGTTTGATAAGCTTTTAAGTAATAAACCTTACCCACCAGGGCAACATGGGATGGGTAGGAAAAAAGTATCTGATTATGGAATGCAGCTAAAAGAAAAGCAGAAATTAAAATTCATGTATGGGCTGCTGGAAAGACAATTCCGTAAGACATTTAAAAAAGCTGAACGTATGAAAGGCGTTACTGGAGAAAATCTGTTAATGCTTTTAGAAAGCCGTTTGGACAACACAGTTTTCCGTCTTGGATTAGCAGTTTCAAGAACCCAGGCCAGGCAACTTGTATTGCACAGACACATTACCGTGAATGGAAAAGTAGTGAATATTCCTTCATATGTCTTGCAAAAAGGTGATACTGTTCAAGTGCGCGAAAAAAGTAGAAAATTATCTGTTTTCCATGAGTCATTAAAAAAGGTTCGGGCAGAGAATATGTATGCTTGGTTAAACCTTGATAAGGCCCAATTAATCGGAGAATTTTTATATGCTCCTAACAGAGAAGAAATTCCGGTTAATATTCAAGAAAACATGATTGTGGAATTGTATTCAAAATAATTAACTCAAAACACATAGGTGGAGAATGAGCTGGTCTAATTTACAAATGCCAGAACGTATTGAATTAGAAGAGTCAACATATACTGACAACTTTGGAAGATTTGTTGTTCAGCCTCTTGAAAAAGGATATGGTGTAACTGTTGGAAATATGTTAAGAAGAGTATTACTTTCTTCTTTGCATGGTGCAGCCATTACATCGATAAAAGTAAACGATATCCAACATGAATTTACACAGATTGACGGTGTTTACGAAGATATTACTGAGATTATTTTAAATCTGAAACAAGTTCGTATTAAGCTGATTAACAAGCGTCCGGAAAAAATTAATCTTTCCTTATCAGGAGCGATGGATTTTAAAGCTGGATTAATTCAGGAACAAACAACTGATTTTGAAGTCCTGAACCCAGACTTGCATATAGCTACTTTAAATGAAAATGCCAATGTTGATCTCGAATTGAGAATTGGTAAAGGCAGAGGGTATGTAACTGCGGATGAAAATAAGGAAACGGATCAACCTATAGGCGTGATTGCTATAGATTCTATATTTACACCTGTTATCAATGTAAAATACTATATAGAAAATACACGTGTTGGTCAAAAAACAGATTTTGAAAAGTTGATTCTTGAAATTGAAACAGATGGCAGTGTTACTCCTGATGATGCTTTGACATATGCAGGTAAAATTCTTAAAGATCATATCCAATTGTTCATCAATTTTGATATTGATACTGAAGATGATGAAGTTGCTGAAGTTGATGAAGAAACCTTGAGAATTAAAAAGCTTCTCAAAATGAATGTTGATGAACTTGAACTTTCTGTACGTTCACATAATTGCTTAAAAGCATCTAATATCAAAACAATTGGCGATCTTGTGCGCCGTGAAGAAGGTGAAATGCTTAAGTTCAAAAATTTTGGCCGTAAGTCATTAATGGAACTTGGCAAAATTTTAGAAGAACGTGGCTTACAGTTTGGAATGAATATAGAAAGTTATGTTAAATCCGAAGATAAAATATAGTACCGATAAGGAACATTTAAATGAGACACAATAAAAAAGGTACACATCTAGGGCGCACTACAAGCCATAAAAAAGCAATGATGCGTAATATGGTTGCCAGTCTTTTTGAACACAAATCAATTAAGACAACAGATGCAAAAGCCAAAGAAACCAGAAGATATGCTGAAAAATTGATTACTTACGCTAAAAAAGGATCATTACATCATAGACGTCTTGCTTTTAAATTTTTGCAAAACAAAGAAGCTGTAAAGACATTATTTGATGAGATTGGTCCAGCATGTGCTGAAAGGCAGGGCGGGTATACACGGATAATCAAATTAGGATTTCGGCAAGGAGATGCCGCATCAATTAGTATGTTGGAATTAGTTGATTTCAGTACATACTCAGCTGAAAAGAGAGCAAAGAAAACTGAAGAAAAAGCTCAAAAGAAGGAAGCTGCTGAAAAAGAAGAAGCCGCTGCCGCTGAATAAGTTTAAAATATTTTCACAAAAGGGTTATTTCAAATCGAAATAACCCTTTTTTTGTTTATAGATGTTTCATTTATTTGCATACTTGGCGACCTAAACCTATATTTTTATTGTCCTTATTAAAGCAGAACCTTGTGAAAAAACTTATTGTTTTATTCTTTTTCTTAAATATCTTTACCGGTAATCTAGTTGCATCTCAAAGGGGAATTTGGGTTGTAAGAGATGCACTTACTTCGAAAGAAAGTATTTCAAAAATAATAAGTAACTCCAAAGACCTAAAAATTGATACAATTTTTCTTCAATTCCGCGCCCTTGGCAATGTGTATTATCCAACTCTGAATAACATACCGCAAAAACATGTTGACGACGAACTGTTGGCATTGCTTTTTAAGACAGCAGTGCAAAATAATATTAAAGTACATGTTTGGTTGAATGTATGTTATATTTGGCATAAGAAAATATTACCCTCAGACCCAAATCATATTATTTACCGCACACAAAATGCCAAAGTGGAGCCAACAACTCCAGGTATCGAGTCAGAAGGATATTATTTGCATCCTAATGATAATTCAAATTTATCCGAAATCATAACTGTTATAAAAGAATTGTACTCGTTGTATAACATTGATGGTGTACATTTAGATTATTTTCGTTATCCAAAGGAAATTAACCATGTTTCGAAGATTGCAAGAACCGAATATATGGTTAAGCACGGCTTAGACCCATTAATACCTTTATCAAATCCTAAAAACTTTGTAACTGAGAGAGGTGCGGAAGCCTTTTATTATTTCCAAAATACATATAAGCAATTTTTGAGGAACGAATTAACCGAAGCTTTAAGAAAAATTAAAAGTGGAATTGAAGAAATAAATCCAGGTCTAAAACTTAGTGTTGCTGTGAAACCAAATCCTGTTGAGGCAAAACATAGATTTATGCAGGATTGGTTATTTTGGGTGGAAAATGAATTGTGTGATTTTGTTGTTATGATGAATTATAACCCAAAAATGCCTAAATTTAAAGCTAATATAAAAATCACCAAAGAAAAAATTGGGTTAGATCGCATCAGGATAGGAATTGCAACATATAATATTAAAAATGAGGAAGTGTTAAAAAGAATAAAATATGTTGATAATGATATTTCTGCGGGCTATGTACTTTTTTCTTATAACTCAATTAAAAAAAACAACCGTTTGTATAATGTATTGAAACATTTTGATTAATAGAATGAATTAGACTAGCGATGGATAAAAGAAGAAGTGATATTTTGATAAATGATCTGATAATGTGGATTTTTAAGCATACAGATACTGGTTTTGAAATCGCTATTAATAGCACGAAAGAACCTAATATCAAAGTACCTATGCTCAAAACCGGCTTATAATGATGGGAAAAATTGTTGCGATTGCTAGTCAAAAAGGTGGTGTAGGGAAAACATCAACTGTAATTAATCTTGGAGTTAGCCTAACTATATTTCAAAAGAAAACCCTAGTGATTGATATGGATCCGCAAGGAAGCATAGCTGAAACATTTCACTTAAATGAATTTGAAATTAAGTATGGCATATTTGATATATTCGTAAATAAAATTCCATTATCTTCATCTATTACAGATATTGGCTTGGAAAACTTTGAAATTGTACCGGCGAATGTTCGAAATGAGGAAGATGAAGTAGAACTTTATACCAATGCATTTCATATAAAATTATTAAAAAACGTATTACAACCATATTTGGAGTTGTATGATTATATTTTAATCGACTGTCCCCCCAATCTTGGTACACTTACGATGAATGCACTTGCAGCAGCAAATTCAGTAATTATACCTGTTCAATGCGAGTATTACTCCCTTAAATCATTGGGGAAGTTTTTAAGATCAATAAAAAATATTGGCAATAAATTTAATACTAATTTAGAAATATTGGGTATTTTAATTACAATGTTTGACAAAAGGTTAAAAAAAAGCCGTGAAATTGCAAATGATATGTCAAAATCATTCAAAGATTTGATTTTTCAGACGAAAATACCAAGGAATTCAAAAATATCAGAGGCACCAGCTGTTGGAAAACCTGTTGCTTTATTTGATATTAATTCTGCAGGTGCTATAAGTTATTTAAATTTAGCTGAAGAAATTATTAAAAATGAACACAGTTTATCGAAATAAGAAAGGATTCAGACGTGAAAAATCTGTATAATCGTGTTGAAAACCTGGATGAACTTATTCGGTCAGTAAAATTACCGTATCTGGCGTGGAAGATTTTATTTTTAGTTAATAAAAATTCTGATGCCCAGGAAATTGCTGGACTTCTCGAAACAGATGAAGAATCAGTTTCAAATTCTATGCAACTATTAATTCAAAATGGTTTGGTTTCAATTGAAGAAACATCTGAAGGAACAACTGAAGAAACGGTTACTGATCTACCCAGCCCAGAAATTGAAGAGGCAACTGAACAAGTAATTGAAGAAGTTGAAGAAGAAAAGCCGGTGGCAGAAGAAGTCAGCGAGCCAGTTGTTGAAGAACCAGGACAGGATGAAACACTTGAAGAGCTACTTCAGGAAGAAGAAAGCATTGAAGAAGTTGTTGAAAGCGAAGAACCAGAAGAGTTAAAAAATGAGCCGGCTGAAGAACCGTCAGAGGAAGAATTGATTCCGGTTATTGAAGAAGAGGAACTTCAAAATGCTGATGAGGCTCTTGATGAATTATTAGCGGAGACTGAACAACCTGTTTCTGAAGAGGTTGTAGAACAGGCACCAGAAGAACCAGAAATTCTTGCTGAAGAACCTGAAATTGAAACTAAGGAAGAAAAAATAGAAATAAATATCCCGGAAGGTGATGAAGGTGATGATATTTCTGATGAAATGGAGTTCAATTTTAATTTAACAGGTGATGAAAAAGCAGAAAAAGTTGATGAGGCTCCTCCAGCTGAAAAAGCTCCGGAAGAAACAGTTGATAAAACTGGATTCAAGAAAATACTTGTTATTGATGACAGCCTTGTAATTAGAAAAATGGTTGAAATTGCTTTGGAAGAAGAAGAGTTTAGTATTGAAACTGCAGTAAGTGGCAAAGAAGGTTTAGATGTGATGGACCAAACAAATCCTGATTTGGTAATTTTGGATATGATGCTGCCGGATATAAATGGAATTGAAATCTTAAAAACGATCAAAGCATCAAAAGGGATTCCTGTAATAATGTTGTCAGGTAAAGATTCGCCTCAAATGATTGAAACTGCAAAGAATGAAGGCGCGGAAGAATTTTTGCCAAAACCATTTAAAGACGACGATCTTGTTGAAAAAATTAAAAAACTGATCTAATTACAAGCTCATTTTATTAAATTAACGTGAAAAATATATCTAGCGCAGAGTTTCGGTATTCTATTCTTTGTATATCCGGACAGTATTTTGGTGTAGAAGTTAAATTTGTTCAGGAAGTACTGAGTTTACCTCTTATAACAAAAATTCCCAATGTGCATCATAGTGTATTAGGGGTTTTTAACCTTCGGGGGCAAATCCAATCTGTGATTGATATCAGAGGTTTCTTAAATCTCCCGATTGAGGATATAAATGATGAGGATTTTGTTGTAATTGTTGATTTTAACGAAACAAAATTAGGTATTGTTGTAGAGAAGGTTTTAGATGTATTTTCCATAGATGGAAATAAGATCCAGATTCCAACAAGGGATATGCCGCTCAGTTTAATTCAATATTGTAATGGTTATTACAGTCATAAAAAATTAGGCAAAATATTTTTACTTGATTTGGAAACTCTATTTAACGCGAAAGAAATTGTAAGCTACAGCTATTCGTTGGGGGTATAATGGGTAAAACCGGAATTATATTTTTTAAAAATTATCTCAAAAAAATGCTTCCTGCTTTATTGTTGATTGTAGTTTTTTGGGCTTATATGCAACGGGAATATGATGTCGAGTCAAGTTTAAACAATGAACTGGTTCAACTCGAGAATATATCCAAAACAGCTTCGTCTTTGATTAGTGAGGATGACGTTTCTTTAATAGAAAAAGCGAGCGACTATAAATCGTCTTCATGGTATGAAAAAGTAGCCTTGCAGGTTAAAATGCTAAAGAACTCAATAAACGATCCATCAGTTCAAATCACCTTGGTAAAAAAAGACAGCCCTGTAAATAAAGTGATAATGAAGGATGATGAAGCAAATCACATCGGAGAAGATTTTGATTCACATCCGGAATTGACAAAAGCCTTTGCTGAAAAGAAATTACAATCCAAAATTGATAAACAGGAAAATGAAACAAATACTGTTCTTTATGCTTTTGCCCCGCTAAATAACTCGAAGACGTATGTTTTGGTGCTATCAAAAAGCTATAACAAAATGGAATCAAGTTTTTTGGACTTTTTTACCATGCCCCTTCTTGTGTCAGTAATCCTATTTTTGATTTCTTTAATTGTTCTGATTATTGAATCAACAAACATTAAACAGGGGATAAGTGAAATTGAACTGAATCTTAGCAGAATAAAGCAAGATGAAAATGTTTCTTTCATGGATAAGAAAAATATCTATTTGTCTGAGCTCCATCCTTATTTAAAAGATATTGAGACTAATCTTAAAGATACAAAAGAATCTGAAGAAGAAAAGGAGAAGATTCAAAAGCAAATTAAAGAATTATTAAAAATTGTTTCTTCTGCAGCGGATGGTGACTTTACCCAAAAGGCTGAAGTAACTGCCGATGCATTAGGGGCCTTGTCTGATTCTTTTAATATAATGATTAGTGATTTGAGCGAGCTTATCAAAGATGTTAAAAATGCATCAGATCAGGTAGCAACCACAACCCAGGATATTTCAAAAAACACAGATACAATGGCCGATGGAGCCGTTTCCCAGGCATCGCAAACAGAAACTATTAGTGGGTTGGCAAGAGGTTTGGCCGATTTGATTTTTAATACAAACCAGAATGCACAACGCGCATCTCAGGCAGCTAAGCAAGCAAAAGAAGTTGCTGAGAGTGGTGGCAAAATTGTACAAAAATCCACTGATGGAATGCAAAAAATTAGAAATTCTGTACGTGAAGTTGTGCGGCAGATGAAAATTTTAAGTGACAATTCAATTAGAATTAGTGAAATTACTGACTTTATTTCAGAAATTGCGAGCCGTACGAATTTACTTGCGTTGAATGCTTCAATTGAGGCTGCAAGGGCAGGTGAAGCAGGACGTGGATTTACGGTTGTTGCTGATGAGATTAGAAATCTATCTGAAAGGTCAAGCAAATCAGCGGATGAAATTTCCCAGTTAATTGAAGATATAAATACCAGCACTGCAGAGACACTTACCGCAATTGAAAAGGGAGAAGTTGAAGTAGCCGAAGGTGCTAAGCTGGTTGATGACGCTGGCGACACCTTTGATGACGTTATTCAAAGTGTTGAAATTTCAACCCATTCAACAGTTGATATTTCTAATGCAACTGAAGAGCAAACAAAAATAAGTTCGGATATTGTTTCTGCTTTAGAACGAATTGCCGGGATCGCAAAAGAGACGGCAGATAGTGCGAAACAGTCAAAAGACTCAGCATCATCATTGGAATACTTGTCCAAAAATCTAAACCGTGCTGTAGAAAAATTTAGATTGACTGAATGATAATTGGAGCATAAAATGGATATAACTTCTACGGAAGCCATCTCTTTCAATCTTTTTTATTTAACTGAATTTCTTAATATTACTTTGAGTAAGATTGAAGGGAAAATAGCAGATTCCCATTTTAAGTTATTGAAGAAAATCAGTACCTATCTTGTAAAAGAAGATACCATTGTTGAAGGACTTGAAAAATTAGCAAAATATCAACAAACCAATGATTTAGCTATTTTCTTATTTGATATGGTCGAACGGGCAAATGATTATGGCGCTAAAGTTGTTTACAACACACTCCCTGATCTGGCAGAAGATTTTCTTAATCTATACTCATTAATGGTTGAAGATGATGAATGTGTTAAAACCCTTCAGCTAGTTGTAGACTCTTATGAGAACAAATTTGGTGAAGAAGAAAAAGAAAAGCAGCTTGATGAATTTGAAGAGATGAGTAAACCAAAGGCGGATGCTCAAGAAGAAGAGCCACAACCAGAATTATCATTTAATGAATTTTATTTAACAGAATTACTGGATAAGGTAGGCCAACTTACAGATTCGGGTGAGACAGGAAAAGATAAAACTAAAGTATGTGGCCTGCTTGTTAACCTTACAAAAATTGAAGAAGACTATTCACCTGCAATAAAAAAAATCGGCGAATCGCTTCAGTCAATTTTACCAACAGAAACTAACCCTGCTTCAATCCTCTACAAAAATATTGATTCTAATGCTGCAGTCCTGGAATCACTTGTGAGTGATTTTAGAAAAAACGAAAAAGAAGAATTTGAAAGCATATTAAATTCCGGTGAAATATTGCCTGTTATCATTGAAAAACAGGAAGAAGAAAAGATTGTTGCTAAAGATAAACCAGCAGATAAAAAGTCTGATTTAGATTCACTTCTTGTTCAGTATTTTAAATCGGAAGTTGAAGAAAACTATAATGACTTAAAACCATATCTTGAAAAAGATTTACAAGATTTAAACAGCAAGAAAAATATTCAGTATTTGGTTAAAAAATTCAAAGCGCTTAAAGAAGTTAGTATGATCCATGGCTATAGTGGTTTGGAATATATAGCTCAACTTCTTTCTGCTCAGTTCTCAGATTTATGTACTTCAGAAAATGGCCTTTCCGATAAAAGTGTTAAAATACTTTCTGGTATTTACACGGATTTATTGTCTGTGGAGAATTATGCTGATAAAGACCATGGGCAAAAAAATGTAGATGCGATCAAGAAACAAATCTCAAAACTGGGTGATTCATTTAAACCATTAGACAAGGAAGAAACAAGTACAAAGCAAGAGGTTGTTCCGGAACCTGAGTTAGTGGCAGAAATAAAACCTGAAACTGAAGAGGCTATTGAACCGAGTTTTGGAATTGATGATAAAGAAGATTTTGAAAAAATAATACAATCTTTTTTTAAAACTATTTCTAAAGGTATTTTTGAATGCCATAATAACCTGGACTCAACCGATCATAAGACAACACTTCGCCAAACTCTGGATTTAGTTCAAAATAATAGTGCCCATTTTCATGAGCAACTTGCGCCTAAAATCATTGATCCATTAAATGGGATTTATAATACAATTCTTCAGTCGGGGAAAGATACTCCAGCTGAAACAATTGATTCCCTGGAGTCAGTCTGGAATATTTTATCCGGAACCCCAATTTCCAAAGTAGATTTTGATTCACTAAATAGCACGCTTAATGATTTAAGTGGCCCAGAGCAAGAAACGTTAAGTGGAATAGAAGACAAGCAGACGGTAGATGCTTTTCTGGAATCTGCATTAAAGGAATGGTCTAAACAGAAAGAACTATTAAAAAATACTTTAAGTAGTGGAGCCAACATTGAACCTGTTCAAAATTATTTGGCCGGGCTTGGCAATAATTTATCAGTTTTGGGGTATTCAAATTATTCACCATTTGTTGATTTTGTAAAAGAACAAGTTGATAAATCAGTAAACAAACCATTAGATGAAGAAATTGCAACTGAAATTGAAAATGCATTTAATCTTTTTCTTGAACGGATGCAACATCAGGGCAAAAATGGCAATTGCACCGATATCCTTGCAGTACTTTACGATATCACATCTGAAGAAACTGTAAGTGAACCTAGTGAAAATCAGCAAGTTGAGCAGGAAACAGCGGTTGAAGAGGAAACGATAGCTGAAGCAAAACCCGAAAAAGCTGTAGAAGCTGAAGAAGAAAAACCGGAAAAGATTGAAGAAGTTGATGATGACCTCGCATTGTTCAGAGAGGATACTAAAGAGCATTTAAAAATAATTCATGAAAACCTGGATGCTTTTTCAAATAGCAAAGAAAGACAATCCCTGGTCGAAATTGAAAATGCCTGTCACTCAATTCGTTCTTCTGCCCACTTTCTAAATTTTAAAGATATTTCCAAATTTGCCGCAGCAATAGAAGATGCAGCAGAATTATTTGGAAAAAGCGAGTTTGCAATCCCCAAAGATTTAGATACTTCTTTATCCAAAGGCGTTGAAACACTTGAAAGCTTGATTGAAGATCCGGAGTTTGATTTTAGTGAAACCATGGAAATGCTGGAAGCTTTACTTGACAATGTAGCAATTGAAGATGTCGGTACTTCGGGTGATGATCAGTTTGGTTTTGATAATATCGATAAAGATAAAGATGCAGGTAAGCAAAAAGTAGAGGAAAAACCGCTATTTGCTGAAGGCGCTGAGGAAGATGAAGAGCTGCTGGAAATTTTCCGTGAAGAATCAACCACATTTTTATCCAATATTTCCGAATCAAATAAAATATTATTGGATAAGCCGGATGATGAAGAAGCAGTTGAAAAAATGAGTTATGCGTCACATTCGTTAAAGTCAGCTTCAAAAATGCTCGGTTTTAGAGAGATTTCCCAGATCACGGATGGACTGGAATTATTAACAGAGGCAATAATTAATGATGAAATTTCACACAGCCCGGAGTTACATGCAAAAATAGATGAAGCTGTGAACATACTGACAAAATTGAGTGAGGGAGAATCACTTGGTGCTGAAAAGATCACTGGAATAATTTTTGACTTAGAAGTTGATAATTGGACGGAAGAAGAAGTAACCGAAGATGAAACTTCGGAAGATGAACTACCGGAAAACATGGTGACCATCTTCATTGAAGAAGCACGTGAATTAACTGCCGGTTTGAATGATGATTATCTTGAATTAGAAAAAATGCCTGAAAGTGAAATGATCCTTTCTAATATTTTGCGAAGGATGCATACTTTAAAAGGCAGCTCATATATATCAAAATATAATTTGATTGGCGATCTTGCACATAAGCTGGAAGATTATTTTAGCTTATACACTCAAAAAGAAACGTCCATTAAAAATGAAATGATTAATACGGCTTTTGTTGCGTTGGATTTGACGACAGATATGGTTGATTCAATCGAAAAGAACGGAACTGAAAAAGTTGATCAATTTACAACACGACTTGCAGAAATCGACAACAGGATGTTTGCTTTCCAAAATTTTGCTGAAGCAGCAACCAGCACAGCTCCTGAAAGCGATATGCAGCCAATTCCTGTTTCTGATGCCCCTCAGAAAAAGAAAAGTACCGAAGATAATATTATAAAAATAAGCACAGAATACATGGACAAGCTGGTTGATATGGCTTCGGAATTAATGATCAATCAAACACAGCTTGGCTCGCACCTTCATTCTTTAAAAGATATTTTAAACGATATTGAAGGCGAGAAGAAACAAATCCATGGTGCTGAAAATGTTTTGGAAGACGCAATTGAGTTTGGCGTTTTAGGAGAACAGGATAGTGAAAATGTAAGTTCTGAAAAGAAAGATCAGATCCGTAAAATGTCTGGTAATATAAAAGATGTGGTTCGTGCGGTAAATATGATCCACGGAGATTTAAATAAATTATCTGAGGGATTTGAGCAAAATATTGGACGGCTTGCCAGCATTAGTAAACTACTGCACAGCGATATGTTGAAAACACGGATGGTGCCTGTAGATAATTTGTTTAACCGGTATCCGCGCGCAGTAAGGGATATGGCCCAAAAGCAGAAGAAGAAGGTTAATCTGATTATTGAAGATAATAATACGGAAATGGATAGGGCAATGGTTGAAGGACTTGCCGAGCCAATTCTGCATATTATCCGCAATGCCATCGATCATGGTTTGGAAACACCACAGGAAAGAACAAAAAGTGAAAAATCTGAATCCGGTACCTTACTATTAAAAGCGCGTCAGGAAAAGAACCAAATAATAATAGAAATCACCGATGATGGCCGTGGAATTGATATAGAAAGTGTTCGTAAAAAAATAGTTGAGAAAGGATTGTCTGAGAAAAAGCTTGTTGATAAAATGAGCGAAGCAGAAATTCTTGATTATATTTTTGTTGCAGGATTTTCTACACGCGATGAAGCAACAGATGTATCGGGACGGGGCATAGGTCTTGATTCAGTTTCTAACCAAATCCAAAAGTTAAAAGGTAATATCCGTATTAAAACGGAGGCAGGAACGGGAACATCTTTTAGTTTGCGTGTTCCGTTAACCCTGGTTATTTCACAAGCTTTAATGGTTAAAGTCGATTTGCAATCTATTGCTATTCCGGTAATTGCAGTTCAGGAAACAATAGAATTTAACACCCCGGATATTATTACGGATGAGGACAAAAAATACATTCGAGTCCGTGGACGCCTTTTACCATACATTTATCTTGGCGATATCTTAAAGTTTGGTGAAGATAAAGATAAGTCAGAAAGAAATCAGCAAATGGCGGTTGTCATTTATGATGCAGGTATTAGCATGGCATTGGGAATTGATGAACTTGTTGGCCGCCAGGAGGTAGTAATAAAATCACTTGGAACTCATCTGCAAAATGTTGATTATATTTCCGGTGGAACAATTCTGGCCAATGGCGATGTGGCACTAATTCTCGATTTTGCCCTTGTGATCAGAACCATTGAAATGCATTACTTTGGAAAGGTAGCTGAAAGACAGGTAACCAAGAAAACGACCGTTAAAAAAGAAACAAAACCAGCTAAGAAAACTACTGCTCCAAAAAGCACAAAGCGTAAACCCAAAAAGGCAGAAGAAACCAAGAAAGAAAAAGCAGAAGATACAAAAGCACCAACAAAAACTGTTAAGAAACGAACGATAAAATCACGCAAACCAAAAGTACTTATTGTTGATGATTCAAATAGTGTTCGAAATTTTGTTGGTTCTATACTAGAGAGAAATGGATTTCTGACGATAAAGTCTACTAATGGTGCCGATGCCCTTGAGAAAATGAAAACAGAAAAAGTTGATCTTATGATTACTGATTTGGAAATGCCGAAAATGCATGGTTTTGATCTGATCAGTAATATCCGGAAAGAAAAGAAACATGATAGCCTTCCTATAATAATCCTCACAGGCCGGGCAGGTATGAAGCATCGTCAAACAGGAGAGGAACTTGGCGCAAACGCATTTATTGTAAAACCATTTAAAGAAAAAGATTTATTACATTCATTGTCAGAGTTTATCAGCACCGGGCAATGATGAACAAATCGAGAATGATTTATTTAATTGAAATATCGTCCCTAAGTTATAAGTATCATGAATAAAACCCGTCTTATTTACATATCTTTTTTATTTTTAATCCAATCTTTATTTGCACAACAGAAGGTGATTTCTGGCCTAACTATTGAAACAACTGCTACTTGGTCTGGCAATATTGTTATTGAAGGCGATGTGATTGTTGCAAAAACAGGCAGGCTAATTATCAATGCCGGTTCAAATATTTCTTTCATGCCTAATATGGACAAACAACGTTCTGGTAAAGATAAAACCCGGTCTGAGTTGATTGTTTATGGTATTTTGATAGTTAAAGGCCGCCTGGATGCAAAGGTTACATTTTCCTCTGCTTCAGCTAATCCTCGTATGGGAGACTGGTACGGTATCCGAATTATGAGCCCAAAACAGATTTCTGTTGTTGAAAACTGTCTGGTAGAATATGCTTTTAACGGCTTAGCGGTTAAAAAGAGCAATCCGGTTATCCGAAATTCACAGATGAGCCTTAATTATAATGCAGGAATTTTAGTTGAAGTTAAAGCAGAACCTAAAATTAATAAGAATATTATTTCTGAAAATGGTTATGCCGGGGTAATTACAAATCTTGGTGCAAAACCAATTTTATCAGATAATCTTATTGTGGCAAACCAGATCGGGATAATTGCCTTTAGCCTTTCTCAGCCCAATTTGGGAAACTTGCGTGATTCAAAGAAGGTGAACCAGGGAAGAAATAGTATTTTTGAAAATAGTGAATATGATGTTTATAACCACACAAACTTACCGCTTTTAGCTGAAAACAATTCCTGGGGTGATAATACGAACCAATCGGAAATTGCATTGCGTGTTTATGACGCTAAGGATGAAGCAAAATATGGCGCCATAGATTTTCTCCCGGTATTTAAAAAATCTAACATTGAAGAATTTTTAGAAATTTCCCAACCTTCTCCTGAACCAGTTTTAGCGCAAACACAAACTACCCAGGATAACAATTCAAATTCTGCACAAGTACAAAATCCTGTTAATAATAATCCACCTTTATCTCAGCCGGTTACTCAAACACCAGCTATTTCACAAAACAGGATTCAACAGCAATCCATAGCTGAGCCCGAAGAGAATGAAGTTGTTGAAGATACAAATACTGATAATACTGAATTGCTGGCGAGTAATGACGTAAAACCGATAGAAAATCTTGAAACCAAATCTGCGCCACCACAGGTTAATTACGACCAAATATTTTTAGAGTATTTTCTGGATACACAAAAAGGTGAGGTTGTACAGAAATTTGCACCTCAAATTTCTAATTCAACTCTTGGGCGAGGGGCTAAAGGTCAAATAATTGTTCGTGCTGTTGTTAGCAAAAATGGATTAGTAGAATCTGCCGCAGTAATAAAAGGTTTAAATCCTTATTTTGATCAGCTTTCTGTAGAAACTGCTTTGAAGTTTAAATATAAACCGGGAACAATCAAAAATAACCCGGTTCGCTTTTATACAAATATTTTCTTTGAGTTTTAATCCTCGTTTATAATTATTTCGTTTAGATTATTGACATCTCAACAAGCTGCAAAACGTTCTCCAGTGGAATCCGAGTTTTTGTTTTTGCCATAAATCCATTTCTATGGGCAAACTTTATATGCTCATGATCCTGCACTCTGAAGAAGTTGATACCATCGGCATCTTTAATAGTAGACATACTCCAGCCATCTCCACGTCCATCGTAGTTTATTCTTACCGCAGGTGGATTATCCAGGGATTCACAATATTGAACAGAACCCAGTGTTTCATCGGTATAACCGACTATTACTTTTTTGTCTTTTATATGAAGCTGATCGCAGTTTTCCCAAAATGATATCTGTTCTTTTAAGCGATAGCCGTTTGCAATTAGTTTCTTCCCAAAAAACTTCATTTGCTGGTACATTGAAATTGGGCTTTGAGCAAAAACTTCCAAAAAGAAATTTTCAAGTGGACTGTTTAACGGATCAAGCGATTCAATGCCTAATTCGCTGGCCATTTTAAATCCTCCCCTGCGATCGATCTTGTCCTTAAACTCCCACCATGGAGACTTTTTTAAAATATCTTCTAATTCTAAATATTCAGCCACTTGTACAAAACTTGCAGGAAGCTTTAAATCCTGATGATGATCAAAATTTTTTAAATGCGGCTCATAGCGTTCTCCAATATCTATAACCCAGGTATTTGGATCGCATAATTCTTTTTCAGACGGCTCACGACGTTCGATAAAAAAATGTGTTTCTTCGTGGCGGGCAAGTATTAAAGAGATTGCTAAAAACTCATCAAAATGTGCCTGACCATTGTGAGTAATAATCTTTGCTGTATTCATTTGCTTCCTTTATTAGTTATGCATCCATGTTTGGAGAAAAAATCTTTGAAACTAAATGCACTATTTGTGCCAAAAAGAGTGTTAAATAAAATAGTAGCCAATCAAATCAAAAAATGATTGTTATTTGGCTATTTTTGTGAAATTTTAGCAACTTAAACCCCGTTTTAGTTAAAATATCCTCATTGATAAAAATAATTCAAATTCAGGAAAAGTTTTAATATGAGCAAAAAAGACACAGCGGTGCGCAAAACAAGAAGAAATTCGATAAGATATGTTTTTAACGAGATTTTACTTCCCAGAAAAAAAGTTCTCTTTATTGGATTAATATTAATAATAATAAACCGTCTTTCAGGATTGGTTTTACCCGGGGCCAGTAAATATTTGCTGGATAGTGTTATTTTAAATTCTGATTATGATTTGCTGTACACTTTGCTTGTGGCAGTTATTGCCGCTGTTGCTGTTCAGTCTGTGACTTCATTTTCTCTTGTCCGTTTATTAAGCGTTGAGGCCCAGCATCTTATTTCTCTTTTGCGCGCACAGGTACAAAAACAAATTCTATTTCTGCCTGTTCGTTTTTTTGATAACAGCAAATCCGGGTCACTTGTCTCTCGAATTATGAGCGATGCAGAGGGTGTACGTAACCTTGTTGGCACTGGTCTTGTGCAACTTTTTGGCGGTGTTCTCACTTCGATTATTGCACTGATTATTCTTTTAAAAATCAATATAATGATGACGCTAATCGCCATTGTACCCTTGCTTTTATTCGGACTAATTTCCATGAAGGCATTCGCATTTATCCGGCCAATTTTTCGTGAAAGAAGTGTAATTAATGCAGATGTAACAGGCAGGTTAACAGAGTCTTTAAATGGCATCCGGGTGATAAAAGGGTTTAACGCAGAAAAACAGGAGATGAATGTTTTTGAAAAAGGTGTGGAACAACTGTACCTGAACGTGAAGAAATCGCTCACATCCTCTAGCCTTGTTACAAGCTCTGCCACTTTGTTGATGGGCATAACATCCGTGGCAATTATGGGCGTAGGCGGCAACCTGATAATAAACAATGAAATGACCACCGGTGATTTTGTAGCCTTTATTTTATATCTCGCTTTTTTGATTGCTCCCATCGTGCAGATGAGTAATATTGGCAGCCAGATAACCGAAGCCTTTGCAGGATTGGATCGCATGGATGAAATTTTTCAGATGGAAAAAGAAAATCAGGATAATGACCGATCCGTTCAGGTTGAAAATATTAAGGGTAATATTCGTTTTGACGATGTTCATTTTTCATATGATGAAGGCACTGAGGTATTGCGAAATATTTCCTTCGATGCACCTTCAGGAACGGTTACTGCATTAGTTGGTAGTTCAGGATCAGGAAAAACCACAATTGCCGGATTAGCTGCTTCTTACTTTAAACCGGGTTCCGGTAAAATAACAATTGATGAAAATGATCTGAGCAAAGTAACTCTTGAAAGCTACCGTTCACAATTGGGCGTTGTATTGCAGGATGATTTTTTATTTGAGGGCACAATAAAAGAAAATATTCTTTTTCCACGACCAGATGCTTCCAATGAACAAGTAAATGAAGCAGTAAAAGCTGCTTACGTGGATGAATTTACAAACCGATTTGATGATGGCTTGGATACATTAATTGGTGAGCGTGGTGTGAAGCTATCCGGTGGCCAGCGCCAAAGGATTGCAATTGCCAGGGCAATTCTTGCTGATCCTAAAATTCTTGTTTTGGATGAAGCAACTTCAAATCTGGATACTGAAAGCGAAAAATATATTCAGCAATCGTTGGAAAAATTAATGAAGGGCCGGACAACATTTGTTATCGCACACAGGCTTAGTACAATCCGCCAGGCAGACCAGATTTTAGTGATTGAAGAAGGGCAGATTGTAGAGCGGGGCACCCATGATGATTTGATAAAAACGGAAGGTCGTTACCATAGGCTGTACACATACCAGGCACGTATTTAAAAACGGGTTATTAAAGGAAAAGTATTCTTTTCTTATTTTGTTTTGCTGAAAAATAAATGATATATTTATAGCTATTGCGCATCCAAACCCATGAAATAAATGTCTATTATTTTTCAGCGAAAATATGGTTTAAATGTAAATAATCATAACCCTGAAAATTTATTTGAGTATGCAGCTTCTTCAGGATTGAAACACATAGAAATTAATCTATCGAGTGAGAAATTTGGGTTAAAAACATTTACAAAAGATAAAATAAGTAAGTTAAAAAATCTCTCTGATGAGCATAATATTCAACTAAGCTTTCATATTCCCTACTATACAAATATCTCCGATATATTAATTCACTTGAGACGTTCAAGCATTAAGTATTTATCAAAATCTATCCAACTTGCCAGCGAGCTAAAATCAACCCATGTTACGCTCCATCTTGGAAATTTTTATTGGTTTCCTGTTGAAAAATGGGAAAGGAGAAAAGCCTTATTAAGGTTTATTAAAAGTCTTGTAAAAATATTGAAACTCTGTGAGGAAAAGGGTGTGGTTATTGCTCTCGAAAATGTGGTTCCTATTCCAAGCGGTTCAGAATATTATTTGCTTGGGGATAACATCGATGATTTTGAATATATTTTTTCCAATGTTGAATCAGAGTATTTAAAATTTTGTTTAGATACGGGTCACGCTAATATGGCCGAAGGCGTAATTGAGTATATAAATAATTTCCATGAGAAGCTAAGTTGCATTCATTATCATGATAATAATGGGTTTAATGATGAGCATTTAGCAATTGGAGAAGGAAAAGTTCCTTGGCAAGAACTGGCATCTAAGTTAGAAGATATAAATTTTACAGGCCCAATTATTAGTGAGTGCCGCGGTATTAAAGCACATGAATCGGCTTTACTTTTTGAAAACTATTTTACAAATAATTAAATAAACCACCATTCTACTTAAAGTGCCTCACCACTAAAATCGTAACTTAATTTCTTTTGAACACTTAATATTTGAGTAAATATATTTTTTAATGTTTTTTGTTCAATTTGTGTCAGCTTGGATGGATTTATATAGTTATTTGCAATCTCATTTTTATTTATTTGTTCTGTTTGATGTCTCAATCTCAACTGCATCAAATAATTGTAAGCTTGCTCTAGTTCCTGGTTTGTCGTTTTGTTTATGACATCTTTTTTTAATAGGCCACTAAGCCTGGCTAAAGTATTTGGATTACTTACACTGTTTTTTAAAGCGTAAATTCTACAAAAATCTGTTATTGGCATCGTTGCAGCTTTTATATCAAAAGTCTCCTGATGCTCTCCTTTTGATTTAACAACAATTTTTCCGAGTAGTCCAACAGGTGGTTTATGGAGCAAACTATTTTTTGTAAGATGTTGAAAAAATCCGGCTTGTCCCTTAGCCGTTTCAAAGAGATATTTTTTCAGTTCATCCGCCAGGCTACTTTCCCCATAAATGCATCGAAAATCAAAAAATATACTTAGATCAATTAAATCTTGCTGATCGGAGTTTGTAATCCAATTGTGGTAATAATCTTTCCACTGTGAAATAGGTTGGCACCATTTTGGGTTTTTAGCCATTGCCTCCCCAATACAATAGACATATCCACAATCATTTAACCAGTCACAGACCATTGTTCCCAAATTATGAAAATAACTATGAACTTCTTTTTCAGATTCCTTTGGGATGTCTTCATATACAATGGCATTATCCTGATCAGAGATAAGAGTTTGTTCTTCTCGGCCTACGCTGCCAAGTGCAATAAATGCAAATTTAACCGGTGGCTCTCCTAACTCAGTAATTGCAAATGAAATTAATTTTGTAGAAATAGATGAAAAGATTGAAGAAATGATGTGCGAAATATTGCTGCTTTTGGCTCCGCTGTCAATTAAAACTTTTACAAGTGTTGGTAGTTTGTCTGTCGTAGAAATAAGATCATCAATTGATTTAGCCCTTTCAATCGATTGCAATAAATAACTGGCCGAATGTCTTTGAACAGTAATTAATTCTTCACTGCTAATAATTCCGACTATTTCATTGTCGCCATTTTTAACAGCCAGGTGGCGGGTTGCAGATTCGTTCATCATAAGGAAAGCTTCATAAACCAGGGAATTAGAAGAAATTGTTTTTAATGGGGAGCTCATTACTTCAAAAATAGGATTTTCCAGATTTAGATTTTCAGAAACAACCCGTTTTCGTAAATCCTGATCTGTAATAATCCCGATAAACTCTCCGGCATCGGTATTAATAAGAGCAGCACTATATCTTTCTTTGGTCATTAACTTTGCTACTTTATAGATGGGAGTGTTCATATCACAAGAGACAAGATGTTTTAAAAAATGGCTAATGGGTTGGTTTAAAAAGCGAAGTGACGTTTGTAACTCAACTATCAAATTTTCTCTTTGCTCTTCAACTTTTATTTTATCGGTTATATCATCTATTGTACCATCAAAGTATTTAGGGTCGTTATTTTCGTTTTTAACCAATACAGCAGAAATTGAAACAATTGACGTTGAGCCATCTTTCGTTTTGATCTGAATAATTGAATTTTTAACACTTCCTTCATCCATCAACTGTTTTGTAAAACTTCTTTTATCAGAATTATTAGTAAAAAGATCAATAAGATTTATTGCATAAAGTTCTTCCGGTGTATTATATCCGAAAATATTGATAGCAGAAGCATTTGCTTCAATTATTTTCCCGTTTGAACCAAGAGTAGACCTAAACACACCTATCCGAATACTGTTCGCCAGTGTTAAATATTTTTCCTTATTTAAATATAACTCCTCCTCAATTTGTCTGTGCGTACTTACGTCCTTTACAATAATGCTATATCCATCTTTTTCTCCCAAAGAAATTTTTGATGCATATAAAATCACATCAATAATGCTGCCGTTTTTTCTTTTTAATTGAGCTGAATATTGATCTTCTGGTTTTTTGCCGGAGGCTATATTAGTGAAATACTCTGAGCCTGATATTTGATTTTGTTCATCATTGCAAAGGATTTTATTTATATCGATATCCGAAGTCGTTTCATAACCAAGCATATTCAACATTGCCAGATTAGAAAAGATATAAGTCCCATCAAGCAACATAACCAAACCATCTGTCGAAGCTTCCACCAATGCTTTATATTTCTCTTTCGATTCTTTCAGACCTTCCTCTGCTTTATTTCGTTTTGTCTCGATCAATAAACTTTGCCTGCTTATGAAAAAAAGATTAAAACCAAGAAATAGTAAAATCACGAGAGATACGTAAAATAAACTATTTGTCAACGAAGATATTTCTTCATTTACATCTTCTATATAAATTCCCGTTCCAACAACCCATCCCCATTTTTTAAATCCTTTTACAAAAGAAAGCTTTGAAACAATCCGGGTCGAATCGTCTTTCCATTGCCACATATAGTCAACATAATCCTGGCCATTTAATTCAACGGCATTAACAAATTCCACAAAAAGTTTTTTGCCAGTCGGATCTGTGTATGATGATAAATCAGTGTTGTTTAAATCCTTGCGGTATGGATGCATTATCATGTTGGGATGCATGTCAGTAATCCAGAAGTAATCTTTTCTTTCATATCCATAACGCATGTTTTCAATTCTTGTAATAGCTTCGCGTTGTGCTTTCTGAAGGGTCAGAATGCTGTCCGAAACTTCGTTTTCAAATTCATCAAGAACGCTCCATGCAGAGTTGGTTAATTCCATAATCATTTCACGTTTACCATCCAGCATATAGCTTTTGATTGATGGAATTATTACAGCGAATATCAAAGTTGTGAAAATGGAAAAAACCAAAAACGTGGGGAGTATTATCTTAAGAACAAATTGTTTGTTAATTTTTCTTTTGTTCATTTTAAATGAATTTTTAATGAAAATAATTAAATAATAAGAAAGTTTAGATAAATTAAACAATTCTCATTTAAATTTTACAAAAACCCCACTGTTATGCGGGGTTTTTATTTTGATAATTAAGCGTTATGAACTTTCTCTGCTAAGAATTTTTTAATTTCAATTGGCGTTTTGTTTTTAGAAAGTTTAGATCCAATAATATTTGCGATTATTGCTAATGGAGCACCCAACCAGGCAAAGTACCACGCATTTAAATAATAGTTAATAAATTCCTGGAAAGGAAGAGTAACTCCAAATTTACCGGCAATAAAATAAACCAGCGCTACAAGTGTTACAGAAGAACCGGCAATAAGACCAGCCCATGCACCGGTTCTATTTGATCCACTCCACCAAATGCCCAGTAAGAAAAGTGGGAAAATTGTACATCCTGCCAATGAAAAAGCAACTGCAACCAATTGCGCTATTAAACCCAAATTAAGTAAAGCGATAATAGCAACACCGGCTGCCATTAGGATTGTACCTAATCTGGCCATCATCATTTGCGTTTTTTCGGATGCTTCTGGGTTTATTACATTGTAATATAAATCATGTGAAAATGCCGATGCACCTGCTACAAGTAATCCGGAAACGGTTGAAAAGGCAGCAGAAACCGCACCTGCAGCAAGAAACCCAATTACAAGTGGATAAAGGTCTCCCAGCTGAGCTGTGTAAACTACAATCGCATCTTTAGCTAACTTTCCTACTTCAGGATTAGAAGATAATACTTTTCCAAATGCTGAATAAACCGGAGCGCTCCAATAAAGAATACAAATAAAAAAGAGTCCCCAAACTACAGACCAGCGTGCATCTTTTGCGCGTGGTACAACATAGAATCTTTGGATAACATGAGGCAATCCGGCAGTTCCAATCATTAATGAGAAACAAATTGCCAGCCACTGAAAAGCAGTTTGTCCAGTTGCAGGATCCCAGGGCATGGCAAACTCAGGCGATGGAAGAATCGCAAAGTCATGACCCATTGCGGAAATTCCGGCTCCGGGTGCAATGCCATTTACAATATCACTTATAACTGATCCGTAACCAACTTGTGGAAGCCAGTAAAAATATCCAAACTTATAGGATAAAATAAAAAGTGGGATTATAAAGGAAATAATAATGATTACATATTGAATCTGCATATTTTTTGTAACACCAAGCATGCCCGAAATAAGAGTATATGCTAAAACCACTGATGCGCCAATTATAACTGCCCAGGCAAAGTCAATTCCCAAAATCCATTTGAACATTAGCCCAATTCCTGCAAACTGCCCAACACAATATGAGAATGAAATAAAAATGGCCAGGCCGGCACCAAAGCCTCTTAAACCTTGTGAATAATACCTGTCACCAATAAAATCTGCAGCAGTATATTTGCCGTATCGCCTTATTTGACCGGCCATTAATATTAAAAGCAATACATATCCGCCAGTCCAACCAACAACATAAGCCAGCCCATGATATCCCGCACCATACATTACGGCGGCCATTCCTAAAAAGGACGCAGCACTCATCCAGTTTGATGCAATTGCCATACCGGCACCAACCGGGGAAATTTTTCTCCCTGCAGCCCAATATGTTTTTGTATCTTTGGCCCTGTTAAAAACACCCACTAAAATAAAAGTAAGTAAAAGAATGATTAAAATAATAGCTGGGCCAATCTTAAATTCGCCCTCTAATTTTGTAGCTTCCTGGCCAAAGGCAAAGCCGGAAAACAATACCATCAAAAATAATGTACATATAATATTGACTAACTTTTTCACAATTCCTCCAATTCAATTTTAGGTTTATCAAGTCTCTTCAACAATTTCAAATTTGGTATTTAGTTTATCTATTGAAATCGCATAAATTAAACACAATACAACAAACAGAATTAATAAGAATTGTGCCGTATACCAATAGTGGAAAGGAAATCCGAGAAAATTAAAATCTGTTAAAAAACTTTGATTATGTGTTAAATAGAGCTTCATAATTGGCGGTAATGAGCTGATTGATTCTGCATTCAAAGTAGGGTTTTCAACTTTGGTCAATGATGTCGGCAGAAGATCTTTCATAATCTTGTCAAAACCTTCCGCCTTTAAGCCAATAGTTGCAGCGGCTTGAATTATGGTCTCATCATTTACTTCCTTTGTAAACAATGGTTTAATTGAATCGGGCTGCATATCAAAAACAATCCAACTTAATGATTCTTTTAAAACTGATTTATGATTGTCTTTAACAGCAATATTTTTACCTAAAACCGCTAACATAGATTTAGCAAATGTTTGCTTCATTTCCGTTGCTGCTGAAGTGTCTTCGACTACCTGTGGCCATACGGAATTAAACTCATCTAGGGTTTGTTCTGCAGTGGGTGTAGTAACAAATATTAGCAGGAAATGAAAACCGAACACGGCAACGGCCCAGATAATTGCTAAACTGGAAATTAATTTCTTATTGCCTTTTGCATGTTCGGTCAGCGGTTTAAAGAAATTGATATTATACTGATCTTGAGTTGTCATATTTACCCCTTAAAATTATGTAAATAAAATTTCACTTTTTTAGCACGTAACATTTTGATTGTTTTTTAAAAAAATAAATAGGCTGCAATAACCAACCTGATATTATCAGTGTTTGTTGTATCTTTAACTTTTCCGTTGATATCTGCTGTACCATAAGCTGCAGATGTATATTCAACTTCTCCGGCAAACCGTGTTTTACCTATTTGGTATTGAAGCCGTGGGGAGACACGAATAACATTGTCAATATTTGATCCGCGTGAGTAATACGGACCGGTATTTTCATCTTCTGTCCCCATATTGTTTGTATAACCGGCAAATAGACCGAAACCAAATCCTTTTCCATAGGATAAGTCAGTCCAGGCAGACAAGGTTTTGGAATTGGTATATTCTTCTGCACCGGTTGCTAAGTCTGTAGATTTAACTGCATAACCACCAAGCATAAGCAAGTCGGTCATATTAGACCCATAAATACTTTCAGCTTTTATTGTAAACTCACCAGAGACAAATTTTGCAAAAGCAATCCCCGCTAAACTGCTTACGGTTTCATCAGCATCATATTTAGTAAGCGGATCAGCACCATAATCATTAGAAGTAAATAATCTTGGCATAATTGTCATGTAATTTAATCCGGCACCTAAAACGACATTATCGGTTTTATACTTAACAGTTGTGTTTATAATTGGTATAGAAGAGTTTCTCAGGTATGAGGATGTACCTCCGTTTGGGCCGGTGCTTGCAAAATCCCTTTGAGATGCGGCAGTAAAACTAATTGAAATATGGTTTACATTTTTTGTATATCTTATTTGTGGATTTCTTGAGAATGGCTGGAATGGAACACCGGTATTAAATGAAACGACACCAGGGAAAACTTCTGTGATAAACATTGGGTGCCAGGTTTGACCAATCAACAAAGATGATTTTTGCCAACTTAGTTTAATAAAAGCATGGCGAAGCCTGAATCCATTTATGTCGGAGTTTGAGTGTCCAAAAAAGGCACCCTCAATTACGCCGCTTGTTTTTGCACCAAAGGCATTTGGGCCTGTGATTCCTGCTTTGAGCCGGGTTTGGATTGAAAGCATATTCAAATTTGGCTTTGCATTAATATCATCTCCATTTGCATCCGGCATTTCACCTGCAGGATAAAGGAGAAAGTGGCCTTCCCGCGCAGAAACGGTTTGGCGGCTATCAAACATAACATCAGTTTTAATAAAACCACTAAACTTTACACCGAATGTATTTTCAACTTCCTGAGCTGATTGAGCATATAATGAAATTGAAAAAAGTAATAAAAGTAATAAGAGTTTATGCACTGTACTACCTCCTGTTGTCTATCTAGTTGAGTTCAATAATTCTGGGATTGAATTTGCTCTAAATTATGTGACGCTATTTCTAAACTTTCAAACAATCACCTCTAATATAACCATATTAGAGATAAAATTCACAATGTTTGAAAATTCTTTTTTCTTATAAATAAACAGCTGTTTAGAGGTATTATGAAGGTAGTAAAGTTAGAAAAGAAGAAGCATGATTCACTTCGATAAAGGAAGTTATTAAGTGAACATTTTTTTGCGATTCGATCCTATATTAAAAAAATTAAAGATAGTTAAGTTTACATTTTACAATCGGATTTTCTATTCATCAGTCTTGGCCACTTCTTTTAAATACCAGTTTTTCTCATCAACAACCGGTCTGCTATCTGAAGTTATTTGGATTGTCTGCTTGCCAATCTGAAGTGTGTCAGTTATTCCATTATAACTTACTTCCATTGGAAGATTAAAATTTATATTTGGGATAGAAACATTAAAACTGTTTGCCGAGAGAGAATCAATTCTTATTTGCGGATAGTCTGTCGTATAAAGGTATAGATTAAAAAGGCTGTCCAAAGCCATTCCAGAGTTTTTATTTACTAAATTTAGTAGATCATTAGTACTTACAAAATTATGAAAAGTATATGCCGAATCTGTTGCAAATTGTTTCAGAGTAGGAAAGAAAACAGAATCACCAATTACAAATCTAAGAGTATGCATAAATGCAGCCCCTTTAGTATAAATATCTCCACTATAAGCATCATTAGATGTTGTATTTTTAGGGCTGGCGATGGGTGACCGGTTCCAGATTCTTCTTTGAAAACGTCTCATATATTCATGGTACGCCTCTTCACCGCTTTTATCCAAAACATACAATGCTTCTCCATAAGTGCAAATACCTTCCTGAATCCAAAAATCACCCCAATCCCCGGCTGTTACTTTGTTTCCCCACCATTCATGACCCAGCTCATGTAACAATAGTTGGTCAAAACTCAAATCACCAATTGTGCGATTATGATATTTGTTTCCATAAGCAATTATTGTCTGATGTTCCATCCCCAAAAAACTGGTGTTTAAAAGGCCAAGTTTTTCATCTGTCCAGGGATACTCCCCAAAAAACTTTCTGTAGGATTCAAGCATATCAACAGCCTGGTCTAAAAGCGAATCTGCACCGAAACGCATTTGTGGTAAAACATAAAAAACAACAGGCATTTCTTTGCCGCTTTCTGTGAGATATTTTTTTTCAACCTTTTCAAATTTGCCCATTCCGAAGTTTATTAAATAATTATTGATAGGGTAACCGGTAAACCAGTGATATGTTTTATGCCCGGGCTTGGGGTATGATTCTTTTCGCAAAAGTCCATTTGCTGCTACAAAATAATCTTCCGGGACTGTAATATTTATAGCTGCGCTATCCGGTTCATCTGATGGATGATCTTTACAAGGGAACCAGATTTTACCACCTTCTCCTTGGCAGGCAAGCCCAACCCAATCATTCTCATTTTCATCTTTTTCCCAAACAAATCCGCCAACCCATGGAGGTCTTTTGGCTTCAGGAGGTGAGCCTCTGTAAACAATTTTTATTTTTATTTGATCATTTTTCTGCCAGGTTTTGCCAGCATCGATTAATAGTTTATAATCCACATGGGTAAAACTTTTTATTGTAACATCATCAATCTCGATATTTGAAATATCAAAATTATCAAGCAGGTCAAATTCCAGTACATCTAACGAATCTGAAGTGGATTTAATATTTATTATAGTATAGCCGTCAATTGTCTCTTCTTGTGCATCAATTTCAAGGTTTATATTGTAATGCAAAACATCGTATTGGGCCTGGTTTTCTGAAAGGATTCCACCAGAGGAATAATCCGGACTAAAATACCAATAAAGTATACCTGCAACAATTATCAAAAGTAGTATCAGGCTACCAATAATTATTCCCAACCATTTAAAAAAAGTTTTCATTAAAGATCCCAAAATAAGTTTTATTTACACACAGGAATGTACTTAATTTAAGTTAAAGAGATGTCCCGTTCTAATTTACAGGAAAAGTTAGGCAAATGTTTTAATATTTGAAATACAGTCTAAGAGGGTTTCTTTTTTGATTGGTTTAATCAAAATATTATTTATTAAGCGCGATTGAAAAGCGCTTTTGATTTCATCTAAGTTAAATGAACTTAAAACAATTATCTCTGGAATACCTGATAAAGATTGTAGGTGATTAAGTGAATCAATCGAGTTAGTGAAGGGTTGATTCAGTCCAAAAATGATAGTATCAAAATGTTTTGTTTTAAGATCACAAATGGCCTTTTCTAAATTTTTATGGAAGACTAAATTGTAATCTTCTTTATTAAGCATCCGGATAAGAGATTGGCTTAATACTTGATCACTTTCTATTAAAAGGATTTTTTTATTTTCGTTTTTTATAGTCATAAAATCTAAACGCATAGTTTATTTCAGCTAAGTACAATTTTAGTGCCATAAATATTCAATATAAATACTTGTATAATTGGCATTATTAATTTGTATCGATATTAGCATTAATGCATCAATTATCATGTTTAGATCAATGTATTATTTTACTAAGTTCTCATTAGTGGGAATATGGTTTAATTATTGTGCTATAAATAAGAATCACTAGTAATATCTTATTTTTGTAATGAAGGGTTTTTTGTACTAAAATACGCAATTCCCGATTCATAATATAAACCATGATAATTTTAATATTTGGCATGTATTTAGCATATTCAATAGTTGAGTCGAATCCCGCTTTTTAGTTATGCATGAAACTTCAATAGACAAAAAACAACTTTGCTATCATTGTGGTGAAGAGTGCCGCGAAACAAAGATTAGTTTCGATGATAAGCTGTTTTGTTGTAACGGCTGTAAAGTTGTTTACGAGCTTTTATCTGAGAATAACCTTTGCACGTACTATAATTTGGAGAACTCTCCTGGTATTAACGCCGCAACTCCCTTTTTTAAAGAGAAGTTTTCATTTTTAGATGACAATGCTGTTATAAATCAACTCTTAGAATTTTCAGAAAGCGAAACTTCAAAAGTTACATTTTTTATCCCTTCAATTCACTGCAGCTCCTGTATTTGGTTACTGGAAAAAATATATAAGCTAAACCCCGCTGTAAAGTCATCAAGGGTAAATTTTGTAAAAAAAGAGGTATCTTTAACTTATAACAACGCTAATATTTCATTACGTGAAATTGCCGAATTATTAACTTCGCTTGGTTATGAGCCCCAAATAAACCTAATAGACCTGGAACAGAAAAAGCAGGAAACATCAAATAAAAAGCTATATATAAAAATTGGCATAGCCGGATTTGCTTTTGGCAATTCGATGATGTTTAGTTTTCCTGAATACCTTGATGCTTGGCAGGCATTAACTTCAGACTTTAAATTGGTTTTTGGTACATTAAATATCCTGTTAGCAATCCCGGTATTATTTTACAGTGCATCAGATTATTTTATCTCATCATTTAAAGGGCTCCGTAAAAAAATGCTAAATATTGATGTCCCCATTTCAATTGGGATTTTGGCATTGGTTGCACGTAGCTTGTTTGAAATTATTAGTGGAAATGGACCCGGGTATTTCGATTCTTTTACAGGGTTGGTATTTTTTCTGCTTTTAGGCCGGTTGTTCCAGGATAAAACGTATGCAACCCTCTCTTTTGAGCGAAATTATAAATCATACTTTCCTGTTTCCGTAACACTTTTAGAGGCTGGTGAAAACAGGGTCATTCCCGTTTCAAAACTAAATATCGGAGATACCATTTTGTTGAGAAACCAGGAGTTAATACCGGCTGATGCACTCTTGCTCTCCGAGACTGCCTCCATTGATTATAGTTTTGTAACCGGTGAATCTGAGCTGGTTGATAAAAATCAAAATGAGATGTTGTACGCGGGCGGACGATTAAGCGGATCGACAATTGAGGTTAAAATTGTAAAAAAAGTGTCCCAAAGCTATTTAACCAAACTGTGGAACAACGATATTTTTAAAGAAGAAGGCCAGGCTAAATTATCCTCACTTTCTGATAAGATCGCTCAGAACTTTACTTTTGCTGTGCTGGCTATTGCAATAATTTCCGGAACTTATTGGGCGATGGTTGACTGGCGAATGACCATAAATGTTGTATCTGCCATTTTGATTATTGCCTGTCCATGTGCGTTGGCTTTGTCTATTCCATTTTCTTTTGGTAATGCCTTGCGTGTGTTTGGAAAGAATGAATTTTTTCTAAAAAATATCCGAACCATCGAACAGATAAAATCAATTTCGCATATTGTTTTTGACAAAACAGGAACCTTGACCTGGCAAAAAAAACCAGAAATTTCATTTTCTAAAAAACTAAGTCTTCCTGACGAAGAGTTGATTAAATCTTTAACAAATAATTCGGTTCATCCGATAAGCCGTTTTATTTATAATTTTTTAAAAGCAGGGAAAATATTGCCGGCAAATGATTTTGTTGAAATCAGCGGCAAAGGAATGCTGGCACAAATAAATGGCCATGATGTACGGATTGGAAGCGCACAATGGATTGGCGTACCTCAATTACAAAATATTGAGTTTTCCGGATCGACTGCCCATGTACTAATTGATGGTGATTATAAAGGTTATTTCAGCATAAAAAACAGCTACCGTCCAGGGTTGAGCAATGTTTTACAAAAGTTGGCCAAAAACTTTAAAATAGCCCTAATTTCCGGAGATAATGCCCGTGAGAAAAACTTCTTAACAGGTCTGTTTGAAAAGTTTAAAATAAAAGGAGAAATACGGTTTAACCAAACTCCTTATGACAAGCAAAATTTTATTTTGAATTTACAGAAAGCCGGAGACAGAACATTGATGATAGGAGACGGCCTCAATGATGCCGGTGCTCTGAAGCAAAGCGATTTGGGGATTTCTATATCGGAGGATGTGAATACTTTTTCTCCGGCTTGTGATGCAATCTTAAATGCAAACCATTTTGAAAAATTACCTGTGTTTATAAATTATGCCAAATCGAGTTATAATACGGTAATTACAAGTTTTATTTTATCATTTTTATATAATTCGGTTGGATTATATTTTGCAGTAACAGGGGTTTTATCTCCTTTGATTGCAGCGATTTTAATGCCTTTAAGCTCAATTTCCGTTGTGGTTTTTGCAACACTTTCCACACGGATAAATGCAAAAAGGCTGGGATTATAGAGACAATAAATACAATTAACAGAACACAAATATCAAAATCCAAAACATTTAGATACAATTTAAAATTGGATATTGTAATTTGTATGTTATTTGAAAATTAATGTTTTAGATTTTAAGGATTTTATGGAAGTAATTTTTATTCTAATCGGCGCTAGTTTTTCTGTGGCTTTGGGGTTCCTGATTGCCTTTTTATTTTCAGTAAAAAAAGGGCAGTTTGATGACCAGGAAACGCCAGCAATTCGTATGCTATTTGATGATGAAATAAAAAAGTGATTTTAATTAATTAAAAGGAGGTCTTCTCTATGGCTGTAGAGACATTTTATTACGATAACCGGATTGTGCGGAACTTCGGTTTTGCAACTTTATTATGGGGGATCGTTGGTATGTTGGTTGGGGTTATAATAGCAATCCAACTGTATATACCTGCATTTAGCTTCAATCTCCCGTGGACAACATTTGGTCGGTTGCGCCCTTTACATACAAATGCAGTTATCTTTGCATTTGCCGGTAATGCTATTTTCACGGGTGTCTATTATTCATTGATGCGTTTAACTAAAGCGAGAATGTTTAGCGATACGTTAAGCAAAATACATTTTTGGGGTTGGCAGTTAATTATTGTGCTTGCGGCACTTTCATTTGTATTTGGTATTACGACAAGTAAAGAATATGCTGAACTGGAATGGCCTATCGATATTCTTATTACTTTGATATGGGTTGTATTTGCCATAAATATGTTTGGAACAATTGCAAAGCGGCGTGAGCGTCATCTTTATGTTGCTATTTGGTTTTATATATCTACCATAGTTACAGTTGCGGTTTTGCATATTGTCAATTCTTTGGAAATACCAGTTACTTTGTTAAAAAGTTATTCAATTTATGCAGGTGTTCAGGATGCGTTGACCCAGTGGTGGTATGGTCATAATGCTGTTGCTTTTTTTCTGACAACACCCTTTTTAGGATTAATGTATTACTTCCTGCCAAAGGCATCTAACCGGCCTGTTTTCTCATATAAATTATCCGTTGTCCACTTCTGGTCACTTATTTTTATTTATATATGGGCTGGTCCACATCATTTAATCTATACGTCATTACCGGATTGGGCTCAAACTTTAGGAACAGTTTTTTCTGTGGCGCTTATTGCACCTTCTTGGGGTGGAATGCTAAATGGTTTACTCACTTTGCGTGGAGCATGGGACCGAGTAAGGGAAGATCCGATCTTAAAATTTATGGTTGTGGGTGTGACAGCCTATGGTATGTCCACATTTGAAGGCCCAATGCTTTCAGTAAAAAGTATAAATGCATTAACCCATTACACAGATTGGACTATTGCGCATGTTCATGTTGGTGCTTTGGGATGGAATGGTTTTATTACTTTTGGAGTGTTGTATTGGCTGTGGCCACGCATTTTTCAAACCAAACTACATTCTGTAAAACAAGCAAATACTCATTTTTGGATTGGCACTTTAGGAATAATTTTTTATGCCTTACCAATGTATTGGGCAGGATTGACACAAAGCTTAATGTGGAAAGAATTTACCGCAGATGGATTTTTACAATATCCGAACTTTTTAGAAACGGTTATACAGATTGTTCCAATGTACATTGTCAGATCCATTGGTGGTACATTGTTCCTGGTTGGTACAATAATAGGCGCATGGAATTTATTTAAAACAGCTAAAGCAGGTAACTTACTAGCAGATGAAAAGGCTGAAGCACCAGCCCTTGAAAAAGAGTATAAAGAAGAATCTGGCTATTGGCATCACTGGTTAGAAGGAAAAGCAGTTCATTTTACTGTATGGGCAACCGTGGCTATTTTAATTGGTGGGGCAGTGGAAATGATTCCAATGTATATGGTTGAATCCAATGTACCAACAATTGCAAGCGTTAAACCTTATACACCACTAGAACTCGAAGGACGCGATATTTATATTCGCGAAGGTTGTAACAACTGCCACTCACAAATGATCCGTCCATTCCGTTCGGAAACTGTACGCTATGGTGAGTACTCAAAAGTAGGCGAGTTTGTTTATGATCATCCATTTTTGTGGGGATCAAAAAGAACAGGCCCGGATCTTCACCGTGTTGGGGGAAAATATCCTGATGCATGGCACTACAACCATATGGATGACCCAAGCTTGATGTCTCCCGGATCACTGATGCCACGTTATCCATGGCTAATTGAAGACGATTTAGACACATCAGATATTGCAGCAAAAATTGAAGCAATGCAGACACTTGGTGTCCCTTATGCCGAGGGTTATTCAAGTCAGGCATTAAATGATCTCAAAGCTCAGGCAGAGAAAATTGCTGCCAGTTTGAAAACACAAGGTATTTCAAATGCAGATCCAAACAAGGAAATTATTGCCTTAATAGCTTATCTGCAGAGACTTGGAACAGATATAAAGGGTTCTGCGGTTTCGGAAAATGCCACCAAATAGGGTGAGGAAAAAGTGATTAAAAATGTACTCGAATCAATATCAGGTGTAGAAATATTTCCATTGATTTCGTTATTGATCTTCACAACTTTTTTTGTAGTTGTATTGTTTTGGGTTGTAAAGCTTGATAAGAAAACAGTTAAAAAATTGGAGAATATGCCACTTGAAGATAATGATCAGTCTCAAAATATTGGGAGAAAATAAATATGAAATATGAAGATAAACTACTTGACCACAATTATGATGGGATTCAGGAGCTGGATAACAGCCTCCCTCCCTGGTGGTTAAACCTGTTTTATATAACAATTGTCTGGGGTGTGATTTATGTTTTCTACTATCATGTATTTGATATGGGCCCTTTGCAAATTGATGAATATAATATTGAAATGGGAGTTATAGAAGAAAGCTCATCCGGGTTATCCGGCTATCAATCCCCATATGCCGATACCGGTGATAAAACTCCGCCTCCACCGCCAGCCGGTGGGGAAGCCGCCACTACAGAAACTACAGAAAGCCAGGAGCCTGTAGAGGAAGTACCTGCGATTAATTATGATCTTGTAACTGATGCAGGCCGGCTTGAAAATGGTGCAAAGGTTTATGCGGCAAATTGCCTGGCGTGCCATGGAGCAAATGGAGAAGGTGGTATTGGGCCGAATATGACTGATAATTACTGGATAAATGGTGATGGTTCTTTTAATTCGATTGTAAAAGTTGTTCAGGATGGTGTTCCCGTAAAAGGAATGATTGCCTGGAAACCTGTTTTAAAAGAGAGTGATTTGTTGGATGTATCAAGCCATATGTACAACCTTATAGGTACTAATCCACCAAACCCAAAAGAACCACAAGGTGAAAAGTACGGAGACTAAGTAGTGAACGTAGATCCACAAGTAGAAGAAAAAAAGGAACTGGCGGATGAATCTTTTAGGGATTCAATAGCAACTGTTGATAGAAAAGGCGAACGCGTTTGGATTTATCCCAAAAAACCAAAGGGAAAGTTTTACAATGCGCGTACGTGGGTAAGTTTTCTTTTACTTGCGATCTTTTTTGGCGGCCCGTTTATTCATATAGGCGGGCAGCCTTTATTGTTGCTTAATTTTCTGGAACGGAAATTTATTGTTTTGGGCTTAGCTTTTTGGCCTCAGGATTTCCATTTGTTTCTTTTGGCGACAATAACTTTTGTTGTTTTTATAGTTTTGTTTACAGCCGTTTTTGGCCGTGTTTGGTGTGGCTGGGCTTGTCCTCAAACAGTGTTCATGGAACTGGTTTACCGCAAAATTGAATATTTGATCGAAGGCGATGCCCGTCAGCAAAAAAAACTAAACTCCATGCCTTTAAACGGTGAAAAGTTTTTCAAGAAAAGCCTTAAACATATAATTTTTTTGGGGATTGCTTTTCTAATTGGCAATATGTTTATGGCTTATATTGTTGGTATTGATGAAACACTTAAAATAGTTACTTCATCACCTTCCGAACACATGACCGGTTTTATTTCTGTTATTGTTTTTTCCGGAATTTTTTACTTTGTGTTTTCACGATTTCGTGAACAAGCCTGTGTTATTGTTTGCCCCTATGGACGCTTCCAATCAGTTTTGCTTGATAAAACTTCAATTGTTATTTCTTATGATTTTTTACGTGGCGAAAAGCGGGGCAAAGTATCCAAGCGAAAAGAGCCTAAGCCAGATCAGGGTGATTGTATTGATTGTAATCAGTGCGTGGATGTATGCCCAACAGGAATTGATATCCGCAATGGTACACAGCTTGAATGTGTAAATTGCACAGCATGTATTGATGCGTGTGATACTGTTATGGACAAAATAAATAAACCGCGTGGTCTGATAAAATATGCATCTTATAATGCTATAAAAGAAAATAACCATAAGCTGATTACACCACGGGCCCTTGGATATACAGCGGTGTTAACGGCATTAATAGTTTTGCTCACAACTTTGCTTGTATTAAGGTCGCCAATCGAAACTACTATTTTGCGGTCACCGGGAACAATGTTTACGATGCTTGAAAATGGTAATGTTAGCAATCTTTTTTCTGTGAAAATTGTAAACAAAACATTCGAGAAAATGCCGCTTGAATTTAATTTAAAAGGTATAGAAGGAAAACTGATTCTGGCAGGATCTACACTTGTTATAGAACCGGACGGTATTGGGCAATCAGCTCTAATTGTCGAGTTTGATCCTTCAGTATTAAAACCAGGTAAAAACAGTATCACAATTGAAATAACAAGTAATGGTGAAATACTAGATACAGTGACAACCGGTTTTGTTGCTCCGGGGGCAAATTAATGGATAAAAATAAAAGCTGGCCATATTCGATCACAATTTTCTATGTCCTTTTCATGATTGCGATGCTTTCATTTCTATTTTTTTCATTCAATAATAATATTCAAATGGTTACGGATAATTATTATGAAAAAACCCTGGAATATGAAGATCAGATTAATCGAATCCGTAATACAAATGCGCTAAAGATAAAACCGGTTTTTAATTTCAATAAAGCTTCAAATGAAATTTTTCTAATTATGCCGGCTGTTTTTGATAGCTCATCCATTACCGGGAAAATTGTTTTTTTCCGGCCTTCGGATGCAAACCTTGACCAAACAATAAAATTGAATATTAATGAAAATCATATTCAGGTTATTCCGGTAACCGGTATTGTTAAAGGAAAATGGGATGTTCAGTTACATTGGACTGCTGATGGCACAGAATACTTTTATAAACAAGTCCTGGTTTTGTAGAGAAAACATGTAGAGCTATCCCTGTTTAGTTTGTCGATGCGATCAATGGTGTATTTGGTGACAATAAAACTTTTGCTCACGAATTTAGAGTAGCTTTGAAATGGTATTCTTTTCGTCTACTTCGTGATCTTTATGGTATGTATTATTTTAAATTAAAAGAATAAAAATGTTAACGGCACTAATATTAGGTACTGTCGGCAGTTTGCATTGTGTTGGAATGTGTGGCCCGATAGTTCTTGCCCTTCCTCAAACAGAAAATCCAACAAAACTTCACTTTTTAACAGGTCGGCTGGTTTATAATTTAGGCCGGATTGTAACTTACTTTATTCTTGGATTAATTTTTGGCGGTCTTGGAAAAGTAATTTCGCTTGCTGGTTTTCAATCCACTCTTTCAATTGTATTGGGCGTTCTTATTCTAGCTTCCCTTTTTTTGCCCATCAGTAAAACCCTGGATGTAATAAATACAAGTCCCTTATGGCGGAAAACACTTGGTGGTTTATTCAAAAAGAAATCATTCTCCGCATTGGCAGGTATTGGATTGCTAAATGGCCTTTTACCTTGCGGTCTTGTTTACACGGCTTTAGCAGGTGCCATCGCAGCAAGTGACAGCTTATATGGTGCGATGTTTATGTTTGTTTTTGGCATGGGCACAATCCCTGCTTTAATCGTTGTTTCCATTGTTGGGCGGATTACAAAAATTAATTGGCAAGGATTTATAAAACGAGCTTTACCGGTTACAATGTTTGTTTTAGGAATATTGCTCATTTTGCGCGGTCTTTCCTTAGGTATTCCCTACATTAGCCCGGACTTAAGAAACAAGGGCACCAACCAGGAATTGTTTATCCCCGATTGCCATTAAGTGTCTTCCTGAATATAAATCTCATTCAACATTCTTTGCAGTTTTCAACGTAACTTTAAACGGTTGAATTTGTTGATTTTATGTCGTATAGTGATAGAGTTAAATCAAGTTGAATCACGCTAATATTATGTTATAAGCAATTCAAAAATATAGGATAAAAATGAAATCAAAAATACTTTTAATTATTTTTTCTATTCTATCTTTTGTTCTTTTAGTTTTGCATTTGGTTTTCCCCAATTTTAAAATTGATACAATTGCCCTTTCCCTGTTCATTTTAGCCTTTTTGCCATGGATTTTACCATACCTGAAGAACTTAGAGTTGCCCGGGGGAATAAAAATCGAATTGCGTGATATAAAAGAAGCGACAGAAAAAGTAACAGGAAAGTTGATAACTGTATCTGGAAAAATAGAGGAAGAATCTTCAATGTCTGCCAATCCAACGGTTATTTCTCCTGATCCAATGGCAATATTATTAAAGGTAGCCGAACATGATCCAAATTTAGGTCTAATAGGCTTTCGGATAGAATTGGAAAAAAGAATATTGGATATAGCCCAAAAAAATAGTATTGAAAGCAGATTGCCACTCTTTCCTTTATTAAGATCTCTTTATAAAAAAAATATCATAACTGAAAATGTTTTTGAAGGATTAAAAACTTTGATCGATATTGCGAATCACGCAGCTCATGGAGAGAAAGTAAATGAAGAGGCTGTGCATATTATTTTAAATAATGGTGCACAAATCTTAAAAAATCTTAAGGCATAATAAATTGTATATCAATGCTTATAACAAAGGGTTGTACAAGGAATTTAACACGGGGAGCATGATTCAGGGTTCTAATATTTTTCAGTATTAAATCCGTAAACCCAAAACGTTAGAATGAAAAAATCGTAAATCGGTATTTTAATAATGAAAAATATATTCTCCATATTTATAGTTCTGCTAATATCTTCATGTGATAATTCCAAACGAATTTTTGAGAATATTGATATTACGCCTGACAATCTGAAAATATGTGTTTTCCCTTTCGAATTTGATTTAGGTGATGAATCATGTGCGCTTCCATTAGAGAATGGAATTTTATTAGATAATCAATCAACTATCAGAACAATCCTTGAGAATTGGGAATATCATGACAACACTTCAAAATCCTTTCCCAAGTTCAAATTATTTGTATTAAAGGATAATGTTCCTCAGCGCAGTTTTTCATTTAATAAATGCCTTGACAAGTTAAATACAAGTTTCGGAAGCTATGACTTCAATCCTAATGACTTATTAAAATATAAAGATTTTTTTAAGCCATTAATTGGTTTGGATGTCCAATTTAAAACACTCAATGAATGTAGAAAATTCAATAACATTATTAAGAATGAAGCTTTTGTTTTTATTGAAGGAATTGATAGCGTATTTATTTGGGAAAAGTATAAAGGGACTGTAAAAATTAAAAAAGAATACTTTGAAAACTTCCCTGGATTAGATGTAAAAGATTTAATATATGAAGAGTTGAAATCGAATGAAAAATTTGAAATGGTTAGCTTTAAAAATATTGAAAGTGAACGATCTATTATTATTGAGTTAGTGAGTAACAATTCAATTCATTTGCCTAAGTCATATTCAATATTAGAAGACTTTCAGGAATTTCGTAATATCTCTTTTAAATTTATAGGTGTCAACAAAGAAAGAGCAAACAAAATAGCAGAAGATAATAATATTAAAATACATGTTATAAAAGAAGTACAGTTTTAAAAGTATCAAACAGTTTATTAGCTAAAATATGGGCATTATAACAAAATATTGTAGGTGAATTTGCTCGTTGGAGCATGATTTTGGCTTGGAGGGTTTTGCTCAGTGGCAAATCACCTTATTGCAGATCGTTAGCTTATCAAAAAAAATATTGGTATAAAATATAAAATGACAAAAAACATTCTTTGTATAATCTTTGTTTTGCATGGTTTTACTTTTTCAAATGACAGTGTATTTAAAGGTAGTGGTGTTAATGTAACTCCTGAGTTTTCATCTGATGTCCAAATGGTTCATGAAACAATTGAGATCACCGAAAGGGCCGGACCTTATTGGGATGTTTTTGTTGATGCAACTTTTAAAAATTATGGTGATGCACTTGACTTACAAATTGGGTTTCCGTTTAGGGTGTACAATGGTGGCGGTGATATTATTAATTATCCTTCTACTCCAGATTCTTTCAAGGTTTTTGTTAATGACAAAGAATATCCTTTTAAACTGAAAAATGGTACGCTAAATAAACAGTTCCCAGATATAAAGTATGCAGTTGTCTATACATTTAATGTGCATTTTGAGCCAGGAGAATCGAAGAGGATAAAACACACATATTCATTAGCTGAGTCATTTAACTCAGTAGGTTCAAAAAGTTTTGAATATATTTTACAGACTGGTTCTTTATGGAAAGGAGATATTGAAAAAATTGATATCAAACTGAAAATTAGAAAGAAAAGGGTTCCTGAATTTCAAATAATCAGTCCAAAAGAAAGTAACTGCTACGTTGAAAATAACTATGTAATTCTTGAGTGGAATTTTACAGATATTAATCCTGAGTTTAATCTATCAATTTCTTCTTTACCCGATATGTATAAAAATAAAACACTCGACTGGATGATTGAAGCACAATATGATGTTTTTAATCATGGCGACTTTAATGGGGTTGCTCGATATTTTCGAAACTTAGTTTTTGCCCATTATGGATATCCATTTAAGAACCCATTTTTTGAGATTCATTTCTATGATTCAAGATCTTTTTCGAAGAATGAAAATTATTCATTTGAAAATATAAGCTCAAAACATAAAGATTTTATTGATGAAATGTTAGATATAACTAAATAAATTAACAAAATATTGTAGCCTAATTTGCTCGTAGGAGCATGAATCCTGGTTTGAAAATTTGCAATCGTAAATCGGCTTGACCACGGTCGTTAACCAACTCTATCCTTCTAAAATAGTTCTATGAATTCTCTATTTTTTTATCACTTTTTCCATTATCTTCTCTTTACGTTATTCACTATTCCTGTGAGTACTTAATGTCCACAAAATTTTTTACAAATACCAACACAAGAAACCTGAAATTATGAAAAGCTCTGAGATCATTTTATATACCACGCCCCAGGGCAATGTTAAAGTTGAAGTCCTTATGCGGGAAGAAACAGTTTGGCTTACGCAAAAGATGTTAGCGGAGCTTTTCCAGACCACACCACAAAATATTACGCTGCATTTAAAAAATATCTATGCAGAAGGCGAGCTGGAAGAATCAGCAACTTGTAAGGATTTCTTACAAGTTCAAAAAGAAGGAAACAGGGAAGTAAAAAGAAATCAGAAGTTTTACAACCTGGATGCTATTATTTCAGTTGGTTACCGGATTAAATCAAGTATTGCAACACAATTTCGTATTTGGGCAACACGTGTTTTGCGTGAGTTTATCACCAAAGGTTTTGCCCTGGATGATGAGCGCTTAAAGCAAGGCGGTACACTGTTCGGTAAAGATTACTTTGATGAACTGTTGGAACGCATCCGGGAAATCCGTGCCAGTGAACGCCGCTTCTATCAAAAGATCACTGACATCTACGTGCAATGCAGCATCGATTATGATCCACAGGCAGAATTAACCCAACTGTTTTATCAGACTGTGCAAAATAAGTTACATTGGGCTATTACCGGTAAAACCGCCGGACGATGAATTGGCAGCCAGAAAATTTAGCAGTCGGTTAATCCCGTTATGCTCAGTCTGTCATGTTTGAACAACTTTTTACTTCTCAATTCCCAATTCACTTATTTTCCTGTAAAGAGACGAAACACCCAAATCCAACATCTTTGCAGCTTCCTTCTTGTCACCCTGTGTCATGGATAGAATTGAGTTTATATGCTTCATTTCAAAATGGGCAACAGCTTCCTTTAAACTTGTCGGGCCGTTATTTTCCTGGGTAGAAAACATGGGTGGTAAATGTTTGGAATGAATTAATTCATCATCACAAAAAATCATAGCTCGTTCCACCACATTTTCCAGCTCTCTAACATTGCCTGGCCATGAATGTGAGTGCAGCAAATGAAGAGCATTGGCTGAGAAACCTTGTACATTTTTGTTTAAACTTTTGTTAATTCGGTTAATAAAATATGTCACTAAAAGCTGAATATCTTCTGCACGCTGCCTTAATGGCGGGATATTTACTTCAATTACATTTAGGCGAAAAAAAAGGTCTTCCCGAAAACGACCCTCGGCAACTTCTTTTTGAAGGTTTTGGTTTGTTGCTGCAATAATTCGGGCAGCTACCGGATAAGTTTTAGTGGCCCCAACCGGCATTACCTCATGCTCTTCCAAAGCCCGTAATAATTTAACCTGGAGATTTATAGGGATTGTACTAATTTCATCCAGAAAAAGGGTTCCGTCTTTAGCAGAAATAAAAAGCCCATCTTTATCGCGGATAGCCCCTGTAAATGAACCCTTGAGATGTCCAAATAACTCACTCTCAATCAGGTTGTCAGAAATCGCGCCACAATTAACGGCTACAAAAGGTTTATCATTTCGGTTACTGTTTGTATGGATTAAACGAGCGATTACTTCCTTTCCTGTTCCGCTTTCTCCCGAAACCAGAATATTAGAAGGCGTATTGGCAATTCTCTGGATTAGAGCTTTAATCTCTACCGCATGTTGGCTGTTGCCAATAAAGTTATGTTTTTCAGTTTCAATTTCTGCCAGTTGCTGTTTTAAATAGCGGTTTTCTGTTGCAAGATTAAACTTAACGAGTGCCTTTTCAACAATTCTTATTATATCTGCTCGTTTAAACGGCTTACTTATAAAATCGTAAGCCCCGGATTTTATTGCTTCAACCGCCCGTTCAATTGTACCATGGCCGGTAATCATAATAAATTCAATAAGAGGATATTGATTTTTAATAGATTTTAAAAGCTCCATACCATCCATAACTGGCATACTTAAATCGCTAATAATTACAGAAATCGGATGCTCCGTTATAATTTTTCGGGCACTCCTTCCGCTTTCAGCTTGAAAAACGGAATAACCGGAACGTTCTAAAACTTTTGTAATCGATTGCCGGATACTGGTTTCATTATCAACAATCAAAATATTATTTGTGGGATTTTGCAAAGATCACCTTCATTATTAAGATCATTTTATTGGCAGGGTAATTAAGAAATTAGCACCACTATTTTTTGTAATGTATTGAATTACACCGTCATGTTCTTCAATTATTTGTCTGCTAATGGAAAGGCCCAATCCTGTACCAAGATTTTTTGTTGTGTAAAATGGCTCAAATATTCTATCAAGCTGGTCCTCAGGAATGCCTGCTCCATTATCCTGCAGATCAATTTCAATGTGAGAATTTTTTTGAACAACTCCTACGCTTATTAAACCTCCGTTTGGCAAGGCTTCAATGCTGTTACGGATAAGATTTAAAAGCATGCGATGAATCTGATCTTTATCCATATTTAGAATAACGGGCTTATCCGGAAGCTGAATATTCATTTCAATTTTGGTGGCTTTTATTTCATTCTCAATAAGTAAAACCAAGTTATTGATTAAACTACAAATATCATGTTCACTACTTTGCAAGCGGGGCAAACGTGAAAATTGCAAATACTCGTTTGTAAGTTTGGCTAACCGGTCTACTTCACTCATTATGGATTTTAGTAAAAGTTTTGCTTCATCCTTGTCTAACGTGTCGGAAGTCATCTCGTCTTCCAGTAACTCTGCATTGAGGCTTATTGAGGAAAGAGGATTGCGGATTTCATGAGCAATTTTTGATGCCATTTTGCCAATGGTGGCAAGTCTTTGTGATTGGGCGATGCGTTCTTGCATTTTTAGCTGGTTGGTCATATCAATATCAAGACCCATGTAACCAATTTTTTGCCCGTCTCTTATAATTTGCGTTATCGTCAATAAAATAGGGATCAGCTTTCCATCTTTATTTTTATTGGTAATTTCACCTTGCCATCGGCCACTTTCATTTATCGATTTCCACATATCCCTGATAAAGGCATCATCTGTTTTTTCAGACCGAACAATACTTGTATTCTTTCCAAGTATTTCTGTTTTTTGCCAACCATATAAATCAACAAAGGCCTGATTTACATCGGTAATATATCCATCCAAGTCTGTAAGAATTATAGCGTCTGGTGAATATTTAAAAGCGCTTTTAAATAAAGCACAATCGTTTATGGGTTTGTCCATTAAAAAATTCTTTTGTTAAGATTTAATAAAATTAACAAATTGAACACCATTTTCCAATGTATTCTGTTTCCCGGTAGCTTCGGCAGGGTATTTATTTAGGGGACCAGCTTTCAATCATATTTTTAAGGGCATTTCTATCGATGGGTTTGCTCAGGTAGTCATCCATTCCAGAATTTATGCATTTTTCACGATCGCCCTTCATAGCAAATGCGGTCATTGCAATTATATTTGTTTTTGGATTGCCTTCCATTTCCAGGTTTCTAATTGCCACAGTAGCTTCAAAACCATCCATTAACGGCATTTGGCAATCCATCAAAATAATATCATAAGTTTTAGTTTTAATTGCCTTAACAGCATCTGCACCATTTTCAACACAATCGGCATCATAGCCTATTTTTTCCAGCATTTTTAAGGCAACTTTTTGGTTGATTTTATTATCCTCTGCAAGCAGGATTTTTGTCTGTTTTTTGTTCTCTTGCGAATAACTATTTCTAATATCCTGTTTCTTATTTTCATTTAATTTCGTTGTATCTTTAACAAGTGCAGAAAAACAATTGAAAAGCTGTTTATGCTTTAAAGGCAATGTTAAGTGCGAAGTAAATTCATTTTTAAAATCTTCTAATTTTTCTTTAGCATATAAAGGCGTTAATAAAAGCATGTTACATTTTTTATGAGCTTTGTTGTGTTTTAAATATAAAGAAAATTCATCCAAACTAATATCTGGGTCATTTGTTTTAGCAAATATAAAATCATATGAGTTTATGCTTAAATGCTGATACACTTTCGAAAAATCTGTTTCGGTAACCAAAGCTCCCCAGGATTCCAATTGTTTTTTCAGATATAAAGTTGTCGCTTCAGCATCAGAATTTAATAAGGCTTTTTTGCCCCGTAAGTCAATCTGAAACTGATTTTTTTTATGATTTGTTTTGTCAACTTCAATGGTAAACCAGAATGTCGAGCCATTTCCTTCTTCACTTTCAACACCTATTGAGCCGCCTAACAGCTGGACAAACTTTTTAGATATGGCAAGCCCCAATCCTGTTCCACCATATTTGCGTGTTGTGGTAGAATCCACTTGGGTAAACTCTTTAAATAGTTTAGATTGGGCACTTTTTGGAATACCAATTCCAGAATCTTTGACACTAAATTTAATTTTCAATTTCGTATCAGATTCAGACTCCAGTTTTCCACAAATTTCTACACTACCTTTTTCAGTAAACTTTATTGCGTTGCCGGCCAGGTTAACTATTATTTGACGAAGCCGTCCTGGATCGCTTTTTATTTCACTTCTTATAGCCGGATCCATAAGGCAGCTAAAATTCAAGTTTTTTTCATTAGCTTTTACCGCAAGTATGTCGTTAATGCCGTCCATAATATCCCGTAGCTCAAAATCAATAGATTCCAATTCTATTTTACCCGCTTCTATTTTTGAGAAATCCAGGATGTCATTAATTAATGTTAAAAGGGTATCACCGGAGTATTTAACCGACTGGGCATATTCCTGCTGTTCCTGATCAAGATTGGTATTTAAAAGAAGATCTGTCATACCCAAAATACCATTCATAGGAGTACGGATTTCATGGCTCATCGATGCTAGGAACTGACTTTTTGCTATTGTTGCCATTTCAGCCTTAACCCGCATTTGCTCAGCCTCCGCGGCAATAACCTGTATTTCGTTTCGTGCCATTTGCGCATTAATCAAAGCTTCTGTCAAGTTTTCTTCAGCATATCTACGTGAAATACCGATACCCAAAACATTAGCAATTTGTTTTAAGAATTGCTTTTCGTGCGGCATGGCTTTGTGGTTGTGTTGTAAGTAGAAAACAATAACACCTATTACATCATCTTCAACAATTATTGGAATATTATAATGTCCGTGCTCTTTAATCCCGTCATAAGTAGTGGTATGCCGCTTATCAATACAAGAGGCAAATTGTATTTTCTTTTTTTTCGCTGCTATTCCACATAAACACGAGCCAAAATTTACCCTATTACATTTTTTTCTTAAATTAGCTCCAAGTTTATAATGGGCAATCATTTCTAATTCACCATCTCCTTCATGATCAAAGTTTACTAAGAAGATTGCCCCTTTTTTAGAAAGCTTAAGCCAAGGAATTGAAGATAATACTTTGACAAGTGATTTTTGTAAATACACTTTTGTGTTTGATGGTTTTAGCGCCAACCGAAGCAGGGAACTTAATGCCTTTTCTTCTGCAGACTTTCTTTTTAAATTCTCTTCCTGGCGTTTTATTTCAGAAAGATCTGAAAAAATGGCAACATAATGAGTTGTTTTGTTTTCCTCATTTTTAACAGCGCTTATGCTTGCGTGCTGGGGATAAATTTCGCCACTTTTTTTCTTATTCCAAATTTCACCTTCCCAATTGCCATCTGAAACTAGCTTATTCCAAAATGATTTGTAAAAATCAGAATCATGGATACCTGAACTTAGGACCGCCGGGGTTTTCCCTTCAATTTCTTCAAATAGATAACCTGTAATTTTAGAAAAGGCATCGTTAACCTTGATTATTTGCCCATTTTTGTCTGTAATTAGAATGGCTTCATTTGTTTGGAATGCACTTGCCGCAAGTTGAAGCTGCTGTTCATATGATTTTTGTTTACTAATGTCTTGAATGATGATGCTATAAAAAAGCTTGCCGTTTTGATGCAAATTGGAAACAGAAAATTTAATTGGAAAGGAATTGTTATCCTGTCTTACCCCTAAAGATTCGGTCTTCTTTGTAAAAGTTGGTTGTCCGTTAATGAAAAGAATTGGAACCAAAACATTAATATTATTTTCAAGAATTTCATTTTCAGAATAACCAAATATATCTTCAATTAATTTATTTACAGATTCAATAGTGCCAAATTCATCTGTAATAACCAGGCCGTCTGCAATTGTATCTAAGATTGATTTATAATCAAATTCTGTTTCTTTCTGGTCAAGAACAGTCAAGGAGTCCTCACCAGAAAAAACTTTGTTTTCCTGAAATGCCATAATTCCAATTTTTATTTTTGTAATATGTTTTTATTCGGAAACAAAGATATAGTTGTTAATTGAATATTCGTAATGGTAAATAAGTATTCGCAGATTTTTAAAAACTATAAAAGGTCATTTCTATTGTGAAGTCAATCCTGAGGGATTTTTTTGATGACTGCCAAAGTAAAATCATCGTCTAGCTTAGTCTGTTTAATATGTTTATTTACATCGCTTTCAATATTCTTTAGGATTAAATGTGTGGGATTGTTCTGATTATTAAGAATTACTTGTTCCAGCCGCTCATCACTATACTCTTCATGCGCCTCATTCATAGCTTCAACAAGGCCATCTGTATAAAGTGTCAATATATCGTTTTCTTTTAGTTCTATGGTCTCACTTTCATATTGCCAGGGTGTATATCCTAAGAAAAGCCCGCCAGTCCTTAAGTGTATCAGCTTATTATTGCGCACTAAAATAGGTGGATTGTGCCCGGCATTTAAATATGTAATAGTAGAGAAACGGGAATCATATATACAGATAAAAAAAGTGATAAAGCGGTCTTCAGTAGATTTTTTTATAATACTAAGATTTAATTTGTCTACAATTGAAATTAGATCAAGGCTTCCTTCCAGATAGGCGCTTAAAGTTGCTTGCATTGTAGAAACCAGCATAGCTGCAGGGATGCCTTTGCCAGCTACATCGGCCACAATAAATGCTGAGCGGTGTTCATCCAGTTTAATTATATCATAAAAATCACCACTTACTTCTTTGCAAGGAAGATATGTTGCACTAATATCCAAACCGGGTATCTGCGGTATTTCTTGTGGTAATAATAAATTTTGGATTTCAGATGCTACCTGAAGTTCTTTATCCAGGCGTTCTTTTTCCAACGCAGAAATTAATAAACGGGCATTTTCAATTGCCAGTGCCGCTTGTGAAGCAAAAGTAAGCATTAAGTTCTTGTCATCTTCAGAAAAGGGTTGATTATCTAATCTGTTTAAAACGGTCATTACACCAACCATTTTATTCTTATGAACCATAGGAACACATAATATACTGCGTGTCCTGTAGCCACTTCGTTTGTCGAAAGTTGGATCAAAGCGTTCATCTTTATAAGCATCGGGTATAAGGATAGGCTTACGGTTATGAGCAACCCATCCTGAAATACCTTTTCCTACAGGAAGACGAAAGGGTTTCACTTCTTCAGATTTCGGTCCTAAAACAACCTTGAACTCTAACTCATCCGTTTCAGCCACATGCAACATCAATGAAGCGGATTCAGTACGCATAAGAAATTTGGATTTTTCGACAATGTAATGAAGCAGGTTGTCAAGACTATTTGATCCTTCAAAAGCACGGCTAATCTCATGCATTACACTTACTTCAGACATAACCTGTTTTGAGCGTTCTGTACTTTTCTGAAGTTTTTCATCAAAGAAATTTTGGTTATATAAAGATAGAATTGAATGACAGATCAGGCTTACTTCGTTTTCTTTTTCTGAAGCACCTGGGAAAACCAATCCAATAAGTAAAGGCTCTTTTGCTGCTGTTTGTTCACAAAAGAGGGTATTAAGACCAAAATCACTAATAGTTTCAGTAACCGTGTTTGAACCATTCTTACCTATATCAAATATTAGAAATGAGTTTTCTGGTTTTTCAACATTGGGCGGTTCTTTGTAAACAACGGCACCTTTTTCATCAACATAGCAAACATTGAATAGTTTATTTTTAAAAGTAAATACATATATAGAATTTAGCGGCCATAACAATCTGAACTTTTGTAAAAGTTGCTCAAGATTTTTATGAAATTTTTCGGAGTTTAGTAACATAGAGTGTTTTCAACCTAAATAAATATTAACTAGTTAAATATTTTATCCCTGTAAAAGAAGATAAAATGTATATTTTTTTTAATAAAAGATAAAAATTATTTTTAACATGCATTGAAGTTTTGTATATTCCATGCTCTTTAAATAAAACAACAAACCAGGAACAATGATTTATGAAGATTAAAGTACACAATAACAATGTTGACCGTGCGTTAAGAACCTTAAAAAGAATTATGCAAAAAGAAGGTTTTTACAAAGAGATGAAAAAACGTAGTTTTTATGAGAAACCTTCTGAAAAGAAAAAAAGAAAACAAAAAGAAGCTGTTAAAAAGATCAGAAAAATGATGCGTCAGCAAAGGTATTCTTTATAGTAACAGGTTTTACCGAAGTATTCCTTTTCGTTTTAATACTTCCTTTTTTCGAATTAATGCCTGCCTCTTTACAATTTCTGCTACTTCGTAGTCTTGTTTTTCCATATCGGATTCTACAATTAATTGTGGAACCTTTGTAGGAATTCCATTGTCATCTACGGCGACCATATTAAAGTGGCCGGTTGTGCATGATCTTCTTTCCTTGTTTTTTACAGGATTTTCTGAAAACACCTCTACTTTAACTACTAAAGATGTTTTTCCAACCCAAACAACCCGCGCGGTTGTTTCAATTCTATCGCCTACTGTTACAGGATTTTTAAAAATAAAAGCTTCTGTTGAAGCGGTTACCGATGGCCGGTTACAAAAGCGTGCAGCGGCAATACCCGCCATCTCATCCATGATGGCCATTAATTTTCCTCCAAACATTGTACCCAACGGATTGGCATCATTTGGAAAAACGATATCCCAGCTAGACAAAGCAATCGATTTTTTTTGGATCATTATACCTCATTGTTTTTTGGATGGGGCAGAACTCAATTTGGGGAATACTTGTTTCTTTTATAGATTCTCTTTTTTGCAACGCTCTTCAAATATTTCATTTAAATTATAGTTTTTTTCCATAACAAAAAATTATTTTCAGATTATTTAATTTTTAGGAGAACATTATGGGCCGCATACAAATTTGGGCAATAGTTTTAATATTACTAATGAGCACATTCCTTTTGTCACAAGTAAATACAGAAGAATTTGCTTCGCGGCGAGAGGCTTTGATGCAAAAATTAGATGATGGGGTTATAATTTTGCGAGGTGCCACTTTACAACCAAGAAATAATGATGTTGAATATAAATTTCGCCAAAAAAGCGATTTTTATTATTTGAGCGCCTTTGATGAACCGGATGCCACAATGATAATTATGCCAGGTGATGCGAAAAATTTTATTCTTTTTGTGAAACCAAATGATCCTAGAATGGCGATTTGGGTAGGAGAATCTTATGGAGTGCATGGAGCCATGAATATTTTTAAGGCTGATACGGCGTATTCAAAGGATCTGTTTGAAGAAAAATTAAAAACCTTGCTACGTGGGAAAGAGAAAGTTTATTTCCCTTTTGATGATTTGGAATTAATAGAAACTGTTTTAGGGGTACTTAAATCTTCCTGGGGCATGTATCCTAAAAAAACTGAAGATGTTAGAAAACACATTGGTGAATTGCGTTTAATTAAAAGTACCTGGGAAGTTGAACAGTTACAAAAATCAATTGACATAACGGTAGAAGCACAAAAAGAAGCGATGCAAGCTACAAAAGCCGGATTATTTGAGTACGAAATTGATGCGTTGATTAATTATGTCTATTTAAAAAATGGTAGCCCGAGAGTTGGATTTCCGTCTATTGTAGGTTCTGGTGTAAACTCGACCATTTTACATTATCAAGACAATGATTATAAAATGAAAAATGGTGATGTTGTGGTGATGGATATTGGCGCGGAGTTTGGGATGTACTCTGCCGACGTGACTCGTACAATTCCGGTAAATGGCAAATTCTCGAAAGAGCAAGCGGATATTTACCAAATAGTATTGGATGCGCAAAATGCAGGAATTGAAAAGACGAAACCAGGAATTGGAATTGGTGAAGTCCATGAAACAAGTGCACGTGTTATTCAAGATGGATTATTAGAATTAGGATTAATTACAGATAAAAACAGTCGTTGGCAAACCAGAGTTTGGTTTATGCATGGTGTAAGCCATTGGCTTGGATTGGATACACATGATGCCGGTGGCTATTCGGAGAGAAGTAAAAAGGGACGTATATTAGAAGAGGGAATGGTTTTTACAGTAGAGCCAGGGATATATGTTGCACCAAAAGCATTGGAAAATATTAAGACCATGTTTCGCGGAAGAGTTTCTGCAGAAGAAATTGATGCTTTTATTGAATCTGTTAAACCAGCTTTTGAAAAATACAAAAATATTGGTGTCAGAATTGAAGATGATATTCTTGTAACAAAAGATGGTTACCGAAATTTGTCTAAAGAAGCTCCCCGGGAAATTGATGCCATTGAAAAATTAATGGCAAAGAAAAGTAGTTTTGTGAAGAATTAAAAATATATAGATTTTAGCTCGAAGGCCTTACTCAATTCCAAAATGTAAATATTTGGTACCCTTCGCGAACCAGGGAAAAATCAATCCCTAAAAATTTTGCTGTTTGAGCAATTGATACCCAAAAGATTTCACTTACCGGAGTATCATTGAAGAGAAGGAAAAATATTGCCAGGAAAAATAATCCTGAAAGCTTGTGCAGTTTTAATCTCAAATTTTTATTTAGAAAATGTTCAAAAATACCAAATCCATCCAAGCCCGGTATGGGAAGTAAGTTTAAAAACAGGGCACTGATTTGCAAAAGGGCCAAAAGTGAAAGGGCAGCCCAAAATGGTCGGTTATAACTCGCATCGGCCATGCCAAAGAAGAATGGAAATATTAAAATTATTGCAAAAAGTAAAGTTGCAATCGGGCCTGCTGCCGATACTAAGCTTTTTTCTTTGTTTGTTTTTATTGCTGCCATATTTATATAAACTGCACCACCGGGAAAACCAATTCCACCCATCATTAAAAATACCACAGGCATGATTATGCTCATTAACAGGTTTGTGTATTTTAGCGGATTTAAAGTAAGGTAGCCTTTTTCTTCAACACTTTTATCTCCAAAACGAAATGCTGTATAGGCGTGGCCAAATTCATGCAGGCTCAAAGAAATTATCCAGCCACTGATTACAAAAATAAAAGTCCAGATACCAATATTTTCTGAATTATCTGATAGCTGAGTTGCTGAAAAAAGGCAGGTTCCAACAAGTATTAAGAATATTGGGCTAAGTTGAAATTGAAAATTATTTCTCATCGATACTATCTGCCAGTTTATTTAATGCAGTCTCTGTCATCCGAAAACCAAACCACTCTTTCATAGCAATTGCTCCCAGGCTTTCATAAAAATTAATAGCTGGTTTGTTCCAGTCGAGTACCGACCATTCCAGTCTTCCACAATCTCTTTCAACAGCGAGTTTGGCTAAAAATGCTAGCATTTGTTTGCCATAACCTTTTCCTCGAGATTCTTCTTTTACAAATAAATCTTCTAAATAGATTCCGGGTTTTGCTAAAAAAGTTGAATAGTTTTTAAAAATCAGGGCAAAACAAACAGGTTTATCATTTTCATATCCCAAAAAAACTTCAGCAAATGCATTTTTTGAAAAAAGAGTTCTCTCCAGTTTTGTAACATCGGCAATTACTTCATGTTCAAGATTTTCATATTTTGCTAAATCCCTTATAAAATCTAATACTAAAGGACAATCCTCTTTTATTGCAGTACGAATTTCTAACTTCATTAAACCAGACCTCTTTGCATTGTAATGTTTACAATCAAAAATGATAAAATCATAAAAAGCAAATTTTTTTTAAAATAAAATGTAACATTAGAATAACAACTCGCGTAAAGAACCTCAAAACAAATTTAAACAAGCCTTAAAACAAGGAGTTGTTATGAGAAAATTTTTAGTTACCTTTTTAATAGTAAGTTTGCTTTCATCATTTGCTTTTGCGGTACCAAATAATGACCAAGTAGATTGGGACCTGTTCAGCGATAATCTTAAATCTTCGTTAAAATCCGAAAATATGGGTGTAAAGTTATCCGCAATGCAACTAATTATCAAACATAGTGAAAACTTGAGCATTGATAACCGAAATGCTGTTTATGATGTTATGCGTGAGTTTAGAAATAATAATAATCTAAATATCCGCAGGCTTTCCTTAATAACTTTATACAAAATGAAAAATGATTGGGCCATTGATTTTCTTAAAAGGATTTACAAATTTGAAAAAAATGAGATAATTAAATCCACAATTGAATCAATCGTTTTTGCATACGACAATGATGACAAAGAGAAAGTTACAAAGATTGTAGATGATGCATATTTAAGCTTAGCATTCTAAGATAAAAAACCTCGAAAGACCCCAAGCCTGCACAATTCTTCCCGGCATGTGCGGGCTTTTTTTATTTAAAATCCTACTACTTTTTGTAACTCAGGGGCAAGCCGACATCTCAACCTGCGTGCTTATATAGGAAACTTATTTGTGTTTTGGATTCCCTTTTAAAACATACAGGTTATAAATACTGACCAGTCGGTGGATGACAATTTTTTAACAATTATAGTACAATCTTTACATTATTTCTTTTAGTGGTTTCAACAAATCCGCATCTATTGCATCCGGCATTTGCATTGTCCTGTAACCTTCCAATGAAAGATAAACAGTTCCGGAAGAGTCAACTACTTTTGCATCAAAATTTCCATTTTCTCCTTCATTTATAACCGCATTTAATTTCTTTTTATTCTCCCCGATAGGCGCATAAAAGTTAAGCTGTTTTATTTGGTAAGGAAGCCCCATTCGCTCCTGTTTACCCATTTCAAAAATTCCTGCTGTCTGGAAACAAAGTTCAATAAGCCTTGGCATGGCTATAGAAACTTTTTGCTTAGGAGAATGGTTTGCAGGTAGCATGGATTTAAATGACCCTACTATATTATCTTTGGTTAACCAACTTTGCTCAATAACCTGGTAAGCCGGACCGTGAAAATAAAGCTTATAAATATCTTCTGCAATTACCTTCTTTTTGCCAGCTTTTGCAGGAGCTTTTATTTTTTGTGATTTGTTTGCTGTTTTGTCCAAAATAATTCTGGCTGAAAAATGTTTTGTAATTTGTTCAGCATCCTGACCATGTAACTTTCGTGAACCCGATAAGCTGCAATCGGCAATGATTTTATTTCCTTGCATCGTTAACTGAGCGTTCACTTTTACGGTTCGCTCTTCGTTTTTATAGAACTTAAATGGAGACATAAAACTAACATTCTCAACCGATGTAACATGCCAGTCCGGAAAGAGATATTTTGCTGCTTCCGTCATAGCCTCAATACCCATTACACCAGGCAGAACAGGCGTACCGTTTATCTGGTGATCAAAAAGGAATGGCTGTTCTTTGGGATTAAATGATGTCTCAATTTCCAGCCCGGAATAAAGCCCTAGTCCGCTCACCTTGCCGGTCATGATTCCATTTAATGCAGGTTTTTGTGCTTTAGCAAGATCAAGTCCACCGCTTTCGTCAAATTCCTGCATCATTATCCCGAGGCTTTGGGCAACTAAAAACTCACCGCGATTGTTACCGGATGTAAGCTCCCTACGAATCATTGGGATGCCGGCTTCCGGAGGCAGCATATCAATTCCGGCCGCTTTCATTATTGTGGGAATAGATCCGCGAACGGCCATGCCAATTCCACCCCAGGCTGTCCAGTCAAATGCAATTCCGCGTGTTTCCGGTTTTGTACTGCGGAAACTGGATATACTTTTACAAAGCAGATCGTTGGCTGCACTGTAGTCGGTTTGCCCGGCATTTCCAAAACGTCCGGCAATGGAGCTGAAAACTATTGCAGCAGAAAGAGGCATCTCACCAATTGCAGATAGTAAATTAAACCAGCCATCACTTTTTACATCAAAAACCAAGTCATACTCTTTTGCTTCTTTATCGGCTAATGAGCGGCTTATTTCCAGCCCACCTGCATGGAGAAGCACATCAATCCTGCCATACGTTTTCTCCACTTCCTGAATCACTTTTGCAACAGCTTCATTATCCATCAGGTTGAGGCTATAATAAAATGCTTTTCCGCCGGCATTTTCAACAGCCTGTATTGCAGAAAGGGCAGAGTTGCTTCTTTCCAGCCCTGCTAATTCTTTATCAACCATAGCAGGAGTAGCACGTTGACCACTCTCTTTTAAGCGTTGGAAAATATCCCGTTTTAATCCTTCTTTGTCGTTGTTAAACTTGATGATATCAGGGTTTGTTGGATCAGGTTTTGGTGCAAGGTCTAGCAGATAAAAAATCCCGCCCGATGCTTGAGCAAGATCAGCAGTAATCGCTGATGTAATGCTTCCGGCAGCTCCTGTAACCACAAAAACGGATTTTTTATTTAGCTCCATTCCTCCATTCGGATCTTCAACAATTTTTTCCTGTAAACCAACTGTCCAACGCTGATTGTTCTTATAACCAATTTCAACTGCACCTGGATCGAATAATGTCTCTGCGATAATCTGATCTGCATAAATGCTTGTTTTACGGCCTTTTTCAAAATCAACCACTTTTACATGTGCATCAGGCTTTTCACGTTTAAAAGATTTTGTAAATCCACTAACAGCACCACCAAGCGGGGCATATGCACCGGCATCATCATAACCATGCTGGCCGCCAAGACGTGTTGCAGATACCAGGAATGTTTCTTTGCCAGCGATTTGATCGAACAGGGTGCGCATTGTGGTGTAAAGAAGTTTTACGCGGATATTAATTGCCCGGTGCCAGGCCTCGATATCCATGTCTTTAATTTCACCGGCATGGTCCAAAGCAGAAAGCCAATAAACACCTTTAATATCGCCTTCTTTTTGCCATTTCTCAATCTGGTTGATCAGCTCGTCTGCTGTCGGTGTGCCTTCAATTAATAAAGATTCTACACCAAGTTTTTTAAGTTTTGACAGAAGTGATTTTGCAACACCACCATTATCAGGCATAACAATAACACGGCTGCCTTTATTCAGTTTTATAGCAGATTCTTTGCAGAGCTCGATTGCCGGACGCAAAACAGGAACCGGCATACGGCGTGGAATCTGGTTGGCTGCGTCTAAGCTGCCGGCTATTGCGGGAGCTGTAGAAGCTGTTGTTTTTTCTTCTTTTGTCTCAACATTTTCTGTTTTTTGTATAGCTGCTCCACCACTTTTCAAATCTGGCCGGAAATCGTAAACAAATTGAATAACTGCATTGAGAGTATTGTACTCTCTCAACTGCATATCTTCCTGACGTTCGATGCTGTATTCTTCACGAACAGATGCAAACATTTCGGCCTGCTTTACTGTATCAATTCCCAGATCGGCTTCAAGGTCCAAATCCAAATCAAGCATATCTTTGGGATAACCTGTTTTCTCAGAAATCAGATCGAGTACTTTTTCCTGAACGGCATCGCCATTTGCAGATTGGGTTTCAGGTACAGGTTCTGCTTGCACAGGAGTTTCAACCGGGGCGGGAGCCGAAGTTTCTTGTTTTAAATCAGGTCTAAAATCATAAACAAACTGGATAACCGCATTGAGAGTATTGTACTCTCTCAACTGCATATCTTCCTGACGTTCGATGCTGTATTCTTCACGAACAGATGCAAACATTTCGGCCTGCTTTACTGTATCAATTCCCAGATCGGCTTCAAGGTCAAGGTCAAGATCGAGCATATCTTTTGGATAGCCTGTTTTCTCGGAAATTAAATCCAGAACACGTTCCTGGACCGCGTTTGTTCCCGAAGACACGGCTTGTGTTACTGGTGCCGTAACAGGTGCAGCTACAGGTGAGGGAGCTGAAATCGCTGCTTCCGATTGTTTTAATTCAGGCCGCTTATCAAAAACAAATTGAATCACCGAGGCCAGGGTGCTGTAATCGCGCAATTGAACGGAATCATCACGTTCAATATTATATTCTTCACGCACGGAGGCAAACATCTCTGCCTGCTTTACTGTATCAATTCCTAAATCGGCTTCCAAATCAAGATCAAGATCAAGCATGTCCGGTGGATAACCGGTTTTCTCAGCAATCAATTGCAAAACTTTTTCCTGAACGGCATTTCCGGATTGGTCTGTAGGCTGCTGAGTTGCAGTTGTTTGCTCTTGTTCCACGGCAGGTACACCCGAAATAACAGTTTCTTGTTTTAATTCCGGACGTTTATCATATACAAATTGAATCACCGAGGCCAGTGTACTATAATCACGCAGCTGGACAGAATCATCACGCTCAATGTTGTATTCTTCACGCACGGAAGCAAACATCTCGGCTTGCTTGACTGTATCAATCCCAAGATCAGCTTCAAGGTCTAAATCGGGATCAAGCATATCCGGTGGATAACCTGTTTTCTCAGCTATCAGTTGCAGGACTTTCTTTTGGACAGCATCTTCTTGTTGTGGCTCATCTTTTTGAGGACTCACAGGCTGCACATCAGGAACCTGTAATGGTGCGGGTTCTACTTTTGGCAGCGGTGTAGCAACTGCTGCTTCAGGTATCGGCATTGCCCCTGCGCCATTGTCTTTTACACGCAAAGTCCGTTTTACAACTTCCAATTCAGGATGAGCACTTTCACTTATTTGGGCCATCCAGTTATTCCAAATATTATGGTCAGTAATTCGATACGTGTAACCCAACTCATGTGGCGGTCTTTGTTGTCCATCAGGAGTCGGTCTCCATCGAGTAAGGCTCATGCTTATTTGTGAACCAAATCCTGCCGCAAGTCTAAGCGCATAATGCACAGGATATTTTCCGCCTTTGGATAGATTAAGTTGGCCAAGCTCGGGATCTACTTCTTTGAAATTGGCAATTGGAGGTACAATACCTGTTTCAATTGCTTTTATGGCTAAAACATCTTCAATGCCGGTACCCATAGCATGGCCGGTTAAACCTTTTGTGTTTGCAATTACAATCTGGTCTGCTGTTGGTCCAAAAACATGGCGCAGGGCATTAACTTCAGCGGCTGCACTTCCACCACGGGCCGGCGTATAAGTTTCGTGGGAAACAAAAACAGTTTGAGGTGCAATCTGAAAGCGGTCGACACCCCATTTTTTTTCAGCCTGATTTATCAAACCTTCCATTATTCCTTTAATATGGTCAACATCCAGGCGCGTACCATGGAAAGCACTGTTCGCAATTGTAGTGGACAGAACGTCAGCTATCGGCTGCATTCCTCGCTGGTTAACGGCAGATTGTGCTTCAAGAACAAGAGCAGCACCACCCATCCCGATTATCATGCCATGACGACGACGGTCAAATGGGATTGCAGCGTTTTCAACGACAGCATCTGTTGCTGCAGCACCTGTTGCCAAAAATCCGGCTCCAAACCAGCCCAATAATGAATCTGTCGTGATATCATCGGCAGAAATTACAATAACCCTTTTACAACGTCCTGCCTGGATCCAATCTGTGGCAGTTGTGATGGCCAAGGTTGTACTTGCACATGCTGAGTTAACTTGTGTATTTGGTCCGCGGGCTCCGATATATTCTGCAAACTGTGAATGACCCATTGATAAAACTTTAAATAAGAAACGGCGATCAAAATTATAAGGCTCATTATGAACCTTGTCTTCAAATTCCTGGATACGTAAATCAATTTCTTCTATTGTTCCATTTCCATTGGTACCGGCCAGTTTATCACGCAAACTTTTTAGTTCCGCAATCATTTTTGTGCGTTGGCGGTATTTATAAAAACGTTTCATCTCATCGGCAAATGAATCGTATCCCGGAAACGCAGAAGCGAAAATCACACCTGTTTCATCACGCATGTGTTCCGGTAAAAGCCATCTGTCCGGGAGTTTTGTTCCTGTGGTTGTATTTTTGTATTTCATTTTTAGCGGAATTCCCGCGTCCCTCATTGCATCAAGTCCAGCCCCGATTGCCAAAACGGTTACTTCATCTAAAGCCTGCATCCGCTCTTCAGGAAACCCAAAATCATCCACCAAATCAATAATATTTGGTTTTGCGGCAAGCTTAATCACATCGGCCGGATCATCAATGGTTTCGAAACGTGGACCACCGCCGCCGGTTTTTACGAGGCGTGTAATATTTTTATCTGCAATTTCTTGTCGCAATTTATTTGAGATTGGTTTTATAAATTGTTCGCCGTTTAAAAGGCGTTCAATATTGGAATCATCAAAAACCCGTTCAGTACCAGGTAAACCGAGCGCGGCTCCGGTAATACAAACGTTTTCTACTGTAGCAGCAGGTTGTTCGCCACCATAAATGGACATACCTTTTTCCATAAACTCTGCAAAAAGGTGTCCTAATTGTTGATAACGATCGCCACTTAAAGGAACATTTATTCCTGGATTATTTAAATTATTTCCCTTCTCGGGAGGGGTTTGTGCCGGGTTTGGTTTGGCTTGCGCCGCTGGTTGTTGAAAAGCAGCAACGGGTTGTGCCGGTTGAGAAATTGTATGCTGGTTTTGGATTGGTTGCACATCTTGTTTTTCTTCTGGCAATCCAACGCCATGCCCGCAAGAATACAATCCGCAAAGTGCGCGGTTAAGGCTTACAATATCTCCATTTTTTGGATGGTTTGTTGAAAGCGAAAGTATATCGCCATCTTTACCGCCCAGAACATCTTCTGCAAATCCGGTAAGTGCGCGCTTGGGGCCGACTTCAACGAAAACACGGGCACCATCGTTATGTAATGTTTTTAACCCCTTTACAAATTGAACCGGAGAGGCGACTTGTCTTGACAAAAGATCAATAATATCGGGGACAATTTCCTTGCCACCTTGTGGATAAAACTCACCGGTTACATTAGAAATAATCGGAACTTTTGGTGGCTGCATATCCATACCTGCAAGTACACGGCCCAATGGCCCGCTGGCAGATGCAATAATTTTTGTATGGAAAGCATGGCTTACCGGAATAAGTTGTGCATTAATCCCTTTTTCCTGAAAAGCTTTTACAGCAGCATTAACCGCTTTGGTTTCACCACCGATAACAGCCTGTTTATTGCTGTTGATATTGGCGATGACCACGTAGCCATCAATTTTTTCTACAACATTTCTAATTTCATCCAATGGGCCAAGAATCGCCGCCATAAGTCCGTTATCATCAACTGATATTTTTGACATTTCAGTACCACGTGCACTTACAGCTTTTAGCGCATGACCAAAATCAAGAATACCGGAGGCTACCAATGCACCATATTCGCCAAGGCTGTGCCCCATAACCATATCCGGTTTCATCCCAAAAGAGTCCAGCATTCTGGTAAGGGCAATATCTGATGTTAATACGGCGGGTTGGGTAATCTCCGTTTGTTTAAGGTCTTCTTCTGCTTTTTTTATCGCTTCATCATTGTCATTTACAAAAATATAATCTGTTAACGGTTTGCCTAAAAGCGGGGTCATCGTTGCATCCGACTCGCGAAAAGTATTGGCAACAATTTTTTCCGTATCGTTTAAAGATTTAAGCATATTTACATACTGAGAACCTTGTCCCGGATAAATAAAAGCAACCTTTGGTTTTGGACCCTTACCCAGGAAAATCCCTTTACCTTGCAGTGCTTTCCAACGCCTCTCCTGTCCTGATTCAAAAGCCTTTAATGCACGTGCTGATTTATCTGCCAGCTCTGCCGCGTCTTTATAATCGATGGCAAGACGAACATCTGCATCAAGATCGGATTGTTGTGGTGCCGATATTTTTGGGGTTTTTCCGTTTTCAGCATCTATCAGAACAGATTTAAGTCGGTTGGTAACTTCAGCATCTGTCGCTCCGCCAATTACCATTGCGCCCTGGATTGGATTTCTGGCTTCTGTTTTTTGTGATGGAATGTTTCCGACGGCAACAGTTGTTTTCTCTTCCCGTTCAATTTCGGATGTGATTTTTCCTGGAATATATTCCTCCAAAACTGTGTGGAAATTCGTACCGCCAAATCCAAAAGCCGAGACACCGCCACGTCGAACCTCATGCCCGTTTAAATCCCAATCCCGCAGTTGAGTGTTTACAGCAAAAGGCGTTTTATTAAAATCGATTGTCAGATTTGGTTTTTGAAAATTCAGGCTTGGTGGCAAAACTTTATCATGCAACGCCATAGCCATTTTAAAAACTCCGGCGGATCCGGCTGCTGCCTTTAAATGCCCGATATTTGACTTTACAGAACCGAGGGCGATCGATCCGGGTTTAAGGTTTAGTGGATCAAAAACCATGTTAAGTGCAGTCAATTCTCCTGCATCGCCAACACGTGTAGATGTACCGTGGCCTTCAATCATTCCTGCTGTAGATGGAGAAACACCTGCATTTTCCCAGCCACGCTCGATGGCAAATTTTTGTCCTGCCGGGTTTGGTGCTGTTATTCCTTTTCCTTTTCCATCGCTGGAGCCTCCAATACCACGGATTACGGCATAAATCTTATCGCCATCCTTCTCTGCATCTGCAAGACGTTTTAATAAGAAAACAGCCGCACCTTCACCCATTACAAATCCATCGGCACCCTGATCATAAGGCCGTGTACCAGTGGCAGAAAGAGCACCAATCTTACAAAATTTTATATAGGAAGAGGCACTCATATTGGCGTCAATTCCCCCTGTCAAAACAGTGTCATAATCACCTTGTTCAAGGCCTTCAATAGCGGCACTCATAGCAGCCATTGCGGAGGCACAAGCTGCATCGGCTATGTAATTTGGCCCTTTAAAATCATACAGGGCAGCGATTCTTCCGGCCACAATATTACTAAGTTCACCTGGCATTGTATCTTCGGTTATGGGCGCATAGCGGTTGCCCACGTTAGTTCGAAGTTCTTCGAGAATATTTTTTCTTTGTTCAGCAGAAAGCCCGGTAAAAGTTTTTGCATTTACCAATTGCTCCTCAATCTCAGGGAATAAAATCCGCGCAGCAGAATAAAGATGTAAATCACCACTCATGGCATTTCCAAAAATGACAGCCGTGCGCTCATGGTTCAGTTTTCGCTCCGGAAAACCAAAATCCATTAAGGCTTCGCGTGCGCCCATAATGGCCCATTTTTGTGTGTAATCCATTTGATCGCCAACTTTTGGCGGAATCGGCATTTTCCATTTCAAAGGCTGCCAGTCAAAATCATGAACCCAGCCACCAATTTTGGTGTAGCTTCTGTCCGGTGCTTTGGGATCGGGGTCAAAATATTTTTTTATATCCCAACGATCCGGACGAACCTCGGAAATGCTGTATTTGCTTTGTTTGATATTTTGCCAAAAGGTTTTTGCATCGCCGGCATCCGGCATAATTGCACCCAAGCCGACAATAGCGATTGCTTTGTGATTACTCTTTTTCATTTAAATCTCCACTGAACTTTTAATTTTTGATTCTTAATCGTGATCATACTCTTTCTCATACTCAAAATATTCTGATTAAAAAACAAATGCGAGCATGAGAATGATCAAGATTATGATTATGAGTTAGACTCTTTCATAAATTACATCAGCAACATAATCCATATCGGTTATCATTCCGGATTGTGCCTTATGAATGGCTGATAAATTTAATGCGCTCTCAAATCCGGATATATCTGCATCGCTGATTTCACCAACACCGGCAATCCATCGTAAACCTTCTTCAGAAACTTTTAAGGCAGCTTCACGGGCAAATATACGGCTCATTGCAGAAAGCATATCTGCTTTGAAACGGGCATCGGCTTTATCAATTATTTTACCGGAAGCCAGGTTGTCTGCGCGTCTGGCAAAACTCGCGGCCGTTTCGGCGAAGGCAGTCAATTCGCCTAGCCTAAATAAAATGTGCTGGTTGCGGGTCAGTCTTTTTTCTCTTGCGCGTTCCATTACTACAGCCAGGGCATGCAGGGCCAATGCAGCAGTTGCGGCGCCAACATTATTATTAGTGTTGTGCAGTTGCTCCATTTTAGCAGCTTCATCATGGTAGTGCTGGCCGCGTGTTTTTAAATGTAATTGCCAACGGTCGCGGCAAATGGTCATTTCCATTATTTCTGAAGTGCCTTCGTAGATTGTGGTAATCCGGACATCGCGCTTGTATTTTTCAACCATATACTCTTTAGTATAGCCGTATCCACCGAGTGCCTGGATGCTTGCTTCGGCAGCTTCGTTACCTGCAACGGTTGCCATATATTTTGCGATCGCACCTTCTGTATTCAAATTGCCACCGCCATCATCAATCCGCTCAGCTGTTTCTTCAATATATGCACGCGATGCTTCAAGCTTTACAATATGCGGGATAATTAATTTGTGGGTATAACCTTGTTTTTCAGAAAGTGGTGTTCCACCCTGGATGCGGTCAACGGAGTAAGGAATGGCACGATCAATAGCAGCCCATCCGGCACCCAGACCAAAAGCTGCAACCATTAAGCGTGTGTAGCCAAAAACAAGCTGCGCCTGGAAAAGACCCTGGCCTTCAACATCGCCAAGCAAACGGTCGGCATCTACATAAACATCATCTAATGAAAGGGCTGCTGTATTACTGGCCCGGATACCGTGTTTGTCTTCCGGTTTACCTTTTTCAAATCCTTCGGCCTCTTTTTCAACAACAAACCAGCTTGGGCCACCGGGCGTTTTGGCCAAAATAGTATACAGATCGGCATAACCGCCATTGCTGATCCACTGCTTAGTTCCGTTAATTTTGTAGCCAACAACTTTCCCTTTTTTCTCAACAGGAGTAGCGATGGTTTTTAAAGCACCAAGATCACTGCCAGCAGCGGGTTCAGTTGCACCATACGCCATTAACAATCCGTCTTCAGCTATTTTCGAGAGCCATTTTTTCTTCTGGTCATCTGTTCCGCCAAACACGATTGGGTCACTGCCTAAAAATGTAGCAAACACACCTGTTGAAATTCCAAGGTCTACACGCGCCAATTGCTCACAGACGCGGTAATCATCAAAAGCACCGCCACCAAGGCCGCCGTATTCTTCCGGGATAAACAACAAATGTAAGCCAAGGCCCTCGCCACACATCTGATTAATTATGTCAATTGGAAATTCATCTTTTTCATCAATTTCTATAAGCTTATTATCTGTTAATTCTGCCGCTGAAAATTCTTTAATCGAATCCAGAATCATATTTAGTGTTTCTTTATCAAGGCCAGCGCCCATAGTAAACTCCTTTGTTAATATATTATAATAGGACGTAGTTAAATTGCCCGCATTCCAGGCGGAAGGAAAAAAAATATTTAAATCAATGCGGGGTAGGGATTTGAAATGCTAAGTTAAGCAATTATTTTACCCAATAAAAGGGCTATTCAGAAAATTTAAGCTTTTTTAGTCTTAATATGTTAAAATATCCTTGTTTGAAAAAAATGTAAGTTAATGTATTTTCAGTCATGTCTGTTTATGATCAAATTTATAAGATAGTTGAGGCAATTCCGGAAGGGAAAGTTATGTCCTATGGACAGATTGCCGTGATGCTGCCAAAATGTACGGCGCGTATGGTTGGTTATGCCATGTCGGCCATGCCTGAGGAGAGGGAAGCTCCATGGTGGCGGGTAGTTAATTCACAATTAAAAATAAGCTTACGAACGGCAGGAGCGCATCATATTTTACAACGCCAATTGTTAATGGAAGAGGGCGTTGTGTTTGATAAGTATGGAAAAATCGGAAAAGATTTTAGACACGAATTTTGAGAAACCATAATTTGATATTATATTCTGACATAATTCAGTATCGTTTGGAGGAAAAATGAAGTTAGATGTTTCAAAAGATATAGTTCCAATAGGTGAATTTAAATCAAAAATGACAAAATGGATACTCAACGCGAAAGATAGTGGGCATCCAATAATAGTAACACAAAATGGAAAGCCGGCTGCTGTTGTTCTATCGCCGGAAGAGTTTGATAAACTAAAATATACAAAGCAATTTATAGAGTCTGTAAACCAAGGGTTGGCTGACATAGAATCTGGGGATGTTTTTACAACCGACCAACTTAAAAATGAAGTAATAAACAGAGTGAGATGAGATAACAATGAGAGTTATCTGGTCACGGACAGCCCTTCAAAACTTGATGGACATCGAGGAATTTATAGCAAGAGATAATCCTGAAAGAGCGAAGAAATTTATTAATAGATTGATTTCCTTTGGTGATGATATAAAAGACTTTCCTTTAAAAGGAAGAATAGTTCCAGAGTTTTCAGTTAAAGAAATCCGAGAAATTTTTGAAAAGGCATACAGGATCGTTTATAGAGTCTCAGAAAATCAAGTTGAAATTCTAACAATATTTGAGGGTCATAAATTGTTTAGAAGAGAAAATTTATAGCTTTAAGATTCTTTTTAAACCTTAGTCAAAAATGTAAGCCTTCCTAATCCAATATTCTATCTTTTCGCCCTGTAATTTTACAGGTTGCCAACGCGATTTTGTTACTGCCAGCTTAACGCTTTCCAGACAATTGGCACAACCTGTTGTGTTGGCAATTAATTCTGCTTCTTCACTTTTCCATCCCAACCGATTACGTTTACAATGTTGTAAAATAAAGTGGATAAAAAAACAGGCAATGCATAAACGGTACTTAGCAGGATTGAGTTAGCAAGGTTTTTAGTGGATGTCATTAAGTGGAATATAGCTCATCAATGATCTCTTTAAACCATATTGGTTTTTCGAGAGTGATGTATAACATAAACAGAACAGCAAAAGGAATTGGAATAATCGCATCAAACAGGGCCGTAACAGCCAAAATGAGGATAATCTTAGTATAGGTTTTCATGAATATTTTTTCCCTTCGGCAATCATTTCGATGGTCTTCTTAATACGCCTTTCGCGGGTTTCAGCTTTTTTGGCTTCATTAATCCAGTTTACATATTCTTTGCGGTGGGTGTAAGCCAGCTTTTCGAAAAGTGTTTTTACTTCAGGATTGTTTTCGAGGGTGATTTGTAATTCTTGCGGCACGATAACAACGCGTGGTTCTTTATCTTCTTCAATTGTCACAAGTATTTCATCACCAAATGTTTTATTAATTTGATTACGGATATCTTTTCTCAATCCAAAAATTGGGCCGATTTTTTTATCCATGGTAGCAATGCTGCCACGATATTCAATTCCGTCAAAAGTTGCTTTCACTTTTACACACAGCTTTCCAAACTCTGCTTTCACATCAAATGGGATTCTAATATAAGCTGCATCCATTTTTGGACTGGCCTGTTCAATATTTGCAGTAAATGTTATAGTTCTATTTTTCATAAAGAATGGAAAAATTTAAAAGATTATAAATCAGCGTCTTTTGTATTTAAAATCTCATCCTTTGGGACTGTCAAAATATTCTGGGACAAAACAACCAAATCTGCAAGTTTACCAACTTCAATCGAGTCTTTTATATTCTCTTCAAGTCAGTTATTTGTACTAAAAATAAATTAAAACCAATCTTCAATTTTTAGATTTTCTATTCTACTAAACTCTTTAGTATTATGTGTAACAAGAGTAGAATTACTGGCCATTGCAGTCGCGGCAATTAGAGTATCCATAGGTCCAATTGGAGTTCCCTTTGATTCTAACTCTGCTTTAATGATGGCTGCCTGTTTTGCTTCTTTTTGGGAAAAAGGTAGTGTTTTTAGTGAGGATAATAGTTGGTTTAATTGCTTTCTTCGTTTTTCAGGTTTTGAGGATTTGACTATCCCAAACTCCAACTCGAACAAAACAATCGAAGGGATTAAAATTTCTGAGGGAGATTTTGATAAAAGATTGTCAGCTATATTTCCCAGGCCCTTGAAAAAGTAAATGAGTGTGTTTGTATCAAGGGTAAAAGTCATAAGTTTTCACGCTTAGAATCAACTAAATCTGAATTTCTGATTTCTCCTATCGAGGGAAAATCCTTCCATGCCCCAGCAAGTTTTACCACATCAGGCGGCCATTCGTTAGAAATTTTTTCACTTATAACTTTGGTAATCCACTTGCTAAGAGATACATTTTCCTTTTTTGCCATTTGGCGTGTTTTTTTTTCAACACCTGGTTCAATATAAATTGTTATCTGGCCCATATATTTGATCCTTATAATTATATGTGTCAATATAAGTGGATGTTTAATAAAAGCCAAATTTTATTAAATTATTTGTCCTTTGTTTCATACTTCACATTCCCGCCAACAATGGTGTAGAGCACTTTTGTATTTAGAATCTCATCCTTTGGGACAGTCAAAATATTCTGGGACAAAACAACCAAATCTGCAAGTTTACCAACTTCAATCGAACCTTTTATATTCTCTTCAAATCCTGCAAAAGCATTCCAGATGGTCAAAGATTTTAAAGCATCTTTCCGGCTCAAAACCTGTTTAGGATAAAACTGGCTTCCATCATTTAAACGCCTTGTAACGGCCGCATAATAATTTGCAATTGGGGAAAGACGTTCCACCGGGCTGTCAGTTCCATTGGCAATGTATGCCCCGCTTTGAAGTATCTTTTGCCAAACGTAAGCCCCTTGTTCAGATCGTTTGTCGCCTATGCGCACAGGCACCCATGGGCCATCCGATGTACAATGAACTGTTTGCATCGAAGCTATAATTCCCATGGAATCAAAACGGGTTATATCGTCCAAAGAAAGGTGCTGTGCATGCTCAATGCGCCAACGACGAAATAAATCCCCGTTTAATGTGTTTTGATAGATATCCAGCATTTCACGATTACCACGGTCTCCAATAGCATGTGTACATAATTGGTAACCATTTTTAAATGCAAGCTGCGCTGTTCTTTTTATGGAATCCAGTGGTGTAACATTCAGCCCGCTTGTTGAAGGCATGTCAGTGTACGGTTCCAGCATCCATGCGCCTCGGGAACCTAAAGCACCATCAGCATATTGCTTTATAGCCCGAACTGTTAAGTGATCGTTTCCAAAACCAATCATTTTATATTTTTTAAGCAGCTTATGAGAAAGGGATTCTTCTGATGAAATCATAACCCATAATCGAATATCTAAAGCATCCTTTTTTGCCAATTTCTTGAACAAATCAATCTCTTTAAACCAAACGCCGGCATCATGAAATGTAGTGACACCATTTTCCAGGCAATGCTCTGTAGCTGCTTTTATATATTCAAGGTTTATACGATTTTGCTCTTCAAGACTTAATGATTCCTGGTATTCTTTGTATCGATCATAAACCAGATCCATTGCAGTTTCCAACAAAACGCCAGTCGGGTTTCCATCTGCATCCCTAATTATTTCTCCACCATCAGGGTCCTTTGTTTTGGAATCGATTCCGGCAATTTCCATTGCTTTGGCATTTACAAAAATGGCGTGACCGCTGGCATGTTTTAGTAGAACAGGATTATCTGGTGAGAATGAACTAATTGAGTTATGAACCGGATAACCATCAACATTCTGTTTCGGCGATTTTTCCCATTTTTCCTGATGCCAGCCTCGTCCGGTAATCCAATCTCCCATTTGGCTGTCTTTCAAAGAACTTTCAACCTTTTTTACAGCTTCATCCCAGTTAGTAATCTGGTTTAAATCAATGTTTATCAAAGAATTGCCCAAACTCATAAAATGGGCGTGTGCATCAATAAATCCAGGAATAACTGTTTTCCCTTGCAGGTCAATAATCTTCGTTGATGGTTCAATATAATTATCAAGATCTGCCATGCTTCCGACATGATGAATTTTATCGTTTTTAATAACCACTATTTGTGCTTGCGGGTTCTTACGATTTAAGGTAATAACATTTGCATTTGTTAAAATTAAATTAATTTCAGTTTGCTGATAACAGCCTGTTAAAAATATCAGAATTGAAAATAGAATTTTTTTCATTTTGTTCCTTTAATTGTGAAAGATAAACATAATTATGTGTATCATCACAGCGCAACCCTTTTTTGTTTGTGAAATTCTTTTCAAATCTCAGTATAAAATAAAAATCATTGTTACAAAATCTGGAGGTTGCCATGAAAATAATTATTACATATTTGTTTTTAATAGTCCTTCCTCTTTTTTCACAACAGATCCCAAATTTACCAATCCCAATTGGCGCCGGTTCTGCAGAAGTTTACAATGGGAAGATTTATTATTTTGGCGGCTCAAATAATTGGTCGGGATCCATTCTTTATGACAGCGTTTTTGTTTACGATGGTGTAAGTTGGGAGCTTGATGATATAATTCCTGATAAGAACCTTTGGGATGTTGAGACAGTTCGTGTTGGAAATGAAGTTTATTTAATAAGCGGTTGGCCTTCAGGACCCCATTTTTTAAGAAAGTATAATCTTGATACAAAAAACTGGACATATTTGGCAAACAGTCCAAACACAACAACATGGGGTGTTACGGCAGAGCATTGGAATGGGTATATCTTTTTATTTCTGCCAAATGGTGACATTCATGAATATTCAATTCAAAATAATGAATGGACGACTAAAACCAAGGCAGATGTAAATGGTCCTTTAAATTTAAGTTCAATAATATATCAGGAAAAAATTTATGTGATTGGTTACAATGATTCGACTTTTTTCAGATATGATCCTTCCAGTGACGGTAGATTAATTTTGTCAAAATCCTTATACCAGGTTGGCGCTTCGGCAATGGGCATAATTAATGACCAGATTTATTGTGTTGGTGGTAATCCGGATGGATCACGTTATGCCACATATAAAAGTATCCTTGTTTATAGTGTAACAAATGATGAATGGGCTTTAGATAGTCTTGAAATAAGTTCAAAAAGACACTGGATGGCTACTGCAGAATACGAAGGCGGGCTTTATGTTCTAGGTGGAATTGACTCAACCGATAAATCTGTAAATATTGTTGAGGAAATTGTACCTCAGGGGACAGCCGTTGGATTAGAGGAGATGCAATCAAAAAAACCTGATAAATTCCAACTTTTTCAGAATTACCCAAACCCGTTTAATCCGCAAACAACTATTGAGTTTAATATTTCCCAGCCAGGTTTTGTTAGCTTACGGGTTTTTGATATGATCGGGCGTGAGGTCAAGACACTTGTTTCTAAGCAGTTATCACCCGGCTTGTATAAAACAAATTTTGAAGGAAACAGATTTTCCTCAGGTATATATTTTTATAGCTTACAAGTTTCATACAAAACCGGTGGTTTTTTTGAATCAGTCCAAAAAATGATATTGATGAAGTAGATTTATAATATCCTTCCAGGCTTTTAACCCGGAAGTTTTTTTTATTTTAATATTTCTCTATTTTTATTGATGGATGTATACAGAGATTGCAAGAAAAATTGCTGATACAACCATTAACATAATAAAAAGCGGAAACATAAATTTAAGCCATTTTTGATAAGGGATTTTTGCCAAGCTAAGCATGGCCATCAATACACCACCGGTTGGCACAAGAGTATTTGAGAAACCATCGCCACATGTAAAAGCAAACACAGCTGTTTGCCTCGAAAGCCCTAAAATATCGGATAATGGTGCCATAAGTGGCATTGTTACTGCAGCTTGTCCTGAACCTGATGGGATGAAGAAATTTAGAGTTGATTGGAATATGAGCATTCCCTGTGCGGCGATTACTTTCGGTAAACCCTGAAGCAGATTTGCGGCTAAATAAATCAAAGTATCAAGTATCTGGCCATCTTCTAAAACAACCTTTATACCTTTAGCAAACCCAACAACTAAAGCTGCTACAACCATTTCTTCCATTCCTTTTACAAAAGCAGGCACAGCTTTTGATAGTTTAATGCGACTGATGATAATAGCAGCCATCCCCATTAAAATAAACCCACCAGCCATTTCGTTTAAATACCAGCCAAATGCCTGGACGGAATATAGTATAAAAATGAAAATCAGAACGCTACTTATCAGGATGTAAATATGCTTGCGGGAAAGTTCAACTTTTTCAAGATGGTGGTCTGAAACATCAAAATTGTCTCCTGCCATTATTGAAGAAGCCGGATTTTTTTTGATCTTTTTTCCGTATTGTAAAATATAAATTATTGACGTTATAAGAATCGTTACCAAAAATACAGACCTAAAAGTGAGTTCACTATTTAGTGGTAACTCTGCAATGCCCTGGGCAATGTTTACAGTAAAAGGATTTGTTGTCGCAGCAGCAAATCCAACATCAGCAGCAACCAGTACAATGGCAAGTCCATAAATTCTGTCGAATCCCATTTCTTTGGAGATAATTAAAAAAATTGGCACAAGTGGTATAAACTCTTCACCCATTCCAAGTGTTGAGCCTCCAACAGCAATTGCAGACATGATAATAATTGTCAATGCGGCATTATAATGTTTGAAAATGTCCATTAGTTTTTGGAGGATGGCGATTATCATTCCTGTTTCCTGAAGAATCCCCAAAACACCGCCAATAATAAAAATGAAAAAGATAATTTCTGCAGCTTCTGCCATTCCACGGGGGATTGCACTCAGAAAATTTACTATGCTTACAGGCGAGGCTTTGCCTTCAACAGATTCTCCTAGAATTGTACCTTTAACACTATATTGCTTTTCTTGGGTTTTATAACTACCCGGAACAATAACTGTGCGCGTCATACTGCCAACTGTTTTTGATTCTCTTTCGTATTTTCCGGATGGAATAATGTAAGTGAGTGCACTGCATAAAAAGACGACAATGGTTAATAAGGTAAAAACATGTGGCATCTCCATTTTCTTTAGTTTTTCAAGCACGGCTTTCCTCCGGAGTGATATATGTGGGATTGGTAATGAGGCTAATATAAGGATTTATGGGAATATTAAAATAGGGAGAACCAATGTAAAATTGGATTAATATAAACTATGGATTTGCTTCGTCGTTTGGATCACTGTCTTTCAAAGTTTTTATTGCGTATAAAACAAACCAGATAAAATGGCCAATTACAACGATAACGACAACAGTAATCCAAAACTTATTGAGCATCATTATCTGTTTCCTTCCCACGGTCCTCAGCAAATTGCCTAACAGCAAAAATTATAAAAATGAGAGATAGGCAGGCCATTGCCGTTTTTGAAATATCAACAAATTGAACAGAGCCCGATTCAGGAGTGATAATATCCAAAATACTTCCAACAGAAATGATAAAAGCAATCAGACTAACTGCAGTTGCCCCGTGACGGGCAAAAAGGCTTAGGTCTTTTTTTAGCGACATCAAACCCATAATTAAAATAAACCCGCCAAAAATTATAGGTGTCAGCAAAGAGATATCTTTTACACCGGCAATAAATTGAAAAAGAAGTCCATCAATTATAAGCAGGATGGCATAAGCAAGAATTAATTTTGAGAATTTCATTTGGAGTTTTTTATTTAGCGAAAGTAAATTTAATAAGGCAAAGGCTCATTTCAAAGGAGTATATCATTCTGAGTGAAACTTAGCAAACAATTAGATTCTTCACTACGCTATGCTCCTCTCAGAATGACAGATAAAACTGTATTAAACTTCAATCTCACCCTTCATGTAAAGAACAGTATGCCCACCAACTTCTGTTCGGTCGGCTAAATCCTTGCAATAAAGTGTGCCGCCTCGTTTGGAAATTTGTCGGGCTACTAGCTCTGATTTGCCTAATCGTTTTGCCCAATAATGCGCAAGTGTTGTATGCGTAGAGCCTGTAACAGGATCTTCATTAATCCCGGCATAAGGAGCAAAATACCGGGAAACAAAATCATATTTTTTACCTGGGGCGGTACAAATAACACCGGCATAATTAATTCTTGAAAGGACTCTAAATTTGGGTTTCAGGTCACGCACTTCCTCGGGGGTTTCAAAAACGGCCAGATAATTCATATCCTTCATAACTTTTACCGGCGTTGCCCCCAATCCTTGAACAAGGTCATCCGGAGTTGGGACTTCTTCCGGAAACCGGGCAGGGAAGTTCATAACAAACATATCTTTATCCTGCTTAACAGAAATGCGACCACTCCTGGTAAAAAACCGTATATATTCATCTTTATAATTAAAAAAGTTGAATAAAACGTGTGCACTTGCTAATGTTGCGTGTCCGCATAATTCAACTTCTATTGTCGGTGTAAACCAACGCAAACGGTATCCTTCATCTTCTTTTACAAAAAATGCGGTCTCAGAAAGATTGTTTTCAGCAGCGATATTCTGCATAACGCTCTTATCCAGCCATTTTTCAAGGGGACAAACAGCAGCCGGATTGCCTTGAAACATTTTGTCAGTAAACGCATCGATCTGATAAATAGGGATTTTCATGATGAATACCTTTCAAATATTTAGACAGAAAATATTTTATAAATTTAATTTACTATCGAGAATAATTAACGCTACATAATATTTGATGTCAAATTAATAAAAAGTACATCAATATTTAGCTAAATAAGCCTTTAGGATGATATAGTTCTTTAATCTCGATTCTCGAATTTTAATCCAAAGCTTTACTAAAACTATTCGGCAGATATATTTATAAATTTCAATAAAACATCTGTCAAACTCTCTTATCAAAAACAGCAGGAGGCAAATTTTGAAAACTGTCAGCAAAGGGATGTTGTTTCTCTTTACCTTTTATATTCTTTTGGGATCTCTCCCAACAAATCTTTTAGCACAGCAAAAAATTAAACGAATCGCTGTGCTCGATCTGCAAGGTGAGGGTGTATCCAAATCTGCAGCTAAAACATTAACAGACAGACTAAGATCAAAATTAGTAAACACTGGCGCTTTTCACGTCCTAGAGCGAGATCAAATGGATGAAATATTAGGCGAACAAGGATTCCAACAAAGTGGTTGTGTATCTGACGAATGCCTTGTTGAAATTGGACGTTTGGTTGGAGTGGAGCAAATGGTAGGCGGAAGTATTGGTAAAATTGGCCAGACTTACACGCTCGATTTGCGCATAATCGATGTCCAAACCGGAAGGATCATGAAAACTGTTAGCGAAGATTACAGAGGTGATGCTGACGGTCTTTTGAATGTTTTGGAAGTTGCGTCTAAAAAAATTGCCGGAAAACAAGTCAAGGAATCATCCGATGATGAAGGGGGTAGCTCCTGGTATTATTGGGTTGGCGGAGGTGTTTTAGTTGCAGGTGCCGCGGCTGTTTTATTGTTGGGTGGCGATAAAGGTGGATCCGGTTCAGATGAGCTTCCTGATGTAGGTGGTATCTGGCCACCGCCATCGAATTAGTTCAAAATTTAATAGATCCTGAACCAAGTTCAGGATGACGGTTTAGCTTTATATAAAAAAATATTTAATCAGAATCTGAATTATTAAAAGGATTTCTAAAAGTGAAAACAAAAACAATTTTAATCTTGGTTCTAACTTCTCTGACTCTTTGCAGTTTTTCACAAGCTTTTCAGATCTCATTTACTGCGCAAGCAATTGATTTTTTTGGAGGATCTCATGGAGCCATTGAATTTGGTGATTTTGATGGAGACGGTGACCTTGATTTGCTTTTAATGGGTGAAGAAAACAGTAATAATATAGGTGTGGTTTACATTAATACAGGAACATCATTTCATAAAGACTCTTTAATCACACTTCCTTTGGCTGCACGAATTGTTGATGCCAAATGGGGCGATTATGATAACGATGGTGATCTTGACATTTTTATGGCCGGCAAAAGCATTGTCCGAAAGTCTCGCATCTTTAAAAACGATGGTGGTTCGTTTACAGAAATAGATGATGGTTTTGAAGCAATGGAAGACTGTGCTGTTGATTGGGGTGATTATGATAATGATGGTGATCTTGATATAGCGTATACCGGTAGAAATAGTGCAATTGACCGCCCGGTAAAAATTTATAATAATTCGGGCATTGGTTTTGTTGATTCGGGAATTGAGCTTGATGGAAGTGAAAGTGGTGATCTTGAATGGGTCGATTTCGATAACGATGGTGATCTGGATTTGTTTGTTACCGGTTTAAGTGATAATGGCCGCGCATCGGTTTTATACAAGCAGGATCAAAATCTATTTAGTGATACAGGATTTTCTTTTCCGGGGTATTTAAACAGCTCATCCGATTGGGGAGATTTTGACCAGGATGGTGATTTGGATTTACTAATCAGTGGAAATTTACCCGGTTCCGAAACAAAGATTTTTAGAAATGATTTAAGCGCTTTTACTGAGTTTTCCGGTATTTTAGAACCAATGGAAAAAAGTGATGTAAAATGGGCGGACTTTAACAACGATGGTGCTCTGGATATTATTATTGCCGGTTCAGCATCAGCAGGTTATGTAACTAAGATTTATGTGAATAATGGAACGGGATTTGACGACAGCGGTTTTGAGGGACCAAATCTTGCCAATTGCGCCTTAGCTGTTGGTGATTATGATAATGATGGTGATTTGGATTTTGCCATTGCCGGTTGGGAATCGGATGGAACACGGAGAACATTTTTATATTCAAGCAATACTTCAATTTCCAATGGCCGACCATTTGCCCCAACATTTGTCGATCATACACTAAATGGAAATGAGGTTACTCTATTTTGGAACCGTGGTCGAGATACTAAAACAGATTCCATGGGATTAACGTACAATCTGCGAATCGGAACTGCTGCTGGTTTAGGGGATATAAAATCGTCGCATACAATACCGATCACAAAAAAATACAAATTGTCTAAAAGTGGCAATGTTGGCCAAAACCTGGCCTGGGCTACTGTGTTGGGACCAGGAACATATTTCTGGGAAGTACAGGCAGTTGACAACAGCTTTTCATCTTCTGTTGGAGGATCAGAATTATCTTTTGTCATCGAAGGATCACCCTTTATTGAAGTAACACAACCTAATGGTGGAGAAGAGTGGAATGCTGCAGGTTCATTTAATATCCGCTGGAATGACAACATTGCTGAAAATGTAAAAATAGATTTGTTTAAGGGTGCAGCATTTGATTCTGAAATAGTTGGATCAACAGAAAGTGATGGCGAGTTTCAGTGGAGCATTCCTGGTGCTATTGCAGCTGGAGCTGATTATAAAGTAAAAATTACAAGTGTAAACGATGGCGGTTTGACAGATGTCAGCAATAATTTTTTTACAATTAATGGCGTCCCATCAATTACAGTTTCCCACCCAAATGGCGGGGAAAGTTTAACGGTTGGAGTTGAATATAATGTAGATTGGACCTCAACACACGAATCTGATTTTCGGGTAGAATATAGCACAAATAATGGCTCATCCTGGTCATTTATCTCTGATGTTGATGCCACCTCGGGGAATTCAAGCACTCCCTGGACTATTCCAAATGTGCCATCGAACCAATGTCTTGTTAGAGTTACCGATAAAAATGACGGGGCTATAACAGATGTTAGCAATAGTGTATTTTCAATTGTTGCCGCTGGCTCAGCAACTATTACGCTAAGTGTTCCTAATGGTGGGGAGCAATGGGAAGCAGGCCGTGTAAAACGGATAAACTGGTCAAGCACAGATGTTGCAAATATTAAAATTGAATTCAGTTTTAATAATGGAAATGGATTCAATGTTGTAGAGGCTTCGGTTCCGGCAACTCCTGCTTTTTATGAATGGACTTTACCGGCTCTTGTATCTAATCAATGTTTAATTCGCTTATCTGCTGTAGCAAATGCTGATATCAATGATGTAAGTACATCAACCTTTGCAATTATTGATACAACTGCGCCCGCGTTTACGAATTTTGATTATTCCGAAGATGAGCAGAAAGGCAGCGAGAGTCCTGTTACTATTGAAGTGATAGATAATACTGGTGTGGATTATGTTTCTCTGTTCTATAAACAGGGTGGTGAAACAAATTTCACTGAGGTTGATATGTCTTTATTTTCTGGGAATGTTTACCAGGGTGCTGTGCCATCGTTTGCTGTTAGCGAAAGAGGCGTAGAGATGTATGTTGAGTCTGGTGATAATCATGATAATTACAGGATCAGTGAGACTGTAGGAATTACTGTTGCCCTGCCACAAGGTCTGGAAAATCCTGTTACTCCGCCCGCCGGTAGTGATGTTTTTGATTACCGCCTTTTTTCAATCCCGCTGGATTTAGATGATAAATCGCCAACCAAGTTTATAACAAACAATCCGGATTTGGGAAGTTATGATACCGAACGTTTTCGCTGGTTTGGTTATGACCGTACTTCACAGGAAATCAGGGAATATCCGGATGTTGGCAATATTACACCTGATCAGGGTTATTTTATAATTATGGCGGATGATTATGCTGTAAATTCCGGGACAGGTTCAACCATAGATGCAAGTGAAGATTATGAAATTAGCGTTCCAAAAGGATGGAGCCTGATTGGTAATCCATTCAATTTCCGGGTTCCCTTTGACAGCTTGTATACATGGCCCCAGGTAGATTACAAGCTTTGGACTTTTACGGGTGATTGGGAACTAAATGAGAGTGGATTGGAACCATGGCGCGGTTATGCGCTTTGGGTTGCCGACGGGACAAATTTTTATATTGCGCCCGGAGCGGACAAGCTTGGTAAACCAGCCACAGTTTATTCTACTAAAAATAATTCTGATGATAATTGGCTAATCCGGATAAAGGCCACTAATGGAAAAAGTAGTAGCGCTTTTAATTTTGCAGGACAGCTAAAAAATGCATCGGATGAGTTGGATTCATTTGATTTGTCAGCACCGCCACGATTACAAAAACAAGTGTATATCTCTTTTAAAAATGAAAGAGAAGAACATAAAGTAACAGATATCAGGGAAATCAATCAGGAAGGCCATACCTGGCAATTCACCTGTTATACCAATCCTGCTGAAGAAGTTTTGACTCTTGAATTTTCAGGATTAACTAATCTTGCTGATAAAGATATTTTTCTTTTCGATCATAAAACGGCTTTATCATTTAACTTAAAAAATCAAAATGATATTAAATTCGCCGCAAAAGGATCACAAAAAAGAGAATTTACTTTAGCAGTTGGTACGGAATCTTATATTAATTCTTTAAACCTGGAAAGCCAGCTTTACCCAACAGCATTTGCTCTAAAACCTGTTTTCCCAAATCCGTTTAATCCGGTAACACAGCTTAACTACAGCATTATGGATGAAGGCCATGTTACTTTGGATGTTTATAATGTGCTTGGTCAGCATATTGCAAAACTGGTGGATGCAGAATTAGCAGCCGGTAGTTATAATGCGGTTTGGCAGGCGCAAAATGTTAGTTCCGGTATTTATATTTTTAAGTTAAGTACAGGAAATAAAACAGCAATTCAGCGTGGTTTGCTTATCAAATAAAATTTTACTGGCTGCTCGTTTGGGCAGCCTTTTTTGTATCTCATTTATTCTTTGTTTATAATGCAGGAATATTTTTTCCCTGACAACCATTTCAATAAAAAATCTAAAAAAGTATTATCATTTTTTTTCCGATTTCTTGCGTTTACCGTTTAATGGGAAAATAATTTTATATTGAGGTTTGTATGGTAAAAACTGTCTCCTGGGTCACAATTTTCAGTTTCACGTTTTTTCTTTTTCTTTCTCCCTTAAGCACAGAACTTAAAGCCCAGCAAAAGGCAAAACGCATTGCTGTGTTGGATCTTCAAGGTGAAGGTGTGTCCAAGTCTGCGGCAAAAACTTTAACGGACCGTTTACGATCAAAGCTTGTAAATACAGGAGCCTTCCACGTGCTGGAACGCGAACAAATGGACGAAATTCTTGGTGAACAAGGTTTTCAGCAAAGCGGTTGCGTATCCGATGAATGCCTGGTGGAGATTGGGCGTTTAGTTGGCGTTGAACAAATGGTTGGCGGAAGTATTGGTAAAATAGGGCAGACTTACACTCTCGATCTGCGAATTATTGATGTGCAAACCGGACGAATTTTAAAAACAGTTAGTGAGGATTACCGTGGTGATGCGGATGGTTTGCTTGGAGTTCTTGAAACAGCATCAATTAAAATTGCCGGTAAACAGGTACAACCAAAAAGCAACGAAGAAGGCAGCACTTGGTACTATTGGGTTGGCGGCGGGGTTTTGGTCGCTGCGGCTGCAGCCGTACTTCTTATGGGTGGTGATGATGGTGGTTCCGGTTCAAACGAGCTGCCGGATGTAGGTGGAATTTGGCCTCCGCCATCAAATTAAAATTTTCCAACTAGCAACTGTTCAAACATTTGTATTGAAAAAAGTCATCAGATGACAAGGAATAGCATGAACGTTTTTATTAAAATAATTTTAATTTTTTTGATCATATCAATCCAAACAAATGCCCAAACTTTTGAAGAGCTTGATATTGGCTTGCCCAATTTTCAGGATGGTGCATTGGCCTGGGGTGATTTTGATAATGATGGTGATTTGGATTTGGCTGCAACAGGTTTTGATAACACAAGTGGAAATAAGGTTAGCTATATTTATGTAAATGAAGGCGGCCCAATATTTACTCCAAGTTCAATTTTGGCAAATGCATCAAATGGGTCAATTGAATGGGGTGATATGAATGGTGACGGAAACTTGGAGCTGTTACTCTCCGGCGATGCGGCTGCCACTCATATTTTTAAAATTGATACGTCAAATGGTTCAATTATAGATGCAGTCCATCTTCCTGTGGATTTTGGTGACGCGCTTTGGGTGGATTATGATAATGATGGTGATTTGGATGTTCACCTTGCGTCACGCGGGGAATTACATCAAAATAATTCAGAAATTTTCACATTGGATGTAACTGCTTCGGAAGGAATAAAATCAATCAGTGGTGGTGCTGATGCTGCATGGGCAGATTATGATGGCGATGGCGATAAAGATCTTGTAATTGCCGGAGGGAATTTTGATTCTTATTTATTTCGAAACGATAATGGCGTATTTGTTGATTTAGAATATGATTTTGATGCCACGGCAGATGGGCAATCGTTTTTTACAAATGGATTTACACTAGCTGATATTAAGTGGGCAGATTATGATAATGATGGTGACCCGGACTTGTTGATGAACGGCGAAGGGCGTGATGATGATGCAGGAACTGATGCCAAAATAACAGTTATGTATAAAAATATTGGGCCGGATTTGAATAATGCCGGTAAATGGCTTTTCGAACAAACAGAGGATGAGCGAAACACAAACTCCCGCATGTATGAGGGAACTCATTATGGTTCGATTGCCTGGGGAGATTTTAACAATGACGGCAACCGGGATTTTTTTGTAAACGGGTCTCAGGGATCCACAACTAACGCCTCAGATTATGCAGCCTTTGTTTATGCAAATGTGGGAACAGATACATTTCAATTGGATGTGGGGGTTAGCAATACAATTCGTGGAATGGGCAGGGCAGCTTCTGCAGTTGGCGATTATGACGGAGATGGCGATTTGGATATAGTGCAGTTTGGATATTCCGGTACAAATGGAGGCCTTGGATATTCAACACGTTTATATAAAAACAGTGTCAACTCTGTGTACGCCAACCAGGCGCCGGGTGTACCGCAAAACTTACGCACTCAGGTAGTTGCAGATTCTGTTTTTTTGATATGGGATGCACCCGTTGATGACAGAACACCTTCCCAGGGATTAACGTACAATGTTCGGGTAGGTTCTGCTGCAGGCAAAGAAGACATTGTTGCCTCGCATGCTGATTTGGCTACCGGAAAATTAAAAATCCCGGTAAAAGGAAATGCTGAAAGCAATAGTTTTTATAAGCTTATAAATTTGCAAAATGACCAAAATTTTTTTTGGAGTGTTCAGGCTGTGGACGCTGGTTATAGTGGTTCTGAATTTAGTCCAGAAATAGCTTTCAATACTTTTGCTGCTTCAATAGATGTAATTTCACCAACTGCCGGTGATACTTTGATCGGTGGGGAGCCTTTTGTTATTCAATGGAATTCCAATAATGTTGCCACTGTGAAAATCGATTACAGGTTAAATGCCAGTGCTGCCTGGATTCAAGTTGTATCAAATGCTGATGCGGCAGCCGGAGAATTTTTATGGAGTGTTCCTGAGGTTCAAAGTAACACTGCACAACTGCGAATAGTTGATTCTCAGGATAGCTCAATTGTTGCAGTAAGTGATGGACTTTTTAAAATACTACCACGCTATATTGAAGTATATCATCCAAATGGCGGTGAATTATTTCTTGTAGATTCTACATATTTTATTGATTGGTTTGCTCCTTATACTTCCAATTTTCGGGTTGAGTTTAGCTCGAACGCGGGTCTGGCATGGACACAAATTGGTGTTGTAAATGATGGTTTTGGAGACCAAAGTATTGAATGGAAAGTACCAAATATTACATCACTGCAATGCTTGGTTCGCGTTACAGATTTAAATCATTCTTTAGTTCAGGATGTGAGCGATGCTTTTTTTGTAATAAGTCCTTCTGCTCAAATAAATCTTACATCGCCCAATGGCGGAGAAATGTGGCTTGCTCAAAGTTCTCATTCTATTACCTGGTCCAGTACTTCTATTATATCTGTAAAACTTGAGTACAGCTTAAATAGCGGGAGTTCATGGATACTAATCAGTGACGCTGTTTCGGCTTCTACAGGTTCTTTTAACTGGACAATCCCAAATGTGCAATCAACAACTTGTCTAGTCCGGATTAGCGATGTTGCTAACTCTGTTTTAAATGATGTTAGCGATGGATCGTTTACCATTAACAAGGTTTTAGCAGATACAAGCGGACCGGTTTTAAGCAATTTTGATTATTCTGAAGATGAGCTATTAAATACTCAAAGCCCGGTAACTGTTGATGTAACTGATGCAAGTGAAATTGGCAATGTGATTTTATTATACCAAAAGGGCGGGGATGATTTTTTTGAGAATGTGAGTATGACAAACACGGGCGGATCGACTTATTCTGCCAATATTCCTTCTTTTGCTGTAACAGAGCGAGGCGTGTTATTTTACATTTTGGCAACAGATGAGTTTAACAACGAAACAGTAAGTGATACATCAAACATTGAAGTTACCCTTGAAAATGGATTAAGCAACCCATCATCAACATTAGCAGGAAATGATATCTCTGACTACAGGCTTTTTTCCGTTCCTGTTAATCTTGAAAATAAATCACCGGCAAATTTTTTAACTATTAACACCGATTTTGGGGAGTATGATACTGAGAATTACCGCATGTTTGGATATGACCGTGCTTCGCAGGAAATAAGAGAGTATCCTGATATTGGGAGTATTACACCGGATCAGGGATATTTTTTAATTACGACTGATGACAAAGTGATGAATTCCGGGTTGGGCGCAACAAATGATATTTCTGAGCCATACATGATAGCAGTTCCACAGGGATGGAGCCTGATTGGTAACCCGTTTAGTTTTGAGATTCCTTATGATTCACTTTTTACTGATTCGGATGTGGATTTTAAATTGTGGAGCTTTGAAGGTGCATGGCAATTAAATGAAAGTGGATTGGTTCCTTGGAAAGGTTATGCATTATGGGTGGCACAAGCGACAAATTTTTATATAAGTCCGGGTAAATCCGGTTTGAGCAAGTCTGTTGCCTATTATGACACAAAACTAAATGATGCAGAAAACTGGTTGGTAAAAGTAAAAGCAGTTTCTACTAAAAATATCTCGACCTTTAATTTTTTTGGCCAGGATGAGAATGCTTTAGATGGATTTGATGAATTTGATTTAAGCGCACCTCCGGTTCTTAAAGGGCAACTTGCAGTTCATTTTCCACAAAATAAAAATCCTGAAAAAATGCAGGTTGCAGATATAAGGAAACCATCAGATCGGGGACATAGTTGGCCACTGTTGGTTGAAACTGCAGGGCATGAAAAGATTGATCTCATTTTTGAAGGAATCGAAGACATCCCTGAAAAATTTGATATTTTTCTTCTCGATAAAAAGACAAAAACACCTTACAATTTAAGAAACAGTAACGAACTTCAATTTGCAGTTAAAAACATTTCACAAAAAGATTTTGAAGTTTATTTCGGATCGCAGGAATATTTGGAAAGTCTCCAGTTTGCTGATTTGCTATACCCGGAGAAGTTTTCTTTAAACCAAAATTTCCCAAACCCATTCAATCCGGTAACGCAAATTACATTCACATTAAGCAAAGCTTCACCTGTTAAGCTGGAAGTTTTCAGCCTATTGGGCCAACATTCTGAAACACTTGTTGATGGCTTTTTGCAAAAAGGGACATACAGCTCTGTTTGGGATGCAACCCGTTTTAGCTCGGGGATTTATTTCTTTAAACTAACCGCAGGCACATACAGTGAAACTAAGCGGGGGGTTTTAATTAAATAAAAGTAATCTACCGTTCATTTAATATTTAATGCTAACCGGGTAATCGGATTTCCTGAACGAACAAATATTTATTATCTTTGTGTTCCTTTTAACGGTTGAGCTCATATGGTTAGTATAAAAAACTTAATTATTGTTTGTATATTGATGATTAACATCAGCAATGCGCAACAATATAGTTTTGAACATCTTTCGCTTGAAGAGGGTATTTCTTATAACCTGACCTATTCCGTCTTGCAGGATAGCAAAGGTTTTATGTGGTTTGGCACTTTTTATGGATTAGTTCGTTTCGATGGCCGCGATTACACCCACTATAAACACACACCTTACGACAGTAATTCTGTTTCTTCTGATGATATAATTTCTTTATATGAAGATAAAAACGGCTTCATCTGGGTTGGAACCTGGTCCGGTGGATTGAACCGGTTTGATCCAAATCAGGAAAAGTTTACCCAATACAAATATACAATCAGTGACACATTGAGTATAAGTGATAACCTTGTTTATGACATTAGTGAAGATAGGTTAGGCCGCTTATGGATTGCCACCAATAATGGATTGAATCGTTTAGTACCGGCATCTGATCCGGCCAATAATGAAAAAAGAGATTATTTTATACGCTATCTGCATGATCCGGCTAATAAGCATTCCATAAATAACAATCATGTTCGCGTTCTTTCAAAAGATTCCAAGGGACGATTGTGGGTTGGTGTAAACGAGGGTGGTCTTCATTATTATGATTTGGAGAATGATTACTTTATTCGTCTTGAGGAAGTTACACGCGATGGCAGCACAAGCCTGATTGATATTTTTGAGGATGATAATAAGAATCTCTGGTTGGCAACCTGGGGTGGCGGGTTAAAAAAAGCTCAACCAATAGAATCAGATGATGGCAGGGTTATTGGATTGCGTATGAACATTTTTAAAAATGATCCGGATGATCCTTATTCGATAAGTAATAATAACATTTGGTCTTTAGAGCAAGATAACTCTGGCAATTTGTGGATTGGTACATATGACGGCCTGAATAAGTTTAATCCGGATGAAAAAACTTTTGATCGTTATTATCACGATGAAAAAAATACAAACACTTTGAGCAGCAACAAAGTTTCGGCTATAACCTTAGATCATTCAGGTGTACTTTGGATTGGTACATTTTATGGAGGGATTGACCGGATCGTACCAGGCCTCGCTCAATTTGAAACATTTTTGCACAACCCTTTTGACCCGAGAAGCCTTATTGATAAAGAAGTAAACAGTCTTCTGGAAGACCGGGATAGTAATGTTTGGGTGGGAACCAGGAACGGAATTACTAAAATTGAAAAAACAGATGATAAATTACATTATAAAAATATCAGGTTTGAGACAAAGCCGGAAAAAACTAAAGCAAACGAGATAACTTCTTTCGCAGAAGATTTTATCGGCAATATCTGGGTTGGAACTTACGATGGTTTGAACTGCATTTATAGAAATGGACATATTGAGCGTTACAATCTTCCTTTATTAAGATTTGAAAGTGAACAGGGAAATATTGTGACATCATTATTAATTGACAATCGGGGTTGGCTCTGGGTGGGAACAATAACGCATGGTTTAAACCTCTTCGATTTAAACTCCAAGGTGTATAATTCATTTAAATTTGATGCTAACGATTCATCATCAATAAGCAGTAATTATGTTGTCTCAATTAATGAGGATCGCGAAGGAAATATTTGGGTTGGGACTTATCGTGGGTTAAATAAGCTTGTCCTTTTATCGCCCAGTTCCGGTCAGCCACAGGTATCATTTCAAAGAAAGTTTATCACTACAGAAGGCACTTTAGAAATTACCGACAAGGTTTTTACGGTTTATGAAGATTTGGAAAATAACTGCTGGATTGGGACAAACGGTGGTTTGATAAGTTATGATAAAATCACAAAAAAATTAACGACATACAGTGAAAGCGATGGACTGCCAAACGATGTGATTTGCGGTATTCTCGAGGATAAAGATGCAAATTTGTGGATGAGTACACATAGAGGGATTTTTAAATACAACCCACAAGAAAAAAGTTTTAACAATTACTACACACTGCATGGTTTGCAAAGTAATATCTTTAATCCTGGTTCTTATTTTAAAAATGAACAGGGTAAAATGATGTTTGGCGGAATAAACGGTTTTAACTCATTTTTTCCGGAAAACATTACCCGTGCTGCACAAATCCCGCCGGTTGTAATAACATCTATAAAGATTTTTGATAAAGAAAAAAAATACGACAAACGCATTAATGATCTGGAAGAAATAGAATTAAATTATGAAGAAAATTTCTTTACAATAAAATTTGCAGCTTTGGATTACAGGCTTCCGGAAAGAAATCAATACTACTATTTTCTTGAGGGCTTTGATCGTGATTGGGTTTACAACGAGACTAAAAATTATGCCAGCTATACAAATCTAGATCCTGGTGAATATGTTTTTAAAGTACGTGGCTCAAATAGCAATGGTGTCTGGAATGAGGAAGGACGATCAATTCGTATAACAATAACCCCTCCTCTTTGGCAAACATGGTGGTTTAAATTGATGGCTTCGATCATTGTTATGATAGCATTGTTGTTTGTTATATATATGATCCATAGAAGTGAAAAACGCAAAACCTCCTTCAATAAAAAACTTTCAGAATTGAAGCTGCAGGCTCTAAGATCGCAAATGAATCCACACTTTATTTTTAACACAATAAATTCGATTCAGTATTTTATCTCCTGCAATGATCAAGAATCAGCTTTTACTTACTTATCAAAGTTTTCCAAGCTTATGCGGCAAACTTTGGATAATTCTGCAAAATCACGCATTTCAATATCCCGCGAGCTGGAAGCTTTGCAGCTTTACATGGATTTACAGATGCTTCGCTTTGAGAAAAGGTTTGATTACACAATTGATGTTGATCCGAATATAGATATTCATTATAGTGAAATACCCACAATGTTGATTCAGCCTTATATAGAAAACGCCATTAACCATGGAATAAGTAAGAAAAAGTCCAAAGGGCATATTAAAGTTGTTTTGGAAAAGTTGAATAGCAGCCTTCGTTGTGTTGTTGAAGATGACGGCGTTGGCATAAACAAATCGAAAGAGCAAAAGAAAGGTAAAAAACAAGGTCATACATCTTCGGGGATGAGGCTGACAAGAGAACGTTTAACAATAATTAATACAGGGAAAAACAACGATTCATTTATTTCCGTTGTGGACCGCTCGGAGCAAGAACCAGATTGTTCGGGCACCCGAGTTACTATAAATATTCCGATGGAGATGCAAAACTAATTTAACAATTAACAGGATTGGATTATGATTAGAGCTGTAATTATAGATGATGAAGTTAAAAGCCGCAAACTATTACGAAATATGGTAAACAATTATTGTCCTGAAATTGAAATCGTAGAAATGGCAGATTCTGTTGAGTCAGGTGTTAGTGCCATAAAAAAGACAAAACCGGATTTAGTTTTTCTGGATATCCAAATGCCGGATGGAACGGGTTTCGATCTTTTGGAAAAAATAGGAAATATGCAACCCGAAATAATTTTTACTACCGCATTCGATCAATATGCCATACAGGCTATTCATTTAAGTGTGCTGGATTATTTGCTAAAACCAATAAATGTGGATGACCTTAAAACAGCGGTTGAAAAGGTAAATACAAAATTTACTGAGCAAAATGAAAAACAGACAGTAAACCAAAGCCTGAAGGTCTTGCTCGAAAACAGTAATGCATTGGCAAAAAATAAAAAGATTGGTCTTTCTACTCAAAACGGAATTAGTTTTGTGCTTATAAAAGATATAATTATGTGCAAGGCCGAGGGAAATTACAGTGTTATATATTTGGCCGGTAAACAGAAACAGGAAATTGTATCTCGCACTTTAAAAGAATTTGAGGATATGTTAACCGAATTTAATTTTTTCCGTGTGCATCGTACATATCTTATTAATTTGGATCATATCAAAGAATATAGCAGAACAAACCAATCATCTGATTATGATGGTGATGGTGGAAGTGTAATTATGAACAATAATACACACGTGCCTGTTTCGAGGGATCGCCGGAAACATTTATTAGAACGCTTTTCTAAACCATTTTAGGCGTGGGGATTTTTGAAAAATGAGTTAAAAATGAATTTACTTGTTTGACGTGTTTAGCTTTCTTCCAGGGACAAAGTGCCCCAATACTCAATTAAATATTTTACCTTATCAAAGCTGACCGGTTTGGAAATATAATCCACCATTCCAACCTCAAAACAAAGTTCTTTGTCTTCTATTTGCACATTTGCAGTCATAGCAATAATCTTAGGCTTTGGCTGGTTATTTTGAAAAGAAAGAATTTTTCGGGTTGCCTCAATCCCATCCATTTCAGGCATTTGAAGATCCATAAAGATTATATTATAATTCGTTTCCGATGCCATTTGAACTGCTTGTACTCCGTTTTGTGCAACGTCAATTGAATATCCAATCCGTGAAATAAAACGCTCTATCAGCTTTTGGTTAATTATATTATCTTCAGCCAAAAGAAGCCTAAATGGAACTGAAGAATTAATGATTCTATCTGAAAGGCGGCTTTCTGTTTTTGGTTTTTCCTTCGTTACAAACTCTATTAAAGATTCGTACAATTGGGCTTGTTTTACTTGTTTATTTAGAAAGACAAATTTTTCATATTCTGGCGAATTGTGTTTTCTTTTTATGATTGAACGCATCATTAAAAAATGAATATTTTTTTTAGAAAGTGATCCAATCTGCTCAACGATACTTTCATTTTCCCTTTCAATCAGATCAAGGTCTAATAAAGCAAAACTTAGATTTTTATCATTTTCAAGGATTTTAACGGCCTCATCCAAAGACCCGCTTGCTTTTGGATTCATACCCCAGTTATGGCACTGGACACTCAAAATTTTCCGGGTTGTTTCATTGCCATCGAGAATTAAAATGTGTTTCTCAGAAAGTAACTTAATGTCTTTTTTTGCATGAATATGGCTTTCCATATTATCAGCCAGAAAACTTGCCGCAAAATAAAATGTACTGCCTTTATTAATTTCACTTTCAACCCAAATGCGCCCATTCATTAACTCTACAATTTTCGAACAAATTGCTAATCCCAATCCTGTTCCTTCAAAACGTTTTGCAGCAGGGGCTTTTTCTTTTCTGAAAGGACTAAACAGATTTTGAAGTTTTGATTCCGGAATCCCGATACCTGTATCACTAATTGAAAATTGAAGTTCATATTTATTATCAACAGAATTAACAACATTAACCCGGATCAGGACTTCACCCTTACGGGTAAACTTTATGGCATTACTGGTAAAATTAGAAATACATTGAACGGTACGTTTATAATCACCAAGAATATATTCCGGGACATCAGATTCAATTAAATACAGAAGCTGAATATTTTTTTCTATTGCTTTGGGTAAAAAGTTTTCTACAACCTCATTAATGCTTTTAGTTATTGAAAAATACATTTGCTCAAGTTGCAGATTGCCGGACTCAATTTTTGAAAAATCAAAAATATCATTTATTACCTGTAAAAGGTTTTCCCCACTATCATGCACCAATTCCAGATAATCTTTTTGTTCCTGTGATAGCCTTGTTTCCAGTAATAAACCGGTTAAACCCAAAACACCGTTTAAAGGTGTGCGGATCTCATGGCTCATTGTGGCTAAGAATTCTGATTTTGCCCTGGTTGTTGCTATGGCTTCCTCTTTCTCTTTTTGCAATAAACTTGTCTTGCTAATTATTTTTCGGGTCATTGGCCGGTAAAGAAAAATTATTAAAAGGTGTAAAAATATAAGTGAACCAATCCAGATTATAGTGTTTTGGTTTTTGTATTTTACAATTGTTTCCTGCTGATTTGAAATGATTTTGGAAATAAGACTTGTTACAGCATGTGTGATTTCCTGAGTTGATTGTTTTATTGATCGTACCAATACTTTTTTCTGTGATAATTCAGTCTCTGCTAAAAGAACTTTTTCTATATCGATTAGCATACGTTTAATTTCATTTTTTTCAGGAATTAGGTTGACAAGCCCGGTTTCAACATATTGAACTTGTAGGCCATAGATTATGTCGAAATTAATTTTTTTTATCTCAAGTAATATATTTTCTCTGGCAGTATTTTTATCCGGCAGGTTATTTTCAGAAACTAAGGATTCAAGATTTCTTTCTATATTGAATATTGATTCTTCATATTCTGTCAAAAGGTTTATTTTTTCTTTTTTATCCTGAAGTGAATCGCTTAAATAAAAAAACGCTAAGAAGATTAATGAAATGAGTGTTGCAGTAACGAGTGATAGAATTATATAACGGCTAATGAGATAGTTTTTTAGTTTTGTAGTTTCCATATATGGGCGGGCACTTTTTAGTGAATTATTTAATAAATTTCGGTATAACTTATAAACTCTTGAGGATTAATAAATGCAATTTAAATAAGTACTTATCCTGTTTTCTTCAAAAATCGCTTTCTAATATGCCCAAGTAAGTTATCCATTTTATTCATTTGCCGTTTACTAATCAAATAGTACAGTTCAATCACTTTAGCTTAAACACAAGCAATCAAACTTTGTATATATTTAAAAAAAAATTTCTCACGTGAGTATCTTCAATCTTAGCAGGACTTTTTTTACAGGCTTTTGGCTGTTAGCCATCATTAAATAAAACCTGTTTTATTCGATTGCTGCATGGGGGATGAAAATCTAACGCAGATCAATCGAATATGTCCTGCTTAAGATTGAAATTTATTGTCTTTTCATGACATTTGAATTTATACCAAATGATGTCATAAATATAAGAATGGTTTTCTAAATTTAACCATTTTAGCCTTTCTGATTTTTATCCGCTAAAACCAATTTTTAATATTGTTCTGCCTTTTTCATTTCAAGAATTGGGTTTAAATAATTTGGGTAGATTTGATTATCAATGATTTGTTATATTTATTTTACTTTAAAAATCATAACTCGAACCCCCATGCTATGACAGTTTTTCAACAGGCAGCAGCAATTCCCTATAAAACAGATAAAGGTAATCTTTATATTCTTCTGATTAGATCTAGAAGCGGTAAAAAATGGATTATTCCAAAAGGAATTATTGAGGATGGTGATACGGCAACTTACACGGCTGAAAAAGAGACTGAGGAAGAAGCCGGCGTAACTGGAGCGGTGCATAAAGAGCCTGTCGGGAAATATGAATATGATAAATGGGGTGGTTTATGCCGGGTTCAGGTTTTCTCAATGAGGGTTACGGAAGTCCTTGAAGAGTGGGATGAAATGGATTTTAGGGACAGAAACTGGGTTAAGGCCAAAAAAGCAATAAAAATGGTTAAACCAAAACAACTAAGAAAAATATTAAAACTATTTTCAAAATCATTTAATAAAAATAATCTTAAAAAGAATCAGGAATTAGTTTTAGGAAATTAATCTACCACAATACCACAAACCATGGTTTTTAAATGATACCTTCAAAAAAAGAATATATTAACCGCGAGATAAGCTGGCTTTCTTTTAACCAACGCGTATTGCAGGAAGCCGCAGATGAGACTGTACCATTGCTGGAACGCTTAAAATTTCTTGGTATATTTTCTTCAAATTTAGATGAATTTTACAGGGTGCGGGTTGCAACTCATACACGAATGATGAATGCCGGTATAAAAAAAGCCATGGGAGATTCCCCCAAAAAAGTGCTTAACCAAATTCAGAAAGTGGTTTTAAAGTTAAGGGACCAGTTTGATGAGATTTTTAATGACGTTTTAGGAAAACTGGAAAAAGAAAATATTTTTATGATAAACGAAGTTCAACTGAATACAGAACAACAGGCGTTTGTACAAAAATATTTTGAACAGGAAGTCCGTCCACAACTTGTACCTATTATGCTTGAGGAAAAACGAAAATTTCCTTATATGCAAAACCAAATTATTTACCTGGCAATTCACCTTTCCAATTCTAATAAGCCAGATAAAGTCCATTATGCTCTAATCGAGTTACCGACCAAAACAATCCCACGGTTTATTGAGCTCCCAAAACTGGATGAAAAAAATTATATTATAATGCTCGATGATATTATCCGGTTTGCGTTGGCAGATATTTTTGCAATTTTGGATTATGACACATTTAGAGCATATACAGTTAAACTTACCCGTGATGCAGAATTTGATATCAGCGATGATATCACCAAAAGTTTTTATGAAAAGATTGCCAAGAGTATAAAAGAGCGTCAAAAAGGCCAGGTTGTAAGATTTGTTTATGACCGTGAAATGCCAGACGATATGCGTGATTTTCTGCTTACGAAAACAAAAATGAAAGACGATGAAAATTTAATTTCCGGTGGTCGTTATCATAACGCCCGAGATTTTATGGGATTTCCGACACTTGGTGATAAACAGCTTACTTTCAAAAAGATTCCACAATTAACACATCCGGGTTTTACTATAAATAAAAGTATTTTTGAAAGTCTTAAAACAAAAGATATTCTATTACACTATCCGTATCATTCTTATCATTATGTTATCGAATTCTTGCGCGAAGCAGCGATTGATCCAAAGGTAAAATCAATAAAAATTACACTGTACCGGCTTGCCAGAAACTCCAATGTAATAAACGCACTCATCAATGCAATGCGCAATGGGAAATCTGTAACAGTAGTTATTGAGTTGCAGGCCCGTTTTGATGAAGAAGCCAATATTCACTGGGCAAACCGTTTAACAGAAGAAGGTGCCCGGATTTTGGACGGTGTACCGGGTTTAAAAGTACATGCCAAATTATTGCAAATCTCACGCAAAGAATCTGGCAAAGATGTTTTATATACATATATCAGCACCGGTAATTTTAATGAGTCAACAGCAAAGCTTTATAGTGATCATGGTTTGTTTACATCACATGTAGCTGTTTCCAAAGAAGTAAAAAGGGTTTTCGACTTTTTAGAAAATAATTATAAAACCTTTGCCTACAAACATCTATTGGTCTCTCCGTTTTTTATGCGTAAAAAGCTTGCGCGTCTTATAAAAAATGAAATCAAAATTGCTAACCAGGGAAAAGATGCTTACATCTACATTAAGTTGAATAACTTGGTCGATAAGGAGATGATCGGTTTGTTGTACCAGGCTTCATCGGCCGGGGTTAAGATTAAAATGTTAATCCGGGGAATCTGCTCTCTTATTCCGGGTTTGCCGGGCATTAGTGAAAATATTGAGGTGTATAGTATCCTCGATAAATATTTGGAACATTCACGCATTATTGTTTTTGGAAATGACGGAGATGAAAAATATTTTCTCTCTTCTGCAGACTGGATGATCCGCAACCTGGATAACAGAATTGAGGTTGCAACACCGGTGTATGATTCTGAAATTCAAAAAGAGCTAAAAAACTTTTTAAATATTCAGTTTAATGATGGGCAAAAGGCCAGAGTTATAGACAAAGCGCTGGAAAATAATTATCGTAAAGATCGGGAAAAATTGGGCGAACGCGCACAAATAGCCCAATATGATTTTTTAAAAAATGAATTGAACTAAATAACGCAGCCAGAAATAATTGTTAAATCAGGAATGGAAAAAGTGGTAAACGGGAAACTTATTAGTTTTAAAGAAAACATTTCAGAAAACCAGTTAACAAAACTCCTTAAAAACACACACAACTTAAAATGGACAACTACAGAAACTGAAAATGTTTCTATGCTGGATTCATTTGATGGCCGATTGTTTAATGCAGGGTATTCTTTAAAATATGCTAATGAAACTTTGATTTTTAGAAATAAAAAAAATCCACAAAAAGATTTTTCTGTCCCATTAACGCACAAAAAACCGCCACTATTTTCAAAAGATATTAAAGATGAAAATACGAAAATACTTCTCCATCAAATTTTGGATGTAAGGGCATTAATCACCAGGCTAACTCTAAGTCTTAAAACAAAATTTTTTAATATTGTAAATTCTGATAACAAAATAATTGCCCGTGGCAGGTTGGTTACCTGTAAACCCAGCGAACCGGAAAAAGGCCCGGAAAAAGTTTTTTGTTTTATTAACCCTTTGCGCGGCTATAACACAGAGCTGGTGGCGGCGATTAAAAACTGGCCCGCATCATCCAGAGTTAGCAATTTTGACAGGGCGATTTTAAAAATCTATGATATTAATTTTGAAAGTTATGCAAAACCGGTTTTTTCATTTAATAAAGATATGTCTCTTTCTGAGGCATTTTTTTCCATTCTAAAAGTAAGTTTTGAAATAATGCGCAAAAATGAGAATGGGATAATCGATGACACCGATATTGAATTTTTACATGATTACAGGGTTTCTGCCCGCCGTATACGCTCTGCATTGGGTTTAATAAAAAATGTGATTAAGCCGGAGATGAGCGCGACATTAATAAATGATTTGCGGCAAATAGGAACTGTAAGCGGACCCTTGCGCGATTTGGATGTTTATCTCTTACGTGAAACAGAATATAAAGAACTTGTCCCTGAGAGTTGGTCATCAAGAGAGATTCATACAATTTTTGTGACTCTAAAAAACCGCAGACGCAGAGCCCTTAAAAATATGGTTACTCTGCTAAAATCAGAAGAATATAAAAAAACAATGTCCCGTTGGGATGCTTTTTTTGAGGATTATAATAAACATGTAAAAAAAGACAGGCCTCTTTTTAACTCTGCATCAGCTTTAATTATGAAGCGTTACAAACGGGTTTTAAATGATGGTTCACTTTTAACAAAGCAAAGCCCGGATGATGGTTTTCATGAATTAAGGATAACCTGTAAAAAATTGCGTTATTTACTGGAGTTTTTTAGTTCTTTATATCCAGCGGAAAAAATTGGACTGGCTATAAAACAACTTAAAAAGCTTCAGGATAATTTAGGGGATTTTAACGACCTTTCAGTACAGATTGATTCTCTGGAGCAATTTCTTATGGCTGCAAGAAAGAAAAACAATACAATCTTGATACAGGATATTTCAGGTTTGATAGCTGTTTTAAATTTCAAAAAACAAAGGCTTCGTGATGAGTTTTATAGTCTGTTTAAAAAGTTCAGTTCACCGGAAAATCAGCAATTATTTAAAGAAATGTTTGCAAATAAAAGGCGGATTAATTTTACTACCCAGATGGAGAAGTCTAAATGAAAATAATTGCCCTTTATAGCATGAAAGGCGGAGTTGGAAAAACAGCAGCTTCGGTAAATATTGCCTATCATGCAGCACAATCAGGCAAACAAACTCTCTTGGTGGATATTGATCCACAGGCTTCTGCAGGATATTACTTTCGCATAAAACCAGCCAAAAAGCATGGCTCCGATACGTTAATCCGCGGAGGAAAAAAAATAGATAAAAACATTCGGGCAACAGATTTTGAAAATCTGGATTTACTGCCGGCAGATATGACGTACCGCAATCTGGATTTAATTTTGGATGATTTAAAGAAGCCGCAAAAACAGTTGAAAACGGTTTTATCACCACTAAAAAAAGAATATGATTATATCATCATGGATTGTCCGCCAAATATAACATTGGTTTCCGAAAATGTTTTTCATGCTGCGGATTCAATTTTAACACCACTTATACCAACAACCCTGTCGCATTTAACTTATGAAAAGCTGCTGGATTTTTTTAGAGAGATGAAACTGAAAAAATCCAATGTATATCCGTTTTTTTCAATGGTAGAAAAACGTAAAAAACTACATCAGGAAATGATTGTAAATTTACCAAAAGAGAAAAAACGTTTTCTCAAAACAACTATTCCATATTCCAGCATTGTGGAACGAATGGGAGTTGAGCGGGCGCCGGTGAATGAATTTAATCCGGGTTCGGCAGCGGCACAGGCTTTTAAAAGTCTTTGGGAAGAAATTAAGAAATTATAGAAAGATTGTTACAAACAATTAGCTCTCACTTTTCACATCATTATTCTACATTTTTTAGCTATTAATTCCGATAGATTATTTACTGATCATTGTTTTGCAAATAAAACACAAATCATTTTATATTCCATTTCATGCTTAATAAAAATATTAAAGGATAATAAATGACTGAAGATCCGGTATGGTCAAATATTTTTAAAAGAAATAAAGTTCAGGAAGAAAACATTTTTTCTGTTTTAAAACGTTTACCAATTTTTCAGGATTTGAGCTACAAAGAATTAAAAGCTATAGAACGAATCCTGCACAGGCGCACATACAAGGCAGATGAAGTAATTTTTAAAGAATACGAACCAGGCGTTGGGATGTATATTATTGAATCCGGGAAAGTAAATATTACGCTTGGAAAAGAAAATAAACTTTTGGTATTACTTTCCACAGGAGACTTTTTTGGTGAAATGGCTTTAATTCTTGAAGGGCAACGCACGGCTTCGGCAAGCGCAACGGAACCAACAAAATTATTAGGATTTTTCCAGCCGGATCTGTTTAACTTGCTTGAAACAAGCCCGAAAACAGGAAACAAAATTTTACAGCGGCTGGCACAAATGATTGCGGAAAGGTTAAGGTTGGGTACCATAGAAAATCGCCAGTTAAAAACCCGAATGAACCAAATGAAAAGCAAGCTTGATGAACTGAAGGACAAATAGTATGGAATCAAGCATTGGAAAAGTTTTCAAATATCTTACAATTTTAGCATTGATAATTGCCTCGCTTTGGTTGGTGGTTTTATTAAAATTTATTATTGCCCTGATAGTTGTATCGGCGGTAATTGCCTACATTCTGGATCCAATTGCCAGTTATATGGAGGCACATGGGTTGTCCCGGATGCAGGCGACACTTCTAATTTTCTTTTCTTTAGGATTGACTATTGCTCTTTTATTTTACCTGCTGGTTCCATCATTATTGATTGAGCTAAATTTCCTGCAAGAGGGAATTGGTGGTTCGCAGGCATCGGAGCTAATTAATAAACTGGAACAGACAATTCACAAAACAATCCCAGTCCTTTCCGGCCAGGATTTAAATCTGTATGAAAAACTGCAAGGTTCATTACAAAATTTGGCACAATCGTTTTTTACAATAATTGTTGATATTGTTTCTGTATTATCAACTTCCATTATAATTCCATTTGCTGTCTTTTTTATTCTTAAAGACGGGCGTAAAATGAAAAAAAACCTGGTCAGTGTTATTCCTAATAAATATTTTGAAATGTTTTTGAACCTGGTGCATAAAGTAGATTTACAACTAGGCGGATATTTGCGTGGACAGTTTTTAGATTCGCTGATTATTGGGTTGCTGGCAATTATTGCCCTTTGGATTTTGGGTATTAAATACTTTGTATTAATTGGAATCTTTGCAGGTTTGGCAAATATGATTCCTTACGTTGGCCCACTTTCCGGGATGGTTATGGCTGTTTCTGTAGTATTTTTAAACAATGGAAGCGGCCAGGAAATTGCCTGGGTGCTTGTTGCATTTGCAATAATTCAGTTAATTGATAATGTATTGGTTCAGCCGCTTGTACTTGCACGCAGCGTTAATTTGCATCCGTTGATAATAATTTTTGCCATAATAATTGGCGGGGAATTTTTTGGTATAATCGGCATGCTGATTGCAATTCCTGTAACCGGAATCTTAAAAGTATTATCAATAGAAATATATCAAAGTATTAAACGGTTTAACCTGATTTAAAAAGTAAAAGGATTAATAAATAATAATCAGTATTCCTGATAACAGTCATGTTGAGCTTGTTAATTTGGTAAAAATATAAGGATTCCGAAACGAGTTCGGAATGACGCATATATGCAAGATAATAAATCCAAAATGTCTGCTGCGGATTACTCCCCGGTTCTAACATTTTTACTTAGCTTTTTTATTTTCCACTTTTTTGATTGGCAGGACGCTACTTATTTTGTCTTTTCAGTTTTGGTAAGCTTGCTTACTTATAATTATGAAGTCCATCTTTTAAAGGAAGAACGTGAATTAAACAGGCACAGTAAGAAAAAAACCGGCTTTCATTCCGGCTTGCTAACCATAATGTTTCTTGTTGTTTTTGGCGTAGCTTTTTTAGATTGGTATAAAGTTGTTTCCCTTGCCTGGCGGATGGGGCTGTTAATGGGTGTAGTTGTAGTCTATCTGGCCATTCTTTTTCGAGCTATGAACACACTTTTCTATATCAAAATGCAATCACCAAAAAAATAAGAACAAAAGAACTGATGGATTGTTGAATTGACAAACAACTAAATAAGGTTCGCAAATCCTCAAATCCATAATTTAATATTTATAGAAAGATAATCTATGTATAAGCTTTTTTTAGCGATTTTAGTTTTATTTAATTCTGTAATCGCCAACCAAAACAGCCAGCAAAAAGTTCTAAATGCAAAGCGAACGGTTTTTCCGGCCTTGGTCCATATCCAACCGGTAAAAGAATTTTTATCATCAGGTGAAAAGCAAAAAGTACAGGTGACCGGCAGCGGGGTAATAATTAGCAATGACGGTTATGTTGTAACAAATAACCATGTTGCCGAAAAAGCAAATTTTGTAAAATGTACTTTATCATCCAAACAAGAAGTCCAGGCCAAAGTTATTGGGCTCGATCCCTGGACAGATCTGGCGGTGTTAAAACTCGATCTTGAAGAAGCCGGGATCGAATCTGTACCGTTTGCAAAATTTGGCGATAGCGATGAAATTGAGGTTGGACAAATGGTTATTGCCCTTGGTTCCCCCTTGGGATTAGCGCGGTCTCTTTCACTGGGCGTTGTAAGTTCAGTAGATCGTTATTTTAATGATGTTGGAGAGATGATTTCTCCCTTTAATCTGTGGATTCAGACAGACGCTGCCATAAACCCAGGAAACAGTGGCGGACCACTGGTAAATCTGGATGGTGATATAATAGGGATTAATGCCCGTGCGGTTGTTTTTGGTGAAAACCTGGGCTTTGCAATTCCGGCAAATATCGTAAAACATGTGGTGGATCAGATTATTGAAAAAGGAGAAGTTGAACGATCACAAATTGGAATTGACTGGCAGGAGATAAAAGAATATCGCGCTTTTATAAAAAACCCTAACCTTGAAGGCGTGCTTGTTGGCGGTGTTGAAAAAGGATCTGCAGCTGAGCATGCAGGATTAAAAGCAGGTGATGTTGTAACAAAAATTAATGATAATGCGGTCTCTGCTGTTCATTTGGAAGAATTGCCAAAAATACGTTTATTGATTTCAAATCTGCCAGTGGATTCACCTATCATTTTTGATTTATTAAGAGAAGATGAGGATAAAAGGATTGAGGTTGTAAGTACCCGGCAAGGTAAGTTCCGGGGTAATGAGTTTAATTGTGAAGAATGGGGGATTTCTGTACAGGAAATTACTCCCAGGATTGTTAAAAATTTCCAACTAGAATCGGATAAAGGTGTCCTGATTTCCGGCGCTAAACCTGGAAGTAAAGGTGCAAAAGCAAATATTTATCCGGGAGAAATTTTGCTAACAATTGATGACGAGGAAATTGAAAACCTTGACGATTTTAAAACTAAATATGAAAAGTATAAAACAGATGTGGAAAAATCATACTTACTATTTTTAAAGACCGGTCAAAGTAACCATTTTGCACTAATAGAAAGAGAGAAAAAATAATGTACATGGGACGAAAATCTGCGCTAATACTAGGATTAGTTTTTTCTTTATCTACTTCACTCTGGTCGCAAAATGAAGATGCCTGGCAAAAAGTGAAAAACATTGCCGAAAAAAACCTGGTAACAATTGAATATTATGAGGAAATAAATTCCACGGAATCGATCTCTCAAATAAATAAAATTAAACGCAGCTTAAGCGGAGTAATTGTTGACTCATCCGGGTTGATTATGACATCTGCGGCTATCTATAAAGCAAAGCTGGACTTTTCACGATCTTCACATTATGGTCCCGCACATCCGCCAAAAGATATAAAAATAAAACTGGCAGGTGGGAAATCTGTTAATGCGGTTTTTGTTGGCAAAGATGATGACAAAAACATCGCTTTTATAAAAGCAAACAAACCTTTAGACAGCAATGGGCTTAAATTTTTTACACAAAGCGATAATTTTATCGGACAGAAAATATTTGTTGTTTATCAATTGAAGGAAAAATACAATTTCCAATTGATGGTTCTTGAGAAATCAATAAACAGCATCATACCCGGGCCTCCTAAAAAAATGCTGACCGATATTGGTACGCAAAGTATAAAATTTGGACTTGTTTTTGATAAAACAGGATCTAATCTTGGAATCATTTACCAGGTTAGTTCAGCTAGTTCAATGCCTTATAATTATTCCTCCCGGCAAGCGGGATTTGGTGAAATATTAACACCGGAATCGTTTAATGCACTTATTGCAGATCCACCAAAATTTAAGAAAAAAAATACGGATCGTAAGAAATGGTTGGGTGTAAATATGCAGCCATTTACACGCAGTCTTGCAAGTTATTTCAATGAAGATGATTTAACCGGTATTTTGATAAGCACCATTTTAGAGGGTTCACCTGCGGAGAAAGCCGGGCTTAAAATTGGTGATGTATTAACTGAGTTTAATGGTACTAAATTACAGGCCGAAAAAAACACGGATCTTGCTACGTTGAGGAACTTAATTCGTGAATCTGATGACGAAACTGTTAATGTAAAGATTTGGCGAAAAGGATCCATTAAGAGTTTAAAGATTAACTTATCCACAGTACCTATAAGCCAATATCTTGCCGACGAGATTTCAAACGAACGTCTTGGATTTAGCGCCAAAGAGCTGACTAAAGATATTATTATGGCCAAGCAATTAGAGTATGACACAGATGGTGTTTGGGTAAGCCGTGTCGAGCGTGCCGGTTGGGCCGATCTTTCCGGGTTGCATGTTGGTGATCTTTTATTAAAAGTTGATGATCAGGATTTGCAAAGCATTAGTCAGTTGGATACATTTCTGGGTCGTCTTGAGAAAGAAAAGCCAGCCTATATCAGCTTTTTTGTAAAGCGCCATTCGGAAACACGCTTCTTGTTTATCAAGACTAACTTTGATTGATTTTCTGATTAATAAAATCTATAAAATGGAGACAATATGGACCTTTTACGGGTTATCTTTGATAAGCAACATGAACTAAATAAGCGGATTTTAAAAGAACGTCATAACCAGGATTATGACGAAATCTGTGATCAAAACAAAGATGATATTGAAACGATAAAAAGTCGTGTTGAATGGTTGCTGAATTATAACCGTGCCCAGATACACGAATCGATTGAAATGGAAGATGATTTGCCATGGAAATGGTGGAAAGATAAAGATAAGATTGATTGGGAAAACATCCGCATGGAGCTTATTGATGAGCTTCATTTTTGGGTTAGTAAATGTCAGCTTGTTGGTCTTGATCCGGATGGCTTGACAGAATTATATATGAAGAAAAACCAGCTAAACCAAATCCGCCAGGATAAAGGTTATGGCAGCAAATATGATAAAGTAGATGAGCATGGTGTTGAAGATAATAAGCGCATTGATGACATCATTAAGAAAAATTCATGATATAGTTTTATAAGAAGGAATGCCGAAAACACTCTCTGCATTTTTTACGGCATTAATAACGGCTTGCTCAACAGCCTCAATTGTTATTGCCGATAGAATATCAATTGTTGTCTCCACTTCTCCGCTGGCCAAAACAAAAGACACATCGCCATCATAACTTGTATGGGAGGGAATAATTCTGCGGGAAATTCCAAAATGTGCACGACCAGCCAAATAGTTTGCTTGTTGTTTTGATAAAACCGCATTCGTTAAAACTGCACACAAAACTGTATTTTCTACCAACCCGAGAACTGGTTCACCCCAGCGTTTTTTATGATCATTTTCTGCAACAAATTTTCCATTGATTTGTGCACCGGCAAGAATTCTCCCATTATTGTCAATAACATCCCCGACGGAGTTAACAACTAAAACAGCGCACGCTTTAAGTGTGCCGTGCTCAATCTGGGCAACTCCCAAGCCGCCTTTCATAGCATTATCTAATCCGGACCATTTACCTACAGTTGCACCGGTTCCGGCACCAATATTTCCGGATTGATAATTATCAAATCTTGCATTATTTAAAGCTAATTTACCTTCTTGGACACCCGGGCGAATTGCACCATTGCCGATATTCAAATCAAAAATAACTGCGGACGGAACAATGGGAACAATGCCAAAATTTGTCTGGTAACCAATGTTTTGAGATTCAAGTTCTTCTACCACACCACTGGCAGCATTTAATCCAAAAGCACTTCCACCTGTTAAAACAAGAGCACTTATGGATTCAATCTTTTTATCTGGTTGTAGTAATGCGTATTCGCGTGTTCCCGGAGAGGCCCCCATTGCATATGCAGAGCAAACAACCTTGGCAGGTGGTAGAATTACGGAGCATCCGGTTCCATTTTTACTGTCTGTGTAATGTCCAACTTTAAAAGTTTTTAGCATAATAACCTGAGTTTTAATTTGAATGTACAATTTTGTGGTTGTAAGCCGCAATAAAATAAAACGAAATGAATTTAGAGTTTATGATCAAAGTTATATAAATATCTTATTTTTAGTACCTTATAGACGAATATATGCTATTGCGAAACGAATGAATAAAAAGATTATGAAAAAAATATTAGTTGTAGATGATGAACATGATATCCGTGTAATGCTGGATGAATTTTTAACATTGAAAAATTTTAAAGTAAAAACGGCACAGGATGGATTAGACGCTTTAAATGTTATCGATGATTTTAAACCAGATTTAGCTATTGTTGATATCAAAATGCCTAACATGGATGGTGTAGATTTTTCTAAGACAATTTTAAAAAAGAATTCTTCCTTTTCGATCATTGTAATTACCGGCTATGCAGCTCAATACAATATCGATGAGATTTTGGAAATTGGAGTAAAAAAAATTCTATCCAAACCATTAAATTTCAGTACGCTGTATGATACAATTCAAAAATATATTCATTAATAAATTAATTCTTTCTGCATAATATCCTTAAATTCAATTCTAAGAAATCTTCTCGTTAGTCAAAGTTTTATTTTACAATAATTTGCAATTTGTTTACCTCCGATTATAGATTTCCTATTCATTTTTAAAAGGAAATTTTTTGTTTAAAATATTACTTCTCCCGCTGCTTTTTTTTAGTACTTTTTTACCAGCTCAAAACTATCTTTGGCCAACTAATGCAAGCCGTGCTCTGTCTTCAAGTTTTTGCGAATATCGTCCGGGTCATTACCATGCAGCAATTGATATTAAAACCTGGAATAAGGAAGGGTACAAATGTTTTGCCATTGAAGACGGAATAATCGAGCGAATAAAAATTTCGCCTTTTGGAGCAGGAAAGGCGCTGTATCTAAAATTGAAAGATGGACGCAAAGCAGTATATTTTCATCTTCAAAAGTTCACGAAGGAACTAGAGCAAAAAATTGGTGAGCGACAAAGAGCAGAAAAAAGCTATTCGATTGAATGGTGGCCAAAAAACCTGAAGGTTAAAAAAGGTGAGATAATTGCTTACACAGGGCAAACGGGTATCGGGGTTCCTCATTTGCATTTTGAAATCCGCGATGAACAAAACAGGCCTTTAAATCCATTACAATTTTATTCTGTTGTAAAAGATAAAATCCGGCCAAATCTAAAGCAGCTGCTTATAATACCGCAAAATGAATCAAGTAGTGTGAATGGCTCATTTAAACCGCAAATATTTCCTCTGTCACATATCCACGAAGGCGTTTATATTATTAAAGAGCCAATTTTTGCGCAGGGCCTTTTGGGGCTTGCCATAAATGGTTTTGATCAGGCAGATGGATTTTATAACAAATTAGGTTTTTATAAATCTACGCTTAGCCAGGAAAACAATCCCATTTTTGAACAGGCGTATGATCGCTTAAATTTTAAAAATACACGAATGGTTGATATTGATATTTATTATCCGGAGAAAGCGCGCTCTAAAAAGAGGTTTAATAAACTGTTTTTGGATTCATTTAATAATCTTGGATTCTATAACCGTAAATTGGGAAATGGTCTGATCAATGTTTTAGATGATACGGTGAATTTTGAAATTAGTATTGAAGATTATTTTCAAAATAGAAGTATTATAAAAGGTAATATTTTGCCGGGAGAACTAAATTCCGCAAAAATAAACCGGGTGCAGCTATCCAGCGAAAATGCCTATTTAAAAATGACAATTCCAACAAAAATTAACAATTTACAATTCTTCTCAGGAAAATCAGCGGATAGTTTGAAGGAGATCAGTTATTATGAAATAATGGAAAGAACCATTGATAGTTTGGAAACCGTGTTATTATTAAAAATAAGATTGGCTGAACAAGGAGACTTTTTACTTCAGACTATACTGGAAAATAGTTTTGGACAGACAACAAAAACCATTGCCTTGCTCAATAATGAAAACAAAAATTTGCCAACATCTCAGGTGGAGTTATATGGGAAACAGCTATTTCTTTCTTTTAATAATATTGCCGATTCAGAAAAACTGACTTTAAAGGTTTTCCATGATTCAACCAATAATGATAACCGGCTGAACATTGATGACAACGTCTCAGAGTATGTTTTTCCTGCTAAAAAGTTTAAATCGGATTCAATAAAAATTACAATGCAGGATTTAAATAAAGTCTATTTTGATACACTGATTAGCGCGCATTTATTATTACCAAATAAGACGCAGAAATATTCATTTTATCATGATTCGCTTAAGCTTTCTTCAACGGTTAAAACAGTTTATGACACACTTTTCTTTTCAATTGATAAGGATAGTGCAAACCCTGAACAATTTGAGTTACCAGCCTTCGGGAGCATTTATAAAATGAGTATTGGCGACCAAATATTAAACCGTACAATAGAGCTAAGTTTAAAAAGTGATTCAAGTTTTTTCCCTGATGGCCAGGCTTCCATTTATTCTGTTGGTAAAAAGGGGTTAAATTTTGTTGGTGGAAAATACAATCCACAAACAGGATATATCTCAACCCGGATAAAAACATTTGCAAAATACATAATTGCTGCGGATACAATTGCCCCGCAAATCGAAATACAAAAACCACGGTGGGGGAAAACATATAAAAAGATGCCTCAGATAATTTTTAAAGCGGTTGATGAAATATCAGAAATTGGCTCCGATAAAAATATCGAGATTTATTTTAATGATGAATATGTTGTTCCTGAATGGGACTTTGAAACCAATATTGTTAAGGGCCGTTTGCATTATGAGCCTCAAAAAGGAAAGCACAAAGTCACCATAAAAGTAAAAGACAGGGCCGGGAATATTACACAGAAGGTTTCAGCTTTTTCTATCAATTAATGTGATACATAAAAGAATTTTTTAAAATGATCCCAATCGCTGACGAAAGCCCAAGACGATATCTCCCCATTGTAAACTATTTCCTTATTGGTTTAAATATTGTTGTTTTCGTTTTACAGCCATCAGAATTACCAGAATTAAAACGTTTTTTCTATTCCTTTGGAACCATTCCGTCATTACTTTTAAATGCTCAGGATCCATCTGTATATTTAACAGTTTTTTCATCGATGTTTGTCCATGGTGGATTTTTTCACCTTGCCGGTAATATTTTATATCTTTGGATTTTTGGTGATAATATCGAATATATTCTCGGGCATTTTCGTTATCTGGTTTTTTATCTTATTGTGGGAATAGGTGCGGCAATGATGCAGGTGTTCTTTTTACCGGATTCGACTATTCCGATGGTTGGCGCAAGCGGAGCGATCTCAGGAATCTTAGGGGCATATCTTGTTAAGTTCCCGCGTAACAAAGTATCAATTCTTTTGTTTTTAGTGATAATAATTCGTGTGATAAAAGTACCGGCAATTATAGCTTTGGGATTGTGGTTTTTATTTCAACTATACAATGGTTATTTTAGCGCTATCCAACCTTTGGGTGGTGGAGGTGTTGCCTGGTTTGCCCATATTGGCGGCTTTCTAAGCGGATTTATTTTAATTAAACTTTTTGAATGGTATCCTAAATATAATTGAAAATTAATAATGTAGAATTGAGAATGAAAAGAGTAATTATTAAAAGTTTATTAATGATCCTAATTTTGCCATTTTTCCTATTTGCGCAGGAAGTGATTTACCTGGAGCAGAATATTACTACAAGCGGTATGGAAATGGGGCAGCCTTTAGACGCCATTACAAAATCCTGGATTTCTGAAGAGAAGGTGCGTATTGAACAACCTGGTCAAACAATGCTGCTTTTATTTGATGAAAAAAAAATCTTAACATTATTACAAAAAGAAAAACAATATGTTGAGATGTCTTTCGAGGAAATGGACCAGATATTAAATTTAAGCAATATGCTTATGCAGGCTTCCGGTAGTCAGGAAATTGTTTTCAATAAAACCGATCAAATAAAAAAAATCAATAATCGAACGGCTTACCAGTTAACAGCTAAAACTGAAACAAGCTCAATGGAAATGTGGCTTAGTGAAGAGGTAAAAATCGATAGATCAGCAATGATTAAAATGTATAGAAAAATGCCGGGAATGTCTGCCCTGGTTTCTTCAATGGAAAAAAGTATGCATTACCCGGGATTTCCTGTTTTAACAAAAGTTGAGTTGGATGTGATGGGAATGGAAATTAAAACCAGCATTGAGTTAATCAAGGCCGAAAAAAGAAAGCTTGAAGAAGATTTGTTTAAAGTACCGGACGATTTTCTGCAAATTGAGAATCCCTTGAAAATGATGGAGGAAGAGAATTAACAGAAGTTTTAAAAGAATTGTTATTTTTGGAAACTCCGGCTCAGGGAAATCCTCATTGGCAAATATGCTTTCTGCAGAATTTAAAATCACTCATTTAGACTTGGATATATTGGCTTGGTTGGATGCAAAGCCGCCCCAAAGAAAACCATTAGCAGATAGTCTTGAAGAAATAAATTTTTTTGTCCAGAAAAATCAGGAATGGGTAATAGAAGGGTGTTATGCAGATTTACTTGAACACGTAATTAAGAATGCAAATGAAATAGTTTTCTTAAATAAAGATATTGAAACATGCATTAGTAATTGTAAAAAACGCCCATGGGAGCAACACAAATATAAATCACAAGAAGAGCAAAATAATAACCTGGAAATGTTGATAGATTGGGTAAAAGAATACCCCAATAGAACGGACGAGTTTTCTTTAAAAGCTCATAAACAGCTTTTTGATGATTTTAGTGGTAAAAAAACAGAATATATATCAAACCATCAAACAAATGACGGATTGGAGAATTATCATGAATAAGATACTAATAATAATTTTAGCTTTAATTTTACCTCTTTTGGGATTTCAAAAAATGGAAAAAAGCAAAACAGATGTATCCTGGATGAAACAATCAAAAACAGAAATCAAAGAAAAGTTGGTTGAAAAATACGGCGAAGGTCAGGCCTTGAGAATTGAAAAAGGCCTCAAACAAGTGGCAGATTTCTGGCGTGCTGAAGATGGCAATGCTGCGGAATTTGAAGCATTTGTAATGCGGCATTTTGCAGGCGACACAAAAACGCTTGATACCATGTTTGAACGCTATCAGTGGCTTTTGGAACAACTTGGTGGGCACATGAACGAAATGGCGCTTGCAGTTCGTTGGCAAACTGATTTGGATATCGGGCCCATTTTGCCTTTTGATGAAATCTTTGCAGGATATAATCCATATGCGCACATGACAGATGATTTTTTTAAGAACAAACTGGCTTTTATTGCTTTGCTCAATTTTCCATTAACCACCTTGGAACAACGCCTTGGTGAAGGTGAAAACTGGACACGGAGGCAATGGGCGGAAACAAGATTGGCCCATCAATTTGATAAAAGGGTTCCTGCAGAAATAAGTCAGGCAATCTCTGAAGCAGGTGCTGTATCGGACCAATATATTGCCGGTTATAATATTTGGATGCATCATCTTTTGGACAATGATGGCAATCGTCTTTTTCCTGAAGGAATGCGCCTGCTTTCCCATTGGAACTTGAGAGATGAAATAAAAGCCCAATACAGTAATGGTGAGAAAGGTCTGCCACAGCAAAGAATGATCCAGAGAGTGATGGAGCATATTGTAAACCAGACAATCCCGGATGTTGTTGTGGATAACCCGCATGTGGATTGGAATCCACAAACAGGTGAAGTTACAAAAGCGGCCGTAAAAGACTCTGATCAGCTTGTGCCGGCAGATTTAAAAATATCCAATGATCCTGAGCCAAACCGGCGTTATGAAGTTTTACTAAATTCATTTCTGGCTGCTAAAAAAGAAGATCCTTATTCACCAACGGCACCTACATTAATTGCACGCAGTTTTGATGTTGGCCGCGAGATTCCTGAACAACGTGTAAAAGAAATGTTCGAACAAGTGATGTCATCAGACATGGTTAAAAAAGTGGCTGGTTTAATCGAGCAGCGCCTTGGACGGAAGTTGGAGCCTTTTGATATCTGGTATAATGGTTTTCGCTCAACGGGAAAATACAGCCCACAGCAGCTGGACGAAATGACAAAAAAAAGATATCCAAATCCGCAAGCTTATAAAAAAGATATGCCTCGTCAATTGGTTGGCCTGGGATTTACTGAAGAACGGGCAAACTATCTGGCAAGCAAGATTGATGTTGATCCGGCCCGCGGCTCGGGCCATGCCTGGGGCGCTCAAATGCGCTCTTCCAATGCACATCTGCGGACTCGTGTAGGCAAAGATGGCATGGATTATAAAGGCTATAATATTGCTGTTCACGAGATGGGCCACAATGTTGAGCAGGTTTTTTCATTGAATAATATTGATTATACCCTTTTGGAAGGCGTACCAAACACAGCATTTACAGAAGCATTGGCTTTCGTTTTCCAGGCGAAGGATTTAGAATTGCTTGGATTGGCCAAACCGGATGCAAAAAGTGCCGCACTAAAAACACTTGATGATTTCTGGGGTACATTTGAAATAGCCGGAGTTGGCCTGGTTGATATGGCGGTTTGGCATTGGATGTATGATAATCCAGATGCGACACCTGCCCAGCTAAAAGATGCCACAGTTCAAATCTCAAAAGATATCTGGAATAAATATTATGCGCCTGTTTTTGGCCAGAAAGATGTGGTTTTACTTGGCGTTTATTCACATATGATTCACTCCTTTTTGTATTTGCCAAACTACCCGATTGGCCATTTGATTGCACACCAGATTGAGGAGCAAATGGAAAAAGCAGGCAATATCGGGCAGGAGTTTGAACGGATGTCCAAACTTGGGAACATTGCACCTGATCTTTGGATGAAGCAGGCGACAGGATCACCGGTTGGCCCGGATGCTCTGTTACATGCGACAGAAAAGGCATTAAAAACAGTAAGCAAATAAACTAAATGTAGAGACGCGATTAATCGTGTCTCTACAGATTTTTTAAATTACGCCTTCTGTTTTAAAGCTGGCAACTTCATCTGAAGAATATCCCAACTCTGCTAAAATCTCATTTGTATGCGCGGAAAGTTTTGGAGGTGCCGATTCAATCTTGCCGGGTGTTTTGCTAAATTTTGCCGTCAGGTTAAAAAGCTGCAAATCACCGATATCATCATCATTAACAGTTGATAAAGTTTCACGATATTTGATCTGATCTGCGACCAAAGCATCTTGCATGGAGAGAATTGCTCCGGATGGAACCCCTGCTTTATTAAGCACATCCACCCAGTGATCTGTATTTTGCTGTGTTAATTTCACTTCAAGAAGCGGTGTTAATTGTTTACGGTTTTTTTTACGGGTATCGCGTTCCTCAAACCTGGGGTCGGTTTTAAGTTCAGCAACTTCCAGTACATCACAGACACTATGCCATTGTTCCTGTTTATTTGCCGCAATGTTGATATAGCCGTCTTTAGTATTAAAAGTACCCGATGGCGCTGCAGTGAAATTATCATTACCTAACAAAGTTGGTGGTTTCCCGCCGATTAGCCAGTTGGCAGCAACCCAACCCATTAGTGGCATAACCGAATCCAGCAAAGCCACATCAATTAATTGGCCTTCGCCGGTTCGTTCGCGATGAAATAGGGCGGCCATAACTGCATAGGCTGCATTTAATCCGGCAACGGTATCGCACAATGGAAAGCCGGCACGCAATGGGTTTAAAGTTTCATCTCCGTTTATAGCCATCACACCGCTAAGCCCCTGCATAATTTGGTCGTATGCAGGTTTTTGAGAATCCGGCCCTTCCTGCCCAAAACCGGAAATTGCACAATAAATTATTTTTGGATTTATTTTGGTAAGATCATCATAGGAAAGGCCAAGGCGTTTCATTACACCCGGTCGAAAATTTTCGATTACAACATCGGCATCTTTTACTAGTTTGCGGAAAATTTCTTTTCCCGATTCACTTTTCAGGTTTAAGGTAAGAGATTTTTTATTAGCGTTTTGGGCAAGGAAACTTGTACCCATCAGTTTTTGATTAAATTCCGGTTTATTACCAAGCTTGCGCGCCAAATCCCCACCTTTTGGATTTTCAACTTTAATTACCTCGGCACCGGCAAGCGCTAAATGTACTGTTGCAAACGGGCCGGATAGAACATTGGTTAAATCCAACACACGGATATTTTCAAGAAGCTTCTTCATATATTTTTAATCATCCTTGGAGTTACCATTTTCTTTAAAATAGTCTTTATATTTATCATAATTTTGTTGCGGGTTTCAGGTTACATGTTTTCAAAGCCAAAAAAAACCTGCAACTCGTAACTTGCAACCTGAAACCCAGTTTTACTATTTGCTCTCAAACTGCTTGTCTATTGAACCCGATTTATAAATCATCCCCGGTAAATCTTTGTTTAAAACCTTGGCTGCATCACGGGCAGTAGCAATGATCAAATCAAGATCGATATCAATTTTATAACCCATACGTTGAAGCATGTGAACCAGATCCTCTGTACAAACATTTCCACCGGCCACTGATGTAAATGGACAACCACCCAATCCTGCAAAAGAGGATTCCAATATTTCAACACCAGCTTGTACGGCGGCGATACAATTTGCAAGCGCCATAGCATACGTATTATGAAAATGCCCGGTTAACTGGATGTGGCTATCTAGATTTAGCACTTTTTCCACAAGCCTTTTTACTTGATTTGGATCTGCATGACCGGCAGTATCAGCCAGGCTGAAATATGTAAACCCTGCATCCAGATATTTGCCGATAATTTTTAACACCTGGTCTTCTGCGATGGGGCCTTCATAACCACAACCAAACGCCGATTGAACTGAAAGCTGTACAACCTTGTTTGCATCACGTGCTTGTTTAGCAATTTTTGTAATACGATCTACAGCTTCATCTATGCCCATTTTAGTGTTTTTTTGACTGTGGGTTTCACTTGCAGAAACACCGGCGCAAATCATTTCAACACCACAATCCAAAGCCCTTTCCAGGCCCTTTTCATTTAATACAAGACCGGAAAGAAGATCTGTCCAGGGTTTTTCAGCATCGGTTGCAAAGTAACGGAACAACTCATCCGTATCGGCCATTTGCGGTACATATTTTGGATGCACAAATGAACCAACCTGGATAATATCCAGACCGGCATCAATTAATTGATGCCCCCATTTTATTTTTGTTTCGCTCGGGATTACCTGTTCTTCCATTTGAAGTCCGTCACGCAAACCAACTTCATGGATTTTGATTGTATTCATAATAAACTCACTTTATTAAAGTTACATCCCAATTGTTGTCTACCCACAATCCGATAATATCAATTTTTGAATATGTTTGCTGTAGAAAGCTGATACTGTCCTTAATTTGCTCAACCTGTTTTTCTTTGGCAACGGGATTTCCAGCGCAATCATGGTGGCCAACAACTGCAATTCCTTTGGATTGATGCACATTAAGTGAAATATCGGATCTCTTAATAATCGAACGGACAGTTGCCAAATTATTTCGTTCCGCTAAAACCTTATTTGGGCCAGGCTCTGTAATTGTATCCACATAATCTACATTAAAATAGTTTTGCAGATAGACAAATACAGGCTGTTGAATGCGCCCATCCATACATGTTATTGCTGTACAAAAAGACATAGTTTTCCTATTATAATATTCACTGTCTGTACATTAGTGTCATACTGAGCGCAGCGAAGTATCCTATCCGGGGAAGGATTCTTCACTACACTCTGTTTCGCTCTGAATGACAACTCAAGGATTTATTACAGCTCCGCTGCTACAGCTTCTGCCATTTCAAGAGTAGTTGTGTTTCCACCCATATCATAAGTTTTTGCTTTACCATCTTTTATAACTTTGGCAATGGCTTTTTCCAAACGATCTGCCTTATCCGTTTCTTTTAACCAATCCAGCATCAATTTTGCAGTTAAGAACATAGCCATTGGATTTACTTTGTATTTACCATGATACTTTGGCGCAGAACCATGAGTTGGCTCAAATACCGCGTAATCATCACCCATATTTCCGCTGGATGCAAAACCAAGACCACCAACCAATTGAGCTGCCAAGTCAGATAAAATATCGCCGAACATATTTTCAGCAACCATTACACCATAGTCCATTGGATTTTTTACAAGCCACATAGCTTGAGCATCAATGTTTGTTTCCCATAACTCAATTCCAGGATAGTTTTTAGCAACTTCTCGTGCTGTACGGATCATTAAACCACCTGTCTCGCGAATAACATTTGGTTTGTCTACCACAGTTACGGATTTATAGTTATGAGTTTTTGCGTATTCAAACGCCTGGGTAACAATATTGCGGCATTTCTGGCGGCTCATTAGTCTTGTGGACATAGCCATGTTTTCAAGACCATACTGTGCGAATTTTTTCATTTTGGGGTGATGCTTGTCCAATACATCAAAGACTTCCTGTGGGATTGGATGAAACTCAACGCCACCATACATACCTTCTGTATTTTCACGAAATACAACCAGGTCGATGCCTTCTTTTAGATTAAGCGGATTACCCGGATAAGCTTTACATGGACGCAAGTTTGTGTGCAGGTTAAACTCCTGGCGAAGACGAACAATTGGAGAAAAATATACTAGACCTTTATCTTTAAGATTTTCATCTAAAGCATCCTGTGCTTCTTCTTTTGGCAAAGAAGTAATCGCGCCAAAAAGGGCACAATCTGTATCTTTCATCATTTCCACAGTTCGTGAAGGAAGGGGCTCTCCTTCGTGTTTCCAAAATTCCCAGCCGATATCACCATGAATGTACTCAGCATCGAAATTTAGCTTATCAAGAACGATGCGCGTTGCTTCCATTACGTCATTGCCAACACCATCTCCCGGTAACCATGCAACTTTATATTTTGCCATTTCTTAAATCTCCTAAAATTTTTTAAGTATTATTAATTTTTAATAATAGTGAGGTCTAATATACAAAAAAAAAATATCAGATTATCAATAAAAATCGTTCGGATTCTCGATCACAATTATTATTTTTAAACATTATAAATGTGATGTGTCCAAAGTTAAGTCTTAGTTTTGTTATTTTTGTAATAATTGAGTTTATCCCTTACCTTTGCCAGCCAATTTGAAACGAAAAAGATTATAAATATGAAAGACAAATTTGGGAAATATATGTCCCAAAAAGAAGTTGCCAATCTTTTGGGATTACCTGAGGTGACAGTTCAGCGATGGATTCATCAAGGCAAAATCCCAACTAAAATTCTAAATAAAAAAACAGTTTTAAAACATAGTGAAATAATTACCTGGGCCAAGGCTCACGATCTTGATATTAAACAAAATAAAACCTCCAAAGAGACTGCTTCTAACAACACTTTTTTACTCTCAAGCGCATTAGAAAAGGGTGGAATCTTTTATAATATCGAAGCCCAGGATGTATATTCGGCGTTTGAGAACTCCTTAACCAAACTTTCATTTTTAATGAACGAGGACAAAAAAAATATTTTAAATGGATTGATTAATCGTGAAGAACTTGCTTCGACCGGAATTGGTAATGGAATCGCCATCCCGCACACTAGAAGCAGGATACAGCTCAATCTGGATTCGGCCCATATACCTGTCATATTTTTGAAAGAGCCAATTCCATTTAATGCTATTGATAGCCATCCGGTTTTTGTACTATTTATGATTTTTACAACAGATGTAAAAGAGCATCTTAAAATGCTTTCAAAGTTGAGTTTTGTTCTTCAACAAGATAAAATCATGAACATCCTAAATGAAAGAAATACCGGTCTTGATCTGATTGATGAAATAAAAGAAGTTGAAAATGAACAAGTTTAAGTTTGGAAAAAAGATCAAAAAGGGATTTCGCTTAAAACATTTTCTTATAAACTCTGATGAAAGGTTTAAGCTCGGTTTTATCGGTATAATTGTCGGGGTAACAAGCAGTTTGGCAGCTGTAGGTTTAACCAAAGGTCTAGGTTTCTTTCATCATTTTTTTGGTCAAATTGAAAACCCGCTTATTACAATTTTCCTCCCAGCTATTGGGCTTCTGCTAACAGTTATTCTATTAAAATATGTTATTAATGATTTTGGCGGACACGGACTCCCGGAAGTTATTCATAGTATCAGTTTAAAAGGCGGTATTATAAAGTTCCGCTCCGCCTATTCTAAATTATTGGGCAGTTTAATTACTATTTCGTTTGGTGGTTCTGCCGGTCCGGAAGCACCGATTGTTGTCAGTGGTGCGGCGATAGGCTCAAATGTTGCGAGATTATTCAGGGCTAATGAAAAGATTAGGATTGCAGTTGCAGGTTCTGGCGCAGCAGCAGCAATTGCTTCTATTTTTAATGCACCAATTGCCGGAATAATTTTTACAATGGAAGTTATTATTGGCGAATGGACACCAATTTTTCTTTTACCAATAGTAATTGCTTCAGTTACGGGAACTGAAATAAGCCGTTTATTAAATGGAAATCAAATTCAGTTTTCTCATGAACTTATTAAAGTGAATGTGAACGATATTTTTTTATCAGTTTTTTTGGCGCTTGTTTGTGCGTTTTTTTCAATTCTATTTATCAGGACAGTTAGAAACAGTTCAAAATTTATGGATAAGTATTTTAAAAATATCCTGATAAAGGCGTTGGTTGGAGGACTTATTATCGGCCTGATTTCTTTAAATATTCCTTATGTTAAAGGTGAAGGATATAAGTTTGTTCAGGATATAATAACCGGACATTTTACAAACGGTCTTCTTTTTGTACTGCTAATAATTGTTCTTAAAATAGTCGCTACTTCAATAACTCTTGGCGCCGGTGGGTCCGGTGGCGTATTTGCGCCCTCACTTGTAATTGGAAGCTCAACAGGTCTCTTTTTTTACATGGCAATTCGCAGCCTTTTTCCGGAACTGGCAATAAACGAGGCGGCTTTGTATGCCTTAGTTGGTATGGCCGGCGTTTTAAGCGGAACTCTAAATGCCCCATTAACAGGTATGTTCCTAATTATTGAAATCAGCAATGGTTATGATGCGATCTTGCCACTTATGCTGGTCTCTTTTCTGACATCGGCAATTGTGAAGCAATTTGAGCCCCATTCTATTTATCATTATGAATTAGTTAAAAAGGGTCATCTGCACCGGCCACGTACAGATGGAAAAATCCTGGCAGAGATAAGTCCACGGGAATTATTGGAAAAAGATTTATCAATTGTTTATCCGGATATTCTGTTAAGCGATCTGATCCCTAAAATAAAAAAATCCAACAGAAACTATTTCCCGGTTGTAGATCGTGAAAGTGGTAATCTTTTAGGAATGGTATATTTTAATGATATAAAAGATTTTATTTTTGATAATACGCTCATCAATTCAATACTTGTTGAAGAAGTTATGCATACAGATTTAACAACAATTTCTACATCTGACAGTTTAACGGATATTCAAAAGAAATTTGAACAGACCAATTCATGGAGTTTACCGGTTGTTGAAAATCAGAAATATAAAGGGCTTATCTCTAAAGCAACTATGCTCGATCTTTATCGGAAAGAATTGAAAGTTCAAACTGAAATATAATTCCTGCTGATATTGATAATGTCTCACCTTATACTTACTTTCGCAGCATTCTTTTATATGAAAAAATGCTAAATGCCTGAACAAGAAAAAATCTCCTTTTACAAAAAAATATCCGCACGATCCTCCCGCATAGTTTTATCAATGCTTGAAAGGGCAAAACTTTCTGAGCACACATTTGTTCTGCTTATTGCCGTTGTTATTGGCCTAATTGGTGGTTATGGCGCAGTGCTAATTCAATGGGCAATTCATAGTTTTCAAGAAATACTGTGGGGTGGAAAGTTTAATCTGGAAACGCTGCTCGCAACGCCCTGGTATTGGAAAGTTGCCATTCCACTTCTTGGTGGAATTGTTACCGGGCTGGTTATTCGTTTTGTTGCAAAAGAAGCAAAAGGGCACGGCGTTCCGGAGGTAATGGAAGCAATTGCCCTACGAAATGGTATTATCCGCCCACGCGTTGTAATTGCCAAACTTTTCGCTTCAGCTTTTTATATAGCTTCCGGAGGTTCGGTAGGTCGCGAAGGGCCTGTTATTCAGATTGGTTCAGCGGTTGGCTCCACTATTGGTCAGTTTATAAAAGCCAATCCAAAGCGAATGAGAACCTTTGTTGCTTGTGGTGCTGCCTCCGGAATTGCTGCAGCTTTCAATGCACCAATCGCAGGAGCATTATTTGCTCTGGAAATTATTTTGGGTGATTTTGCAGTAGCCCAATTTAGCCCAATCGTGATTTCTTCTGTAACCGCTACGGTCGTTTCCCGGCATCATTTGGGTGATTACCCCGCATTTGCTGTTCCCTCTTATTCTTTGGAATCTCCCCTGGAACTTGTGAATTATGTGATTCTTGGTTTCCTGGCGGGTGCAGTCGCTGTTTCATTTATAAAAATACTCTATTTCTCAGAAGACTTTTTTGACAATATCAAGTGGCCGGATTATGTAAAAGGCGCAATTGGTGGAGCAGCGATAGGAGGTATCGGGATTCTTTTCCCAGAAATTTTTGGTGTCGGATATGATGCCATGGACTCAGCACTTGGTAGTTCGATGGTTTGGCAAATCGCACTGGTTCTGGTCCTGGTAAAAATTATTGCCACATCAATCAGTTTAGGTTCCGGAGGTTCCGGTGGTATTTTCGCACCTTCACTGTTTTTGGGCGCCATGCTTGGTGCAGGATTTGGTGAAGTTGTTCATCAGCTTTTTCCAACCTGGACAGCCGATGCAGGGGCATATGCGCTTGTTGCAATGGGCGGTGTTGTCGGTGCTGCAACCCACGGGCCAATCGCTGCGATTTTAATTATTTTTGAACTCACGAATGATTACAAAATTATTTTACCTTTAATGATCACCACGATTATTGCCACCATTGTTGCCCAGAGAATGCATAAAGAATCTATTTATACTCTAAAACTGGTTAGGCGAGGCATAAATATTTTTGGTGGGCGAGAATCAAATGTTTTGCGATCTCTAAAAGTACAGGATATTGCGAAACAGGGAATTGATATCATCGGTCAAAATGATAGTTTTAAAAAAATTCTTGAAAAAGTCTCCGCTTCAAACCATAATTTTATTTATGTAAAAGACGCAAAAGGTCATTTATGCGGCTCAATATCTATGCAGGAAATTAGGCGTACATTGCTCGATTTTGATAATCTTAAGGACCTGCTTATTGCATCTGATGTTGCCAACCCCAATGTGCACATTATCAGTGAGAAAGATAATCTTGATTTTGTAATGAAAGAATTTGGCCGAACCGGGATGGATGAATTACCCGTTATTGCCAAGCGCGATGGCAAAGAAGAAATTATAGGTACAGTTTGGCAGCGGGATGTAATAGAAGCTTATAATCACCAAATATTTTTGCGGGATATGTCCGGTGAACTTGGCCAGAGTTATAAGAATCTTAAAAAAATGAAAAGTGTGCATATCGTGGAGAGTTACCATTTATCTGAGATTGAGGCCCCGACAACTTTTATTGGTAAAACATTGCAGGGAATAACGCTGCGTAATAAATACGATTTAGAACTTTTGTTGATACGTAGGGATAAAGGCAAAAAAACAAATTATATTCAACCCGGCGGTAAAACCAAGATTGAGATGAATGATGTCTTGCTGGTCTTTGGTCCGCAGGATAAGATTGAGCGATTGAATAAAGAATAGATATTATAGTTTTTTCGACAAGCTAAAAGCTCCTCGGATCTGGCCTAAAGAATAATCGGTTGCCTTGTCATCCGGATAGTATTTTTTTAATGTATCTTTAACTTCCGGGGCAATTGTTTCTCCATGACAAGTTAAGCAAACGGCTTCAACGCCCTGGGCTTTCATAAACCTGAATTGACCATCAACAATTTCACTAAAAGCCATTTTCTCCGGGGATTCTCCTTTTGCCTGTCGTTCTTTAAATTGCTCAAGGATAGTTTTTTCCCATTCATCAGGCTTAGCCAATTTTGCATTGCGGGTTTTTAAACTCACCCGTTTAATTTCCCATCCCGTTTCTTTGCTTAGTTCCATGGCTATTTTCGGGGCTTCGAAGGAGCATACATCAATTGCATTTATCGGTCCTCCGGCTTCCAAAGCCTTTTTTAGTTGTGGTTTTAACGTGCCTCCAAATTTTTTTGTAATACTTAGGGCTTCTGCATTTAATTTTTCTTTTTGGCCATTTTTGGATTGACATTGCCACAAAATAAAAGTGTTTAATACAAACAGAAATGTAATTACTAATTTCCAACGCATCTTTTTCTCCGGATTAAGATTCAATAATTTAATTCAAAATTTAGAAAGGAAGCTCCTCAAAACAAAACCCAAATTGGCTTTGTATGGGGAAGAATTTAAACTAAGCGGGGTCGAACGTCTTTAGTTGTGATTTCTTATTGATTTAACACAGGTTTGTTACTTGACGCAATGTTTTATTTGGCCGCATATATAATGTTATTGTATAAAAGAGGATGGGTATTAAAATAGAATATTTGTATCAGAGAAAGGTTTTATACCTATTTTGGTACTCTTTTGAGTAGAGCCACAATAAAGGTATATATTCAATTAACCAGCTATTTCTTAGTAGGCTTATCTTTGTTTAAATCTCCTTCTTCGTAATATTCAGGATAGTTTTCTTTGGCACATTCCGGGCAAACACCATGAGATATATCAGCTTGAGAATGTTTGCTGATATAAACGTCCACTTGTTCCCAAAATCCTTTATCGTCCCGGACTTTTTTACAAAATGAGCAAATTGGTACAATTCCCCTTAATGCTTTCACTTCTTCCAACGCTTTTTCTAAACTTAAAATGGTTTTATCACGTTCCAATTCGGCCAAGTTTCGCTCTTGAATTTCTGTTTTGAGTTGCTGGTTTGTTTCAGTTTGCTTTTTTACACGCTGCTCAATTTCAATAGTATGCTTAGTTTTGCGTAGCATGTAGAAGGAAACAAAAATCGTAAGAATTAATGAAGCCATTAGTGTTATTGACGCTTGCCATGTTTTGCGAGATTGAAAGAAAAAATCAGATGGACTTATAGTAATTTTCCATACTCTTTCGCCAATGTTAATAGTTTTACTCCAGAAAAGTGTTTCTTTAGATTCATCACCAGAAAATTGGTGAACTACAGTTGTGGACATTTTTGAAGGGCGGTGATATAGAAAACTGTTCTCTTCATCTGCTGACATATCATGTAAGGTTATATTTATTCCTTCATCCGAAAAACCGCTAAGAGCAGTTTCGATTGCTTTTCCAATACGTAAAACTTCTACTACAAAACCTTTGCGATATTTCCAACGTTCTTCCGGGGTATTTAAAGGAACATTTTTTTCATAAATAGGAAGGAGAAGCAGAATTCCAAATTGGTTACCGGTTTCTTGAACAAGTGTGATCCTGCTTGTTGCTGTTAACTTACCGCTTTTAAAACTTTGATTAATAGCATTTAACCTTGTTTTATTAGATGCGAGGTTAAATCCAAAGGCGGGTTCATTTCCGTCCAGAGGTTCAATATAATATACAATAATATACTCTTCGCGCTTGGCTGATTTTACAAGTTTATTATTCTCATCACGTTCAGTAAATTGAAAATCTTTATAGCCTGCTTTTTTTGCTTCCGATTCATAAAGAGCCCGTTCAGAGTCTTTTACCAGCGGGTCCCATCCTAAAGCCTGAATCCCTGGGTAGCGTAGTATAAAACTTTCTACTACCCCTTTAAACTCCTGTCGTGTTACAAATGTGGAATTATCAAAAAAATCACCTAAAAAATATAATGCACCAACATATTTATTTAGGGTATTCTCTACATCATTTGCATATGCCTTAGCCCAGGATTCGAAATCGTTATTAAGATTTTTGTTTTCCCAGGTGAGTACAAACCAATAAACAACGACAGAAAGGATAACGCCAACTAACAAGACACCAACAATTGGGAAATAATGCCGAACCGAAACTATAACAGGTTTTGTAATCCCATTTGAATTTCTCATAATATCATTATCGTTAAATAATCAAAAATCCTTGATTAAATATTTTGTTATTGAGCGAAAAAGTAATTGGGTATTAAATGTGAAATGTAGCGAACTTTGACTTAGCGCAGTAAAATCATTCGTCTGGTTTGCTTAAAAAGTTCTGTTTAATTGCCGGGTTTGTTATCAGTTTGTGTAGATTTTTTAATAAGCATTTTATTTTCCCAATTTAATTAACTCAATCAATTCTTGTGATCGATCTGTTAGAAATGCAGCTGCATTTTTCATTGCTATTGTTTTTGAAATATTTTTTGTTCTAATGGATTTGATGTATTTAGTGTGAAGTTTAACTAAATCTGCTTCGGATAATTTTGAATCACCACAGACAATCGCAACTTGTTTCCCAGCTTTTTCACAGCGATCAGCAACTCCTTTAACGACCTTGCCTTCCAGCGTTTGTTTATCAAGCAGGCCTTCACCTGTGATAACCCAATCGGCCGCTTGAAGCATCTTGTCAAAATGTAATAAGTCTAAAATACTCTCTATACCACTTTGAATTTTTGCATTGCAAAATGTTACGGCTCCGGCACCAACTCCGCCGGCTGCTCCACTTCCGGGCAAACCAGAAACATTAACCCCAAAAGTGGATTGGATAACTTTAGCAATATTTTTTAAACCAGAATCAAGTTCTTTTATTTGGCTTGTAGAAGCTCCTTTTTGGGCTGCAAAAACATGAGCAGCACCATTTTTTCCATGCAGTGGATTTTTAACATCTGTAAGCACATTTACCTCAATGCCTTCAAAAGAAACAGCACTCCTTTGATTAATTGATTTTATTTTTTTTAGATTGGATCCAGTGGGTGCAAGCTTCTGTTTATTCTCATCCAGAAAAATGTATCCCAAAGCCGAGGCGATTCCAATACCGGCATCATTGGTTGCACTACCACCTACAAAGAGATAGATTTTTTTTGCACCTCTTTTAATAGCGTCCGAAATCATTTCACCGGTTCCAACAGAGGATGTAAAAAGCGGGTTCCGCTCAGATTCGTTTATTAATTGTAGTCCGGAGGCCGAAGCCATTTCAATATAGGCCGCATCCTTTGACAAACCATAAAAGGAATCTATTGGTTTAAATAGGGGGTTATTGACTTTTAAATCTATCTTTTCAAAGTGAAGCGTTTTTTCCAAAGCATCCAGTGAACCTTCTCCACCATCGGCCAGGGGAATCTTTGTGATCAGAGCTGATGGCATCTTTTCTAAGATACCTTTTTCAACAGCATCACAAACCTGGGAAGCTGTTAATGATCCCTTAAATTTATCCGGCGAAATTAGAATATTCATAGTGGGCTACTTACTTTTTAGAATTGTAATTTACTAGTTAATTTTCACATTTCACAAAGTTTTAAAACAAAATCCACTCCGCATGCCAGTTTCATGTAATCAAAGCACAAATGAGTGATAAATTTCTTCACAGTTATTAAACGCAAAGTCTTTTTGCGATTAAGGTTTTTTTTATAAAACGCCGATACCAGTGGTTTCACAGGATTGGTACAAAGCTTGCATATAATCTCTGAAAAAGGATTTTAGAAAAGGTTTAGCTATGAAATATATCATGATAACTTTATTATTCAGCTTCACTGTTCTGACGGCAGAAACATATTATTTAGATAAAGAAGCTGGCAATGACGATAACAATGGAACAAGCGAGGGAGCTGCCTGGAAAAATGTCAGCTTGATAAAAAATAAAAGTTTAGATCCCGGTGATCAGGTTCTTTTAAAAAGAGGCCAGAGTTGGGATGATGTTTTAAATATTTCTTCAGATGGTGAAGATGGCCAGCCAATAATATTTGGTGCATATGGTAGCGGTGAAAAACCTGAGATTTACGGCATGGATATAAGCGGCGATTACATTATTGTTGAAAATTTGCTTATCGATCATAAAAAAGATGACAGTGACTGTGTTGAATTATCACGATCTGAAAATCTGATTTTACGCAACCTCACAATTCAAAATGGTCTCCGCGATGGTATTGATGGTAATCGAGCAGATAATATATTAATTGAAGGGTGCACAATACGCCATTTTTTGAACGGTTCTTTTTCAAGTCAAGCAGATGCACATGGTATTGTTTTGACAAATACTATTGGCATGACCATCTTGAATACAGAAATTTACCAGGTTTCCGGAGATTGTGTCCAGACTGATCCAGATCGTGATACACTACCTACACCTGATAGTTTATGGATTGAAAATTGTCATTTTTGGACAGGGCCATTAATAGAAGATTTTAACAGCGGCTGGAAAACAGGGGACATCCCTGGTGAAAATGCGCTTGATACGAAACTTGTAAAGGACGATTGGGACGCTATTGACCGCATGCAGATTACCATAAAAAATACAATTGCACATGGCTGGAAAGATGGAAATATCAGTAATATGGCGGCATTTAACCTTAAAGAAAAAATTGAAGCCACGTTGGACGGGGTTACGGTTTATGATTGCGAAATCGCTTTCCGCCTGCGTGGTACACGTGGAAATGCCAATGTCACAATCATGAATACAGTTGTTTATGAGTGCGAAAAAGCATTTCGTGTAGAGAATGATGTGGCTAATTTAAAACTATATAATTCAACTTTTGGTGCAAATATAGATGAGTTTTTCAAAGAAGCTGACAGCGAGAATAATAGAGAAACATGGGAGATTCTTAATAATGCCTTTTTGGCCCCAAAACCAGCTGAGGCACAACATAGCAGCAACAAAGAAGCATTACCTTCTGATTTTGAAAACAGCGATGGCAATGAATATCAACTTTCAGAAGGCTCATCTTTAATTGATCAGGGTATTGAAGTTGCCCTTGTGCAGACTGACCGTGACGGCACCCTGAGACCACAGGGAAAAGGATATGATATTGGTGCATATGAATTTGAAGGTGAACCAACATTGATCAGCGCTGATGGATTTATTGGTCCTGAAGAAATTTCACTAAAACAAAACTATCCAAACCCTTTCAATCCTGAAACTACCATAGAGTTTAATATAGCCACACCGGGAGCGGTTACGCTGGCCATTTACTCTTCAACAGGCCAACTTGTGAGAAGACTGATAAATAGTTCTTTTTTACCAGGGGTATATTCAGTTAAATGGGATGGCAAAAATATTTTTGGTAACAAAGTTGCTGGTGGTATGTATCATTATCGTCTGGATTCGGCCGGAAAATCTCAAACAAAAAAGATGCTGCTTATTCCTTGATATTAATCGACACCTCCCCCCAGCGCCGGGAAATATATATGGATTTTTTCCGGCGCTTTACATTTTAAGATACGTTTGACCTAAAAATTAGAAAAATCACTTTCTTCTATTTGCAAACCCTTGTTTTTTTTATATCTTTATTATTCCCACCACACAATAACTTTTAATATTGGAGACATTCAATGAAAATACCTAGCCTTCTTTTAAAACGTTTGTATACATTTGGAAGTTTACAAAATGGAAACAGCGGTATTCAGTTTTCAATAAAAAACCGGTTAAGTGATGCTAGTATAACAGGGTTAACATCTTTGGAAATTAATGGGAAAAGTATTCCCATAGATAAAATTAAAATGGATGTAAATGATGGCGATTTGTTTGAAGCAAAAAGTATTGCCAAAGACTCGACATTGAATTTTCCGTTAAAAACTATTTTAAATTTCCATATTTCAACAGATGAACTGGATCATGGAAAACATACAATTGAAATTATTTTTGCGGCTGATCCTTTTGGTGACAAACTTAAAATTGATGTGAAAGATTCTGTATCTGAACCTACCGAACATATCATTCGTTTACCACGTGATAATGAAGATGATTATAACGATGAGATTATAGAGAAACGTCAAAATTTTGTAGAAGAATTTACCGGATCTAAATTAAATCATATACGCCATTATTCTTTTGATCCGCATATTACCCAGGGAAATTGTGAACATTTTACAGGTGTAGCACAAGTCCCAATTGGATTTGCAGGTCCGCTTATGATGGATGGGGAACATGCCAAAGGTGATTTTTTAATTCCTATGGCCACTGCCGAAGGAACATTGGTGGCCTCCTATAATCGTGGAATAAAAGTATTGAATTTGTCCGGTGGAGTACGCTGTTCGGTTGTTGGTGATGCCATGCAACGAGCGCCTGTTTTTGTTTTTGATGATGCTCGTGGTGCCAGGGAATTTGTGACCTGGATAGATGAGAATATGGATAAGATTCGTGAAGAGGCAGAAGCGACATCAAGCGTGGCTAAATTGCTTTATATACAACACTATCTGGCTAATAAATTTGCTTACCTTCGTTTTAACTTTTCTACAGGCGATGCAGCCGGGCAAAATATGGTTGGCCGTGCAACATTCGCTGCTTGTAGCTGGATTATGGAACACAATAAAACCATTGATCATTTCTTTTTAGAATCAAATTTTGCGACTGATAAAAAAGCTTCCCAAATAAATATTATGCGCACCCGAGGAAAAAGGGTGACAGCAGAAGTTACCATTCCCAGGGATGTTTTAATCCAACAAATGCGTGTAAAACCGGAAGGATTGGCACATCATGCAAATATTTCAAATGTAGGTTCTTTTCTTTCCGGGGCAAACAATAATGGCCTGCATTCGGCCAATGGAATAACTGCTATGTTTATCGCCACTGGTCAGGATGTAGCCAACGTATCTGAAAGCTCAGCCGGTGTCATCTACACAGAATTAACAGATGAAAAGGATCTTTATATTTCAATTACAATCCCATCTTTGATTGTTGCTACACATGGTGGTGGAACCCATTTGGCAACACAGAGGGAATGTCTGGATTTGTTAGGTTGTACGGGACGCGGCACTGTTAATAAATTTGCCGAAATTGTTGCCGGTGTTGTTTTAGCCGGTGAAATTTCACTTGCTTCGGCAATCTCATCGTTGGATTGGGTTTCCAGCCATGAGCAGTATGGGAGAAACCGCTAAACATTTTGATAAAAATAGAATACCCGATTTGTTGCATATGGATGATTTGAAAATCGAACCAAATTTTCTTCAATTAAAATCAGCTTTGCAAAGTTATCAGCTAAATAGAATAAAAAACACCTATTCTGATTTTTCAAATTCTTCTGAATTTAAAGAATTGACTTCCTTTTTTTTCAATCAAATATATGGCCCCCAGGATTTTGGTTTCCGAAACGACAGTATCAAAACCCTGTTTAATAAATCACACCCTTTTTTAAGAAAAGATATTGTTAAAGCTGTTGAAAACGTAATCGAGCTAAATGACTTGTCCGATGAAATGGATGAATTACTTACAAAACAATTATTAAAACTGGGAATATATGATCTTGATTCTGAGGTATATGCTGTTGCTTATAAAAAGTGTGATAACTATAAACAACGCTGTTACCAGATTGAGCTAATGATCAATGCTACACAGCAGGTATTTAAGTTAAGCCATGTTTGGATGATTGGCGCTTCACTTACTGCATTGCATTCTTTTACCGAATTGCTTGGTATTGGCAAGATTATGAATTTTTTATATGATGGTTACCAGGCGTTTCATAAGGTGAGCGACATAAAACCATTTACGGATGCAATTTTCCAAAAGGAAAATGAGCTGAACAATTCTTTATTCAGTATGGGAAATCCGGCAAAATGAATTTCTAAAAAGATTGTTTTAGCCAGTTTCAACCATTAACTTCGCTACACATATCTAGCTATAATTAAGGATAGGAAAATGAGCGCCTCACAAAAATATGACTATGATTTTATAATTGTTGGTTCAGGTTTTGGTGGATCGGTATCGGCACTTAGACTTTCTGAAAAAGGTTATAAAGTTTTAGTGATTGAAAAAGGCAAATGGTATAAAGCGGAAGATTTCCCAAAAAGCAATTGGAACCTTAAACGCTGGTTATGGATGCCTTTTGTAAAGTTTTATGGTTTTTTCAAAATTACTTTTTTTCGGCATGTTGCAACCTTATCTGGTGTTGGTGTAGGCGGTGGTTCGTTGGTTTACGCAAACACTTTGCCTGTACCAAAATCTGCATTTTTCAAAAGTGATACATGGGCACATTTGGCTGATTGGGAAACTGAGTTGATGCCATTCTATAAAACAGCTCTAAAAATGATGGGAGCAGTAGAAAACCCTGAGCTAAAAAGAGGTGATCTGGCTTTACAGGAACTGGCAGATGAAATTGGTAAAAGCGAAACATATTCCCGGACCAATGTGGCTGTGTTTTTTGGTGAACCGGAAGTAACTGTTCCCGATCCATATTTTGATGGAGACGGGCCGGAAAGGGCAGGCTGTACTTTATGTGCAGGTTGTATGATAGGCTGCCGCTTTAATGCCAAAAATACTCTCGATAAGAATTATTTATATTTTGCTCAAAAAAACGGAGCAGAAATTCAAGCAGAATCTTTAGTTCATGATGTAAAACCTATTAATGGAAGCAATGGAGAATCTGGCTACAATGTTGAATGGAAATCATCGACAAAATTATTTAAGAAGAAGGGAACTTTTAAAACCCGAAATGTGATTTTTGCAGGTGGAGCTTTGGGTACGATAAAACTTTTGCTTGGATTAAAGAAAAAATCATTGCCAGATTTGTCCGGTCATCTTGGTATGGATATTAGGACAAATTCTGAGAGTTTGATTGGAATTACAACTTTTGACAAGAAAAATGTTTTCTCCGAAGGGGTGGCTATCGGCTCCATCGTTCATACAGATGACCATAGCCATTTGGAGCCGGTTCGCTATCCGGCAGGGTCTGGTTTTTGGCGGGTTTTGATGACCCCTTTGGTTTTTGGGGATTCTATTTTTACACGCCTATTTAAAATAGCCAAGGATTACATTCTGCATCCGTGGGATAACCTTCGTGCTTATTTTGTATCCGATTGGGCTAAGCACACACAAATCCTGCTTTTTATGCAAACCATTAACAGTACACTGCGTTTTTCTAAAGGCCTGTTTGGTGTCAAGACCTCCCTTACAACAGGAAAAAGACCAACATCATTTATACCCGAGGCAGAAGACCTTGCCCATAAATATGCAAAAATTGTAAACGGCAAAGCAACATCTTTATTAACTGAAACGATGCTTGGTATTCCAACAACCGCTCATATTTTGGGTGGCGCGGTAATGGGCAAAGATAAATCGGAAGGTGTGATAGATAAAAATAATCAAGTTTTTGGATACGAAAATATGTACATCTGTGATGGTTCAGCTATTTCAGCAAATCCAGGTGTAAATCCGTCTTTAACAATTCTGGCCCTGTCTGAACGCGCAATGAGTAAAATTCCTGATAAAGAAAGTAAAGCTGCTTTGCTTAAAGAGGAACTTGTAAATTAAATAATCATGGATGGAAAATGATCAAAATTAAAATTCATAATATACATGAAATTGTTGAGCAGGAAAAAAACTGGCTTGTTTCAAAAGTAGCACCTTTTGTAGTTGATGTGGAACGCAAAGTGGAAGAAACGATAGTCAAGCAGCTTGAAGAAGTGTTTATGACAAAAAATATAAAAGCCTCTATTGTGATAGAAAAAGAGTAGTTATTTTGGTTTTTTCATCCCACGAATTAAAATCGGGATCCAGCCTAAAAGCGGTATAAAAAAAGCTATTACAAGTGGGTTGTGTTTAATAATTGTAATTATACTTATAAAACGTAGTTTAAAAGCCTCAATCTTTCCTTTAGCTTTAAAGAGCAGATCATATTCCGAAAAAATAGATGCCCAGCAGCATGGCAAAAAGTATGGAAATTTTTTTACGTTTTTTGCCCATAGCGAGAGAAGTTCCGCTGGTTTATAATGGATTTTGCCATATTTCTCAACGGCATCAGTAAGCTCCATTTGCATTTGGCTTTTTATTTTGTCAGCAATTTCACGGAACTCTTCATCAGTAATTTCCTCGTATGGTTTATCAATCATTTCATAAGGTTTAATTCTTTTTCCCTTTACAAACACAAGTTTTGCAGGGAAGCCAAAATAAAATAGCCATGGTTGAAATGGGATTAATAAAGTCATAATTCCAATTGGAATAAAAGGAATACCAATAAGGCGCGATATTTTATTAAGAAGCTCAGATTTTAATGCATATGGATTTATGTATTCGCCATTTACAGTTGATATGGGAATTACATCAGTTTTGTATTTGATGCTTATCCGTACAAATGAAGTGGCAAACCGCTGAAGCTGATACCTTCTTGGGAAACCTTTCCCTATACCGGGAACGCCCTCAGGATACATCATCAGATTGGCTTCTTTATAATGCATCATCGTTTCAAAATTTAGAAATGTGGCATCAACTCCTCCGGCCTTTTTCCAGAAATCAGGCACCAAGAAAGGATTCATTAATGTAGATTCTGAGAGCATTGGTGCTGTTAAAGCCCTTACAGAGTTTTTCATTTGATAATTATTAAGACGGTAAATTCCGGATGTAAACATTATAGCATCCCAAGGAAAAGCCATACCGGAATGATTACTGGCAAATAGTAAAGGACGGTCCCCATTATTTCTTTCCGGGTAATCTTCAAAGCCGATAAAGCGCGAGCGAAAATACAGGTTGTCCATATTCTCTAACAAGTTTCTTACAAGGCCATCTGCATAATGCGCGTTAAAAACCTCGTAATAAATGTGTTTATTATTCTCGATTTGCTCTTTGGTAATAGGAGCTTTCTTTGCCATAATGTTTTCCAGGGATGGTGAAAAAGAAGCGATAGAATAGAATAATTATTTCCGGTGTATAAAACAAGAGGAAAACCAAATGAAAAACGCCTGAACTTTTATTGAAGATTAGCTTTTGTAGAAGTCGAAGTATTTGGCGAAATAAAGAAAATGACGCAGTATTCCATAAAGTATTACGCAATGTGTAAAAAAGTAAACCTGCCTAAGTTCAAAAAAATCAACGGTTAAAATTTAGAATTAATTAATCAATATTAAAAATAACACACCGTGTCAAAAATAGTTGACATGTTTGACGCAGCGTGTTATATTCTTCTCAGGCAATACAACAAAAAGGAAAAAAATGGCACGAGTTATTAAGCGGTATGAAAATCGAAAAATGTATGATACTGAAAAACGCACCTATATTTCTCTGGAAGCAATTGCAGAATTGATCCGAAATGGTGAAGACATTCAAGTTTTGGATAATGTTACAGGAAAAGATATTACAACGCATACATTAACCCAGGTAATTTTTGAAGAAGGTAAAAAAGGACGCAACCCGCTTTCTAATGAAATGTTGCACGATGTAATCCGCTGGGGTAATAATATGATTGATGATGGAATTAAGCAGGTTCGAGATAGTATTGATCATTTAATGCCGGATTCATTAACCAAAATTTTTGATAAAAATAAAAAAAGTGATATGGGCGAACTTAAAGATCGTATTGAATCACTTGAAAAGGCAATCGATTCATTTAGTAAAAAAGCAAACGAAAAAGGAGCCTGACATTTCAGGCACATAAAGGAAAATTTAACAAAAGTATAATTTTAATAGGAGAAATATCATGGCAGCAGTAAATGGAAGTAAAGTATCAGACAAAGCAAGAGAAATTTGGTTGGCTGGTCTTGGCGCATTTTCAATGATCGAAGAAGAAGGCGAAGCTCTTTTCAATAAAGTAAAAGATCAGAGCAAAGAGCTGGAAGGAAAAGGCGAAGAGTTTTTCAACAAATTGAAAGAAAAAGGTGAAGAACTTGAAGGAAAAGGTGAAAAACTTGAGAAAAAAGCCAAAGCCAAGTTTGATGAATTACCAAATGTGCTTTCTTATGTTGAAGATGCAATGACAACAGCTTTCGAAAAAGTTGGTGTTGCTTCTCACAAAGAAATGCACGAGTTAACCGAAAAGGTTGATAAGCTAACTGAAATCGTTGCAGTCCTGGCAAAAAAATTAGATTCTAAACCAGCCCCTGCTAAGAAAGCATAATTTTTTTTGTAGAAGAATAGATAACGGAGAAGCACTTTGTGCTCTCCGTTTTTAGTTTAAACTGATGGGATATTAAAGTGAATAAAATTTTCCGTGAACCGATGAATGGCCTAACACATTTTATTGGAATATTACTTGCCGTTACCGGCCTCATTGTTTTGTTGGTACATGGAGATGCCTCAACAATTTGGCACACCCTTTCATTTTCCATTTTTGGCGGGGCAATGATTTTGCTTTATACCGCCAGTACTCTGTATCACTGGTTGCCCATTTCCGGTAAAAAGCTGGAGCTTTTTCGTAAGATTGATCATGTAATGATTTTTGTATTTATTGCTGCATCATATACACCTATTTGTCTTATTTCATTACGTGGTGGTTGGGGCTGGTCAATATTTGGAACGGTTTGGGGTTTGACTATTGCAGGCCTGTTTTTAAAAATTTTCTGGCTCAATGCTCCGAGAAAATTATATACGGCAATTTATCTGGCAATGGGTTGGATTATTATAATTGGCATTTGGCCGCTTTCTCAGGCGATAGAATTTAGTGGATTGGTTTGGATGTTTATAGGAGGATTGTTTTATACAACCGGGGCGATAATCTACGCTTTAAAAAAACCTGATCCAATGCCAGGGTTCTTCGGCTTTCACGAGATTTTTCATGTGTTTATAATGTTTGGTAGTTTTGCACATTTTTGGATGATATTTAAGTTTGTTTGAGTTCAAAGTATACTTTCAAATCTTAAAAATTGTGCTTTTGGGTAAGCAATATTTTGTGTATACTTTGTTTGTAAATTTGAATTCGCCTTTTTAGCTTAACTGAAAGATTTTGTAGGATTAATAAGTTTTATGATTGAAACTGAAAAGCAAAAAAAAGAGGCAACCGGTACCGGCGATATTAAACCTGGTAATAAAATGCTGGATACTCCAAAAAATAATGACCGGCCAAAACTCTCCTTTAATCCGCTCGCATCTTATAAAGGTGTTTTTAAACGTTTCCTTCTTTTATACCGGCATGTACTTGGCTTAATTATTGGTGGACAAGTTGCGCAGGTGACTGGAATGCCAGCACATAAGCGCAAAGGTTTAAGATCTCCGTTTTCCCGCACTTATGCTTTTTTTCTTAAAATATTTATAAAAAAAGAATTCCGTAAAAAACCATTTGAGGTTCAGCTTCGCAGAAGGTTGGAAATTCTTGGCCCTACTTATATAAAACTTGGCCAGATCATGGCCATTCGCGAAGATATTTTACCTCAAATAATCACAGATGAATTAAAACAATTGTTGGATAAATTACCGGAAATTCCTTTTGAATTTATTGCGCCGATAATTGAAAATAGTTTGAAAGGGCCAATTTCTGATTCTTTTATCCATATTGAAGAACATCCGGTCGGTACAGCGTCAATCGCGCAAGTACATATGGCAACAACAGTTGAAGGCCAAAAAGTTGTTTTAAAAGTTATAAAGCCCCATATCCGTGAAATAATTCTTTCAGACATAAAACTGCTTAAAATTCTTGGTAACCTGCTTGCATTAATAATTCCTCAGTACCAGCCAAAAACAATAATTGAGGAATTTTGCCGTTATACGGAAAAAGAAGTAAACCTAACCTATGAAGCAGATCACTCGGATATGTTCAACGCAAATTTTGCCAAATATGAAGATGTCGTTTTCCCGAAAATCTATCGCGAGTTTAGCTCTGAAGATGTTTTGTGTATGGAATTTTTTGATGGAGTAAAACCTAATGATCCGGCTGTTTTTGAAAAATACAGTGAAAAGGAAATCCACAAAGTTGTGGATCTTGGTACCGGTTCAATTATAAAAATGCTTTACCAGGATGGTTTTTTTCATGCGGATTTACATGCCGGTAACCTGATTGTTTTGCCAGGGCCAAAAGTCGGCTTTATTGATGTGGGAATGGTTGGCCGTTTTGATGATAAAATCAAGCATAACATGCTTTACTATTTTTACTACCTGGTAAATGGTGATATCGATAATTCTGCAAAATATCTTTTTTCCATGGCAACAATGGCAAAAAATGGTGACGGCGCAGGTTTTAAGAGAGCAGTAATCGATCTTTCTAACAGATTTCGTCTTCAGGCAGCTTATGGGAATTTTAGCATTGCAAAACTTATTTTGGAATCGCTTTCCATAGGCGCAAAATATCATGTCTTTTTTCCCGTTGAAATGACATTGATGGTTAAGGCCCTTGTCACATTTGAAGGGGTTGGGCTTTTTCTTGATCCACATTTAGATATACCGGGACTTTCCAAAAAACACATCCAGCAAATTTACAAAGAGCGCTATAACCCAAAACTTTTAGGCGAACATGTTTTACAGGCTGTACCGGAAATGGTTGATCTTGTTATGCGCTTGCCGGAAATTATCCATAACACCACACGCTTTTGGGAATCGACCATTGATGATACAAATAATTCAAATCCTATGGCCGGAATTCGCAGTGGGCTAATTGCAGGATCTTGCATTGTTGGCGGCGTAATTGCATTGGTCCAGGGATCAGATCCGTATTTATGGATTATGTTATTTGCTTTTGGAATCGGCCTTTCAATATTTGGAAAATCATAATAAAAATCATAAATCGTTGATCGGTGTTCCTTGTTCTTAAATCAAAATTGGATTTAATTGCTAATAAAAAATAAGTGTTGAAGTGCCGCAAATAAAGAGAATAACGAACTAATATCGATTTTTGTTAAAAGTGTCGAAACGGCACAAGGCAATCTTGATTTAAAGAGCCAATTTAAAAACCTTTGATTGGTCTTTTGTTCTAAAATCATAACCAAACAAATATCGAACAAGGATTAACGAATAAAGATTTTAGAAATTAAACTCATATGAGTAAGAAAAAAGGAATACTGGATTTTAATTTCGAATTTGAAGATGAAGATCTGCAGCAACTATTTGAACCTTTCAGGCCGCCAGGAGAATCAGAAAACGGCAGATCAAATGATTATCCGATTATACTTGCACATGGTTTTGCCCGCCCCGATTTTTTGATCGATTCTGTTTTTACTACTCTAAACCTTTCTATTTACGATTTCAGCTTTGTCTCCGACCGCTTTCACTATTTTAAAGGAATAGCCAGCCATCTCAAAAAAAATGGCTTTGATGTGCATCATTCCCGTGTTAGCTGGGCGGCGGATGTAAAAACCCGGGCGAAAGATTTGACGGTTGAAGTAAAACGTGTTTTAAAAGAAACAGGCAAAGATAAGGTTCATATTATTGCACACAGTATGGGTGGCCTGGATGCACGCTATATGATTATAAATCAAAAAATGGCGGATTCTGTTTTCAGTTTAAGCACGATCGGTACTCCGCACTTAGGATCTGTACTGGCTGACTACGTGGTTGAAAAAGGTGTGGATAAGATTCTTGGGTTAGTGGGAAACTTTATGAATCTCGAGGGAATTAATAGTTTAACAACCAGAGAATGCGAAAACTTTAACCTTTATGCCAAAGATTATGAAGCTGGCAATGATGTAATCTACCAGGTTTATTATACAAAAAAGGATTATGAACAGACTTTTATACCATTTCAGCCATCCTGGAAATTGATTAATGAATCTGAAGGTGAGAATGATGGACTTGTTTGTGTCACCTCACAAAAGTGGACAAAACAGCTAAAATCCAAAAACAAGGTTAAGCAAATCCGCCAAAAAAGATTTCCCATTGATGCAGACCATATGGATCAGATTGGCTGGTGGAACCTGAATGATTTTCACAAAGCGGGTTGGTGGAACATGGCAGCTTTGCATGATAAAAATAAACATGAAGAGATAATTAAAAATGTTTATTTAAAAATTGCGAAAGATGTTTATAAGCTGGCTTAATTTTTAAAAGGACGAATTTATAATGAACACATATTTCTTTATCTCAGGAATCCTGGCGTTTATTGTTGGTTTTGCGCACTCACTTTTAGGGGAACGATTTTTTCTGCCACGTTTACGCCAAAAGGAATTAAAAACAGATATTGGTACAGAAAAATTTGTAAACCGGACACTACGAGGAGCCTGGCACCTGGCCACACTTGCCAGCTGGAGCTCTGCCGTTTTATTGATTGTTTTTGCTTTTCGTCCTCTTGATGATTCAATTATTATAGTTGGCAGGGTAATGTCAAACTTCTATTTGTTCAGTGGAATTTTATCCGTTTTTATGTCTCATGGTAGGCATCTTGTCTGGATAATATTTTTTATTCTTTCTTTAATAACCTGGCTGGGCACATACTAAATATTATACTTCCGATGTGCTGATTACAGATTTTGATTTGGAAACAATGTATTTTCATTGTGACATAATACTATTTATTTTTAAGCCGTTCTGAAAAAGCATTCAACTTAACAGAACTTTTTTTGTTTTATACCCTTTACTCATTTGTTATGGATTTATAATCATTTTTGCTTAAAATAAGCGCCAATAATTAAAAGGATAATGATGCGTTCAATTTTGATCTTAATTTTTATATTTACAGCAAGCCTCTTTTCAGCAGAAGTTGAAAGATCTATCATAAATTATATAAATGATAATCCCGGGAGAAGTGTAAATATTTGGATTTTCTTTAAAGACAAAGGCCCGGAAAAGGATTTGTCTGTTTATGAGGTAAATGAATATTTGAGTGAAAGGGCTGTGAAGCGCAGAAGCAAAATGCAAAATTTTCCTTTCGTATCTTTTAGCGATTATCCTGTTTATCCGGATTATATCGATCAAATAAAAAATTATGCATTAAAATTTAACAGCACTTCGCGTTGGTTAAATGCCGTCAGTGTAAAAATCAAACCTGAGCAAATTGAGCAAATTAAGGGATTGGATTTTGTCGACAATATCCGTCTTGTTAAGACTTACAAGAAAAAGTATAAAAAAGAGGAAAACAGTATTCTCGAAAAACCTGCAATAGCATTTTCTGAGGACACTTTAAATTATGGAAAGTCAAAACCTCAGGTTGAACAAATTGGGGTAACTGTTTTGCATGAAAAAGGGTTTACAGGTAAGGGTGTAGTTATAGCTATGTTAGATGATGGTTTTAACCGCTATAATACGCACAAAGTTTTTGATTCCTTGACTGTTTTAGATACATGGGATTTTATAAATCTTGATACGGATGTCGCTGATGCGGCGGCAAAACCAACTGAAGGATGGCATGGTACAATGACACTTTCTGTTGTCGGTGGAAACAGTCCGGGAATGCTAATTGGTGCGGCATACAATGCCTCTTTCTTGCTTTATAAAACGGAAATTGATGCTGATGAAATTCAAATTGAAGAAGATAATTGGGTGGCTGGATTAGAAAGAGCAGAAGCTATGGGTGCCGATATTGTAAATAGCTCTTTGGGATACAGTGACTGGTATACCTGGGAAGATATGGATGGCAAAACAGCAGTAACTACCTTGGCAACAATTACAGCAGAAGCAAAGGGAATGATCGTTGTAAACTCAGCAGGAAATAATGGTGGTTCTGATGTACCAAATTCTTTAAATGCACCCGCTGATGGCGAATTTGTAATTACTGTTGGCGGTGTTTATAAAGATGATTCTTATTGGGGTCAATCTTCTTTTGGGCCAACAGCCGATGGGCGCATTAAACCAGACGTATGTGCTCAGGGAACTGGTGTTTACAGGGCTTCATATTCTAACGATGAAACTTTTTCAAGTGGTTCTGGAACCTCATTTTCAAGTCCGTTGACGGCAGGTGCAATTGCATTACTTGTTGAGGCATTTCCTGATATTACACCGCCTGAAGTTCGAGATGCAATACGTAAAACAGCCAGCCAGGCAAATGATCCGGATAACCTTTTGGGATACGGTGTTTTAAATATTGAGGCGGCTTATGAATATATTCTAAATGATTCTTTGCCTAAACCTCCAGCACCAACTCCAAAATCTCTAAATCGCCTTTTCACCAGCTCTACAAAAATACATTATGATGTAAGCAATTTGAGCCGTGCAAAGATTACAGTTTATGATGCTTTGGGCAGGCGCGTTTATTCATTTCCACAAAAGTTTGTCAACGCCGGGGAGTTTGAAATTATTAGTGGGAATTTACTCAAAGCCAGTGGGATTTATTTTTATCACATTGATGGCAAAAATATGGCTACCGGTAGAAAAATAAATAAAAGTGGCAAACTGGTTTATTTAAAATAGTTTATTCTACAATTTGGATATGTGTAGTTACATTTTGTTCTGTGGTAAACCTTGTATAAAAGCTGGCTAATTGTTGAATCGTTTCTTTGATATAACTTGTCTGCAATGTTGCCGGGCAAAAGAAAACCGCCAACACATGTTTTGTATCTTCCCGAATTGATGTCCGTGCAGAGTCTGCTGTCGGGTTACCAAAAACGCCTAAATCATCCCTTAAAATAATCTTGCCTGTTGCCCGAATTTGGGGCTTGCTAATACCTGCGTAGCTTTCCCCTTCTTTCCCCGTATCGATAAAAATATCGCCCTGTACCTTATCAAGATCATACAAACCCATTGGGACGTGAAACCGTGCCGAAACAAGATTGCCATAATCCACAAGATTGTTAATGCTGTATAATCCTTTGCCTTGTATCAGACGGCGAATCAGAGCTTCTGAGGAAGGTCGGTATTTGGTTGGCTCCCAACCCACTTCGCGATACATGCGCCTAATGGCCGAAACAATCAGATCTTCGGAAGGAGCCTTGTTGGCAAATTTTTCCTTTAACTCAGCGATCAGCTTTTCAAGCTCAGTTTCAAAGCCTTCACCGGCAGGACCGACTTTTACTCCATTCGCCTCAATCAATCCAAATTGCAAAGATTGTATTTTTGTTTTTATCGAATCTGAAAAATGAATGGTTTTCATATGTATTTTAATCTACGGATTACACGAATTAACACGGATTTTATTTAGAAGTTTTATTAAGTATTTTTTTTTGTGCCAATTCGTGCAATCCGTGGGAAATGTTTTTGTTTAAACCAAACAGATTTTACCAAGAACAGCTGCGTGTTTCGCACCCGTTGCCGATGGAACATTTGATGATTTTCCGCGGATTGTTTCATTGGCTAATATGGCAAATCCGATAGCTTCTTTAAACTCTTCATCCAGGCCATAAAAAGAAGTTGGTTTTATTTTGACATCCGTAAAAAATTGCTTTAATAACTTGACTAGAAATCCATTTTTTGCCCCACCACCCGCAATGGCCAATTCCTCAATCGAGCCATTTATAAATTGTTGGCTGCTGTTAAAAATTGCGTAGGCTGTGTACTTTGTTAAAGTATGGACAAAATCTTTTGTGCTAATTTTTCTTGTTTCTGCAAAACCGATTAATTTATTTACATACTGCTGATTGTATAATTCCCGGCCTGTAGATTTTGGTGGCTTGATTTTAGCGAAAGTATCCAACTCTTGAAGGTATTCAAACAGGGACGGGTTGTTTTTCCCGGAAGCAGCAATCTTGCCATTTTCATCAAAAGGGATGTTAAGCAATTTCTGGCAAACAGAATCGATCAACATATTTCCAGGACCACAATCAAATGCAGTCACTTTTTCAAAATCCCCATTAGCCGGGATAATGGTAATATTTGAAATGCCGCCTATATTTAATGCCAGGATGTTTTTCTTGAACTGCGAAAAGAAAACCCAGTCAAAGTAAGGAATAAGAGGTGCGCCTTGTCCGCCCAATGCAACATCCGCAACCCGGAAATCACCAACTACCGGAATTTTTAACAAAGCTGCAAGGACACCAGGATCACCCATTTGTAGTGTTGACGAAATTGATTCTCCTAAAAAGTTTTCTGGCTGAGGTTCATGCCAAATTGTTTGACCGTGACTAGCCACAAGGTCAATATCTTTTTCTGTAAGATTTTCATTTTTCAGGAATTGTTTAATTTGCTCTGACCAAACTTCTGCCATATAAAAATTGAATTGGCTTATTTCTTTTAAGGTGTGTTCATTTTTTGAAATGAACTGCAGCAGCTCTTTTTTTCTTGTGCGAGAATAAGACACATTGCAGGATTTCTTAAGTCTAAAATGGGTTTGCTGAGCAGAACCGCAAACTTCCAAGAGGGCAATATCCAGACCATCGCAGGATGTACCAGACATTAATCCTAAAATATTTAAACACTTTTTATTTTGTAGGTTTTTTAAGGCAGACATGATATTATTAATTTTTGTGAATCCACAATTTAGGTTTTTTGGGGCAATAAAAAAACCGGTATCAAATATTTGATCCGGTTTTTATTTTGGAAGTTTTCAAGCAAAATGGTAGTGATGCACCCCAAAAATGATTATACATTTTTTTTTATGGGACTCATTGCATTGAAATGGCTGCTCTGAATGACAGCTCTCATTTTTTTAGAGCAGTTTTTTTATTTCTTTCTCAAAAACTTCAAATGGACGTGGTCCTTCGATTCTTTTTACAATTTCACCTTCACGGTTAATTATAAAGGTTTGCGGGATTGAATTAAATCCGCCAAAGTTAGAAACAGCAGGCTCGGCATCGAGAAGGATTGGATATGTTACTCCGGTTTTTTTAACAATTGCCGGTATTTGTTTTTCTTTTGAGCTAACTGTCAATCCTAAAACCTGGAATCCCTGATCTTTATAAGTTTTGTTAAGTTTTTCCAATGATGGCATTTCATGAATACATGGACCGCACCAGGTTGCCCAAAAATTGACCAAAACAACTTTGCCTTTATAATCTGATAATGAAATTTCTTTACCATTCAAATCTTTAAATTTAAAGTCCTTGGCTTTTGCGGCAAACAATGGGCTAATTAAAAATAAACTTAATATCAGGATTGCAGTAACTTGAAATTTGCGACGCATTCTTTCTCCTTAATTAAATATCCAATTTACAATTTTCTTTAAAAATCTAACACGATCTGAAGCAATCACCAGACCAATTATGAAAATGAATATACTATTTACGATCCCTGTAAGTTCTAACAATTCATTCACATTTTCTCGGCTTTTTCCGCTAAATTTTGACAGCTTTCTGCTAATAAAAATAAGAGGCGGCGTGAGAAATAAAAAACTTATAGGCCCCCATACTGCTTGTTGCCATGCCAATCCGTTTAACGCTGAGATCGCACAGATCAGTAAAAAATGTACTGTAAAATAATAGGCGAATTCCTTTTTAAATTTAATTATTCCAAGTTGGGCAAAGCTGATAAAAATAAAAAGTAATCCGGATATCAGTTGTATTACAAAATGATTGTGCAGATATATAACTGAAAAAAGAACCGGTCCCAGAAGTGATGGGAATACTTGCTTGATACCCTGCTTAGGCAAAGGCTGATTTGCAGAAAGCCAAATATTTGTTTCCAATAAAGCTGTAAAGAAGGCGGATGTTCCTGCAAAAAATATTGTAAGAACTAACAAAAAAAGCTCCAAAAAAATTAAAAGTGAAGATATAAAATTAGCCGGATAAACATCAAATAGATGTTGATGAGTTTTTAAAAATATTATTTCTGTTCATTTTTGTAAAAATTAGCAGTGATTATTTTATTAAATGATTTTTGGCACGAGTATTGAAAAGGTTATAAAAGGAAAGAATTATAAAATCGGGAGATAATACATGGAACGTCCGGCATCAACAGAATATGCAAAGTACTATCAGGGTTATATTGACCTTGTACCGAATGGGGATATACTCCAAATATTGGAAAAACAAAATGATCAGTTCTGTGAGTTTTTAGCACAGGTAGACGAAGAAAAAGCGAATTATCGTTATGCTGAGGGAAAGTGGAGTATTAAACAAGTTATTGCCCATTTGATAGATGTTGAGCTGGTTTTTATGTATCGTGCTTTACGTATCAGCCGAAAAGACAGCACACCGATTCCCGGGTTTGAACAGGACGACTATATTAAAAACAGTGACCAATCCCATTTAACACTCAGTGAGCTTGTAGAACAATTTTATCACATGCGCAAAGCTTCAATAGCTCTGTTAAGGTCATTTTCTCCGGATATGTGGCAAAATATCGGAACGGCAAATGGCTTTCCTGCATCTGTAAGGGCAATAGCACATGTTATGATTGGTCATGTAATTCACCATATGAAAGTAATTCACTCAAAATATTTGTCTTAATTTTTAAATTTTCTCCAAATTATTTCTTGTTAAATCACTCGGGTTATTTCCAGTATTAATTGTTGAGCCGGGTTCAAAAAGCAATACTGAAACTTCATTTTTTGCCACGGGCCTGTGTTCAACTCCCTTTGGGACAATTAGAAATTCACCCTCATTAAGTTGAACGGTTTTATCACGGAATTCCATTTTAAAAGAACCTTTTAGAACCATAAATAACTCGTCTTCATTTTCGTGTGTGTGCCAAATAAATTCGCCCTGAAATTTTGCCAGTTTTACCTGATGTCCATTTAATTCACCAACAATCCTTGGATTCCAATAATCTGAAAATTGTTTGAGTTTTTCATTTAAATTTACTTTTTCGATTTTCATAAAATCCCTTAGTTAAAATTAAATCGCATTCCAATTGAAAATAAAAGAATTGCGAAATCTATCTCTTTGTTTACAGTAATATCGGAATCTTTAATTTTGGTTGTGCCTTTCCCAAATGGCAGATAATGTGCCGCGAGATAATAGCCTTTTCCAAGTTCATCTCCTAAATCAATACCAAGCCCCATACTTGGCGCTCCTTTACTTGTATCCCAAATGTATTTTGTCTCACCGGGTTTTTCAGCGCTGCTAAAATCATGCCCTGCAAATCCTAAGCTTAACCATGGTCTAAAAAGTGTTTGGTGAAATGTGTATTTTATATTGGCCATACTCATTCCGAGAGAATTAATAGCATCATTTCTATAAAAAAATCCGCTATAGCCAATGGAGAGATAGGGTTTTACAAATATTTCAAATTGGATTTGACCTCCGAAATATGCGCTTAACCTTTTTTCTGCCTCATACGAAATAGCCGATTTGTCATAGAACTCCTGAAATAAATCCTGCAACTGATTGTAATTTGTTTGGGCCAAAACAATTCCACCGGAAATGCTGTAAACAGGATATTTTACTTTGTTTGTAAATATTGGGTGAGATTTTTGGGCATCAATAAAAAATACTTTGATCTTGTTAATTTTATTTATCTTATTCAGACGAAACTTATTCACTTGAATTTTTGGGTCTACAGAGTTTCCATCAGATGTTTTTTGTGAGAAAACATATTCATCTGTAATGCTTAAAACTTTACCAGCTGCTTTTGATCCATCTTTAAAATATAAAGTATCGTTTGCTGAACCTTTTATGCGGTCTTTTAATTCTTCCCAATTACTGGTTATTGAAGAGTAATAACGCTTCAGGATGAGAATGTTTTGTTTGTTATCACTAAACAAAATTGTACCGGACTCATCTGTTATTTTGATAACTTTGTTTCTTGGTAGAAAGATACTTTTTATGAAAGCATTTTCTTTATTGAATGTTTCAATAAGAATCATTTCGTCGGTAATGGAAATCAATTGCCCATATAGTTTTTTTTGATCTTCAAGCTCAATTACATCTGCATAAAGGTTTGAAATTGAGACAAATGAATAAGTGAAAAGGACAAAAAAAACAGCAAAGATTCTGTGTTTCAAAATAAAATGCAAAATATCTCCGGGAATCAAATTGGCAAATTTTTTATTTCTGCAGACAATCTACAAAAAACCATAATATATTTCGTTTCAAATTATCTTAAACAGATTATTGTTAAGATTTTTTTGTATATTTTAACAAGTATGAAACAGGATAAAAAATGAATATTGAAGTTATAACGATCGGCCCATTCCAAATGAACACTTTTATTGTTCACAAGGAAAATTCAAACGAATGTATTCTTATTGATCCAAGCGATGAGCTTGAAAAAATATACGCGTATCTTGATCAAAATAAATTAACCCCAAAGGCAATTTTTAATACCCACGCACATATTGATCATGTTCGATTCTTAAGCCAGGTTCAAGAGAAATACAATTTACCGTTTTATCTTGCAAAAGAAGATTTGCCTTTGCTCGAGTCTTTGGAAAAACAGGGAGAAATGTTTGGGATTGATACTGCATCTCCTCCAAAAGTAACTCATACTCTTGAAGGTGGACAAAAATACGATGTAGCCGGTTTATCTTTTTCAACACTACATGCACCGGGTCATAGCCCTGGCAGCATCTGTTTTTTGTTTGAAAAAGACATTATTGTTGGTGATGTGCTTTTTTATGATTCAATTGGCCGTACCGATTTGTATATGGGGAATTATGATCAGTTAATTGAATCGATCAAAATGAAACTAATGCCACTTCCTGACGAAACAGTTGTATATCCTGGGCATGGACCTTCAACTACGATTGGGCGTGAAAAACAATTCAATCCTTTTTTAAAATAGTTATTAAGCAAGTAACTTTCGATGCATGTTGCGTATAACATCTCAATCAATCGCATGGTGATCATTAAATGAAAAATATATTTATATTATTATCGCTGCTGCTAATCTTCGTTTTAAGTTGCTCAAAAACTGTTTTTGTTAGTGATAACACGCGTATAATAGATGGAGAGTATGATTCGGAATTTCCACATATTCCGACTACCGGTTATTTGGAAGAAATTACTCAATATGTAAAACTAGTTAATGCCATGGCTGGTTACAAAGGTTACGATTTGCCATTGAAAAATGGGTTAATCAGATCAGAATTGAATGGTGATTTAGTAAGGCAAAAAGCAATCCGCGAAAAATTTCTTAATAGCCCTGCAACAGGAACAGCAACGGTTATATTTCATGATCAGCAAAAGGTTGCTCTGTTAACTTGTGCCCATATTGTAAATTACCCGGATACGATCGTAACATTTTATTTAGACAGATATGGCAAAAAAACGCCATTTGTGCAAAGTGTTTACTACAAGGTTCGTCAAACATTAACGGTTACAGGACTTCCTGAAGTAAATGACTATGAGGTTTTAGCCAGTGATGAAGACACAGATATTGCAATTATAGGCAAAAAATATAGTAAACTGCAGCACGTAAATATCCGTGAATTTAACTACCCCAAAGGTGCTGCCAATGATTTAAAAGCCGGGACATTTGTTTATCTGTTCGGTTTTCCCCGTGGAGAACGGATGGTTTCAACGGCGATAGTCGGCCGTGCAAATAAAGATAGAAACAACGGATTTATTTTAGATGCTTCAATGCATAACGGAATAAGCGGTGGTTTAGTTTTAGCAGTGCGCGATGGTATTCCAAACTTTGAAATGGTTGGGATGGTTTTTGCCGTCGCCGGGCAAAAGATAAACTTTCTTGGCCCAGATGAGGAAACTGAACCAATTGAACTTGACATGCAGAGACCTTATGACGGACAAATTTATTTAAACTCCACACGCCAGGTTGTTTATGGACTTACTTACGCCGTTTCAATTGAAGCAATTGAAGATTTTATTGAAGAAAACTCCGGGCGTTTCGAGGAAAAGGGCTTCGAAAGTCCCCTGTTTTTGAATACAGAAAAACCTGCCTCAACTGAATAATTTTTTTAAAAATATACTTTTAATCCTAATTGATTTTCCTTGGTAATAAGTATCTGGTTATTAAAAAAAGCAGCCCGAGGTGGAAGGGCTGCTTTATGGACCAACTACCTTAACCTAAAGTCGAAAGGGATAGTCATTTTTACTTTGACAAATTTGTCGAATTGTTTGGCTGGTTTAAATGTACATTTCAAAGCAGCGGCGATTGCAGCATCACTTAACATATTTTTCTCGCCCATTAAAGTTGCGCTTAAAACCGTTCCCGTTTTTGAAATAACAACCATTACGGTAACCCGTCCTTCAATCCCGACTTTTTGAGCAAGCTCTGGGTAATAAGGCACTTCTTTGTATAGTAAAACCGGTTTTTCAGAAACCATCCACAAAGTAAATGGTTCTTCATCTTCTTCAGGTTCAGGCGGCTCAATATCAAAATCAATTTCGGGATCAAATAGCTTCTCAAGCTGGACATCTTCCGGTAAATCTTCATCGTCACTTGCAATTGGTATTGTTGGCTGTGGTGGTCTTGGTGGTCGTTTGTGCTGTATGGTTGGCGGAATTTTCACTACCTCAATTGTGAAATCTGGAATGTCAGGAATTGGTGGTGGGCCGGAATTGTTTTCTTTGAATGAATAAAATAATAGTGTAACCAGTGAAAGCGATAATATAAAAGAAAGCTCCAATCGGCGTTTATACTTATAGCGCAAATCGGCATCTTGATCTTTGTGTATGGACATTGTTTCCTCCTAAGTTTTGTAAAAAGTTGCTTAGAAAGAATCCAATAATAATGCCATGATTGAATTTGTGGTATAAACAATTGTTTTTACTATTCTTAGAAGTAGTTAAATAGAATTTGGAGAATTATATATATCGTGAACTTTGCAAGAAAGTATAAAGTTGATCTTGAATTATGCAATAATTTTCCAGTTAATAAAATGGAGGGATAAACAAAAGACTCTGAAAAAAATTCACTATGAGGGCTAAGCCTATAAACCATATTTTTTTCTTTTACGCCAGAGAGTAGCAGGATCGATCCCTAATATTTCTGAAGCCTCTGCAAGGTCTTTGGAAATGTGCAGGATTTTTTTGATATGATTTTTTTCCACTTCTTCCAGTGAGAGTTTTTCACTTTCTGATTTGGCAGATTTTGTTAACTCACCAGGTAGATCTTTGACCGCAATACTTTCATTTTGAGAAAGCAACACTGTGCGCTCAATAGTATTTTCAAGTTCACGAACGTTGCCACTCCAGCGATTTAATCTTAAAAGTTTTAAGGCTTCGAATGATATTTCAACCTCTTTATGCGCGGAAAATTTTTTTATAAAATAATGAGTTAGAAGGGTAATATCTTCAGGCCGTTCACGCAAAGGAATTAATTTTAACCGAACAGCATTCAGGCGATAAAAAAGATCCTCACGGAAAACACCCTCTTTTATGGCTTCTTCCAGGTTTTTATTCGTTGCGGCGATAACGCGGACATCCACTTTTTTGGTAACAGATTCGCCAAGGCGCTCAAATTCATTACTTTGTAAAACCCTTAAAAGTTTGGCTTGCAACGCCGGAGAAAGTTCGGCAATTTCATCTAAAAAAATTGTGCCGCCATTAGCCATTTCAAATCGGCCAACCCGGTCATTAATTGCGCCAGTAAAAGCGCCTTTTACATGCCCAAACAATTCGTTTTCCAATAAATTTTCGGCAAGAGCTGCGCAGTTTATTTTTACAAAAGGTTTTTTGTTTCGCTCACTCCCGTTAAAAATTAGCTGGGCAAATAATTCTTTCCCGGTGCCACTTTCGCCTTCGATTAACACGCTTAAATTGGTTTGGGCAACTTGTTCGGCCAAAGAAATCATTTCGCGCATTTTGCTGCTACGCGTAATTATATTTCCGGGAAATTCAACGTTTGCAACTTCATGCCGCAGAGAAACAACTTCCGTTTTCAGCCGGTGATATTGCAAAGTTTTTTCTGTAAAAACCTGTAATTCAAGATAGTCGAACGGCTTTTGTAAATAATGATACGCGCCCTGCTTGATTGCTTCGATTGCGCTGTCGACAGAACCGTGAGCAGTCATAATTATGACGGTTGTTTCCGGTGAACAAAATTTGATTTCCTTTAAAACTTCCAGTCCGTTAAGCGGCTCCATTTTCAAATCTACAAAAGCGATATCAAAACTTTTTTCCTGGATCAGCTCTATGGCTTTCTGGGGTTCGTTGCTGGTTGTAATTTTATAACCGGCATCTTTAAGGCATATTTCCATGGTATTTAAAATATTTGCCTCATCATCAACAATTAAGATGTTTGTTTTTTCTAAAGTCATTTGAAGTCCTGAAATTTATTAAAAAGTTTTATAGTCCAAATGGGATTGTGAAAATAAATGTACTTCCTTTGCCCAGTTCACTTTCAACCCAAATTTTACCTTTGTGCATCGAAATAATTTCTTTACAAATTGCCAGCCCAAGTCCAATATTTCCTTTCTTTCTCGCCGATCCAACCTGTATAAATTTATCAAAAACCAAATCTATTGATTGGGCAGGAATTCCGACTCCCTGGTCTGCAATTGAAAAACGCAAATTATCATTTTCCTGACTTGCCGAAATATCAATCCTGCCACCCTGTTTTGAATGATTAATGGCATTATCAAGCATATTAGAGATTACGCGGCTTAGATTATTTCTATCTCCTTTAAGCTCAATATCAACCGGATTTAATTTCACATTAATTGTAATTGATTTTTGCTCGCGCATTATTTTAAATGGTTGCATGGAAAAATCAATTAAATCCGAAATATTTATTTTTTCAAAATGCATCGGTTTTGTGCCGGATTCAAGTTTTGAAAGCTCAAGGAGTTCCCGTGCAAAATTTGTAAGTCGGGTGCAATCTTCTTTTGCGAGGATTAAAAGTTCTTTTTGTTGAGAACTTAACTGCTCAGCTTTTTGATTTAGCAAAATATCAATGGTCAGATTAATGGAAGTGAGGGGCGTTTTAAACTCATGGGAAATTGTAGACATAAAATCAGACTTCATTTGATCCAGCTTTTTCAGGCCGCTAACATCCCGGATATGTTTGTCAAGTCGGTCTGTCATGCGGTTAAATTCAATTCCTAATTCCGCGATCTCATCATTGGTGGTGATGGGGATTTTCTGGTTAAATTGTCCTCTGCGAATTTTGCGAACGGTCTCTGTGGTTTTATTAACCGGCCGAATTATGCTCTGCGTAAAATAGATCCCGGCAATTATGCTAAACAAAATCGCAAATACAGAAAATGTTCCGATTAGAGCATTCGCCTGAAAAGAAATACCCCTTGCTTTATTATCGGCATTAAAAATGGCCTGCTCGTTCAGCTCTTTCATTTGCACACAGAGTAAATTTATTTCTGTGGCCAGCGGTAAAATAATTATAAAGTGATACGATTTGGATTCTTTGTAGGTCATATCACAGAGTATAAAGTTTTGCAGAGAATCAGATTTTTGAAGATAATTCGAATAAAGCAGTTTCAGGCTATCGAGAATTACCGGTTCCCGTGGTAGTGAAATTCCATTAACAGCATTTTCGTGCCAGTTATTAAACTCTGTTTTGTGATGCCTGAAATTATTTACTAAGGAAGAATCCATCCCTCTTTCAACCATTGTTAGTTGAATCATTTCCTGGCTTGTTAGGGCTTCCTTCATTTGTTCAGCAGATTTTATATTTCTATAGTTTTCCTTTAAAATCTGATCAATAGGCTCGCTTAGCTGGTTAATATGATAAACGGCAAAGATAGCAATCGAGATATTTAGAATTATAATTATGAAATAGCCAAGGCCAATTTTATAACTTAAGCTGTTCATAGTTTAGCAGACCTAAACGATTTGTGGTTTTTAAAGCAAAGATAAAATTTAAAAGTTTATAATAACAATTTTTAATAAGTTATGTATTAATCCCTAACTGTTTAAATAAATGAAACTTAAACAATGGAAAAGCTATGAATAAACTTATCAAGATTGGCATTTTTCTTCTATTATTTTTGTATCAATTACCTGCACAAGATAGTACAAATGTACTGATTGTTTATTTCAGTAAAACAGGAAATACAAAATCCATGGCCAAACACGTTGCGCAGGGAGCAAAAAAGATTGAAAATGTGCATGTTAAAGTTGTGTCTGTTGAAAAGGCCAAAACAAGTGATTTGCTTAAAGCAGATGCCATCATTTTGGGCAGCCCGGTTTATAACGCAAATGTTGCGCCGGAAATGCAGAGTTTTATTAACAACTGGCCATTTAAAGGGTCTCCATTAAAAGATAAAATCGGGGCGGCATTTGTAAGTGGAGGCGGTATTTCTGCCGGTGAAGAATTGACGCAGCTTAACCTTCTTCATTCAATGTTGGTTTTTGGAATGGTCGTAGTTGGTGGTGATAGTTGGCGCTCTGCTTTTGGTGCATCTGCCATCACAAGCGAAGAACTCTTTAAAGCAAAAAATAATGATTCTGAGGTTGATAAAATGTTTTTAGAGAAAGCAGAATCGCTTGGCAAAAGGGTTGCTGGTTTAGCACGTAAAATGAAATAAAATGCAAAGAGAGAAAACTTTGGAATGGCCAATTCAGATAATCCCTGCAAACAATTTAAAGAAGCAAGATCAAGAAGAAGTATTTGAGCTATGTGAGCGGGCTTTTGGAGAGGATCTTCGGATTTATTTTCAGGCATTTATTAATCCGCTTCACTTTATTGTCTGGGATAAAGGTGTAATTGTCGGTCATGCATGCATAATTGAAAGGTGGCTTCAGGTTGCTGAAAACAAAGCTATGCGCACAGCGTACATAGAAGCTGTTGCAACAGACCCAAAATATCAAAAAATGGGGATTGGTACGGCTTTGATGAAAGAAACAATAAAGGTAGCAAAAAGCGATTTATTTGAAATTGGCGGGTTATGTCCGGACCCGGTAGATTTTTATCTGAAACTTGGTTGGCAGCTTTGGAAAGGGCCGCTAAATTATCGTAAGGATGGCCGGCTCTATGAGAGTCCGAAAGATGAGCAAGCTATGATTTATAGATTGCCCAAAACACCCCAATTGGATATTAAGCGCCCACTTTCAATTGAATGGAGATCAGGTCCGGAAGTTTGGTAAAAGACCTTTACGGAATAGTAAACCCCCATCTATCTGAGACTAATACCCACTAGATTGTATATATAAAAGCCAAAAGTCTGTTTGAAAAAGCAGTTTTAATTGTTTAAGTTATCATTTAGTTTTGTATTAATAGTATTAGGCCATGGAGGAATGAATTTTGATCATAAACAAAGTCAGTATTTTTGTTGCTTTATTGTTAGCCAATGGAATTGTTACTTATGGTCAGGATATATCTATTAGGATTGGAACATTTTACTCCTCCTATGGCATGTCAGAATTAAAAAATGTTCAAAAAGAAATCGCCGATTACAATAGTTCTTCGCTTAATGTACCAATTTCAAAGATCAAATCTTTTCCATCATATTTTTCATTTGAGCTTCAAACTGGAACTACTATTTTTAAAAATGTTAATGTAGGAATATTATTTAATTATTCTTCAACGGGAGCGCGATCAGGTTATATTGATTATTCTGGAGAGTACAAAACAGATTACTGGATTGAGGCTGAAACATATGGCATATTTTTAGAGATCAACCTTAATAAATCTGAATATGCTGATTTATTGATTGGCAACAAATTTCTACTAATAAATTCATCTTTAGAAATAATTGATTTATTGACTGTTTGGGATGAAAGTATTTGGGAAGATAACCACTTTCAATCACAATCATTTGGATTTTCACCGTACGTTGCATATCAATTAAAATTAAAATTCTTGACTACCCGCCTTGAATTGAACTATTTAGTAGATAATAAGGCAGATTTGCATCATCAGAATAATAATAAATCTTATCTACTTTTTCGAAATCGCTCAAAAGTTGGCTCTGATTGGAGTGGGTTCCGTATCGGCTTAACTTTTGGTTTAGCTTTTAATAATTAGGATATTATGAACATTACAAAAATTATCATGATCATTTCACTTTTGTGTTTGTCTTGCGACAAAATTAAATACAACCCGACTGGATCAATTTTTCATGATGTACCACAACCAACTCCAACTAATGTTTTATTGTCATTGCAGGGTTCACAAGATACAATGGTGATATGGGGTGAAAATCATTTTACATTTAGTTCAAATAGGAAAATTTACCAGATAACTGTCTATTTAAACAAAAAAGAAATATTAACAATTTCTAATGACAGTACTTTTATTTTAGAAACAGAAAACTTTGAGGATGGACTATATGAGTTAAAGGCAAAAGTAATTACTTCAACAGATGGGAAAAGCCTTGCCAGCAACCTTGATGCTGAGGCTTTTCAATTTGAGCATAATAGTTATATTGAAATATACAATCGGCTCCCTGATCCAGTAAAACTTGTTTCAATCCGTTCAAACAATGGTTTATTGAGACTTGAATGGGAAAGATATAACGGCCCGGATTTTAATCGCTATGAATTAATTGAAGTGATCGATTATGGTACGTGGCAAGATGAAAATATAGTTAAAGAATTTGATCACCGGGATTCTCTTTTTTGGCATGTTCCGGACTACATTGCAGGTATACGTTATTACAGTATTGCTTTAACTGCAAAAACGCAAACAAACCAAGGGCCGGACACATTGGTTTCATACCCAAAGGCAAGTGTTAACTTAACACTCAATACTGAAAATTTGGCGAAAATTACATGGCCAAAACCAATATTCTATAATGCTATTAATTATTATAAAGTTATGCGGGAAGTCGGAAACCCTTCTCATTCAGATTGGGAAACTATAGCAAGTTTATACGATAATTCTGATACCAGTTATGTTGATAGCAATTTCGGCTTTGGGAATATAGTAAAATATCGGGTTCAATATGTTCCTAAAGGAAAAGGGTCCTTCACTACAGCATCAGATACAATTTCGCTTGGTATAGATAGCTGGATTTTTAGTAGGTTACATTACAATGAAAATGCGAAATTGATTTATTTAATATCAGACGAACTTTCGCTAATTAACTCTGATAATTTCTCCGTTGTAAAAGTTAGAAATGGAAGCTGGAATGAGACATTTTCAATTGCTTTAGATAATTCGAAGGCGTTTATTAAGACAGATCAGTATAGATTTTCTGAACTCGATCCGCTAACACTAAATACCTTAGAATCTTATTACTTACCAAATTTCACAGGTTACCAATCTCTGGTTGGAGCTATTGCATGTAATTCAAGCGGACTCCTTTATATCAGCACTATGACATACTCTTCCCCTACAGTTTATTCTGATAAGTATTTTGTTATTAATCCGGAAGAATCGGAGCCGCTAGCAGTAATTGGAGAAGGTTGGCCAAATCCTTGGCCATTACTAACATCAACTTATGCTCGTGATGGATTTCAATTGTTAAGATGGCATAATTCCGGGGTGCATAAATATGAAAATGGAACTTTGATTCAAAAAAAGGCAATCGGTAATTCAAAGTATTTTTGTTTTAATCCAATTCGTTCCAGCTATTTTTATTCAAATAATAATGAAGTTAAAGAATACGACCTAGAAACAAATCAAATCATTAATAATATTTTAACGGAATATACTTTGGCTAATATTCAGGTTGTGAACAATAATCAATCCATTGCTGGCTATAGCGTAGGTGGATACTTTCAAATCTATAATATGCAAACTGGAAATCTTGAGAAGAAAGTAAAATTAATGATTCCGGTTGAAACTTCATTTTATTATGTTAATGGTTATTTGTTATCTACAAATGGCTATCGCATCAGGGTTGAATAGTTTTTCGTGTTTCAATATTAAAAGGATTTAGTTTATGTGTTGTAAAAAGAATTGGAAAACTAATTTAGTCATCTTTTATATTTTCATTTTTTTCTCTTGTCAGTTATCTACTGATTCTGAAAAACCACCAATATCTAGCCTAAAACTACAACAAGGTGGTTGGCGGTTACCTTCAGAGAAATATACTAATCAAGAAACAATCAGGGTAAGTGGAGTAATAAATGGCCATAAAACTGTTTTCTGTGAGGGTGGAAAGACAAAGTTGAGTCAAAAAATTGAAGATAATTATTTTAATTTTGATGTATCATTAAAACCTAATCAATTAAATAAACTGTTAGTGTATGCTAAAGACAAATATAACAGAACAAGCGATACGGTGATAACTCATATTATACATGACGACATCGCACCATCAATCGAGCATAGCTCCATAATTGAAGATAGTATATCATATAAAGTTTTAAAACCAATCTCAGTAAAGTTTAGCGAACCTATCTTAAATTATGATTTTCATATTAGTGGTCAAAGCCACGCATATGTTGATTTGAACCCTCAATTTTCAGGAGACTCTGCTCTGCTGACGATGTCTTATAATAATTTGAGTGTTGGGAAAAAATGGTGGCTTGATGTTTCTGTTTCAGATATTGCCGGAAACCTTTATGAGACCAAAATCTATTTTAAAACTTATTATAAAGAAATAGTTTTTGATTTTGGAATTATTTATGCTTTTTTTGAAGACAACTCTCCTAAACTATATCTTCTAAGGAAGGATCCAAATCAAATAACTGTAATGGATACGGAAAAATGGGAAATCTTAAAAAACATTGATCTAAGTTATGAACCAAGACATGCTGATTTTAACCCATATAATGGATATCTATATATTGCGAGTTTTACAGGGAGCAGAATTAGCGTGATTGACCCCGAAAGTGGGCATGAGTTAAAACATATTGATCCTATGACAGTAGGCCATTCAATATCTCCATGTTATAAACCTAGTAGAATAACGTTTTTGTCAAATGGTGTTGCAATTCTTAAAACAAGCTACAGCAGTTCTCCGTATGCTTACCCTTTTTTAGATTCCAAAAATAATGATAAGCTTTATTTACATCCTAAATTTAGCACACCTATTGATGCTTTCAATACCGCAAGTCCATACAGTTTTAATAAAAGAAAAAATGCTGTAATTACTGGAAGACCCTATTATGTCTATAATTCTGAGACAAATCAATTTAAAACAATACTGGAAGGTGAAGAAAGCTATGGCGAAATAGCGGTTGATAAAAATAGCGAGAAATTTGTGACATGGGTTTATAAAAAAGACGGTTATATCATTGATAGTAATGGCGATATTAATTCCTACACAGATAAAATATTTCGCGGAGGATTTAATTCTTTTAGCCACAGAGAAAATGAAGAGGATATAGTTTATTACCTCAACAGAAATTCTTCTGCTTATGATTTGGGTGTTGTTGATTTAAGCGATAATACATATATATCCAAGGACCTAAGATTCTACCATAACAATTGGGGTGTTTCTTCATTTCTTACGACACCTAATGGTAAATACACTTTAATACTTCAAGGAAGTAGAATTATAGTAGTTGAACCTAAAACATTTCGAGAGAGAATATAGAATTTAAAAATGTGGTTATTAGGAAATCCGATGCCACCGGTTATGATTAAGAGAACCGATTCCACCATTTTGAGTGATGGAATCGATAATCAAAAATTATTTATCCATTTTTACGCTCAAATTCTTTCATAAAATCAACCAAGGCCTTAACAGAATTCATTGGCACAGCATTATAGGTTGATGCTCTAATTCCACCAACACTCCTGTGTCCTTTTACTCCACTAATATCATTTTCTAAAGCTTCAGCAATAAATTGTTTTTCCAAATCTTCAGATGGCAAACGGAATGGAATATTCATTAAGGAACGGCTTTTTATTTCTACAGTGCCTCGATAAAAATCGCTGCTGTCAATAGCATTATAAAGTATCGCACCTTTTTCTTTGTTAATCTCTTCAACAGCTTTAATTCCGCCCAAAGATTTCATCCATTCCATTACAAGTTTTATAATGTAAATGCCAAAAGTAGGCGGTGTGTTATACATGGAATCTTTATCACCAATTATTTTATAACTGCACATAGTTGGTAAATTGGCCGGGCTTTTCTCTAGCAAGTCTTCACGGATAATTACGATTGTCACACCGGATGGTCCCATATTTTTTTGAGCCCCGGCGTAAATCATTGCAAATTTACTAACATCAATAACGCGGCTGTTTATATCAGAAGACATGTCACAAACCAAAGGTATTACACCGGTATCCGGATATTCTTGCCATTGTGTTCCAAATATTGTGTTGTTTGATGTCATATGAAGATAAGCCGCATCTTTGTCAAGATGAAAATCAGTTGGGATATAATTAAAATTTTTATCTTCGGAGGAGGCGATTACATTGTGCTGCAAACCTAATTTTTTTACTTCTGCGATAGCCTTTTTTGACCATGCACCGGTATTGATATAATCTGCAAATTGGCCTTCCCCTAGCAGGTTCATTGGAACGGTCGCAAACTGGAGACTGGCTCCGCCTTGCATAAAAAGAACCTTGTATCCATCAGGAATTCCCATTAATTCCTTCATCAGGTTTTGAGCTTCAACAATTATTCCATCAAAAGTCTTGCCGCGATGGCTCATTTCCATAACGGAGAGGCCTTCTCCTTTGTAATCAACTAAATCTTTTTGGACTTCTTCTAGAACAGAAAGGGGAAGCGCTGCTGGGCCTGCGCTAAAATTGTGAATTCTACGAACCATTTTTTCCTCCGAGCAGTTAAATTTAAATTGTATTGTAATATAAAAAATGCAATAGACAAAAAGAAGTGTGTTTATACTTTATTTTTAATTTATATTTTGTCATGGATTTAAACAGAAATAACACAATTACAAATAGAGAGTCATTAATGAAAAATATTTTGTTGGCGATTTTTTTTATCGCTTCTTTAAACGCTCAGGATCATAAAAAAATGTTTGATCCAAATTCAATTTATAATGATCGTGAAAATTTTAGTGTTTCATTTTTTTCATCTAAGAATACTGAATTTGATAAAAACTATAATTTGTATAATAAAATCCCGTTTCGAACAATTGCTGTAAATCCTCGATTGATTTTACCTGGCAGCGTTTTGTTTATTCCGGAGCTTGTAGGCACCAAGTTGCCAAACGGTGTTTACCATGATGGCTACTTTTTTGCCCATGCCTTAATAGCCGGTACTCAAAACAGATCAATAAAATTATTTATTGAAGCAAATGAACCCAATCCTTTTATACAAGAATACCCTAAAGATATTAGAGTGTTTAGTGTTTTGGGTACAATGGCCAAATCGCTGAGATTGCGATATAAATTTCAATATACAAATGAAAAAATTAAGCCAACCTATAAAATGGTTGCTGCAGAGTTTACGGATTTGATGCAATATGGAAATAAGAAATATAGTTCTGTAAATGAACGCATTCAAAAATATTCAGAGCTTGGAAAGGGCACACCATATCTGATTTATAACCTGGGTGAAGGGGCCGGCAGCCAAATCGATCCTGACCCGACAATTGATTTTGCACGCACAGATTGTATGACATTTTGTGAGCATACCCTTGCCTTGGCAATTTCAGATAATTATCCGGAGATGTATGATAATCTGCAGAAAATTCGTTACAATAATGGGGAAATTAGCTATACGTCACGGAACCATTTTACAATTGCTGACTGGTTGCCAAATAATGATTGGCTTTTGGATGACGTGACTTTGAAGGTTGGGCAGGGCTTTACAAGTAAAATGAATAAGACAATCGACAGGCCACAATTTTATAAAAACAATGGCGTTTCGGATAAGGAAATTAAACTGGCTTCTCAAAAGGAAAAATTTTCGGTTGATTATATCCCGACAAAAAATTTATTGGCAATTCAAAATAATTTAAAAGGTGGAGAAATCGTATCCATTGTGACAACTAATCCAGTGGTTATTTCTGCGCATATGGGGATTATTATTCGTGATCAATGGGACAATGTCATTTTTCGCCATGCCAGTAGTTCGCAAAAAACAAATGAAGTTATGGATGAACGTTTTGAAGATGTTGTAAACAATTTAAAAAACTCAAAAAGCCGTGTTGGTATGATTTTTATGCAGGTAAAAGAGGATTATCAAAGGCCACAATAATCAAATTTAGCATAGAGATTGTTTATAAATCATTAGATTTTTTAAACATCAAAATTCTGTCATTACCGGTATCGGCCACATAAACAATTTGATCTACTTTATCAGGTAAAACTGCAATCCCAAAGAATTAATAACTACCACTTTCAATTTCTATCATCATCATCAAGGTTGTGGACGATTATCTGAAAATGTTGGTGATAAGTATTTAAATCTTTCCTGGTTTCTTACAAAATCCCCATGGAATTACCCCACTAGCAAGCAAAGTTTTTAAAACATATTTTGCAAGAATGTGTAACTTTTTTCCTTCGAAAGTATATTATAGCCATGAAAGCTAAAATGACGGATTTCAAACAGGTTTATAATAAATACTCTGAAGATGTTTTCAGGTTTTCGCTGTGGCTGTGTGCCAACTATGATGAAGCAAAGGATATTACCTCTGAAACATTTATCCGAATGTGGACCGCACGAACAGAGACAAAAACAGAAACTGTAAAAGCCTACCTTTTTACTATTGCCCGGAATTTGTATTTAAAATCAGTTAAAGCAGATAAAAGAAAAACAGTGCTTGATGAATCAATTATCGAGCCTTCTGACTTGGCGACTAATATAGAAAGTAAATCTGATTTGGAAAGAACATTAACGGCGCTGCAGATATTACCGGAACTGGAAAGAAGTGCTATAGCTATGCGCTCTTTTAATGGAATGAGTTATCAGGAAATAAGCAAAGCTTTAAATATCAGCTTGGCATTGGTAAAAGTTAAAATTCATCGTGGGCGAATAAAATTATTAAAAAATTTAGAAGATTAATGGAGGAAAAAATGGAAATAACAAAAGAAGTTATCCGAGATTTATTGCCTCTTTATTTTGAAAATGAAGTAAGCGCTGACAGTAGAAAAATTATAGAAAGCTATTTCAGTAAACATCCGGAATTTGCAGAAGAGGCAAAAAAGCAAAACCTTTATTTGGAATCGATCGAAATAAAAAACATAAATAAGGAGGAAGAAATGGTAACGCTCCAAAAAACTAAAAAGCTGGTTAGAGTACGCTCCCTGATTATGGGATTTGCTATTTTCTTTACAATGCTCCCCTTTTCTTTTGGCGGAGTGCCATGGGATAATAATGTCGGAACCCGTTGGTTATTTAATGAATATCCACTTTATGCAATATCTTTTGGAGTTGTCGGGATAGGATTATGGATCGCATATTTAATATTACAAAAAACAAAAAAAATGGCAAGGTTACGCCCGGTTATTATAGGATTTGCAATCTTTTTTACTGCGCTGCCTTTTTCTTTTGGAAGTGTATCTTGGGATAATTATGATGGTGTACGCTGGTTATGGAGCCACAACCCTTTGTTTGCAATTTATTTAGGACTTATTGGGTTGGGACTTTGGACAGTTTATTACTTTATTAACCGCAGATTAAGCATTTAAAAGTTTGAGACTGGTTTTAGTAGCGATTATATGTGTTTGCACTTGGGTGCTTAGTTACTTTAATATCCTGTAAACTAGGCGCCTTTATATTGATCTGAAAGCTGTAATATTTTTGAGTCGGTTGCCAGTTAAAAGACATCTCCCAACAATGCAGATCGCGATAGATATTAAAAGAGTGATGGACCAGGTCTTTTTCTACAAGATCAAAACTACCGTTCCATCGGATTTTCCAGTTTTTTGTCAATTTAAAATTTGCTGAGGCAGTTAGGTTGATTGATTCCGGATCATTTTCATTTTCCGGTCTCAGCGTGTAGTTAACCCTAAATGTTGTTGACCAGGGCAGTTCGATTTTTTTTGTCTGGTCCCGTTCTTTTTTTAGAGAACCATCAAGTCCAAAATTCTCTTCATCAAGCGAGTCAATCTCTGCTTTGGTTTTATCCTCAGCATTGTCACCATTTCTTTTATCACGTCGCGATTTATTTTTATCCTTGTCTTCTTTTGCGGCAAAGGTTTTATTGTTAATTGTGTATCCGAAAGAAGTGTTGAAACTGATCAGGCGCGGCAGGTTACCCTGTTCGAAAAAAAACTCATCGACTTCTTTTGTACCATCTTTGCTTAGGGAGTATAAACTGTGCGTAGCCCGTGCAGAAATATTTTGGCCAAAGATCTTTGTACTGAAAGATGAACTAATCCGCCCCCATTTTAGAGAATCGGCAAGAAAGTTATGGCTGGTTGAAAAATTAGCCTTGAAAAAATCGACCTTATCTTCTTTCCCTTCTTCATCAATAAACTTTGCCTGAAACAGGTTGCCCAGACTGATATTCATTCTTTGTGATTCACCACTGGAAGTTCCACCAAAAGGGGAGCGCTGGAATTTATCAACTTTTTTTATATTCCCATTTGTGTCTAAAACTGTATTAAAATAGCCATATTGATCAGTTGAAAAATCAGGTGTATAAGTCATGCTGATAGACGGATCAATAATGTGGCGAATGAATTTTAGCTCACCAATATTGGGTTCAAACATACCGTAAAGTTTTGTTCGCAAACCAACACTGGCGTTAAAAGTACGGCGAACACCAAATTTTTTTTTCTGTGATGTTTCTATGGCATTGGTTTCTTCGTTTAATGTACCCTCAGTAATTTCATCAACCCAGACTTCATTATAATTAACAGAGGGATTTACGCTAAAATACTTAAATATTTTTTGTGGAGAATTGAATCGTAAATTGTGTTGAATGCCGGATGAAACCTTGTCTACATATGTTGTATCATCAGGCAGGGAGTCGTTTTGGGTAATTTGTAATTTATGTGATCCTTTACGCAAGGTATTGGAGCTGTAAGAAAAATAAATATCCTGGTACCAGGAGCGTTTTGATCCTAGAGGTTTACCTGTTATTGTTTCATAAATACTCGTTTGCCTGCGGCTGAAAGTTATTCGCGGTAGCGTGTAATCTGTTTCATCTGTCTGCAGGTTTTTTTGGTGTGTAAAAGACATGGACATGCTGTTTTTTGTGCCTTTGAAACTTTTATTTATGTTAAGGCTGGAGGTTATATTTTGCCTTGTCCTGTCTGCAAAACTTGGAGATGTATCCCTCCGAAAATCTTTGTCACTGGAAAAACTACCGCTTCCGCTGATTGTAAAAGTAGGGTCAATTGTTTGGCGGTGGTTAAATCTAAAATTCCAGCGTTCCCTTCTTTGGCCGCTTGATGGATCTTTTGGGAAATATGATCCGGATACTGATCCGCCTAAAAGATAGCGAACTTTATAATTGGCATTTCCGCGAAATGTGAATCCTAGTTTATCATAAAAAGTTGTTTGCAGAGTAGCATCAAAATAATCATTGGGTGCCCAATAATAGCCAAGTCCCTCAAGAAATCGGCCACCGACCCGGCTTTCTCCATAACTGGGGATTATAATCCCTGAGTGACGACCGCCTTTATTTGGGAAAACACCAAATGGCAAAGCGGCAACTGGAATATCTGCAATATAAAAATAGATTGGACGGGCCACTACTTTATCTTTAACCCTTAAACGCATCTGGTCACTTCGAAAATAAAAATGCGGATCTTCCGGCAAATCACAGGTAGTAAAATAGCCATCTTCAACAAGAAGGGTACTATCGGCGATTTTATAAATGTCACTTCCTTTATAATAGCCGGGTTCCATGTTTGTACGACCAACTTGTATTTTGCCGCGCTTGGTTTCAAAATCATATTCGATTATGTTTCCGCGCATCGGCTCCTGATCTTTTTCTAAAAAAACCGGGTTACCCTTAAAAACCTTGTTTCCTTTTTCATCAATTGAATCAAGAACTCCCCTGGCATAAAGCTTATTATTTTTTTGATCGATTGTAATTTTCTCGGCATTCAGTTTCAGGCTTTGATAATTGATTTCGGCGTTCCCTGTCAGGTAAATTTTGTTACCATCCACACTGATGCTTATATGGTCCGCTTTATATGGTATTTTATCTGTAATAGCAGGTTTTGGTTTTTGCGCCAAAGAGTCTGCAATCTCCAAATCATTTACCGCAATTGAATCGGGCATTAGTGTGGAAAGGGAATCGTTTAAAACTTGATTCTCCTGGCTGAATAAATATGTAATTGTTAGAAGGGTAAATAAAAGTATTTTCATAATTCCAGTTGAAATCTCATTCTTTAGAGCTAAGATTCTGAAACAAGTTCAGAATGACGTAAGGTTTTCTCTGTTTGCTCTGCGCCTCTGTGTTAAAGAATATGCTTTATCAATTGCTGTTCACCGTTTCCTTCTTGGGCGTCTTTTTTTGTTTTTAGGTTTTTCAATTGCTTCCGGCACTAAAGGTTCAAAATCCGGGTCTTCTAATAAAATAAAATCAATTTCGCGTTTTTCCAGATTAACCGACTCCACTTTTATTTCCACCTGGTCGCCAAGGCTGATGCGCCTTCCGGTATTTCGTCCGGTCATTGAATAGCTTGCTTCTTCATAAACATAAAAATCGTCAGACATATTGGTCATTTGAACAAAACCTTCAATAAAAGTTTCCTCAATTTCCACATAAATGCCGTAAGCAGTAACGCCGGAAATTATCCCATGAAACTGATCGCCAATATGTTTATTAATGTATTCACACTGCTTAAGCTTGATTGATTCGCGCTCAGCTTCCACAGCAAGGCGCTCCATTTTGGATGTTTGCAAACACATTTCTTTTATATTTTTGCGCAACCCTTTAGGATTTTTTATTTCATTTGTGGCATACATTTTTAAAAGTCTATGTACCACCAAATCCGGATAGCGGCGTATGGGCGATGTAAAATGTGTGTAATCTCTGAAAGACAATCCAAAGTGCCCTATATTTTTTTCTGAATAAACGGCCTTCATCATCGACCTTAAAGCTACCTCGCGAATTATTACTTCCTCCGGTTTGCCTTTTATTTTATCAAGGACTGTTTGAAAATATTTTGATGAGATTTTTTTTGCCGGTTTAAATGGTACTTTTAAAGCTTTTAGCAGGTTGAAAAACTTATTCATCTTTTCAGGATCAGGCTTTTCATGAATGCGGTAAATAAAAGGAAATGGTGCCGATTTCTTGGGGCTAATTTTGATGATATGTTCAGCGACAGTTTTGTTGGCCATCAGCATAAACTCTTCCACCAGCCTGTGTGCACCAAGCCGTTTTTTAGGAATAACCTCAGTGGGCTGGCCTTTTTCATCCAGGATAAATCGAACCTCCGGTGTCTCAAAATCAATGCTGCCATCCTCAAACCTTTGCCGTGTCAATCGCTTGCTGAGATCAAACATATCATTTATGGTTTCCAGGTATGGAACCTTCTTTTGCATATCAAAATCAGATTGAAACTCTTCATAATTATAGCGTTTGTTACTGTTTATAATTGAAGGTGCAACCTGGTAATCAACCAGTTTTAAATCCGCATCAATTTCCATAAAACAGCTAAATGCCATCCGGTCTACATTTGGTTTAAGACTGCACAAATCATTGGATAAATGTTCAGGCAGCATCGGGATAACCCGGTCAACAAGATAAATGCTTGTCCCACGCTTATAAGCCTCTTTATCAATTGGTGAATCAGGTTTTACATAATGGCTTACATCTGCGATATGTACACCAAGTTTAACATTGCCATTGTCCAGTTTTTCAAGGGAAACGGCATCATCAAAATCCTTGGCATCAATCGGATCTATTGTAAAGCAAACCATGTCCCGCAAATCAAGCCGATCCTGCAAGTCTTTTTTTAAGATTCGCCCGGTTGCTTTTTTTGCTTCAGCTTCAAGGTCATCTGTAAAACGAACTGGCAGGTTATAAGAGTAAGCTACAGAAATTATATCAACACCGGGTGCATCGGCATCACCCAAAACTTCAGCAATATGTCCTTCGGGATTGTGTTGAGCGCTATCCCACTGATCAAAGTTTACCAGCACTTTTTGGCCATCTTTGGCATCTAAAGTTCTGTCTTGTGGCACAACTATATCGCGGTAAATTTTTGGTGAATCCGGCACAACGAAACTATAATATTCCGTTTGGCGGTAGGTGCCTACAACCTGTTTTCTAAAACGTTCATGCACTTTGGTAATAAATCCTTCTTGTCTTTTCCCGCGCGTTTTAGCATAAAGCTGAACCTCAACTGTGTCGCGGTCAAAAGCAGTGTTCAGGTTACTGCGGGAGACAAAAATATCGTCTTCCATATCTTCAACAACCACAAAGCCAAATCCGGCACGTGCCGTTCGTAGCTCCCCTTTAAAATGAGAGACTTGCTGGGACATATATTTGTGGCCATTTGTTTTTTTGATAACACCTTCTCTTACCAAATCGGTTAATGAGGCTTCAAAAACATGATATTCTTTTTTTCGAATATTTAAAAAATGACTGATCTGTTTGCGTGGCAGAGCTGATCCGGCATTTTCTTTTAATAAAGCTAAAATAGCTTTTTGAATTTTTGGTGAGATTTCTGTTTTTTTCATTTTTTTTCCTTAGTTCAGAGTTCCCTGAGCTTGTCGAAGGGGAACTTGATATTTGTGTCTTTGACAAGCTCAGTCACCAGACATCTTGTTATGTTAATACTCTTCCATCAAAAACTAATAACACTTCCTGTATTTTCTGATTTTTTATTTTAAACAATTGAGCTACTGGTAATGTTTTTTCCGGTTTTTGGTATTCATAGAAGATAGCAATGGAATCTTCATTTTCAGTTATACTTATTATCTTATGATTGCATTTTTCAGGTGGATTTTTTCTTAAATTATCTAAATATTCTTTAGCTGAGTGAAAAATAAAAAAAGTGCCGCTAAAAAAAAGATCCGGAGACAGGAGCACAGATAGCTTTTCAATTTCCCCGCTGCAGAAAAATTCAATGTATTTTTTGGCGACTTCTTTATTACTCATTTAATTTTATTTTTAGAACGCGGTCAATTCCAGTTAAATCTTTTATTACTTCCACGGAGTTAAACTTACATTTTTTTGCTTCATCTACAATTTTTTCCGGTTGTGATCCGCTCATTTCCAAAAAAAGAAATTTTGTTTTTAAAATTCCATCACTAACCAGGGTAAAAATATGTTTATAAAATTTTAGTCCGTCGCTAAAATCTGTTAAAGCAATATCAGGCTCAAAATCTTTTACTTCGCTTTGTAATCCACTCATTTCTGCTTCAGTTACGTATGGTGGATTCGAGACAATGAGATCAAATTGTTTTGATAGATTCTCATCGGGCCAATGGCCAAATATGTCTTTTTTTAAAAAAGAAACATTCTCTTTTTTATTTAGGGATTTATTTTCCTCAGCAATTGCTAACGCGTCAGAAGAAATATCTATCCCTGTAAAATGCGCTTCCGGCCAAAAATGTGCCAGGCTGATGGGAATACATCCGCTGCCCGTACCAATATCCAAAACCGTTGTTACGTTTTTATTTTGATCATTTAATTTAAAAATTTCTTCGACTAAAATCTCGGTTTCGGGGCGTGGTATTAATACAGATGTCGATACCTTAAATGGCAATCCCATAAACTCAGTTTCACCCAAAATATATTGAAGGGGCTCATTTGTCAGCCGTCGTGAAACCAGGGTTCTATATTCGCTAAGCTCCGTATTTGAGACTGGCCGTGCAAATTCCACATAGAGTTTTATTCGCTCCATATCTAAAACATGGGACAACAGTCTCTCAGCATTTAAACGGGGATTTTCAATACCTTTTTTTTTAAGAAAATCTGCAGTGGTTTTAAGCAGATCGATTACTTTCCAGGTTTTTTGTTTTTGCATTTTCACTTGTTGTTTTTTGTGGATTGTATTGGCTGTGTCAGTGCTGAATCGACACAGCCGATTCATTCCAAAAAGGATTCAAATTTTACAAGCCATCAATATAATTAAAAAAGTGGCAATAAAGAACAGCTATATCTTGCATCAAAAACCCAATTGCTTAAATTTCTGCACACAATTTAAATACTTTTTACGGCCTTCAGGTTTAAAAATCTCGAAGGTCTTTCTTTTCATTTATAAGGATTGATATGACCGACCAAACCATGTTCCAAATAATTGCAGATGAACTAAAAATAAATTTCGTCCAGGTAAAAAATACAGTCGAGCTTCTTGATGATGGTAATACCGTTCCTTTTATAGCACGTTATCGTAAAGAAGTAACCGGTTCTGCTGATGAAGTTGAAATACGAAATATTGAAGAGCGCATTAATTATCTGCGCGCTTTGGAAACACGGAAAGAAAGCATTCTTAATTCTATTGAAGAGCAGGGCAAACTTACACCGGAATTAAAAACAAAAATTGAAAAATGCAGTAAGATGCAAGAGTTGGAAGATTTGTATTTGCCTTATAAACCTAAAAAGCGTACCAAAGCAACAATCGCTAAAGAAAAGGGATTGCAACCATTGGCCGAATTAATTTTAGCCCAGGAAGAAACCAATGGAATTCCTGAAGATTTTGCGCGTGAATATATAAATGAAGAAAAAGAAGTTTCATCAGCTGAAGATGCATTGCAGGGTGCACGCGATATTATTGCAGAGATAATTAGTGAAGATGCCGATGTACGTAAGTCTGTACGCGAGTTGACATTTGCCCAGGGTATTTTACGTAGCGACGTAAAAAAAGTGGAAGGTCGCACAGATTTTGAAGCATACTATGAATACAGCGAAGCAATCAGCAAAATTGTTCCACATCGTATTTTAGCAATCAATCGTGGGGAGTCTGAATCTGTTTTAAAAGTGAATGTTGATGTTGATTCTGAAAAGATGAATGTGGAAATCGCCGCTGTTTATATCAAAAATAAAAACTCCATTTTTTTTGAACAAATGCAATTGGCTGTTGCCGATTCATATAACCGCTTGATAGCACCATCCATTTCCCGCGAAGTACGTTCCAGCTTATCAGAAAAAGCAGACGCCCATGCCATCGAGATTTTTGCTACCAACTTAAAAAACCTTTTACTACAGCCACCTGTTCGTGGGAAAAAAATTATGGGAATTGATCCCGGATTTAGAACGGGTTCTAAAGTGGCAGTCATTGATACCACCGGAAAATATATTGAGGGGACAACAATTTATCCGCATCCACCGCAAAATAAATATATGGAGGCCAAAGGCATTGTCCGCAAAATGGTTGAGAAATATGATATTGATATAATTGCAATTGGAAATGGGACCGCAAGCCGCGAAACAGAACAAATGGCCGCAGAGCTAATCGGCGAAATAAAGACAGACCATAAAGTGGAATATATAATTGTAAGTGAAGCAGGCGCGTCGGTTTATTCAGCCTCAAAAGTTGCGCGAGAGGAGTTTCCGGATTTGGATGCCAGCATGCGCGGAAATATCTCCATCGCCCGTCGTTTGCTCGATCCGTTGGCAGAGCTGGTAAAAATTGATCCGAAAAGTATCGGTGTTGGACTATACCAGCATGATGTTAATCAGCGAAGACTTGTAGAAGCTCTTGGCCATGTTGTAGAATCCTGTGTGAACAGTGTCGGTGTTAATTTGAATACGGCTTCTGCTTCACTATTAAAACATATTTCCGGATTAACCAGCAGGACCGCACAAAATATTATTTCCCACCGAGATAGTAATGGCATTTTTAAGAATCGTAATGATCTCAAAAAAGTGGATGGTATCGGGGAGATTGCTTTTGAACAAGCAGCTGGATTTCTGCGTATCCCTGATGGAAATGAAGCATTGGACAACACATCAATCCACCCGGAATCGTATCTGGCAACTGCAAAACTTATGGAAAATTTTGGCATAAAAGATATTGCCCAGGATGGAAAAAGCCTGCCTGCAAAAGTAAAGGAATCACAAAAGGAATTGGAAAATTTGTTACAGGATTTGGGTATTGGACGACCCACATTTGACGACATTCTCGAAAATCTTGCCAAGCCGGGTCTTGATCCTCGTGATGAGTTGCAAAAGCCAATCTTTAAAAGCGATGTGCTTAAAATGGAAGATATAAAAGAGGGAATGATGCTAAAAGGCACAGTTCGCAATGTGGTTGATTTTGGAGCATTTGTGGATATTGGTGTTAAACAGGATGGTCTGGTTCATGTAAGCCAGATGGCCGATAAATTTGTAAAAAATCCTATGGAAATTGTTTCAGTTGGTGATGTGGTTGATGTGCGTGTTACATCGATTGACTTGGAACGTGGGCGTATTGGTTTATCTATGAAAAAGGGGTAGTTATTTTGTTTTGTCATTCCTGCATGTTTTCCAGCAGGAATCTGAATATTGTTTTAGATTCCCGATTAATACATTCGGGAATGACAAATAAAATAATTTTTAAGGTAGTAACTCAGAAACAGTTTTAACAAATTCATCAATACTAAATGGTTTATTTAGAATTGCATTGGGGCTTGATATTTCTAATTGATCATATTCTTCGCTGTATGAGAAGACATTGAGAAACAAAACAGCAGGAACTGACATCCGTTTTTGTAATTGTAAAAATAATTCAGCTCCACTTAACCCTTTGATGTGAAAATCAATTATAACAAGCTTTATGTCAAAGTTTTTAATTAATTCGAAGGCTTCTTTTTCATTACCGGCCACAGAGTATAAATAACCTTGTGCACTGAGAACTTCAGAAATCAATTCAGCTGTTTCTTGCAAATTATCAATAATTAAAACATGAGGCTTTTTCATGGAAAGTTTTTGTTATGGCAATAACTGAGAAACAGTTTTGGTCAGGTCAGCAATTGTAAATGGTTTTTTCAAAAATATGTTTGGACATTTAAGATTCATTGCCGCCATCTCTTCACTTAAATCGTATCCCGACATAAATATCAATGGAGTATCCGAAAATCCAGTTTTAATATTATTGTAGGTCTCTTCACCATTCATACCGGGCATGTTCATATCAATAATAATTAAATCGAAATGATCGTTCTGGTTTGCTATTTTTATGGCATCTTCACCACTGATGGCAGGGTAACTTTCAAAATCGAGTGTGCTCAAAACTTCAACAATGATCTCTGTTAGAGCTTCTTCATCGTCAATGATTAGTGCTTTCTTTGGCATATGCGGGGGCTTTCGTTGGTTAAAATCAGAAATTAGTTTTCGTCTAGCAATTAAAAAAATTAAAAAAGAAATATGTTTTTATTTTTCAAAAGATAAAAAAAGACAAATTAAAATATTTCTCCATCTGAAAAATAAATTGGAACGTTTAATTTCATCTTTGATTTCTGGTTTTTATATTAGCTTGATTTGTAAAATAAGGAGAAGCCATGTCAATTTCTGCTATAGATGTCACAATAATTATCGTTTATTTAATAGTGATTGCTTTAATAGGATCGTTAACAGGTGGTAAGCAAAAAACGACCAAAGATTATTTTATGGGCGGAAGCAGCGTACCGTGGTGGGCTGTCGCATTTTCCATTGTTGCCGCTGAAACAAGCAGTCTGACATTTATTAGCATTCCGGGTTTGGCATATCTTACAAATCTTAATTTTTTACAATTAACTATTGGCTATCTTGTGGCACGAATTCTGGTTGCCCTTTATTTTTTGCCGGCTTACAAAACTGGTCAGTTAAGTACAGCCTATGCATTTCTTGAGCAACGCTTCGGGGCAACAACCCGTCGCTATTCATCCCTTGTTTTTTTGTTAACCCGTATTGCAGCAGATGGCGTGCGATTGTTTTCTACAGCTATCCCATTAGCTTTGATTTTTAAAACCACAGTGTATTTTGAAGCCTGGTCAAATTTTGAGATCTATGTTTTGGCAATAATTATTATTGGGATTGTTTCACTGGTTTATACATATACCGGCGGTGTAAAAGGGGTTATTTGGGCGGATGTTGTTCAAATGGGGATTTATGTCGGCGGGGCATTAATGGCACTTTGGATTTTAATGGGAATGGAATCTGTTTCCCTGGCTCCGGCTGCTGAGGCTGGCAAGCTATCTGTTTTCAATTTTGATTTTGGATCAACTTTTTCAGATTTTTTTAGTAAACCATACACATTTATTGGCGCTGTTATTGGCGGGTTATTCTTGTCGATGGCTTCTCATGGGACAGATCAGCTAATAGTTCAGCGGTTGCTTACAACCAAAACCTTACGTGACAGCCAGAAAGCAATTGTTGCCAGCGGCGTAATCGTCTTTTTACAATTTGCGCTATTCCTGTTTATTGGCATGTTATTGTTTTCATTTTACAATGGTATTTCCATTTCAGATCCTTCGGCACCATTTAGTAAACCAGACGAAATCTTTCCTCTGTTCATAATACAGCACTTGCCGGTTGGGGTTAAAGGTGTAATTATTGCAGGATTGTTCGCAGCGGCTATGTCCACACTTGCCGGTTCGATGAGCTCACTTTCCAGTTCTGTAATTTTAGATTTATACAAACCGTTGTCCAAAAAAGTACTTTCGGATAAACAGGAATTGAAAAGCTCTCGTATTGTAACAATAATTGCAGCTGTTGTGTTAATCATTGTGGCTTTTGCATTTATTGCCTTAAACCAATCGGTCGTTGAAATTGCTTTGGGGATTGCATCTATAACTTATGGCGGGCTGCTAGGCACATTTTTACTTGGCCTAATTTCCAAAAAAGCTACGGAGAAAGGGGCAATAGCCGGGTTTACAAGCGGAATAATTGTTATGGTCCTTGTCAGTTTGTATCCGCTTTACAGCGGGGCTACACCCTTAATGCACTGGACCTGGTTTGTTCTATTGGGCACCGTCGTAACAATGATAGTGGGGAACCTGGTTTCAATGAAGAAGAATTAATCTTCTTCTTCAACAATAGTGCCGTATTTTTGGGGGACAAAAGTTTGTTCCTGCATTGGCGGCCTGATATATGGAGATTCTTCCCGGTCAGGCAGTTGCACCGGTTCTGGCAAAACATCTTCATAAGGAATCTGGTCTAAAATATGGCTGATGCAATTTAGGCGGGCACGTTTTTTATCATCAGAAGGTACCACATACCAGGGTGCCTGTTTTATATCGGTAAACTCAAAAGTGCGATCTTTTGCTTTTGAATACTGTGTAAACAGCCGGTGCTCTTCTAAATCCATTTCGCTCAATTTCCAGCGTTTTAATGGTGTTTGATTGCGACTCTCAAATCTTCGTCTTTGCTCATCAAAACTTACCGAAAACCAATATTTTAAAAGAATTATCCCTGATCGTACTAACATTCTTTCAAATTCCGGGCAGGACCTGAAAAATTCCTGTACTTGCTGATCGGTGGAGAAGCCCATCACCCATTCAACGTTGCTGCGGTTATACCAGCTTCTATCAAACAAAACGATTTCCCCGGCTGCCGGTAAATGTGCAACATATCGCTGAAACCACCACTGTGTTTTTTCACGATCTGTTGGTTTTGGCAGGGCAATTACCCGCGCAATACGTGCGTTCATTCTTTCAGTGATGCGTTTTATAACGCCGCCTTTCCCGGCAGATCCACGTCCTTCAAAAACTATGGCAACTTTTAAGCCTTTCTCTTTCACCCAGTATTGTAGTTTAATTAGCTCTTCCTGAAGGCGCGATAGTTCCATCTCGTAATATTCGGTATTCAGCTTTCCATTTTTCTTGTATTTCTTAATTTTTTTCCCATCTGTATCAACTACAAAATCCTGTTCTTCTTTTTGTTTGCTCATTCCCAGTTCCTGATTTTAATAAAATTGTTTTTGTTTTTATCGGATCATGTAAATCAAAGTATTAAAAATATATATAAAAAGAGTAAAAACACTTAAAAGAAAAAATAGTTATCTGAAAAATGGGCTCGATTTCTATCATAAAATCAGTTAGTTTAGAAACAGAACAAATGGAAGAAAAATAATGCGCTTAATTTTATTCTCTTTTTTGATTGTCACTTTTACTCTGTCTAATGCCCAGGAGAGAAAATCAATTCATCAGATTGAATGGGAAAATCATCGTCATTTAAAAAAATCTACCGATGCGATTGATGTTATTGATCCAAATATAATTCCACTCCAAAAAAGGCTGGCATCCGGCTTAAGTAAAAAAGTGTTTGGTTTCTTGCCAGATTGGGAATACCCCGGTGCGATGGATAACCTTCGTTTTGATCTTTTAACCCATATTGCAGCTTTCGATTTCCATGTCAGTCCGACAGGGGCAATCTCAAATCCATCCGGCTGGCCATGGACAGATTTAATAAACGAGGCCCATAATAATGGAGTAAAAGTAATCTTAACAGCTGTTAATTTTAACGGACCTGAAATCCACACAATTATCACTAACGAATCTGTAAAGAATACTTTTTTTACAAATTTAAAAAATAAAATCACAACCTATAGCCTGGATGGTGTAAATATTGATTTTGAAAGTTTGAACCATGAAGACCGTGCAGCGCCGATTAATAATTTTATGGCAGAGTTGACAACTTATATTCACTCAAATTTTCCTGATGCTGAAGTATCTTTTGACGGGCCGGCTGTTAATTGGAGCAACCGATGGGACTTAGCCGGTTTAGCAAATTCTTGCGATTATATTTTTATTATGGGTTATGCCTTTGCCGGAAGCTGGAGCAGCAAATCAGGATCGACTGCGCCGCTTCTTGGCGGGTCAATAAACATTACAAACACGGTTCAAACTCAATATGCGTCTGTGGTTAATTCTATGCCGGAAAAATTGATTATTGGTGTACCCTATTATGGTGTTAAATTTCAGACAGCTACAAATGAAGCGCATTCTTCCGTAGTAGATTATGTCAGTACAACCCGGTTTAAAACAGACAAATCCAATTTTGAAAATCATGGCACTTTGTGGGATAATGAGACTGCTTCACCCTGGTACAGATATCAAGATGGTGGAAAATGGTACCAGGTATGGACCGAAAATGGTCAAAGTATGGGAGAGAAGTTTGATCTTGCTGATTCAAAAAGTTTGTTAGGTGTCGGCATGTGGGCTTTAAATTATGATGGAAACCAGAATGATTTTTGGAACCAGATTATTAAACACTATGGAGACGGCCAACCAATTCCTGAAGAACCTGGAAATTTTTCTGTCACTTCATATAGCATAAATGCTTTGAATATAAAATTCTCTGAATCGGAATTCGCAAATGGTTACTGGGTTTACTATAGTCCTGATGGATTGGATTTTAGTGACTCCACATATTTTACTTCCAATGAAAATATCTTAACAGGATTGGAGCGAAATCAGATTTATTTCATTAAAGTTCGCGCCTTAGGTGCATCGGGGCTTGGCCCACAAACTGGTGTTTTGGCTGCAACAACCAACAATCCTTATCAATCAACCGTTCTTATTGTTGATGGATTTGATCGACAATCCGGAACAGAAAATAATCGCGACTATATCCGCATGCATGCACATTCGTTTTTTAATAATGGTTTAAATTTTTCTTCCGCAACAAACGAAGCAGTGGCGCAGGATAAAATTAATCTAAATGATTATGAAATCGTTGATTGGATGCTTGGCGATGAAAGCACTGTTGATGATACCTTTTCACCTGCTGAGCAAAGCAAAGTTAAAGATTACCTTGAAAATGGTGGCCAATTTTTTGTATCTGGTGCAGAAATTGGGTGGGATTTGGCGCGTGGATCTGACGCAGACAAACAGTTTTATGGAAATTATCTCAAGGCAAAATATATTGAAGATGCCCCAAAGGGAGAGAATGCAGAACATTATTCCGCAGATGGAATAGCCGAAACATTTTTTGAAAATATCTCAAATATCGATTTTGATGATGGAACAAATGGTAGTTTTAATGTGGATTGGCCGGATGCAATTGAAGGAGCCAATGGGTCGCATTTAGGATTTAAATATTCAGATGTTAATACAGATAATGGTGGTGCAGGAATTTTCTATTCAGGGAAATTTGGCGATTCTGCAAAAGAGGCAAAGCTGGTTTATCTGGCATTTCCATTTGAAACTGTTTACCCCGAACAAAAGCGTGATGACCTGCTCTCTGCTGTAATCAATTTTTTTGATATCAGCACTGCTATTGAAAAACCGGTTTCTCAAACACCCAATAATTTTTACCTTTTATCAAATGTTCCCAACCCGTTCAATCCATCAACAAAAATTAGATTTCATTTACCGGTGCCCGGAAAAGTTAAGATTTTAATTTTTAATATTAATGGGAAACTGGTAAATAAATCAAAAGAAATAAGTTTTGATTCGGGCCTGCAAAGTTGGCAATGGCATGGAAAAAACAGTTCCGGTAATCAAGTCGCATCCGGCACCTATTTTTACAAAATTGTTATATCATCAAATACGAAAATTAAAAAAATACTAAATGGAAAAATGACGTTGATCCGTTAAATCAAGGGGAATCCATGAAATCATTCTTAATTTTATTTACAACCCTAATTTTATTTTATTCCTGCCAAAATGAGCAGGCCATAATCTCAAAGTTTGATGAGCAGGCTGATAAGATTCGCAAAGAACTAATCCCTGACAAGGCGTTGGATGTTTTTAAGGCAGAGCTAAAAGTTGAAAACGGGAAATGGATTGTTTCCGGTGAGACCACTGTTGAGAAAACTCAAAATGCTGTTTCCTCCCTGGCTGATTCACTTCTTGGTGATAAATATGAAAACCAATTTCAAATGTTACCGCATCCGGATTTGGGAGACAGCACACATGCAATTGTAACAGTTAGTGTCGCCCATTTAAGGGGTCGGCCAAGTCATTCCTCAGAAATGGTGGATGAAGCCATAATGGGCAGACCAATGCAGCTTTTAAAGAGAAGAGGCGGCTGGTTTCTGGCAAAAACAAATTATGGTTATGTGGGCTATGTGCAAAACAAACAAATTGTCCGGATGTCTCGTGAAGGTACCAAAGAATGGGCCGAATCAGATAGAGTTCTTGTAACCGCACTTTCGGGTCGCATATTTACAGAAAAATCTGAAAACTCAACTCCCGTGTGTGATATTGTTATAAATGTGAATCTTAAAAAACTTGCATCCGAGAGAAAGTGGACCGAAGTGGCATTGCCAAATGGCCAAACAGGTTTTATTAGGAATAATTTAATTAAAGATTTGGATGGAGAGTATGATCAATCATTGCCGGCAATAATTAAGACAGCGAAAAGTATGCTTGGACTTCCTTACTTGTGGGGTGGAAATTCCAGCAAAGGAAATGACTGTTCGGGTTTTACGCAAACGGTTTTTACCGCTCATGGCATTCAGCTACCAAGAGACTCAAGGCAAATTGCACTGATTGGTGAAAAAATTACGCCGGATGACAATTATTCAAATGTGAAACCGGGGGATTTAATATTTTTTGGTGAAAGTGAACGGGTAACCCATGTAGCAATCAGTCTTGGTGGCGATGAGTTTATTCACCAGGCGGGCAATGTTCATATCAATAGTTTTAATCCTGAAAAAGATAATTATAACGCATATCGTAAAAGGGTTTTTAAGCACATCCGGCGGGTAGTAAAGTAATTGTCATTCTGAGTGAACGCAGTGAGTGAAGAACCCTATTCTCAATGGGATGCTTCGTACCTCAGCATGACAACCCATAACAACTTATTGGATTCGAAAAATGATAAAAGTTGAAACAAAAAAATTACACTTGGCGCATACCTGGACAATTGCCCGGAACTCCAGTGATTTTAAAGAAAATGTTTTTGTGCAGATTTCAAAAGACGGGAAAACCGGTATTGGTGAAGCCGCACCCAATGTTCGCTACGACGAAGACGCAGAACGAACGACAGAAAGACTAAATGATTGTTTGGAAATTATTGAGAAAAACAATCTTTTAAATTTCCAGGATTTAAAAAAAGAAATTGACCGGCAAATTACAGATCAAAGCTGCGCAAAAGCCGCGATAGACATGGCAATCCTTGATTGGGCAGGTAAGAAATTAAATGCACCTCTCTTTAAAATGTTTGGCCTCAATCCGGAAAAGGCACCATTAACATCCTATTCCATTGGCATTGATTCAATTGAAAATATGCAGCAACGTGTGCGCGAAAAAGCTGATATGCCGATCTATAAAATAAAACTTGGCAAAGACAATGACCGCGAAATAATCGAAGGTATTCGAGAAGTAACGGACCATGTAATTCGTGTGGATGCCAATGAAGGTTGGCGTGATAAGGAATATGCTCTTGAACAAATCAAATGGCTTGCTGACAAAGGCGTTGAATTTGTTGAGCAACCTATGCCTGCTGAAATGTTAGTGGAAACGGCCTGGTTAAAAGAACGGTCACCGCTGCCGCTAATTGCCGATGAAGCCGTTAAAAAAACCACAGATATTATTAAACTTGCAGAGTCATATCACGGGATAAATATTAAACTGATGAAATCCGGCGGTATTTTAGAAGCACTTTCTATGATCCATTTGGCACGGGCGATGGAAATGGAAATAATGTTGGGTTGCATGGTGGAAAGCTCAGTAGCCATTTCGGCTGCCGCCCAAATTGCACCTTTTGTGGATTATGTGGATTTGGATGGAAACCTGCTTTTAGCGGATGATCCATATTCCGGTGTTAAAGTTGAACAGGGAAAACTGATTTATAATGATTTGCCTGGGCTTGGTATTCCGTCATAATTATAAATTGCTGCAAAATTAAATGCGTTCTAGGCAAGGGACGTACTTTGCGCTATGCTAGTGGCTTAGAATAAAAAAAAAAGGGACCTGTGTTAGGTCCCAGAGTGGGATTTAAATCACACTAAAATTTAGCCTTAAGATAAGATTTTCTCCGCCGACTTATCTAAATATGTAATGTAATAGTTCTTTAAGAACTATTATTATGAAAAGTCGCTCCATCGCCCGGAGCGACTTCTTTTTTTTCTTGGATTTGCTCATCCTTGAGCGCCTTCCCTGTTAATAAAACTTCCTTGTTAATTAAACACGCATAGTTCATTACATATTACCCTCCATGATGGTTTTACAGGTAAAATCTTTTAAGTCAAATATGACCAAATTTGAACTGGAATACAACAACAAGGAAATAATATCAATTGATAATTATGCCTTGGGAAATAATTTCAACATTAGTTCACGAACTAGTTTATCAATATAATGGAAATAAGGCACTGCATGTAATTGAGCAAGCTCCCACTGTACCATTCCAATTTTTATAAATATCTAATCCTAAAAAAGGATACCGTGAAAAGTTAAAGGGCGAAGCCCCTAAAAAGAAATAGTAACTATAATAAAACAGTAACTCTAGGTATCATCCAGCTCACAAAAACCACGCCAGAACCATTTCCAATCCTTCTCTTTTCAAACATGATATACAAAAATGAAAAGATTCTAACAGAGTGACAGTTATATCATTTTAGAAATTTCTTCAATTTCCCCTACACTTCATAAAATATATTTTGTATATTTAGCCTTGTAAAAGTCAAAATAAAAACCTTAAAATTTTGGAGCATCATGGAAAAAGCAAATATTAACTGGACAGATTTAACTTTTGCTTATATGAAAACCGATTGCCACTTAGAGTATTATTATCGTAATGGAAAGTGGGATGAGGGTACAGTTGTTGAAGGAGACCAGGTTACTTTAAGCATCGCTGCATCATGTCTTCATTATGGTCAGGAATGTTTTGAAGGTTTAAAAGTTTTTGAAGACAAAAATGGAGATGCACTCGTTTTTCGCGTGGATGAAAATGCAAAACGCATGAAACATTCTGCAGAAACTTTGATGATGGAGGCATTTCCTGAAGAGAAATTTATTGAAGCGGTTTTGCGGCTTGTAAAATTAAACAAAAGATTTATTCCTCCATATGGAAGTGGATCCAGTCTTTATATCCGTCCTGTCATGTTGGGTGTTTCCGGTTTGGTTGGAGTAAAGCCCTCTGATGATTATTTGTTTATGATTTTTTGTACACCGGTTGGGCCATACTTTCCTACGGGTTTAAAACCTATTAAACTTCTTGTTGAAGAAACATGGGACAGGGCAGCACCGGAAGGTGTTGGACATGCAAAAGCTGGTGGAAATTACGCGGCAGGATTGCGCGTATCTAAAAAAGTAAAAGAACTCGGATATGCAGAGGCCTTATATCTTGATGCAAAACAGAAAAAATATATTGATGAATCAGGTCCCGCTAACTTTTTTGCCATAACCAAAGAAGGCAAATATGTAACACCAAAATCAAGTTCCATTCTTGCCAGTATTACAAATAAAAGCTTAATGGCTTTAGCAAAAGATATGGGCATGGAAGTTGAACAGCGTCCTGTCGAAATAACTGAGATGGGTAACTTTAAAGAAGCGGGATGCTGCGGAACAGCTGCTGTTATAACTCCTGTTAAAAGTATAACTTATAAAAATGAAACTGTTACACTTGCCGAAGGTGATACCGTTGGCCCAATTGTGACAGGCCTATACAATAAACTAACAGGAATCCAATCCGGCGATGAAGAAGATACTCATGGCTGGGTAAGAAAAATTTCTTTAAACGATTAATGTTTTGGGAGTGTGTTTAATTTTGACACACTCTCGTTTTTGTTATCTCCTTCCAAACTCATTTAATTTTTTAAATCATTAATTGTGATAATTCACATTGCTGCGTGTTTACCTTTTTGTATATGATCCAACGTTGGCTCACTGGTTTCTTCTAAAATTGAATCTCGGGAATTTTAATTCCATTTCCTCTATATTAATACTCGACCGGACATAACTAACTTAACTTAAGCTGTTACCATTTAGAATGTACCTGTATATGTATATTAATAGTTTAAAATATTTCCTATTCTTTTTTGTAGTAAACAACTTACTCGGACAAGTAATTTCAATTCCAACCTTGCAGCGGGATGATTTTAAGGTTCATAAAAGCTGGTGGATGTTAAATAGCACCGATCCTTACCAAGCTGATCCTGTGATTAACAATGGCTATATTTTAATAACCACCTCAAACCCATTTCCATATGGCGGAGACAATTTGCATAATGTCGGATTTGAATCTGCTTCACTTGACCGAATTTACTTTGAAGAGGATACTGTTTTCCTAAAAGTAAGGGTTCGTTTTTTAAATGATCATTTTCCTGGAAGCCGAGGGTTTGGCTGGTGGTATAAAGAAAGCATGACGTTAAATACATCGGAACAATCCTGGTTTTTACAGCAAAAGGAAGAAGATGGGCATAGCTGGACAGCTAACGAAACTTATTGGCGGGCAGACCAGTCGAATGGAAAAAAATACAGCACGCATGATTCCGTTGATCTTTCCACCGACTATCTTACGGGCTGGCATGTTTATGAAATAAATCGCTATGGAACGAACCGGATAGAATACTTTGTAGATGACAGCCTTGTAATGACTTCCACAACAGCACTTCCCGATAAAGGATATGATTATCACCAATGGATTGATAACTGGGTTTATCATGAGACACCCGCCGGTGGAGATGATTATGATATCACAATTTATCCAAGATTTTGGGCGGGTGATAATCAACAGATTTGTGACTATGTCCAAATCACCTTTGGTTCGGAACCAACCAGCTATGTTGAAACACCGACCGGAATTTTAAAATTAAGGGCATATCCAAATGAAATCGGACCTGCAGGAACAGATTCTTTATGGAAAACATATTCCTTTAACAGTGATGGTGGAAGATCGCTTATTTTAATTACCGCACAAGCAGAAGATTATAACGGCTATGATACAGCCGATGAGATGCGAGTTGTTGTTGGCGGGCATAATTATGGCTATGGTGGTTTAAAAAGCCTGGATGGAGCTGTTTTACAGAGTGCGGAAAAGACTGTAATTATTGATACATTAATGTCTGCCGGAATGCGTGATATTCAAATCTATAGTACAACCACTCCTATTTTGTATGATGTAAATGTGTTGAACAGTGCCAATGGCGCCATATTGATTAATCAGGAAATAAATGAAACTGCTCCGGTTGCAAGTAATGATTATCTGTGGAAGACAATTGATTTTTCTTTGACCAATAATGGAGAAGTTGGCATTTATATTACCGCAGCTGCGGATGAGAATTCAGGATGGGCATATCGTGGGCCGGATAATGGAGACCCGAATGTAGATGATGCAAGCGATGATGATTTGAGAATTGAATTAAATGCCACAAACTATGGATGGCAAACCGATAAGGCCTGGCATGGAAACCGTGAATTTGGAGAAATAAAAACAGTTTTATTGCATGAGACTTTGACGGCTGGCAATCATCAATTAAGGCTTTATGCGAACAATACACCCACTTTATACCGGGTAATTATTTTTGGCGAAAATGAAGATATGAGTCTTCCGGTTGAGCTTTCTGCTTTTGATGTCTATGCAGAAGGCAATAAAAATGTCATACAATGGCAAACACAGTCAGAACTGGAGAATATGGGTTTTAATCTCTACAGAAGTATTGTTGAAACAAATGTAAAACAGGGTCGCGATCAATTTATAAAAATTAATAAAGAGATGATTAAAGGAGCAGGTACAACTGCATATTCATCACACTACAAATATGAAGATGTTTCATCAGGAATTATTGGTAGTTACTGGTATAAGCTGGAAAGTATTTCTTTTGCCGGCGAATCGGAATTATTTGATGCAAAAAAAGTAGAAAACAGATTGACTGATTTCCAGCTAAAACAAAACTATCCAAATCCTTTTAATGCGCATACAACTATCCGTTACAATGTTCAGGAAGAAGGATTGATTAATCTTGAACTTTATGATCAGCGGGGCGGTTTTGTGAAAAGCCTTTTCTCAAACATTCAAGCAAAAGGCTGGCATTCTTATTTATTAAATGCTAAGGGTTTAGCCAGTGGGATTTATTATTATAAGATTAGTTCGCAAAAAGAAAGTTCAATTCAAATCCGCAAAATGATTCTTTTAAAATGAAAGATAGTTTCTAAACAGAACTCCCAGTCGATGAAGAATTAGTTTTAATATGGACGCAAAAATTTAAATTTTTCTTAGTACTTGATTTTTGTAATTCGAATTTGGATATCTCTGTAAAAATAATTTAGCGAGTTCCGATGCTTCTTTGTCATCATGAAAACTGGTGTGAATTATTAATTTATATAACAATAGTTCTGAATAAAAAGAGTTGCTATCAATTTTAAACAATTCTTTATATATGTCATGCATTTTTGGAAGATTGTGAAATGCTCTCGTCCCTTTTTGGTATAGATCATATTTGATTCTATCAATACCTTCGGGTTCTATTACGTCAAAAATAATTTGATTTGAAATCACATTTCGGAGTACAACAGAAAAGATTGAATATGTGTTTGGAGGCAATATTCTGTCTGTATACTTTTCTGGTATTTTGTAATGTTTCTCTAATAAATTAAAACTGTATTTAGTAACTTCTCCCGGGAAAAGAGTGTCCCATTTTGTGTGTGTATAACAGCCCCATAAACCACTCGGGTAAGTATTTCCATTTTTATCTACAATGTTAGAAACCAATGTATGTTGATTATAAAGTACGGACAAATTTTTTGAACTGACTACCAGGAACTTTGTGCCTTTGTTTTCAAATTTGAAATCTATCCAAATCGGCTCACCTTTTAAATAAGATTTTTTATTTAAAGATATTTGTAAATGTGGAGAAGGGGATTTTATAGTATCATAGAGTTTTTTTGATGGCGAACAGGAAATAATTATTAAAAATATATCCAAATAATCAAAGTCTTATTCATATCTTCATAGCCACTATATAACTTATATGTTATCATTAACACACTGACGTTACGACTAATTTTTCTTAAAATCAATTCTCAAATTAATCTGTTTCAAGAAATTTTGGTGCCTTCCGGTGCTGCGTTCCCTGCTCATAAGCGAAGGCAATTTCCAGTAAAACCGGCTCACTCCAGGCCCTGCCAAAAAAAGAAATCCCAACAGGGACTTCGCCAATAAATCCCATCGGCACATTGATGTTGGGGTAACCGGAAAGCGCCGCGTTTACCGAAGTGGACATCACAAAATTATCGCCGTTAATCATATCCGTTTTCCAGGCAGGGCCGCCGGTTGGTGAAACAATGGCATCCAATTGATGTGAATCCATCACTTTGTCAATACCTTCATCACGATAGGCTTTTAGCATTTTCTCAAGCGCCTCTTTATACTCTTTTGTTTCCAGATCACCTTTAGACTGCGCGTTTTCCATGCGGCCAAGATTAAAATAGAGCATTTCAAGGCTGTCCTTAAGAGTGGCATTTATGGCCTGTTCCAGGTTAGCAACCGGAGCGCCGTTTCCAAGTCTTTCAAAATATTTTTTTAAACCGTCTTTAAACTCATAGGCCAAAACAATGCTGGAATTTGAATAAGGCCTGCCCTCAACCAGCTTTTCAATTTCCACAATTTCGGCGCCCTGGTTTTTGAGAAAACGAACCGCTCTGTGCATAAGCGAATCAACTTTAAAATGAGTCCCTTCAGCATTTTTTAGATAACCGATCCGTTTGCCTTTTAATCCATCTTTATTTAAAAATTGTCTGTAATCTGAGTGAAATTTTCCCTGACCGGCAAAAGTTTTTGCATCGGATGAATCAATTCCGACGCCGGCACTTAATAATATGGCCGCATCACTGACGGTGCGTGCCATTGGACCTGCTGTATCTTGTGTCTCACTAATCGGGACAATACCGGAGCGGCTCCATAAGCCAACGGTTGGTTTAATACCTACAATGCCATTTGCATTTGACGGGCACATTATAGATCCCCATGTTTCGGTGCCAATGGCAACCGCACATAAATTTGCAGATACGGCCACCGCCGATCCGGCGCTTGATCCACATGGATTTCTATCCAGCACATAAGGATTATTAGTTTGCCCGCCAACACCGCTCCATCCGCTGGATGAAAATGAACCACGATAGTTTGCCCATTCACTTAAATTGGCTTTTGCTAAAATAATCGCGCCTGCCTCTCTCAGTTTTTTTGCCAGGTCGCTGTCTTGAGGCGGATACGAATCTTTTAGAACTCTGGATCCGGCTGTTGTTGGCATTTTGTCATGAGTATCGATATTGTCTTTTAAAATTACCGGAATACCATGCAACGGCCCACGACTTTTGCCTGCAGCGAGTTCTTTATCCAAATCATCTGCTAAGGCCAATGCATCAGGATTGACTATTATTATCGAATTAAGTTTTGGCCCGTTGCGGTCAATCTCATCAATCCGGTCAATGTATAATTGCACAACTTGCCGGATTGTATAAGTGCCGTTTTCGTAAGCGTTCTGAATTTCAGAAATGGTAATTTCATCTAATTCAAATGAGCCAACTTTGCTGTACGATACTTTAACATCGCAGGAAATGAGAAATTGAAGTACCAGGAAAACAAATATAATTAAAGCAGATTTAGAAAAATTCATAACAATCCTTTCAAAGATATTAAGGCTAAAAACTTTTATTATTTTTGCTTTGTTTGAAAAGCCAATCTATTACATTTTGATCAGAATACACATCATCCCAAATGGAATGCCCGCCAAAAAAGAACTCTGTGTATTTAATATCCGATCCGGTTTCTTCAAATACTTCAACCATTTCACGCGATTTTTCTACACTCACATCCCGGTCAAAAGCACCATGAAAGGCCCATATAGCTACACTTTTTGCTGCATTGGCTGTTTCAGGATTTCCACCACCACAAACCGGAATGGCTGCTGCAAATATTTCCGGTCTTTTGCCAATTAAATACCAAACTCCCCAGCCACCCAATGATTGCCCTGTAAGATAAATCCGGTTTGTATCTATTGGATTGGTTATCATCAGCGAGTCGATCAAATTAAAAAACATTTTTGTATAAACAGTTAAGCTATCCGAAAGCGGATCATTCCACCGTTGAAAAGGTGGTAATTGTGGACAAAGAACAAAGGCTGGATATTTGAGTTGGATTTCTTCTTCAAGCCATATATGCGATCCACTCCGGTTTTTGCCGGATATTTGATCGATATTATTAGTCCCGGCACCGGTTCCTCCATGCAAAAAAATTATTAACGGATATTTTTGAATGGAATCTTGCTGCTCCGGAATAAAAATCCTGTAAGGTAGTTTTTTTCCAGTTGAATTAATACAAAACTCATTCTGAAACCGGTGATCGATTTTTTGATTTTGGCAAGAAATAAGAAAACCCAGGACAGTAAATCCCATTACAAATTTGTAAAATAAAATAGAATTCTTCATTTTTTTGCTTGGTTAAATTATTAACAGAATTTCTTTTTATTTTTACTGTTTCAATATGTACATTGCTTTATATCTATGGCAATGAAAATCTGCGAAAACGACTGTTCTTAATATTATAACGAAAACTGTATAAGCCGAGGTACAAATCATGTTTAAAAAGCCTGCACTTAAAATTTTATTAACCTCATTAATTATTATTAGCTTGGTAAACCACGTTTTTTCCGAAGGTAAAGTTTACCTTGTATTAGGATCGGACACGGCCATTTGGACCGGCATGAATACAGCAAGATATAATAACACTTACGATCAGTCGCTCTACACAGATCCGTTGAGAAATGCTTATACAGTCATGGATCCGGCCTTCCGTGCTGAATTGGTTGATTCTTATGGCCAGCCAATGAAAATGACCTGGTGGATGATGGCTGGCAATATTTTTCGTTATGCTACAAACAACAATATGCCTGTTCCCAATATAATGACCTTGTACCTGATGAAAAAATATCATGGTGAAAATGTAATTGCAACCGGTGATGAACTTTCCCTGCATTACCACACTTTTTATTGGTCGGATTATGATAAAGATGGTCTCTATTTCTGGAACCAATCAAAAACCTTTTTGGAATCTTTGGATGACTTTGAAGTGACTTTGGCGCAATTCCTTTTAGAAGAGCAAGTGTTCCCGGTTTCTTTTAGAAGCGGCTGGCATTATATGGATAATGATTGGCAACATTATCTTGATGAAAAGGTTTTGCCTTACAGTATGCACAACGATTATCCCTCGAAGCGAACAGAAGATTCTGAACCCATTGATAATATTTTTGACTGGTCACAGGCACCTTCTCAATTTGTTCCATATCATCCGGCTAAAGATAATTACCAGGTTCCCGGTGATGGGCCTGGCTGGCAGGTACGTTCAGCATCTTTTCAAAGGACTAAAGCCAATAACTTGATGGATGATGTTTTTGCAGCAGCCAATCAGGGCACAGATCAGGTAGCTTGTTTTTGGGCCCATTTACCGGAAAGTGATTTTCCTGAAAATATGCAGATTATAGATAGCCTTGCACACAAGGCAGCGGCTAAATATCCGGATGTCAAGTTTCAATATTGTACAGCCATTGAGGCCATGCAATTATGGCGTGGTAGTATTGATTCGATCGCGCCGGTTTTACAATTCTCCCAAGAGCAGGTTGGGGAATCTGTTTATTTTACAATCCAATCCAATGAAACGATTTTTCAGACACGGCCATTTGTGGCAGTTAAAAATATATATGAAGAGTATTCTGTTCTTGAGTGTGTTTCAACAGGTGCAAATGAATGGAAAACAATTGTCCCGGTACCGCAGAATAGCCTGGCCAAAGCCGGAGTTACCGTTTGCGACAGTATGGGAAACCAATCAATGGAATTTATTTCTTTTTTACCGGATGATAAATTTATCGACAATGAGGATGCTTCTTATTCTGAAAATGATGGATCATGGACAACTTCATCTAAATATGCCTGGGGGACAGATTCAAGATTTTCGACATTGGAAACCGGCAGCTCCGCATCGGTCGCTTGGGATTATCAAATACCGCAAAGTTCCTTTTACAATGTATTTGTGCAGTTTCCGGATATAGATAACCGAGCCGAAAAAATCAGATTTTTAATATCAAATAATCAAGTTACTGTGGATACTATTTTTGTGGATGAACTTTTGCCTTCAAAAAAATGGAACTATCTTGCCACTATTGAAGCGCAATCCGAAGATGCATTGTCAATAGAAATGTCAGCTTCCGGTGACGACCAAAATGGAAAAATATTAGCAGCAGATGTAATAAAATTCTCTGCCTTAGTTAAAGATAAGAATATAAATATTTCAGAAGGCATAATTGATTTTGGTGCCATTAGTGTTCAGGATAGCGCTGCGTATTCTTTAGTTATTTTTAATTATGGTATTTCCGATTTGTCGGTTTCAAGTATCAGTTCTCTCTCAAATCTTTTTAAAACAGATATATCTTTTCCGTTAATTGTTTCGCCCATGTCAAGTCAATCAATTGATTTGTCATTTTTTCCTGAAGAAACAGGCAAACAGATTGATACACTTGTAATAAATTCTGATGATCCAAAAAACCCAATCTTAAAGGTAATGATTGCAGCAGAGGTTGTTGAATATTTCTTTACAATCGATAATGAAGATAGTGATTATTACGAAGAATTTGGTGAATGGAAAACCAGCGTTGCAAACATATATGGGCCGACCAGCCGATATGCTTATCTAAATGCCAATCCTTTAGCTTCAGCAAGATTTTATACTACTCTTAAAAAAAGTGGCCTGTATGAAATTCTTGAGATTGTGCCTAAAACTGTAAACTCCACAGATGATGCTTTATATGAAATTCATTATGATGGTGGGGTACAGGCTGCCTGGCGTGTAAATCAAAATGAAGGTAGTGGTAACTGGGTGAGCATTGGCAATGTATTTGTCCCTGCGGATACTGAGATTGAATTATGGGTTAAAGATACCGGAAACAGCACAAATGGACCTGTTATCCGTACGGATGCTGTGCGCTTTCAGTGGATTGATGACGGAGCTTCCTCAATTGAAAATAATCCTCAAATTGCGAAAAAATTTAGCCTTGAACAGAACTATCCAAATCCTTTTAATCCCTCAACTGTAATTGCTTATCAAATACCCAAGGCGGGCAAAGTTACATTGACGGTTTATAATGCTCTCGGGCAAAAGATTGCCACTCTCGTCGATGGAAAGCAATCTGCTGGTTTTCATAAGGAAACTTTTTCTGCAAATGGTCTGGCCAATGGAATTTATTATTACAAAATTAGCAGCGGGTCTTTTCAAAAAGTACGAAAGATGATTTTGATAAAATGAATTGAGAGTGTTTCATAATGAAGGGAAAAGATTATAACAAAACAAGGTTTAACTTAGGGGTCAACTATTGTCTCACAAAAACCATAGAGTCGCCAGTACTGAATTTACCAGCAATTGAGTCTTTACCGAACAGCTTTCCATTGAAGTTCTTGTAATCAAAGGAAATATTTGGGTGGTTGTAAATTCCGGTTATTATAACATAATATGGGACCAAAGTAGCAATTCCTTCATCATCCTGAATAATGGAGGCTATCGCAAAATTTAGTGTTTTAAGATTACTCTTTTCCTGATATAATTCCATTGAAATATTAACAACATCTATTGTATCTATGGCAGTACCTACCCAATAGCCACCAATTGGAATATTTGGACTTGGATTAACAGTGCTATCTTCACTGCAGAAGAACAGGGCGCTTAAAAGCAGCAGAGGTGTGAATTTATTAATCATTACTAATAGCTCTCTATAACCAGAAGCCAAATCCAATATTTAGGGAAAAGCTATTTCCGCCAATTATGGGTTCAGCTAACTTATTGGGATTATTCCTGTCATAAGTATAAGTAACTTTGCCTGAGTAGGATCCAAGTCCACTATAATAAAAAGCATCTTCTTTTTGCTTTTCGATTACAAAGTTAGTCATCAAAAATCTTATTTCCGAAACAAGGAATATATTGTCGTTCAGAGAATATGAAAACCCTATCAGTCCTTCTGACACAAATGGTAGTTTAGGATATAATATTGCTTCCTTTGATGAAGTGTCAAAATCATTAGTTATTTCGATTCTAAGATTGCTTAACATCGTCCCAAAACCAATCCCTGAATATAGCTTATGTTTCTCTCCTATTTCCATTTTAAAATGCATCAGTATAGGAATATGGGTATAAACATAATTTCTGTTAAGCGTTACAAAATTATAGTCCCTTAACTCAATATAAGAATAAGAAAAATCACTTGAGCTAATTAATCCACTCTCAATATCGACAACTAAATTTTCAGTTATGTTATAATTTAAGGCAGCTCGAAAAGAATATCCTTTTGTAAAGCTATCAAAATATAAATCTTTGGTATGGCTGTTTTCTAAACTTTTGTATGAGAGACGGCCTTGGTATGTTTGACCTAGGCCAAAAGAATACCCGCCTATGGTAGTTAAAGAAAAATTGTCGCTACCTAAAGCACTTGTAATTGTAAAGAGTGTTAAAGAGATAATTTTTTTTAAAAGTTTCATGTGCAAAGGTTATTATAATATTCAAAGTTCATCAAATGAAACATCCATAATTTCATATTCCTGCCAGCCGATAAGATCATAATGCCACCACTCGGTTTTAAGCGTTTTAAAACCATATTTCTGCATAATGGTTTTTAAAATCCAGCGGTTTCTCATTATTTCTTTATCCGGAGAAATAAAACTGTGGTGAGCCTTTTCTGAAAAACTGTCATAGTCTGTTGGCATTTTTAAATCATTGCCCAGCGAATCAACCAAAGTTAGATCAACTGCTGCCCCGCGATTATGCCGTGATCCATTTTTTGGATTGGCCACATATCGGTCATCCGGATAAACTTCCCACATTTTCTTTTGAACGCTTAAGGGTCTATAACCATCGAAGATTTTCAAACCTAAACCTATTGTCTCCAACTCTTTCTGAATGGAATCTAATTTTACCGCAGCTTTGTAACGCATAAAACACCGCGCTTCAGGATAAACAATCTCCTTTAAAAAATTATTTTCAGTGGCATAGCGGATATCGAGAATAATATTTGGATTGATTTTGGTTACTTCAACAATACTTTTGTCAACTTGCGTAAACACATTTTGGGATAAAATTATAGATGTGATTATTAATAAACGGATTTTCATTTTAACAAGACCTGAGATGATCGGTGACTGTCATTCTGATCGGAGTGCAACGTAGAGAAGAATCCCATACTTGGTGGGATGCTTCGTCCCTCAGCATGACATGATAGTTTATGTTTAGAAAATCATCTAAATCATCTTTTTTTTCTGCCAACCAAAGCTGTCAACAGTTTTAATAAAGTTGAAATAATGTTAGCGATGGTTTTTAATGGGACTTTAATTTGCTCGGTTATCATTTTTTCGATTTCAGAAAACCCGTCAACAGCTTTTTCAACTTTCTCTGTTGCAACTGTTAATGATTTTGAAACCTCAGTAAAATTATTCATCAGCTGAGGAAGGTCGCGGTTCACAGTGTCTAATGTCTGGTTTAGCTTCGAAAGTGAATCACGAAATTGGTTAATAACCGGAATCAAGAATGCGACAAGTACAATCAGCGATATAAAAAATGCTCCTAAAGCATATTCCCAAAACATATATTTCTCCAAAGTATTCTAAGATTCTAAAAGGAAAGAAAGAATCCTTTTTGCAGACAAAAGGATTCTCAAATTATCATGTCGTTTCTGCTAAGATGCTATTTCGTTTTTTTCTTGGATCCAGCAGAAGTGTCCTCATCCAGAGAGCTTAAGCTTGCTTCATAATCGCGCTCTTCTTCTGTTTCTGCAGGCTTTGTAGCCGTTTTGTTGCGATCCATTGTTTTGGAAATCTTATCTTTAAGATCGCCAAGTTCGCTGCGCATTTTGTCTAATTCTGATTTTGCTTTGTTGATTATTTCTTCGTTATCAGTTATTAAACCTTCACGTAAATCACGACCTGACTTTGGTGCAAATAGAACGCCTGCAATTGCTCCAATTGCACTGCCAATTAGCAATCCACTAAAAAAACTACCATTATCTGAAGCCATTTGTTACCTCCGGTGTTTCAAATTTAATTTTTGTTTTAAAACGGTAATTCGAATATACGAAAAAAAAGAAATCATTTTCATTATTTAAGAGCCAATAAGGCTTATATACTTTTTTACAAAAAGATCTTTGTCCGATTTCAGCTCTGTCAGCTCATCTTCGTCAAATTTAGAAATAATTTTACCATTATTGATTATAAATACTTCGTCGCACCAATCACGGATTAAATCCACATTATGTGAGGAAATTATAACCAGGTTGCCTAAAGCTGTTTGCTCCTTCAAATATGCAAAAATTCTCATTAGGGATGGAGCATCCATTCCGTTTAAAGATTCATCCAGAAAAATATATTTTGGTTTTGGCAGTAATGCTACTGCTGCGGAAAGTTTCTGCTTCATGCCATGAGAATAGTTTACAACAAGATCATCTTTCTTTTCCTGCAACCCCATAAGATCAATAAAAAAATCCACTCTCTCAGATATATCAGATAACTTATAAATCCTGGCAATCAGTGTTAAAAATTCATTCCCGCTCAAGTAATTCAGTAGCTCTGCATTTTCTGATGCATACGTTGCGTTCTGTTTAATCCAAAAGCGTTCCTTTTTAAGATTTTTTTCTTCAAACCAAATTTCGCCGGCATAGGAGCTTAGCAAGCCGATACAGGTTTTTAATAATGTGCTTTTTCCTGCTCCATTTGGACCAATCAAGCCGCTTATTTTGCCTGGTGCAAATTCCACGCTTGTTTCATCAACGGCGATTTTATTGTCATAGCTTACGGTCAAGTCATTTATTTTAAGCATTTTTTTTCTTTCACGTGTCATTCTGAGCGGCACGCAGAAAAGCGAAGAATCCCTTTGCACGATGGGATACTTCGTTCCTCAGTATGACAATCTATTTCTATTTTCTTGGTATATATTTTACTCATTAAAGTATTTCACATTTTTATATAAAAAGAAAAACAACAAGCACAAGGCGATTATTGGCCCTACAAATCTGTAGTTTAGCATCATGATTATTAAAAAAACCATTGCAAAATGATAAGAGTACCCCGCTAACCTGGGATCATTAAAAAACATTATTTGAAAATTGAGCATAACAAAAAGAACAATATTGGCAAAAGTGAAAATGACTGCTAACAGGATGAGTTGTTCTTTTAATGTGATCCCGCAAAACTGCAAAAATATAAACACGCCAACTGATAGCAAGACAACATATCCGCTTTCCGCAAAATATTTGGCTACCAGTAAATGACGAAAACGCATAGGCAGTGTTTTTATAAACCAGGACGGATCGGCAAAGACATATTTTTCGTTAAAGCTGTTACTGTAATGAGCCCAGATCAAAATTGAAGTGATTACGGTTATCCAAATTTCTTTGTACTCAAAATTGGAAAGCACAATTAGTATATTTATTACAACAAATAAAATTAAACCATTTATTTTTAATTTTTTGTAATTGGGATTGCGCCATAAGCTATTAACTTCTTTTTCGAAAAGGGGCTGAATGATTCCCGGTAAAAATTTTGGAATTCCCTTTTTCTCAGATTGAACAATCTCCGGTTTTACATACACCTTTTTCAGGTATGGCACAAAAGTCTCTAAATTTATTGGTTCCTTATTGAAAATTAGTTTTAATGTAAATGCAAAAATCAATACAAAAGAGAAAGCCTGGAAAAGGATGAGATAGTCATTGAAAAAGTAAAAAACAGCAAACAGGGCATGGTATAAAAATATGGCGCTAAAGCTTTTAAATATGTATGATTTTAAGGAGTTGGTTTTCTGTTTTTGTTGAATAAAAAACATGAAAAAGTAGAAACTGAAAACAGAAATAATCATAACAGAGCTAATAAACGGCATAATACCGAGAGCGGAAAATATTGCAGTTGCAGCCGGCAGAAATAGTATCAGATAAACAGATAAATACTTAAAAACCTGAAAGCCAACAATTTTTAATAGATCCGGTTTTGCAAGGGGTTTTGATAAAAATGGTTTTAGGGCATCTTGGCGTGGCAGCAACCAGCTAATAATTAGTAAAGTGCTGATACTAATTTGAAAAGTGAACAAGCTGGCAGTTAACAATGTTAGCCGGCTTATATTAAAACCATTTTCAATTAACTGATTAAACAAAACATCCAGCCGCGTACCAAGAAAAGCATAAATCAGAACTACCAGGATGATAGCCTCAAGTTTATGTCTAAAATCCAGCGTTCGCCAAATATGAAGAGGTTGTTTGAATAATATTCTTAGCATGCAAAAATCTAATTAATTAATTAATTATTAATAAAAAATATTCATCTGATCCATCGTTGCAGTAAATCATTGGAATGACTATTTTCATAAACTTTGTTTATAGCAATTTTTTTTGACCAGGAGTTTGAATGCGTCTTATACAAAAGATAAATGGTTTTGTTGCACTGGCCGAAACATATATTTTGGTTTTTGTTGTGCTGGTAATGGTTGTCTTTTCATTTGCGCAGGTTATACTGCGCGGTTTTTTTGATCAGGGCATTTTATGGGGTGATATTTTTTTGCGTCACCTGGTTTTATGGGTCGGATTTATCGGTGCCTCAATTGCCAGCAGAGAAGAAAAGCATATCAATATCGATGTGTTTGGCCGCATGATGAAAGGGCGCTACAAACCTATCTCGCAAGGACTAGTCTATTCTTTTGCAACTTTTGTCAGTTATCTATTAATGAGTGCTTCCTGGGCATTCGTCATGGATGAAAAGGAATATGAAACCATTCTCTTTGGAGATATAGCTTCCTGGTATTTTCAAATAATAATTCCCATCGGATTCGGGTTAATGTTTATCCGGTTTGGCCTCCATGCTATTGAAAAATTAATCAATGGAGTGATATATAAAGCTGGAGAGACAAAATGACCGGACTATTAATTGCTTTTATCCTGATCCTACTTGCTCTTTATGGAACACCTCTTTTTGTGATTATTGCATCCATTGCTTTAATTGGATTTCATTATGCAGAAATCGATTCAATGGCCATTATCATTGAACTTTACCGCATGGCCCAACAACCGGTTTTATTGGCAATTCCACTTTTTACTTTTGCAGGATATTTGCTTGCTGAAAGCAAAACCCCGGAGCGGCTTGTTAATTTTTCCAGGGCGCTTTTAGGCTGGATGCCGGGAAGCCTGGCCATTATTACTTTGGTTTCCTGTGCAATTTTTACTGCATTTACAGGGGCTTCAGGTGTCACGATTGTCGCGCTGGGTGGTTTGCTGTTTCCGGCTTTGTTAAAAGACAATTATCCCAAAAAATTCAGTTTGGGGATGTTGACTGTCTCCGGAAATCTTGGGCTGCTTTTCCCACCAAGTTTGCCAATAATTTTGTATGGTCTTGTTGCTTCCACCAGCATAGATAAGCTTTTTGTAGCAGGAATTTTACCGGGAATTTTGATGGTTGGCCTGTTGGCGATTTATAGCATTTTCGCAGTAAAAAAAGATGTCTCTATGGCGCCATCTGTTCCGTTTGATGCAGCCGAACTTTGGAAAGCTACAAAAGCGGCAGGTTGGGAAATTCCAATCCCCTTTTTAATACTGGGAGGAATTTATGGTGGATTCTTCACGGCAACTGAGGCTGCGGCTGTAATGGCTTTTTATGTTTTTGTTATCGAGGTTTTTATCTACCGCGATATTTCTTTGACCAAGGATTTAGTCCGTGTGGTGAAAGATAGTATGGTGATGGTTGGTGGCATTTTGGTTATCCTGGCAGCCGCTCTTGGTCTGGCAAATTATTTTATCGATGCAGAGATACCATCGCAAATCCTTGAAGCAATGAAAGGATATATTGATACAAAATTTGGCTTTTTAATGGTGCTTAATATTTTTCTGCTTATTGTTGGCGCAATGATGGATATTTTTTCAGCGATACTTGTAGTCGTACCTTTAATCCTGCCTATTGCCCAGCAATTTGGTGTTGATCCTGTGCATTTGGGTGTGATATTCTTAGCCAATCTTGGAATTGGTTACTCAACACCTCCGGTTGGAATGAATCTGTTTATAGCCTCATTCCGCTTTAATGAGCCTGTTTTGAAACTGTACAGGGCAACTTTGCCTTTCCTGGCAATCTTGCTAATTACATTGGTGATAATTACTTATTGGCCGGAATTAAGCTTAGTGTTAATTGAGTGGTTTGATATCTAATGTATGGTTCTTTTTGGAATGATTAAATTTACATTCCAAAAATCTTTCCCATAATCATTTTTGCCATTCTTGGGTTTTCTTTTAAACGGCGGATTGAATACTGATACCAATCTTGCCCATAAGGCACATAAACGCGCAAGCGATGCCCTTTAGCAATTATTTGGTCGCGTAATTTTTCTGTTACTCCCAGCAACATCTGAAACTCATACTCTTTCGGATCTAGTTTGAGTTTTTCTATAACTTTGAAAGCATGTAAAACAAGCTCTTCGTCATGAGTGGCAATGCCGGTATAGATATTGTTTTTCAGAAGCTCATCGATACATTGATTATAATTTTCATTTATTTTTGGCATATGTTTGTAAGCAATTTCTTCAGGTTCTACATAAATGCCTTTGCATAATCGCAGATTTGCCTTCTGTTTTATAAGATGTTCAATATCATCAAGAGTACGTTTTAAGTAAGCCTGAAGAACAGTTCCCACATGCCCTTCAAATTCTTTTTTTAACTTTAAGAACATTTCTATTGTAGTTGTAGTGACAGTATTATCCTCCATATCAATTCGTACAAAATTATTTAACTCTTTTGCACGCACTACAATTCTTCGAATGTTTTCAAAAGCAAAATCCTGATCCAGGTTTAAACCCATATGAGTAGGTTTTAGTGAGATATTGCAATCCAGATTAAGTCGGTCAATTTCTTCCAGCATATCCACATATTGGTTTGCTGCGTCAGTGGATTGTTTTTTTTCTTTTACTTCCTCACCAAGTAAATCGAGAGTAGCCATTATTCCCTGTGAATTCAAATTCTTTACAACCTTAACTGCATCATCAAGTGAAGGTCCTGCAATATAGTTTCTCGAAAAAAATCCAACAATTGGTTTTGGGACTAAAGGCAGTGTATTAATAATAAGTGAATCAAACAGGTTCATTTATTCTCCAGGGGACAAATTGTTTTTTTTAAAGGTTTACTGAATAATTTAGAGGATCAACATTATTTGTGCAATAAGAAAACGTGCTTCTTTACACAAGCTAAAAATGTAAATAATAAGCGGATATGGTAAAAGTGTAAAAGAGAATTAAAATAAAAGGGGTCCAATGGACCCCTTAGTGGCTATTCTTTAACCGTCTTATCTTTAATAACTTCCATCGCAGTTGAAATCATTCCGGCAATATCTGAAAGATTTGAAGGTATAATAAGCGAATTATTGGTTTTTGCTAATTTTCCAAATTCACCAAGATATTGTTCTGCAACGCGCAGGTTTACTGCATTCATTCCGCCTTTTTCGTTAATGGCCAGGGCAATTTCTCTAATTCCTTTGGCAGTAGCGTTTGCAACAGCTTCAATTTCACTGGCAAGACCTTGTGCTTCATTGATGCGTTTTTGTTTCTCACCTTCCGAGCGTTGAATTAATTCTTGTTTATCCCCTTCGGCAACGTTTATTTTAGCTTGGCGTTCACCTTCAGATTCGGCAATTGTTGCTCTTTTTTCACGCTCGGCGCGCATGTGTTTTTCCATTGCATCTTTAATGCTTTGTGGTGGAACTATATTTCTTACTTCGTAACGAGTAACTTTCACTCCCCAAGGATCTGATGCCCGGTCAACCGCATCAACAATCGCGCCGTTTAATGTGTCACGTTCTTCAAAAGTGCGGTCAAGCTCCAGTTTACCAATCACACTACGCATTGTGGTTTGTGCAAGCTGGGTAGATGCAAATTGAAAATCGTTTATTCCGTATGATGCTTTTTTAGGATCAACAACCTGCAGGTATAAAATACCATCTACTTCAACAGAGATGTTATCTTTTGTAATACACACCTGGGCAGGCACATCAACAGCCCTTTCTTTTAGAGAATGCTTATAGGAAATGTTATCGATAAAAGGAACAAGTACATGGAAACCTGCTTCTAATGTTCCTCTATATTTGCCAAGTCGTTCCAGGATATAAGCAGATTTTTGCGGGACTATAGTAACTGTTTTAAGAAAAAGGATAAAAGCAAAAATAATTAAGCCAATAATTATGATACTTGTGGTTGTCATATCAATCTCCCTTTAGTTTTGAATGTATTTTATCATTAATTGGACTTTACAATAAACTTAATACTTTCCCTTGCTGTAATCGTCACATGTGTTCCAACGGCCAATTCGCTCTCAGATTCAGCAACCCAATCTGCTCCTTTAAACTCTACTTTACCTGGTTTATTAGGACCTATTTTTTTTGTGACAATGGCATGTTGACCAATAAACTCATCTTCTTCATTCTGATCAACGAACGAATCAAGTTTAAAAACCTGCTTTAGAGTTTTACGCAAAAGAACTAATAAAAGGATTGAAGAAATAAGAAATATTAATAATTGTGTAGTTAGTGAAATGTCTACAAAAAGGAGAACACCTGCAACAACCCAGGCACCAAATCCAAAAAAAGCAATTATTAAGCCTGGCGCGGAGAATTCTAAAATTAGTAAGACCAGTCCAATAACAAACCAGATTATTTCCGGTTTTAGCCATTCGTTGAGTGATTCCATAAAGCCTCCTTACATTTGTTGGCGGGTTCCGTAATTTAAACTCTTTCACAACTCAGTTGCAATATTAATTACGTTATTTTAAAGGGATTGTTTTGCTTTTTGAGGTAACGTCGTAGTGAGATTGGGGAATAACAATTTTAATATTTGAAAAAAAGTCTTCTTCTGTTTCGAAGCAGTTCCAGGTACTCTTTTTTGATAGGATTTTTGATAAAACTAACTTCAATTGTCTTTAACCATTTTAGGTAAACAACATTTAACTCCTGCATAACCTGGGAAAAAGCTTTAGGATTTACACCCAAAACTTCGTTGGCAAAGCAAAGGGCTTTATCAGTGTTTCCAAGTAAAACTTCTTCTCCCAAAAACGAAATAGATTCTGCTTTTTTTTTGCTTTGATAAATATGGTTATTTACCAAACAACATTGAGGAGTGAGTTCGACTCTTTCTTTGTTATGGATAAGAGACAGGCTGCTGGTAGCGATTGAATCATGACCCGTTAAAAAGCTAAATAATATCAAGCGTAACAGATTCAATTTTTCCAATGCTGGAAAGGTGCAGGTTGAGTTCAGTATTTCAATAAGGTGTCTAAAAACATTTGCTTCATCTTCCGGAATAAGTTCATCAAAAGTATCAATTTGATATTGTATACTTCGTCCAAAAAACTGAGGTCGTTTGTACCAAAAAACAAGATTACCGCTTTGAAGATATGCAAGACCGTGTGTAACAGTTTTTATCCCGCTAAGCGTGGCAAGCTTTAAAGTAAGGTCTCGGTTAAAAATATATTGGCTTTCCGGATCATTGTCCTGAACAAAGACATATCGATCATTTTTGTCACCTTTAACAAAGCATTTATTTTTGACTTGAAGTTTGCCGAAATTTTCTCGTGAGTGCGGATTTAATGAATAAGATGAGCCATTGGAAAAATCAATATTAATTTTTTCCAAATCGCTGATTTTATTGGAAAACGACCGAAGCCCTTTGGCACTGTATTTTGTAGAATCGAGTTTTTGATATGTTATTGGGCAACGTTTCATTTTTAATAAGTGTTAGACAATAAATAAATCGTAAAGCGAAATGCATAAAACGTAATGAGAGTATCTCATCTTTTGATATCGCGCTACGCCTCACACCCTACGATTTTTAGTAAAGGGGCTTTGAACATTCATTTTTAAATTAAGGGCATCACACACTTTTTGGATTGTATCTGTCTGAAAAGTATGGCGGTTCTTTTCAATATCGAAAACAGTTGTTTTTCCGATTCCTGCCAGGTTGGCTAATTGAAGCTGGCTCAAGCCGCATTTTTTTCGGTGAAAACGCACTGTTTCACCAAATGAATTCATGTTGACCATCTGTGATCTCCAAAATATATATTTTTATGGGGACAATATTATTCGGCTATAATTGAAACAGATTTAGTGAAAAAGCTTGAGCGGAAAAAAATTATTCAAAAGCGTAGAGTCTTGTGAATATAAGAACTTAAATTCTATTAATTAAAATTGAATTTTCCCATTAGATGCCCTTTGGATTAATATTAAATTTATTCTATATTAGCGGCTCGCTAATGAACATGGATGGTTATTCTTTCTGAAGCTCCCGCTTATCCTCATAGTGGTTTTCCCAATATGGGATCGAAATAAAGAAGTTAATTTTTATTAAGTAAGTACACGATTTTGATTAAAATATTAAGAATTAAAGGATATTTATGAGTGCAAATATGCAGCATATGGAAAACATAGAAGAAATAGAATTACAGGAATGGTTGGAATCATTGGATTATGTGATTCAGTCCGGCGGTCCGGAGCGCGCAACAAAATTGTTACAGGCGCTACAAGCCCGGGCTTATTATGATGGTATCAAGCTGCCATTCTCTGCAAACACACCGTACATAAATACCATTGCACCGGAAGAGCAGCCAAAATTTCCGGGCAGTCGGGAAATTGAAAGACGCAACAAAAGTTTAATCCGTTGGAACGCCATGGCCATGGTTGTCCGCGCTAATAAGCACGAAGAAGGCATTGGCGGGCATATCTCCACGTACGCTTCGGCGGCCACTTTGTACGAAGTTGGCTTTAACCACTTTTTCCGTGCACCACAAGATAAGTTTAACGGCGATATTGTATTTTTTCAGGGACACGCCTCTCCTGGGATTTATTCCCGTGCTTATATGGAAGGCCGTCTCTCTGCAGAGCAGCTTAAAAATTTCCGGCATGAAGCATTTAAAGACGGACTTTCATCGTATCCACATCCTTGGTTGATGCCAAACTTTTGGCAATTTGCAACAGTCTCCATGGGGCTTGGCCCGATAATGGCAATTTACCAGGCGCGTTTTAACCGCTACCTGGAAGACCGCAAATTGAAACCGGAAAATGATGAGAAAGTATGGGCTTTCCTTGGCGATGGTGAAACCGATGAGCCGGAAGCACTTGGTGCGATTTCACTGGCCGCGCGTGAGAAACTGGATAACCTGATTTTTGTTGTAAACTGCAATCTGCAAAGATTGGATGGCCCGGTGCGTGGAAATGGTAAAATTATCCAGGAGCTGGAACGTAATTTCCGTGGTGCAGGCTGGAATGTAATTAAAGTGATTTGGGGCGAGGATTGGGATCCGATCCTGGCAGCCGATAAAGACGGCTTGCTTGTTAAAAGAATGGGCGAAGTGGTTGATGGCGAATACCAGAATTACATCACCAAAGGCGGAGCTTATTTACGCCAGCATTTTTGGGGCAAATATCCACAGCTCCTAAAACTTGTTGAGCACTTAAGCGATGAGCAATTGACAAAATTAAGGCTTGGTGGTCACGATCCTAAAAAAGTATATGCAGCGTACAATTCAGCCACAAAACATAAAGGTGCACCAACAGTAATTTTAGCGCGAACTGTAAAAGGCTACGGTCTTGGTGAAGCCGGCGAAGGTAAAAATATTACCCATTCACAAAAGAAACTGAATGATGATGAATTACGTCATTTCCGTTCACGTTTTGGCATTCCGGTTTCTGATGAAGAAATTGATGAAATCCCATTTTACAAGCCAAACGAAAACAGCCCGGAAATTCAATATTTAAAAGACAGACGCCAGCAGCTTGGTGGTTCATTCCCGCAACGGCGTATTGAAAGTACGCCAATCAAAAAACCGGATGAATCTTTGTTTGCAGAGTTTTATGAAGGAACGGGCGACAGGGAAGCATCAACAACAATGGTTTTTGTTCGCATGCTTGCTAAAATGCTGCGCGATAAGGATATCGGTAAATTTGTAGTTCCAATCGTTCCGGATGAGGCCCGTACTTTTGGTATGGAATCACTATTTAGGCAAGTTGGAATTTACGCACATGCAGGTCAGCTTTACGAACCGATGGATCGCGAATCACTGCTTTATTATAAAGAGGCTGAGAATGGGCAAATTCTTGAGGAAGGAATCACCGAGGCCGGATCGATGTCATCATTTGTTGCGGCAGGTACAGCGTATTCCACAAATAATATAAACACGATTCCATTTTTTATTTTCTATTCCATGTTTGGCATCCAACGCATTGGCGATTTAGCCTGGGCGGCAGGTGATATGCGTGCCCGCGGTTTTATGCTTGGCGCTACGGCCGGACGTACAACTCTTGCCGGGGAAGGATTGCAGCATCAGGATGGAAACAGCCACCTTATGTTTTTTCCTTATCCCAATGTAAAAGCTTATGATCCTGCTTTTGCTTATGAATTGGCTGTGATTATCCAAAATGGTATTGACAGAATGTACAACCAGCAAATCAATGAATATTATTACATCACAGTGATGAATGAAAATTATGTTCAGCCTGCAATGCCTAAAGGAAAAGATGTTAAAGAAGGTATACTTAAAGGCATGTATAAATTCCAGTCATCAAAAAAGAAAACTGCAAAAATGCACGCTACACTTTTTGGAAGCGGTACAATTATGAACTGTGTAATTAAGGCTGCGGATATTCTTGAAAAGAAATATGGAGTCGCGGCAGATATTTTTAGTGTAACCAGTTATAAAGAGCTGCACAACGATGGTAACAAGGCTGACCGCTGGAATATGCTGAATCCCGGGAAAAAAGCAAAAGTTCCTTATTTACAAGATCAGCTAAAAGATGCGAAAGGTGTTTTTGTTGCGGCCTCAGATTATGTAAAAGCACTCCCTGAGTCAATTTCAAAATGGGTGCCGGGACGCCTTGCAGTTTTAGGAACGGATGGCTTTGGGCGAAGTGATGGTCGTAACCAGCTAAGGGATTTCTTTGAGGTGGATGAGCGCTACATTGTTTTGGCTACCCTGACTGAACTTTCAAAACAGGGTCAAATCAAAACAGCAGAATTAACAAAAGCTATAAAAGAAATGGATATTGATCCGGATAAAGCGGATCCTTTGCTGAGTTAATTAAGAAGATTTGTTGAATAGCTGAAATCTAAAGAATCTTACTCTTACTTCTTACTCATGCTCTTACCCGTTTTTCATTTTAATAGATAAGATAAAAGCGAGTATGAGTAAGAGTAAATGAAAAGAAAGTTCCCCTCCTTGGAGGGGTTAGGGGTGGGTTAGCTATAAAAGAGAAAGAATAAATAAGGAAATAATAAATGTCTATAGAAATTAAACTGCCGGATTTAGGTGATAATATTGATTCAGGAACCGTTGTTAGTGTTTTTGTTTCAGAGGGTGATAGCATCGAGGAAGATCAGGCACTTATTGAACTTGAAACAGACAAAGCTGTTATCGAAGTCCCGACATCATCAGCCGGAGTTGTTACAAAAATCAGTGTAAAAAATGGCGATGAAGTAAAAATCGGACAGGTGATTGTTGAGTTAGAAACAAACGGCCAGGTGGATAATAAGGAAGAGGCTAAAACAGAAGTTAAAGAAGAAACAAAACCTGTTGAAGAGCCTGTGGTTGAAGCTGAGCCGGAGCCAGTTAAAAATGTAGTTGCCAAGCAAAGCTCTGTACCTTCATCTGTTGATTTTAAAATACCAAATATGGGTGACAATGTTGATTCGGGAACCGTTACATCGATTCTTGTAAATATTGGCGATGCTGTTGAAGTTGACCAGGGGTTGGTTGAACTGGAGACAGATAAAGCTGTTATCGAAGTACCCTCGGATGCCAAAGGCGTTATAAAAGAGATTCTTATTAAAGATGGTGTCAATGTTGCTGTCGGCCAAAAAATTATGGTAATCGATGCTGTTGGTGCTTCTGAAAAAATGGCTGAACCTGCAACTGCTCCTGCAGCTCCAAAACAGGAAGCTGTTGAAACTAAATCCACAGTAAAAGAAGAAACGCGGGAATTGGTTCACGACCCTATTTCATCCAAAGTATTTGATGCACCTAAAAATAAAATCGCACCGGCTTCTCCAAGTGTTCGTCGTTTTGCCCGTGAAATTGGGCTGGACATTCATGAGGTTCCTGGAACAGGCCCGGGTGGAAGAATCTCTGTTGAAGATGTTAAATCATTTTCAAAGTTACGGCATCAGCAAAAAGGTGCCGGGCAAACAGTTGGTTCTCCAGTTCAGGCAATTGCCCTGCCTGATTTTAGTAAATATGGCGAAACAGAAAAAGAAGGTTTAAACAAACTACGCCAAACATCTGCAAAGAATTTAACTTACGCCTGGTCATCCATTCCGCATGTATCACAATTTGACAAAGCCGACATTACAAATCTTGAAAAGTTGCGAAAAACCAATGGTAAAAAGGCTGAGGCGCGCGGTGGCAAGCTTACTATGACCGCCATACTTGTAAAAGTAATTGAGGCAGCTTTGCGTAAATTCCCGGCTTTTAATGCCAGTATCGATATGGCCAATAATGAGATCATTTATAAAAAATATTTTAATATTGGAATTGCAGTTGATACGGAACGCGGGCTTTTGGTGCCGGTGATAAAAGACGTGGAAAAGAAAAATATCATTGATATTGCGGTTGAGATGACAGAAATATCGCAAAAAGCCCATGATAAAAAGCTGGGTCTTGATGAAATGCAAGGCGGCAATTTTACAATTTCTAATCTTGGTGGGATTGGCGGAACCGGTTTTACACCAATTGTCAATTCCCCGGAAGTTGCCATACTTGGTGTGTCGCGTGCAGAGATGCAGCCAAAATATATTGATGGCAACTTTGAACCACGCCTGGTGATGCCTTTGGTTTTATCTTATGACCACCGGGTGATTGATGGCGCTGCTGCAGCACGATTTTTGCGCTGGGTTTGTGAAGTCTTGGAAGAACCGTTTAATGTGCTTCTGGAAGGGTAAGGGGCTTTATTCTTTCTCATAATTCATACTCCTACTCTTTCTCGTTAAAGCTTGGAAAATTGAAAATAAAGCGAGCAAGAGTATGAAGTAAGAGAAAGAGCATGAGATTATCTGAACATAAAAAAAGAAATTTGGTATGGGAAAACACCTCTTTGATCATGAAAAATTAAATGTCTATCAAGAAGCTTTAAAATTTATATCGTGGTGGTCTAATCTCAAAAAAGAAAAAGAATTAAAAAATCCAGTTAATGGACAGCCTGATAGATCCTCAGAATCAATTGTTTTAAATATTGCTGAGGGAAATGGTAGGTATACTGCAAAAGATAAATGTAGATTCTTTGATATATCGCGGGCTTCTGCTTTAGAAACTTCAAGTGCATTGGATATTTTAGTTGCTCAGGAAAAGCTATCAGAAAATGATATTATTGAGGGAAAAATTATTTTGAAAAATGTAGTTTCAATGTTGATTGGACTTATAAAATCGAAAACAAACCGTGTTTATGATATTGAAGAACAGTATAATGTTGAGTAAAGAATTATAAATCATACTCATATATCGTACTCTTTCTCTTGCTCGAATTTTTATGGTTAAAATGAAATATACAATGAGTATGAGTACGAATATAAGAGTAAGAGAATGATTAAAAGGAAAAATAAAAAATGTCTGAAAATGCAAATGGAATAAATCTTGTCGTAATTGGTGGTGGTCCGGGTGGATATGCCGCAGCGTTCTTAGCCGCAGACCTGGGTATGAATGTGACTCTTGTTGATCCTGAGAAAAACCCTGGAGGTGTTTGTCTTTACCGTGGATGTATTCCATCGAAGGCTTTGCTCCATGTAGCAAAATTGATCGATGAATCCAAAGAAGCCCATAAATGGGGTGTAACTTTTCAGGAACCAAAAGTAGATTTGGATAAATTACGCGCATATAAAGATGGTGTTGTAGATAAATTAACAGGCGGCACAGGGCAGTTACTAAAGCAACGCAAAATCACTCATATTAGAGGTCATGCCAAGTTCGTAAATGCTACAACTTTGGAAATAGATACGATTGATCATAAAAAGGAAACGCTCAACTTTCAATTTGCTATAATTGCAACAGGTTCGCGTCCCATCCACATTCCATCACTTATGCCGGACTCACCACGAATAATTAATTCCACAGGAGCTCTTAAGCTGGAAGATATTCCCAAATCGATGCTGATAATGGGTGGTGGCGTTATTGGCCTGGAGATGGGTAGCGTTTATACAACTTTGGGCAGCGATGTTTCTGTTGTGGAAATGCTTCCGGGGTTAATTCCTGGTGCTGACCGTGATCTGGTACGAATCCTGCAAAAGAGTGTTGAGCCGAAATACAAGAAAATAATGCTCAATACAAAAGTTGTTGCTATGAAGGAGGTAAAGGGCGGTATCCGCGTTTCCTTTGAAATAAAAGATGGCGAAACTTTTGATGAAAAATATGACAAAGTTCTTGTTACAATTGGACGCACACCAAATTCTGGCAGCCTTGGTCTAAAGAATACAAGGGTCACCGTTGATGAAAAAGGTTTTATCCAAACAGATATTCAGCGTCGGACAGCGGAACCCAATATTTATGCTATAGGCGACGTTGTTGGCAACCCAATGTTAGCCCATAAAGCCTCGCATGAAGGCCATGTAGCTGTTGAAACCATTGCTGGACATAAAGCCGCTTTTGAGCCCAATGCAATTCCGTCTGTTGTTTATACCGATCCTGAACTGGCATGGGCCGGATTAACCGAAACCGAGGCAAAAGAGCAGGGACTTAAAGTTGAAGTATTCCGTTTCCCCTGGGCAGCTTCTGGTCGCGCAATTACCATGGACCGCATTGATGGGATGACAAAATTAATTGTCGATCCGGAAAGTGAGTGTATTTTAGGAATGGGTCTTGTAGGTGTTGGTGCCGGTGAATTGATTGCTGAAGGTGTTTTGGCAATTGAAATGGCAACCTTGGCCAGTGATCTCAAAATGAGCATCCATCCACATCCAACTATTTCAGAGACTATAATGGAATCAGCGGAGATGTTTTTTGGAACGGCAACACACGTTTACCGTCCCAAACGGAAGTAATGAACTCTTTGTGATTTTCCAGATTAAGCATCTTCATCTTTAAGCCTAATGGGAGTAATCATATCCTGGTGCTTAGCTTGAAATAGTTTGTAAAACTCGCGTATTCGATCCATATCCATCTTTACATTACCCGTTGGAATAAATGAAAGCCCAATGCCTGTTTCTCTGCGCTTATAATCAAAATAAGCACAAACAATGGGAACTTGTGCTTTGTGTGCCATCCAATAAAAGCCAGACTTCCAGGAATTACCTTTCTTTCTTGTTCCAGATGGTGCAATCGCTATGGCAAGTTTGATTGATTCCCTAAATTGTTTTGCAATCTGATCAACAACACCGTGCTGGCTATCCCGATTAACGGCAATCCCACCTAACCATCTCATAAATACACCAAAAGGTTTCTTAAAAAGAGAGTCTTTGCCAATCCAGGAACATTTCAACCGGTAAATATAAATGGCCAAGATTCCGAGCGGGAAATCCCAATTACTTGTATGGGGGGCAGTTATTATGATAAATTTTTTATCTTTTGGAAAACGACCAACAACATCCCAGGAAAAAAGCCACAAAAAGAAACGCCCGGTCCAGTATCGAATTAAACCGGTGGTTGGTCCATTGTGTATTAGTTTTGAACTAATCATAAATTGATAATTTTGTCCCCTAAACTCACCAAGAAGTAAGATAATGTATTTTTGGATTTATTATTAAGACAATTAATTTATTGCTTCATGAAATCCCAGTTTTTCCTTTAGCCATTTTGTATCAGAATAGTCGAATAAAAAATCATCCGGTTTTAAATATTCAAACTGAAAACTTGATATGGTATTTTCATTTATCTGAAAATTAAGATTGTAAACGCCATTGTTTAAATTGTCCAATAATATATACGCAACGACATATCCGGATGGATTTATGATGACATCAATGTTATGAGAAAGGGATTTTTTGGGTTCAAAATTTAGATCAAGAACAAGCGTATCAACCAATAAATCGACACCTTTTGGTTTGTATAAATACTCTGGCGCTCCAACAAATTTTTCAATTAAGTCCCAGGCAGCAGTGGCCATAGACGCATCAACCCGAGTTGCATAAACAGGCTCCCTGGGATCGTATATTAATAAATTTCTTTTGCTTAAGTAAAAAAGGCTATCAGAAAGTTTCATATCGGATGAACCTGAATATAAATCTCCTTTTAACGAATAATAGTTATAATTTATAGTAAGTTTTTCGCTTACTTCTGTTATTTCCCTAAGCCGGTCAACTGAATAAATAATTTCATACCAGATTGAATCGTAAAGAAAAAAATTGTCGTCATATTCAAACCAGTAAATGTCATCTTCTCCTTGAACCAGGGTTAATGATTGGATATCTGTTGGTGGTTCTACATCTTTCAAATAAAGTTCTCCTTCAAGGCTGTCATCATAGACTTCAATTATATGGAAATCGCTCAAATCAAATCTTGAAGAACTATTGTGAAGCACATTTATCGAGTCATTCAAGGTTCTTGAAATATTTTCCAATTTAGCATTCCAACTCAGATCAATTACCGGCCCAATTCCCTTAAAACTCCCGAATGAAATCCAGGGATGACTTGTATTAACATCATCATCAGGAAGATTATCCGCCCTGCCGGACGAAAATTTCAGCTCCGGCGTAACAATAAGATTTTCCCATGGAAACGGGGTGTTATCAATATGATCTATCTCGGTTGTTATTTTGTAGACTAGCATGGGCTTTGTAGCATTATTGTTTTTATAGACAAGCTTGGTTTTAAAAGAGTTTGTAATAAAATCATTTAAGCTTGCCTGGAAAGATTTGTCATTCCAAGTTTTCATTGAAGCCTGGTATCTGTCAAGTTCTTCTTCTGAAAAATATAGTTCTTTAAAATTGTTTTCTTTAAAAAAGTAAAAACGTGAAAATTCATTCCAAAACTTATTGCTGAATTGTTCAGTATGGATGAACTTGTTTTCATCAAAATCAGCTTTTTGATAGGCATTTTGAGGCCAGTTTATGTCTTCTGAAAGTTTTTCAAAACCATCGCTAAAACGGTAATGTAACCCTAGTAAAAAAGAGAGTAGAACAGGGATTATAAAAAGCAGCTGAGTAGTGGTTTTTATTCTAAAATAGAATGTCCTAACTTTTTTTGTGAGTGTGCTTAATTTCTCACTCAGATCAATAAAAATTTTCTTTTCTGCTAATTCTGTTGTTTTGTTGTTACTTATAAAGTTGTGAACATTGGTTTTTAATGAAAGCAATGCTTTTTCTGTTTCGCTCTCAATCTCTTCGAAAAGGTCATTTCTTTTTATGTAAAAGGATTTTTTTAAATCTTCAAAATGATTGTCTGGAAAACGGTCGATAAGCCAAGTCAGATTTTGCAAATTCGATTTGGTTTCATCTGCATTATTTGAAATTGAGCTTTCTTCAATTTTTTTTATGCTTTCCAGAATACCATTTACACTATCAGACAGCCTATTTAAAAATTGGATGTACTCATCTTTCTTTGTAGAAAACCCGGCAAGAAGAAATTCCTTGAACATATTATCCTTCCATTCTCATTTATTTTGAGAATCAGATGTTTGTGTTTAATTGGAGAGATTTATATCTAAAATGGAAATATGCAAATTCAACACATTCTTATGCAGCAAATATTCCAATTATATGTTCTAAGTTTGTTGTGAGGATTGAATAATAGTTGTTTATACAAGGTAAATCTAATTTACTTGATAACTATTGAAATAAGAATTTGGCCTTTATTGACGCATGTAAAGGGGTAAAAGTTTAATTTTAATTACTACGAAAGCTCTCCAGGAGGCGGCGGTTATTTTTATGGCAGGTTGGACAAATTGAATGTGTAATCTTAGGAAGTTTAATATAATCAAACAACGATAATTCACGAATCGCGTCTTCAACTTCAAGCCATGTATTGTCGGAAACGGCAACTTTTTTACACCAGCTACAAACTCTTACTAATTCTTTTGATCTGTCGTTTTGGACATCAAACAAATCTACCGGTTCCCGGAATTCTTCGCGAATTAACCTACTTTTAAATTCAATACGGTTTTCCTGATCAAGTCGAAGGCTTAGCTCCATAAATCTACGGCAATCTGGTGAATCACATCTAAAAGGGAAGTGAATTTTTGTTTTATATGTGCGGACTTTGTCAATTAGGATTTTGTAAAAATGTTGGATCTCAATATCGGTGATAATATCCCATATCGGTTTATCCTTAATAAACGATTGTGAAATGCTGTAGACATTCTCGGCTGCAAAGGATAACCAGTTGTCATCTACATCGATTATCTTGTCATTGGAATCAAGGTAATAAATGAATACCTTTTTATTGCTAATATTAATCATAATAAAATTGTATTCGGAAATTTTAGGAAAAAGCTTAGCTGATGAATTTGCAAATATTTAATCTAACATTAGCGGGCTTTTCTTGAAGTATTAATTATCCAGAACATTTATCCAATCAAAACTTATCCTGCCTGTGTCCACAAAAAGCCTGATTTTATTTCGTCCCCGTGTTAACTTTAAATCATTTAATACGATCTCTTGCCAATCTTTATTCTTTAAATTTTGCGAAATACTTTTATCATTTAAAGTAAATTTAAAAGCAGAATTATCCTTATTGGTTTTTGCTCTAATAATGATTTTTGCCTTATCAAGTTCGGAATTGTCAAAGCTGTAGGTTACCCATTCCTTGCTATTTAATTTTATGCATTGTTCTGACCAAAACTGGTTTTCTGTGAAGTCGAATAATTCTATTGCGACAGGTTCGTTAACACGGTAGTATTTTGCCCGAGCAGAAGTATCGGTAACAAAATATGATTTGTTATATCCGTCATGCCCATAATTTTCCGCTTCAATTTTTGCAGGAACCCGCCTAAAAAGACTATTAACCACATCCGGGAAAAAGACACAATTATTTAGTTTTATATTTTCAATTAATTCATCAAAAGCTTTTGTGGCAAGATTTTCGGAGGGCTTACCCCTGCCATGAGAATATTCTATTATTTGATCCCAATTCAGCGGTTTATTAATCGAGTAGGCGGTGTTTTTTGTATCCATTTTTTTCCATGGCCAAAATGACCAACCTATATTATTGGCCTCAAAATACTGTGTTGTGGCCCAATAGATTGTATTACCTTTCTCACCAGTTTCGCCAACCCAAACAGGGGTATTCAGTTTTTTGCGGTATTCCAGGTATTTTGAAATATCTTTGAGGTAATCCGGTCTGTCCCAGCAATAATAGTGAAATTGATAAAACGTATTATCATCAAAAGGTTTACCAAAAATTGACCAGTCATTGGCCCAGTCAACACCTTCTAACGTGATCATATGGTTTTTATCAACTTCGCGAATGGCCGCAGTAATTCTTTTATAGAGTGGTTCAAGGAGATGGCCGTACTTATCTGCAGCGCCTGTATGCTTTGGAAGAGGTTCATTAAGCAAATTGTATGCTGCAACAGTGGGGTTATTATGGTAGCGTTTTGCAATTTTTACCCATAATTCAACCAACCTGTCCTGATTGCGCAAATCCATAAAAAGTTCAGGTTCATCGTTTGGGCTGTCATCAATGTTAGCGCCTGTTTGCCCACCAGGAGCTCCATGGATATCAATAATTACATATAATTCATGCTTGGTGCACCAGCTAACTAAGCTGTCAATCAACACAAAACTTTCTTCTATAAAATGTGCAGTGTCGCCCTCAGTAAGAAATAGACGTGAATTTAGGGCAGGCCTGACAGAATTAAAACCAAGCTCCGCAATGCGTTTTATATCATCTTCCGTTATATAGTATTCTCTAAAATCTTTCCAGAATTGATCCGCCTTTTCCTTTCCAATCAGATCAGAAACAATTTTTTCAATTTTCCGTGGCCTGTCACCATCTGGGCCAAACTTCCACATATATCCTTCGGGCAAAAGCCAATTGCCGAGGCCAACCCCACGCAGAAAAACTGTGTTACCAGCTCCATCAACCATCTCATGGCCACTAACATGAAGGAAGTTGTTATCCTCAACAATAGGATCGCAGCTGGCTAGAAATAGGGAGAATACAACTATTCCAAAAACAAATCTGAAACACTTCATGCTTTATTCCTTTTTATTGGTGTGTCACTCTAAGCTAATAGATAAATTGTTTCTAATTAACTAGTTCAAAAGATTCTTTAAGCAAATCTTCATCTGCTGAGGAACCACCAACCATCACATCAAACATTCCAGGCTCTGCTGTAAACTTCATGTCAATATTCCAGAAAGCCAGATCTTTTTCACTAATCTCAAAAAAGATTGATTTGCTTTCACCTGCTTTGAGGGAAACCTTTTGAAACCCTTTTAACTCTTTTACCGGACGAGTGATGCTGGCTGCTTTATCACGGATGTAAAGCTGAACAATTTCATCCGCTTTATATTGACCCGTGTTTTTCAACTGTACTGTTGCCTTCAAAGCATTTCCAGAGGTTAGTTTTTTAGTCGAGAGTTTGAAATCACTATAACTAAAAGTGCTATAAGAAAGACCAAAACCAAAAGGATATTGAGGTGTAAAATCAACATCCAGATAGTAGGAAACATAATCTATCGGATCTTCGGTATTACCGGTTGGGATACCAAGCATATCTTTACGTGGCGGCCTTCCTGTATTACGATGGTTATAATATATTGGAATCTGGCCCACAGTCCGTGGAAAACTAACCGGTAGCTTTCCGGATGGTACAACTTTTCCTGTTAACACATCAGAAATTGCTGGCCCGGACATTGTTCCCGGATGCCATGCATAAACAATCGCATCGACTTTATCAATAATTTTTGAAAAGGTTAGTGGTCTTCCTGCCATAATTACTAAAACTATTGGTGTGCTCGTTTCAGATATTTTGTTTATTAAATCCTTTTGTGCACCCGGTAAATCAATAAATGCACGGCTGTGTGCTTCGCCGGAAATTATTTGATCTTCTCCCATAAACAGAATTGCAAGATCGGCTTTTTTTACAGTTGATATCGCTTCTTCAAAAAGCTTATTATCTACGCTACGCGGATTTTCAAGTCCTTTTGCATACAAAATGTTGAAATCAACGTTTTCTTTAAGTGTTTGCAAAGGAGTGATTGAATCTTCTTTCTTTCCATCAACAGTCCAGGTACCAAGTTGGTCCCATGGGCTATCAGCAAGCGGGCCGATTACTGCAATTGATTTGGATTCCTTGTTTATTGGAAGTACACTTTTTTCATTTTTTAGCAATACCAGGCTTTGGGTAGCTAAATCACGCGCGACTTTTAAATGATCTTTATTTAAGATTACACTTTCATCATAGGCAACAGGATATGGGTTTTCAAACAATCCTAATCGTATTTTAACCCGAAGAATTTCAGCAACCGCATCATCAAGCAACTTCACATTTACTTCATCTGATTCAATCAACTCTTTCAAATGGTTTTGATAACTTTCTGAAACCATTTCCATATTAATACCAGCTTTGATAGACTTTAATGCAACTTCCCGTTCATCGGCGCAATAACCATGATTTATCATCTCAGTCATGGATGTCCAATCACTAACGACGAATCCATCGAAACCCCACTCTGTTCTTAATATCTGTCTCAAAGTAAACTGGTTGCCAGATGTAGGTACGCCATTTAAATCGTTGAATGCGCTCATGATAGTTGCAACACCGGCGTCAACAGAAGCTTTAAATGGCGGTAAATAGAAATTTCGTAAATCATGTTCAGGAATCAAAGTTGTATTATAATCACGTCCGCCCTCGGCAGCGCCATAGCCAACATAGTGTTTTGCACAGGCGGCAATTCTGTTTGGGTCGGCCAGGTCATCACCTTGAAGCCCTTTTGTCATGGAAACAGCCAATTTTGAGGCAAGAAAAGGGTCCTCCCCAAAAGATTCTGCAATTCTTCCCCAACGAGGATCACGAGCCAAGTCCATCATTGGTGCAAAAGTCCAGTCAATACCCATTTGCACAGCTTCTTTAGCAGAAATTTCTGCCGCTTTTTCAATAAGTGCCGGATTCCAACTTGCAGCCTGGCCAAGAGGAATTGGAAACATTGTCCGGTAACCATGTATTACATCACGGCCAAATATTAAAGGGATGCCTAGTCGACTTTCTTCAACAGCCACACGTTGTAATTTTTCTTTGTATGCGCGATCGCCACTATTTAAAAATGAACCAACACCTCCTCGTTTTATTACTTCGCTAAGTTTTTCAAAATCATTATCACGTGACCAAAGATGAAATTGCGCCATTTGCCCAATTTTTTCTCCGAGGGTCATTTTTGCTAAAAGTTCATTTATTCTTTTTTCTTCAGATGGTTTTTTGCCGGGGATTTGAGCAAAACTTTGAACTGTAATAGTTAAGAATATCAAAAAGAAAATATATTTTGAAAAATCCATTTTGGCCTCCGCTAATTTGTGTAAAATAATTGAATGTGGAACGGTTCAAAAATTATACCATTCAAGAAAAATGATTTGAGGCTTTATTTAAAAGGGATGGGTGTAATTTAAAGACGAAAAAATTATTAGAATGATAATGAATATTATAAAAATAATATCTTTATTTGCGAAAACAGGTTCCGGACCAATGTAGCCGGAACCTGTATGAGTTTATTAAAATCCATTTACACTTATCGTTCCATTGACTGTTTGCAGATCGATTGAACCTTGCCCGGTTGACAATGTACCTGTCATCGATGTATTACTACTTTGCATATTTTGTAATTCGAGGTTGTTTAAGTTAATTGAGCCATTCGTCAGTTTTGCTGAAAATTGTGCAGATGTATTTTGTGGAATAGCCAAAGTTATCGGCCCGTTAACGATTCCCATCGTACAATTCCCCTGACTTGGCAAGGTTACATGGCCATCGATATTACCATTAACAACATCAACCGTTACATTTGAATAAATGTTATTTAATTTTACGGGGCCATTTACAAGGTTGATTAAAAGATCTCCTTGCAAACTATCAACAATTATGTCACCATTTACATTTGTTAGATTAACAGTCCATGCTTTTGGCAATTGAATTTCGTAATTCACAATCAAATTTCGGCCATAATTTTGCTGCGGTTGTTGTGTTTCAACTACAACTTCATCACCAAGATCTTTAACCGATACTTGCAGGTTTTTCAAATATTCCTGTGCATCCTCCAATGTTTGAGATTCAACTATACGTACACCGGATACAATAACCAGTGGACCATTAGTAGGGATAACTTTTACTGTTCCGTTAATACCATTTAAAGAAAACGTATTTTGGTTGTTAATCCCAACGTTATGTGTAAATAGCTCAGAAGCCGAAAAATCAGTATTATCAACATTCTGGATATTATCAAATATGGAGTTTTCATCACTACATGAAAATACAAATAATAGAGAAGAAATATTTAGGATAAGTAAAATTTTTATTTTATGGAGAGTCATCTTATTTCCTTTGATTTTAGGATCATATTGTCGGCCAATTTTAAGTAGGCAATTACGCTGAGTAAAAAGTATTGTTACTTTATTTCACATCTTTTTTGTATTTACTTCTAAATTAGTGAGTTTGCTTAAAATCTATGTTTTATATAGCAATTATTATACCTAAAAATGATCGATGCGATTTTAAAATTGAATTAAACTTTTATTAATTTCAATTTTATTCATGAAAAATATATCTTTTATATTTGCCAAGATTTCTTTAATCTTTTGAATTCAATTAAATAACCTTTGTGGAGGCCATTATGTTTCCGTTGCAGTTTATCGGTAAACTGATAACAATTTTACATTCCGGTGCATCACCCGCACAAATTGCAGGCGGGTTTGTTCTTGGAATGATAGTAGGATTAACTCCTTTTTGGAGTTTGCATAATTTACTTGTTTTATTTGTAATAATAATTTTGAATGTAAACATCGCTATTTCCATTGCCAGCTTTGCTTTGTTCAGCTTGTTTGCCTATTTGTTCGATCCGCTTTTCCACAGCTTTGGTTATTTTCTACTTGTCGATCTCTCTTTTATGCAGGGTTTTTATACCATGCTTTATAATATCCAGATTGTTGCATTAAGCCGATTTAACAATACGGTTGTGATGGGCAGTTTGGTAACATCCTTGATTTTGTTGATCCCTGTTTTTGGTTTAACAAAAAATGGTGTTATTAAATACAGGGATACTGTTTTAGAGCGTTTCGAAAAACTGAAAGTTGTAAAGGCTGTCAAAGGCACAAAACTTTATGGCTGGTACGCCAAATATGCAGAATGGAGGGCGTAATCATGAGAAAATCAGGAATAATTATTTTATTGGTGATAGTAGGCCTTTTTGTAGCAATTGGCTATTTATTAACCGATTCACTTTTTGAATCCCTTATTGAAGATACGGCAAGCGATTTGAATGGCGCAATGGTTGAAATTGATGATTTTGATTTTTCATTGGCCGGCCCGAAGATGAGCTGGCAACGGCTGCAAATAACTGATCCGGCTAACACGATGCAAAACCAGATTGAAACCGGATTTACAGAGTTTGATCTTGAGTTCTGGCCATTGTTGAGTGGAAAGTTTATTATTGAAAATTTTGAACTCAGTGGAATCAAAACAGGTACAGCACGTGAAAATGACGGGGCTCTTCCAAAAACATCAAAAGAGATTACTACCAAAGATTCAACAATTGCAAAAACACAGAATAAACAAAAAAAACAGGTTGAGAAAGAAGCAAGTTTTGATATTTCATCAGCCTCGAAAAATGTAAATGTTGATAGCATTGTTTCCTTGTTAAAACTGCAAAGCCCTGCAAAACTCGATTCTGCAAAAAATGTGGCTGAACAGAATTATGCTAAATGGCAGGAAAAAATAAAATCTATTGATCCGGGGGAAGATGTTGCTAAAATCCAGGATCAGATAAAAGCAATTGATGTTAAGAAAGTAAAAGATCTGGATAGTTTTAATAAAGCTTTGTCATCTGTAAAAGAGGTTAGAGGTTCTGTCGATAAGTTGGAAAAATCTTATACTGATACAAAAAAAGATTTTGACCGTGATTACTCTGGGGCAAGCTCTGTGTTAGGCCAGCTTGATGACTGGGTGAAAGATGATTACAAAAATGCAATGGCAATGGCCAAACTCCCGGATTTTTCAACACAGAATATCGCCAAAATGCTTTTTGGGCAAAAAATTGTAAACCAGGTTAATGAATACCTTGGTTATGTTGGCACAGCCCGGACATATTTAAATAAGTTTTCATCAAATGATAAAGAAGAAGATCCTCCGCGATTGAAAGGCCAAGACATATATTTTCCAACAAAAAATGCCCGACCTGATTTTTGGCTGCAAAAATTAGCACTCTCCGGTAATCTTTCTGAAGAGATGCCTTTGTCCGGATCGGTAACAGATATTAGCAGTGATCCGAAGATGATTGGCAAACCGGTTGAGATGGATATTTCCGGTTCTTCCACCGGCAGGGAATATGGATTGAAGGGACAGTTAAACTATCTAGATTCTATCCCCAAAGAAAATTTCACAATTGATTATAATGGATTTGCCATTAACGGAATGGAACTGTCAAAATCAGATCTTTTGCCAACAGCAATCAAAAAAGGAGAAGGCAATATCCAGGCATCTTTAAATATGAATGGCGATAACTTTGATGGCAAAATTATGTTTGTTTCTACAAAAGTTGAGTTTGCATTTGCCACGGAGAAAGCATCGGGAAAACTGGCTTCTATTGTGAGGGATGTGTTTAACGAAACTAAAAATGTAAATGTGGATGTTTTGCTTAAAGGGCGAAAAGGGGACCTGGTTTTTGCAGTAAAATCCAATCTTGATGATAAGCTTGGCAATGCATTTAAAAAGGCTGCAGGAAAGGAAGTTGAACAGGCCAAAGCAAAAATCCGCAAAAAAATTGACAAACAAGTTGCCGCTAAAAAAGCTGAAGTTGAAAAGATAATTAATGACAATAAGAAAAAACTTGAAAGTCAGCTCGCAAAATATCAGGACAAAATCGATGAGCAGAAAAAGCAGCTTGATAAAAAGAAAAAAGACATCGAAGATGAAAAAGACAAGCTTGGTAAAAAGGTAAAAGACAAACTAAAAGGCTTGTTTAAACCATAAGCCATTATCGGCGAACAGAATAATAATTATTGAATATTAAATTTCCGGAAAGGGATCTAATCCTCTAAAAATTGTGGTGCTGTTTTTAAATTAAATCTCCGATTATCGGCAAATGTAGTGTTATCCAGCTCAGCTTGCTGGTCATCAAATTGACCGCGAAGATAGCGAAAATTATTCTTGAAATAAGTTGCTTCTGCTTCACTATTTGGTGTGATAATGCTGTTGTTTGTAAATCGACGGGTAAAATTTATTATACGGGTTAAACTTTGTCTTTGAGAAGTAAGAATTGTAATAATCTTTTCTTTTTCCTGGATTTGACCTTGCAGTCCTGATTGTGCCCCTTGTGCATCTGAGTTAATCTGGCTGATTTGGGCATTTAGTTTTTCTATCTCAGAATTCAGAGTATCTTTTTCAGAGGCGGCTTGAGCAAGAGCAAGAGAATATAAAACTGCACCACCTACAATAAAACCGATTATCAGAGTCACAACAGGCCATACAAAACGTGCATGTTCTTTAATCCAAATTTTCCTGACTGCTGATTTGTTTATTTCACTGGCTTCGCTGGCTTCAAACACAGAAGCAATCGCCTCAAAATCCAGGGACTTTTTACAATTATGACAAGATTTGGCACTCTCTGAAATTTGTGTGGAACAATATGGGCAATAACGCATTGTTTACTCCGGCTTTGGTGCAATAAATAAAAAACAGGTTGAATTTAAGAAAAACCTATATGAAATTTAAAAAATATTTTTTATTAATCTTTTTACAAATAAGTTAAACCGAAAATTTGGATGCAAAAATTATGCTAATAAAAACATGGATTGGAACTTTGATGATGTTTTCATTTTTATTTGGAGGAACAGATTTAAAAATAGGCGATAAAGCCCCTTCGTTTGAGTTAAAAGACGGCAATGGAAAACTTCATAAGCTTTCGGATTACAAAGGCAAAAATGTTGCTTTGTACTTTTATCCAAAAGATGATACGCCGGGTTGTACAGCAGAAGCATGCAATCTGCGCGATAATTATACACTATTGCAAGACTCAGGAGTTGTGATTTTAGGAGTCAGCTACGATGACTCGACTTCTCACCAACAATTTAGCAAAAAATACAATTTACCATTCCCGCTTTTATCTGATACGGAAACAGAAGTTTCTGAGGCTTATGGTGCAAAAAGAATACTGACAGGAATTTTCATGCCAACCCGCATAACATATTTGATTGACAAAGATGGAACAATAATGCACATTTTTGATGAAGTCGAATCTGCAAACCATACCGCTCAAATTATGTCAGTTTTGAGGAAATAAAGTTGTAGAAAAGTATTTTGCACGTTCCTTGTTTGGCTCTTAATTATCCTCTTTAATCCTTCAATCATTACTTGCCTGTTAGGATTGGAAGTGGTAAGTTTCACCAAACCAATACGAGCTGACAAAACTATATAAACAAACGTAAATCAAAAAAATGATGAATGATGGCGGATGTCCATTGTTCATTTTTTATTAATAAAGGAGGCATATATGGCCCAACAACAATTTGATTTAAATAACATTAAACCACCTAATATTTCGGGTAAAACAGTTAAAATAATCGGCGTTTTAATTGTAATTGTCTGGTTTATATTTTCATCCGTTTTTACAATTGAACCGGAAGAGGTTGGTGTAATTTTGCGATTTGGCAAATACAGCCGCACTGTTAATCCGGGTTTGAATTTCAAATTTCCTTTTGGTGTTGAAACTATGGATATCGTTCCAGTAAAGAGGCAGCAAAAAGAGGAATTCGGTTTTAAAACAGCTCATGCTGATGTACGTACACGCTACGTCCCTGGGAATTTTAAAAATGAATCGCTTATGCTTACAGGCGATTTGAATGCTGCACAGGTAGAATGGATTGTGCAGTACCGGATAAGTGATCCATATCTGTTTTTATTTAAAGTAAGGAATGCAGCACAAACTTTACGGGATGTAACCGAAGCAGTAATGCGTGAAGTTGTTGGTGACAGAACGGTTAACGAAATTATTACAGTTGGCCGTCAGGATATTGAGGTAACGGTTACCCAGAAATTACAGGAAATTATCACACAATATGAAACCGGGATAAATATTGACCAGGTTATTCTGCAGGATGTCAATCCGCCGGATGAAGTTAAAGCTTCTTTTAATGAAGTAAACGAAGCCGAACAGGAAAAGGAAAGTTTGATTAATCAAGCGAAATCTGAATACAATAAAGTTGTTCCGCGAGCAAAAGGTCAGGCAGAACAGCAGATTGAAGAGGCCAAAGGTTACGCTTTAGAAAGGGTAAATAATGCTAAAGGCGAGGCTAACCGCTTTACATCTTTATATAGAGAATATGCAAAAGCCAAGGAAGTAACAAGACAAAGGATGTATTTGGAAACAATGGAAGAAGTTCTTTCAACCGTTGGAAAAAAAGTAATAACAGATGATCAGGCTTCGGGTATTCTGCCCCTGTTCAATTTTAATCAGGAGGGCTTAAAAAATGGAAAATAAGAAAACCCTAATATCCGTAGCCGTTGTATTTTTTGTTATAATTTTAATTAATGCAGCAGCTTATACAGTAAAAGAAACTCAGCAGGTAATTATTACACAGTTTGGTGAACTACAACGAACAATCACCGATCCGGGAATCCATTTTAAAATTCCACTGATGGAAAACGCCAATTTTTTTGATAAACGTTTTCTGGAATGGGATGGTGATCCTAACCAATTACCAACAAAAGATAAACGCTATATCCATGTTGATACTTATGCACGCTGGCGCATTTCTGACCCGCTACTCTTTTTTGAACGTGTTCGTGATGAACTTGGAGCTCAAGGCAGATTAGATGATATATTGGATGGTGAAACACGTAATGCGGTTGCCAATCATGATTTGGTTGAAATTGTTCGAAATACAAATCGTACACCTGTGATTGTAGATTCGCTTGTACAAGACCAGGCACAAAATACTTTTCCAACTATTAAAGTAGGACGCGCTCAAATTAGTCAGGAAATTTTGAAAAATGCGTCTGTGCGTACAAAAGAGCTTGGCATAGAATTGCTCGACCTTCGTTTTAAACGGATAAACTATATTGAAGAAGTACGCCGCAAAGTGTACGAGAGGATGATCACCGAGCGCAAGCGTATTGCCGATAAATTCCGTAGTGAAGGCCAGGGTGCGGCATCTAAAATTCTTGGTGATAAAGAACGTGAATTGAAGAGAATCCAATCTGAAGCTTATAGAAAATCTCAGGAAATTGTAGGTAAGGCCGATGCGGAAGCAACTGCAATTTACGCACGGGCTTTTAACCAAAATGCCGAAGCACGTGAATTCTACCGTTTTATGGAAACTCTGAAAACCTACAAGAAAACTTTTACAAGTGAGGATGTTTTAATCTTATCGACTGATAGCGAATATTATAAATTTCTACAGAAAGCAAGTGGCCGTTAAAATCAAAACTCTTTAATTTTTAGAGCCTCCTGGGTTTCACAAATTCGGGAGGCTTTTTTTATTGAAGCATGAACAAGATTATAAATCTCGTCTGTTAAATTTATAAACAGTTGCAATAAGAAATGAAATAAGGATAATACTCAATAATGGTATTCCAATCAGTAAGTTATATTTGCCTGTGGCAATATTAACAGGCTGGTACCAATTGAAAAGGCTGTAAGGTTTTAAGAATGAAACTTTTGGCCATAAACGGATTAATGCGTCAAAAACAAATAGAAATAAAATTAGCCCTATATTCCATGCCAAAGCCATTCCCCGCTCTGAGTGAATTGAAGAGATAAAAGTAACAATTGCACTAATCGCAGCAAAAAAGAGTATTCCGATCCCGGCCATTTTTATTAATAACATAAATGGGACATCATCCGAGACACCCATTATTTCGCCTCCTAAAAAACTGCCGCTTATCATTGAAAAATATATTGCCAATATTGTAATTAAAATAAAAAAATAGGTAGAAAAAATAATCTTATTGCGGGGAAGTATTCGAATAGCCAAAAGTTCAATTGATCGTCCTTCAATCTCTGCAGTTATGTATCTGCCCGCAATTGAAATTGATACAAAGCAAAGGATAAAAAGTAAAGCCGGGTGGCCAAAACCAAAAGCAATAAACTGGCTGCTTACAAAGCCATCGCCCATAAACCCAAGCATTTGTTTAACCATGGGTGGCATTAATTTAAAATAGCTCTCTGCAAACTGGCGTATTGTAGAAGTGGACAGAATTACAGTGAAAAAAAACTCTACCATAAAGGCAAAAAACATCAATAAAAATATGATCTTTTTCTGGTTTTTAAACATGCGTTTAATTTGATGTTTTGATACAAGAAGACTACTCATTTTCAATACTCCGGGGTTGTCATTCAAAGAGGAACACAGTGGAGCGAAGAATCCTATTTAAATTGAGAGGATGCTTCATTCCTCAGCATGACATTTAATTACTTTCCAAATAGTATTTCATAAAAAAACTTTCCAGCGATGATTCTGGTATTTCTAAATCATTTACATCATATTTTTTTAGTAACTGCATTAATGGCTGCATCGAACCCTGGATTTTTAATTGGAGAGTTTTATCAAACGATTCTATCACTTTAAAGGAATTGGTATTAAAATCTGCAAAGTTTATTTTTTCCTTAAAAGTAATTTTTACAACTCTTGGCAGCTTCTCCTTTAAATCACTTATTTTGTCCTGCACCAATAGCCTTCCATCTTTTATTATGCCGATATGATCACATATTTTTTCCACCTCGGGAAGGTTATGGGAAGAAAAGAAAACAGTTTTCTTGCGCGATTGAAAATCCATAATATAATCATATAATATGTTCTGTATCAGCGGATCCAAACGCTCCGACGGTTCATCCAAAATTAAGAGTTGCGGATCATGTTGCATGGCCTGTATAAGCAGTAGTTTTTGTTTCATTCCCTGGGAGTAATAACGCACTTTTTTACTAAGGTCAACTTCCGTCAACTTAAAATCGTTTGTCAATTGTGATCGGAGAACTGGCTTCCCGGGAAGAAATCCCTGAAAGTAATCCAAGGTTTGTACACCCGTCAGTTCTTCATACATTTTAATTTCGCCTGGCACCACACCAATTTTGGGAGCAATTTTTACAAATGATTTTGGTAAGGGGTTGCCCAATATTTCAATTGACCCGGAATCTACCTTTAAAAGATTAAGCAGCATCCGGATGGTTGTTGTTTTTCCTGATCCATTTGCTCCAAGGTAACCATAAATGGAGCCATTTGGGACTTGCAGGTTTACGGAATCTACGGCTTTGAATGTATCAAAAGATTTTGAGATAGAATGTGTTTTTATGGCAAAGTTCATTTGCCAAACTACGCTTTTCACCCAAAAGGTTTCAAATGAATTTTTACTATTTTTTGTTAATAAGAGATGGCTTATTTCAAATAAATCAAAATGTTCAAAACAAAAATCGGTATTTGAATGAGTGATATATTTGTTTATGTTTGCAATGATTCCTCAGAAAAAATATGTATCAAGATGAAACCTGAATTTAGTTAATAAACTGAGTTTATTGAGAAAGGCGGAATCTAAATGGCACTTTATTGCCCGGTATCTGGAGTCGGGATTAAAACTAATCCTAAATGGATCAATCAAAAAGTCAGTGAAACTTTTACAGCAAACTTTTGGATAATAAATGATTCTATTCTATACAGTTTGCCCAAAGGATATGCGGATCTCAAGGGAGTTCAAAATTCTTTAGATCTCAATGATACAGTCGCTGAAGAAATATTTAATGGTATAAGTGAATACATACAAATTGAAGATTATAGTTTTTTGGATGGTTCAAGCTCAGAAGCACGCAAATACCTGACAAATAAAATGGATCTGGATAAGCGTCGCCTGTCGCTGATCTTTTGCAATTTATCCAACCCCTTGTATATCGCTGTTAAAATTAAAAAAAGATTTATAACAACAGGCAAAAAAGTTAAAGTAGTGCGCAACTATAAGAATGCTGTTACTCATGCTTTAAAAATTTCAAATCAGGAATCTAAAAATCTTGAAATTGAGCCTAAAAAAATCTTTAGTTGTTATCCCAAAATAGAAAGTTACCTAACTCCTGTTGATTTAAAGTTTAGTAGCTCATGGAATATTGATACACCTGAATACACAAACAAAATGATGGTCATAGATAACTATATTTTGCATTCAACTTCTAACGGCTCTTTAAGCTCAAAACATATCCCTCTTATTGATCGAACACGATCTCAATGCCAGGCTGATTTACCAAAAGGTTCTGCAATAAGATATATTGTAGTTGATTCAAGTAAAATTGTTAAAGGAACCAGGAAGGTGCGTATTCAATATATGCAATCTTTAAAAACCTGGCACCAAAATTATCCAATCAGCATGTATATTTTATATGGTGCAAATACTTTTTTAAAAACAGCGTTACAGTTGGCTCGTGCAATGGTTCCTTTTAAAGTAAATGCAGCAAAGAATTTATGCCAGGCTTTGCAATTGGTTCATGATGACCAGTATATATCATTACAGCCAAAAGTCATTGAAAGTGCTCCACCTGCCCTGATTAATCAAAAAGATATTGAAAAATTAGTAGCTGTTGTTGGACGTATCAACTGGCAACAAGAAGGGTTTGAAAATGATTTTGATATAGATGAGGATAATCCACTTTATTTTTTATACCAATCGATAAAGTTGATAAAGGAAGAACTGGATGATTTATTTAGGGAACGCAAACAGCTTGAAAAGGAGTTGATTCAATCCCGGAAACTTGAATCTATTGGCACTCTTACCGGCGGCATTGCCCATGATTTTAATAATATTCTTCAGATAATTAGTGGAAGCACAGAATTGGCGTTAGCTGATTTATCAAAAGATAATCCGATATATGCCAATCTAAATGAAATTAAAGATGCTGGTCAAAGGGCATCCGACATTGTCAAACATCTCCTTACGTTCAGCCGAAAATCTGACCAGAAACTTGAAAAAATTGAAGCAGTTTCGGCAATTAATGAATCCTGCAAGTTCTTACGATCAGTAATTCCTGCTACAATTGAAATCCGAAAAAATATGCCCAAGCCAGGCATAACAATTTTTGCTGATCCAATTCAAATTAACCAGTTGATGATGAACATTTGTACCAATGCAACGCAGGCAATGGAAGTTTCGGGAGGGGTGTTGGATATTAAACTGGAAAAAACAGTTTTATATGAAAACCAGGATAACATTTATTCTGATCTAAATCCTGGAAATTACCTCAAGGTTACAATTTCCGATACTGGGCCGGGTATTGACCCCAAAATTATCGATAGAATATTTGATCCATATTTTACAACCAAAGAAGTTAGTAAAGGTACAGGGTTTGGATTGGCCATTGTACATAAAATTGTGAGAACACACAACGGTGTAATTAAAGCAGAAAGTGAACCGGGAAAAGGAGCTACCTTTACTATCTATTTTCCTGTTTCGGATGAAAGAATTATACTTGAAAAAGAAGTGCCGCTTGAAACATCAAGTGGAAAAGAAACAATTCTTTGCATTGATGATGACAAAACAATCATTGATATAACAGAACAAATGTTATCCAGGCTTGGCTATAATGTTATAGCATTATCAGACCCGATTGAAGCACTTGAGTTATTTAAATTAAACCCGGATAAATTTGACCTGGTAATTACAGATATGACAATGCCCGGGATGGATGGCAGTACATTGATGAGTATGTTGAAAAAAATTCGGTTCAATATTCCTGTTGTTATTAGCACGGGTTTTAGTACCCTTATTGATGAAAAGGAAGCCAAAAAAAGAGGTGCAGCAGGATACATATCCAAACCATTTTTGAAAGGTGAAATTTCCAAGATAATACGGTCTGTATTAGATAATAATTAAAACTACCAAAACAATAATTATGGCAACTATGAGAACAAAAATATTTTATTTTCTTATGATAATTTTATTTCAGCAAAGCTACACACAACACACCATTATACCCGAACCAGCCATTTACGAGGCGACTGAAAATTTATTTATGCTTGATACACACTTTGGCATATCCATAAATACGGATGACCCGAAAGTGGCAGTTTATGTTAAACAATTCCAAAAGTTTTTAGAAATGAAAGGGATAACCATAGATTTTCAGGGTTTTAAGGTGCAATCCAAAGAACCAAAGGCACTTTTAATAAACCTCACTAAAAATAAAATAGAGGAAATTGGCGAAGAAGGCTACGTTCTGGAAGTAAAGCAGAGGTTTATTGTCCTTTCTGCAAATAAAGCAGCCGGCATTTTTAATGGTTTTCAAACTTTGAGGCAATTACTACCACCAGAATTTGAAAACCCGGATTTCAAGATTTCTAAACCAATTAATATAAAGGGTTGTAAAATAAAAGACTACCCCCGATTTGGCTGGCGTGGACTATTATTTGATGTAAGCAGGCATTTCTTTTCTGTTGATGATGTAAAGGCGTTTATTGATAAAATGAGCCAGTACAAATATAACGTACTTCACTGGCATCTCACCGATGATGAAGGTTGGCGCATTGAGATAAAATCACTACCGAAGTTAACAGAAGTTGGTGCATGGCGGGTTGAACGCCACGGAAGGTTTGGTAAAGAAAGACAATATCCTAAAAAAGGAGAGAAGGCAACTTATGGAGGCTTTTATACTCACGAACAGATAAAGGATGTTGTAAAATATGCGGCTAATAGAAATATAACCATAGTCCCGGAAATTGATATGCCCGGCCATAGCATGGCTGCATTGGCCGCTTATCCTGAGCTATCAACAAAAAAAGAGCCCAAATTTGTAAACCCCGGATCAAAATTTGCAGAATGGTTTCCAGGCGGTGGGTTTAGGATGCTAATAGAGAATACCTTAAATCCTGCGGATGAGAAAGTGTACGATTTTGTTGACAAAGTTTTTAGCGAAGTTGCAGAATTGTTTCCCGGAGAATATATCCACATGGGCGGTGACGAGTGTGACCACTATTATTGGGAACAAGATTCTGTTGTTCAGCATTTTATGAAAAAGAATAACATCAGTGATGGCAAGGGGTTACAGGGGTATTTTGTAAGCCGGGTAAACAAAATCATTGAAAGTAAAGGCAAGAAAATGATTGGCTGGGATGAAATATTAGATGGCGAACTAAACAAAGACGTGGCTGTTATGAGCTGGCATGGTATGGTCCGTGGCATAGAAGCAGCAAAATTGGGCCATAAAGTTGTCATGACACCAACTACTTATTGTTATCTGGATTATACACAGGGTGATCATAGTTTGGAAAATCCGATTTATGCTAATTTGAGCTTAGAAAAATCCTATAATTTTGAGCCTTTAGTTCCCGAGGAAATTGATCCCAAACTAATTTTAGGCGGACAGGGAAACCTTTGGACAGAAGCAATTCCTAATTTGCATTTCGCTTTTAATATGGCGTATCCAAGGGCTTTATCAATTTCTGAAAACTTGTGGAGCCCAAAAGATAAGAAAAACTGGGAAAGTTTTATTATCCGCACAGAAGAGCATTTTTTAAGGTTTGATGCGGCCAATACCAATATATCAAAAGCTGTTTTGGATCCAATTGTAAATGTTTATATGCAAAATGACAAACTAATATGTGAACTTAAAAACTCAATTCCAGGCTCTGAAATTTTTTATACAATTGATAACACCTACCCTGTAAAATTTGGCCAAAAATATTCTAAACCACTCGAAATTCCTGAAGGACGTATTACACTTCGTGCACAAACCTTTCGAAATGGAAAACCATTAGGACGGCTTTTATTGATTCAGAGAAGTGAGCTTGAAAAGAGAGCTGATAAGTAATTTAACGTGTTGGATTTATTAATAACTTTACGATAGACGCATTGGTAATAAGCAATTTTACCAGTTGCGTCTTTTTTTTTCCTCAAAATCACGGGAATTTACCACCTCACACTCTTAAATAAAGAATCTATTTACCTTCTCGATAAAATTAATATCGTCAAAAAACATTTTTTTATTTAGGGGGCTATTATGCCAAAACTGAAAAAATTTTCAGTGCTGGTTTTGTGTGCATTCCTATGCCCAATGGTGATGAATGCCCAAAACTACAGCAACACAACTCTTGCATTTGATGGAGTCGATGACTTTGTAAACCTAGGTGTCGTTGGTCCGGAAAATGAGCTTGCACTTACAGGAGCAGGTTTTACAATCGAAACCTGGATCTATCACACTTTCTCACCAGAGGATGGTGCTGCTGGTATTGTTGATAAATCAGATGGGAAAGAGGGGGCTGGCGGTTATTCATTTTCTTATGATCATTATAATGGTCAACTAGGTTTTTATACAGATGCTAAATTCAGATACAAAGTTGATACAACGCTCACCGCACACAAATGGTATCACCTGGCACTAACAAGTGATGGAACAGTTTATTCAATTTTCATCAACGGTAATGAAGTTGCCGGAAATGAAGTAAATCCATTTTCAGCCCCGCCTTTCGTTTCTTCAAATATATCCTTTGGTAAACAGAGTTCGGATTCTACAGGATTTTGGAAAGGGCGCATTGATGAGTTGCGCTTTTGGAACAGCGTGCGTACAAAAGAACAGATCCAAACTTATATGAATGTTGAAATTCCGGGAGATGAAGTTGGTTTAGTTGGCTATTATCGGATGAATACAGGCGATACAGTTTTAACAGACAATGGGATAAATTCATTTAATGGTATTCTAAATAATTTTGGATTTACGGGGAGCGAATCAAATTGGATTACATCTACGGCTATTATGGGTGACAAACCATCGGGTTCCGGAACTGAAGTCGATCCGTATCAACTTTCAACAATTGGAAACTTGTATTGGCTCTCTAATAATGATGATCGTTGGGAAAAACATTATGTTCAAACCAATGATATTGATGCCAGAATAACATCATCGTGGAGAGATGGAAATGGGTTTTTCCCAATGGGCGGATCAGCATTAAAATTTACAGGTTCGTATGATGGTCAAAATAGAACCATTTCTAATCTTTATATAAAATGGGAAGGAATGAATATTGGTTTTTTTGGCAATACAAATGGTGCAAAAATTGAAAATGTCAATCTTTTAAACAGCTCAGTTTTAGGTTCCGGACTAAGCGGAAGTTTAGTTGGCCAGGCAGCAGGGGGTACTACTATATTTAATTGCAGCAGCAAAGGGGTTTTAGATGGGAAAGGTAACTATTGCGGTGGCTTGGTTGGCTGGAATAACAATTCGGAAATAAGCCAGAGCTATAGCATTGTAGAGATAGATGGTTATGGAAATGGCTACATGGTTGGTGGTTTGGTTGGATTAAATGCCGGTGTAGTTAAAACCAGTTTTAGCATGGCAACGGTATCTGGTATACGTGATGTTGGCGGTCTGATTGGTGTTAACTCAGGTACAGTTAGTAATAGTTACAGCAAAACAAATGTTATTCGGGAAACAGGAAGTTATACCGGCTTTGGAGGATTTGTTGGTGTAAACTCTGGGACAATAGAATATTGCTACGCTACAGGTTCAGTGATTTATAATGAAGCAACCGATCCAACAGACAAGGGGTTTGAAGGGGCACCTGGTGGAACAAATACAAGTTGTTTCTTTGACAGCGATCTTTCAAATCAGATAAGCTCAAATCTTGCTACCGGAAAAACATCTCAGGAAATGAAAACATTGGCAACATTTACAGATGCAGGCTGGGATTTTGTTGGGGAAAGCAATAATGGTGAAAATGACTATTGGATAATTGATATCAGCGAATCTGCAAACAGCGGATACCCATATTTGGATTGGGAAGACCGGTCATCACAAAATGTGGAGCTGGCATCTTTTTATGCAGTAAACGATACTCCGGATGAAATTACGCTTAATTGGACAACCAATAATGAACTTGAAAATCTGGGTTTTGTCCTTGAAAGAAAAACTGCAGAATCAGATTTTGAAACAATCGCCAGCTATGAAACAAATCCGGAACTTAAAGGTGAAAACAATTCCATTTCAACCAAGGAGTATTCTTTCGCCGATTCTTTGGTCTTACCAAATGTATTATACACATACCGCTTATCGGATATAGATGTGAGCGGTAATATAACTTTTCATCCTACAATAGATGCTTCCTTTGTGATAACAGATATTGGTTTGGCATCCTCGCAAACGATTGAGAATTTTATGCTCTATAGCAATTATCCAAATCCATTTAATCCCGAGACAACCATTCGGTTTGATGTGCCATTAAAAAATGGTGATACCCGGATTAAGGTGAGGATATTTAACAATATTGGGCAAATTGTTGAAACTATGGTTGATGGGATAATAAGTAGCGGACAACACACAATAAAATGGAATGCAGCAGATTTCTCATCGGGAGTTTATTACTTAGTTTTCGAATCAGGCCAATTTGTTCAAAGTAAAAAGATGGTGCTATTGCGCTAATAACAAACAAAATTTACAAATATGGCCTGATTTATTTTGAAGACCGGTTTTCTTATACCGGTCTTTTTTTGTCTGTTATTTTAAAATGCGTGTAAAATTATATATCTATTCTAAAAATATATTTAATTCACTACGATTTTTTTATTAAATTCCGAAATTATTTTAAGATATTTAATATTTTATTATTTGAACTTGCAAACAAAAATTTAAAAAGGAGTTCTTAAATGGTTTTCAATCTCGATATGATAAAAAAAGTGTATGCACGTTATCCTGAAAGAGTGGAAGCAGCTCGTAAGGTTTTAAACCGTCCATTAACTTTTACAGAAAAAATTCTTTACACGCACATTTATAATGGTGCAGCTTATAAGGCTTTTAGCCGGGGAGATGACTACGTTGATTTTGGCCCGGACAGAACGTGTATGCAAGATGCCACAGCCCAAATGGTTTTATTACAGTTTATGCTCTCCGGCAAAAAAACGGCAGCAGTTCCATCATCAATTCATGCAGATCACTTAATTGAAGCAGAAGTGGGTGCTAAAAAAGATCTTGAGCATGCCAATAATTTTAATAAAGAAGTGTATGAATTTATGGCATCCGGTGCCAGCAAGTTTGGTATTGATTTCTGGAAAGCCGGTGCCGGAATTATTCACCAGGTTGTTTTAGAAAACTATGCTTTCCCTGGCGGATTAATGATTGGATCTGACTCGCATACTGTAAATGCCGGTGGTTTAGGTATGGTAGCAGTAGGTGTGGGCGGTGCAGATGTTGTTGATGTTATAACTGACAGCCCCTGGGAATTAAAAATGCCACAGCTTATTGGTGTAAAATTAACCGGGAAACTAAATGGCTGGACTTCTCCCAAAGATGTAATCCTGAAAGTTGCAGGTTTGTTAACTGCCAAAGGTGGTACAGGTTACATCGTGGAATATTTTGGTGAAGGTGCCGTTTCTATGTCCTGCACAGGAAAAGGGACAATTTGCAATATGGGAGCAGAAATTGGCGCAACAACATCAACCTTTGGTTATGATAAAAGTATGGCAACTTACTTAAGTGGAACAGGCCGTGCAGAAGTTGCAGAATTGGCTGATCAGATTGCTGAACATCTTACAGGCGATGCAGAGGTTTATGCTAATCCTGAAAAATATTTTGATAAAGTATTGGAAATAAATCTATCAGAATTGGAGCCACATATAAACGGACCGTTTACACCGGATTTGGCCACACCAATTTCTCAATTTGCAAAAGCTGTTAAAGACAATGATTGGCCGGAAACTCTTGAAGTTGGTTTAATTGGTTCCTGCACAAACTCATCTTATGAAGATATTTCCCGGGCAGCATCTGTTGCACGCCAGGCTGTTGAAAAAAATCTAAAGGTTAAAGCAGAATTTACAATCACTCCCGGCTCTGAAATGGTACGTTATACCACAGAACGTGATGGATTTTTAGATGACTTTGATAAAATTGGCGGAATGGTTTTGGCTAATGCCTGCGGTCCTTGTATCGGGCAGTGGAAGCGCCATGGAGCAGATAAGAAAGAGAAAAACTCCATAATTACATCCTTTAACAGAAACTTCTCCAAGAGAAATGACGGTAACCCAAACACGCATAGTTTTGTCGCTTCGCCGGAAATGGTTACTGCATTGACAATTGCAGGTGATATGACTTTTAACCCAATCACAGATACATTGACAAATGAAAATGGTGATCAGGTTAAACTGGCCGAGCCAAATGGTTTGGAAATGCCGCCAAAAGGTTTTGATGTTGTTGATCCTGGATACCAGGCGCCTGCAGAAGATGGCAGTAAAGTTGATGTGATCATTCCGGAAGGATCAAAGCGTTTGCAGGTTTTTGAGCCTTTTGCTGAGTGGGATGGAAAAAATGTTTCAGGAATGAAAATTCTTGTTAAAGCAAAAGGAAAATGTACAACAGACCATATTTCTCCAGCAGGCCATTGGTTATTCTATAGAGGCCATCTGGAAAATCTATCTGCAAATACATTGACCGGCGCAGTGAATGAATTTAATGGCGAAACAGATAAAGTTAAAAACCAGCTTAGTGGCGAATATGGATCTGTTCCGACTGTTCAGCGTGCTTATCAGGCAGCAGGAATTCCTTCAATTGTTGTGGGCGATGAAAATTATGGTGAAGGTTCATCACGCGAACATGCCGCAATGCAACCGCGCTATTTGGGTGTAAAAGTTGTTATAACACGTTCCTTTGCGCGAATCCATGAAACAAATCTAAAGAAACAAGGCATGGTTGCCTGTACTTTTGCAAACCCGGCAGATTATGGAAAAATTCAGGAAGACGATACGATTGATTTGATAGATTTGGTGGATTTTTCAGAAGGAAAACAGTTGACTTTTGTTTTCCGTCATGCTGATGGAAGTGAAGACACAATTAAAGCAAATCATTCTTATAATGAAGCGCAAATTGAATGGTTTAAAGCCGGCTCAGCATTGAACCTGATTCGTAAACAAAATCTGCAATAGTATATATAAAGGCGGGCTTTGTCCCGCCTTTTTTTTTGATCAGACTGCCCCAAATGAGACAACCTTTGTATTTATTTTTTTTGTCTTCTAATCTAAAATCTTCCCTTTTTCAAATTTAAGAATCGTCGCAGGAAGGATTACAAAATCTGCAAACAAGGCAAAAGCAATTACAATAGAACTGTATAATGCCATGTCTGAGTTAAGTGCAAATTTTGATTGGGTTAATGCGCCAAAACCTGATACCAAAATAATTGAAGTAAATATTAACGGCGCTCCAACTTGTCGAAATGCATATAAAATTGCCTCATTTTTGGAAAGACCATCATGAGTTCCTCTTAGATACTTGGTTAAATAATGCACTGTATCATCAACAGCAATCCCAAGAGTAATCATCCCAACAATGGCAACGGACATGTTTACAGGAATCTGAAAAAATCCGATAATTCCGAAAACAATTAAAATAGGCCAAACATTGGGGATCATGCTAAATAAACCAATCCTGACTGATTTAAAAGTGATCATTAAAACGATGGTAATCAAAAGTAAAGAAATCCCTATGCTTCTTAAAATTCCCGGAATAGCAATCACAAATAGCTCACCAAACATAACTGGAACGCCAACAGCAGTGGCATGTATAGAAGGTGTGTTTTCTTGCATCCAGGCAGAAATCTCATCAATGTTTTTTAAAAGCTCGAAGGAGGAATAAGATTTTGCAAATGCTGTAACCCTCGTTGTCCTGTTTTGAATATCAATTTGATTGGTTAGCTCCATGCCCTGCGGTAAACTCATCTGGTAAAGAAGCATATATTGGGCTATTAAACGTTTGGCGTTTATCGTGTCACCCTCGGCAGTAATCTCGTTATTCTCAGGGATTCTGTAAAAGGATTCATCGTTGCCATGCATGGTTTTATTAATACGTTTTATAATATCTACAATGCTTGAAACGTAAGTCATTCCGTATTCCGGGCGGGAGTTTATAAAATTTTGGAATTGCTCAATTTTTTTTAGATATGCCGGATCATAAATGCCATTTTTTTCCCCGGAGTCGAAACGATATTCAACCGGATTGACACCAATAATATTATTATCAATATAATCGGTAGCCTGCCGGAAATCTGTTTCCGGGGCAAAATATTTTACAGCGGTGTTATCAATTTTAACTTGGAAAATAAAATAGATTGCAAAAACGGTTGTTACTAAAGCTGACCAGCGGATTGGCTTTTGGAATTTGGTTACAAAGTTCGCCAAACCTTCATACCCGGTTTGTTCTTTTTGTTTGATTTGTTCTTCATTAACTTCACGTTTCTTAAATGGAATCAGTGATAAAAATGCCGGGAGTGTAAATAATGATGCATAAAATGCAAACAACGTTCCTGTTCCTGCAAATAAACCCAAATCTTTAAAAGGTGGAATAGCCTGAGTTATTAAACTGTAAAAACCAATCGCAGTTGTTACCGAAGTAATTAAGCAGGGAATAAAATTTTTCTCGATGGTATAAATTACAGAACCTTTTTTATCAAGACCATTTCTTAGCCCTCTGTAAAATACAGCCATTACATGAACAGAATCTGCTACGGCCACAGCGATTAACATTTGTACCACATTTACCGTGGCATTAGTAAGGGAAAAATCAAGGAGCCCGACAAATAAAGCTACTGTTACAAAAACAGAAGTAGCCAGAAGTCCAATCGGAAAAAACGTTCCCCAAAATGCACGAATAGTAAGGGTTAAAATAATAATGATAAACAAGAACATCATGGGCATTAACGTTTTAATATCGTCTTCAGCAAATTTTTGGAATGCGGTATTTAACATCACCGTTCCACCCAATTTTATTTCCAGGTTCGGGTTATAGTTTGGATTGTCAATTTCCTGGCCATTTTCATCATTTATTTTAGGCGAGGTGATTTTTGCTGTAAGCTGTTCAACAGCCTGGCGCGCTTCTGCATAACCTGTAGGAAAATCCTGTGGAATTATTACGCGCATTTGGATTTGGGTTATATCACCTTTTTGTGAGATTAGGAAATTGGGCATTAACGGGTCTTCCAAAGCCAGTTTTTTCTTTTCTGCCAATTGATCAGCCGAAAGTGATAATTCCGATACAAAGTCTTCCACCAAAAGGTCATCATCTTCAACATAGGTGTAGTTAAAGTTTGTTAAACCGTCCACACGGCTTACATAAGGTATTTGCCAGGATTGATCGGTTAAAAGCATTAAACTGGCTAAATTTTCATTTGTAAAAACATCACCATTTTTTGCCACGGTTACAATTATCAGGTTTTCTTCTTTGGAGAAAACTTGTTGAAATTCATCATACGCCAGCATTTCCGGGTTGTCATCATCAAACCAAACATGATAGTCGCCATCGAAAATGGGTGGTGCAGGTACATGGTTCTCATCTTTCGCCAGTGGGTTGTTTTGAATGGTTTGCATATATTCAAGATGCTGGTTAAAAACGTTGGCCCTCTCCTGCATTCCAAACATTAAAATCGCTAAAAAAACAAAATTTATAATTATAATAGGCCATCTGTATTTAAGTACAAATTCACCAATTTTGCGGGGATTATTTCCAAACATACTTTTCCTTTCAAGTAAGATTGTTTATTAAAAATTAAATAATAGCTCAAAGATAAGGCGGTCTGTGTGTTCGAAATTCTTTAAGGGATCTGTATCTGAGGTTAAACTCAAATAACTGAGTTTAGCTGTAAAATTTTCAAAGAATCTTTCTGAATACTCCAGGCTCATGATTAAATCACCATCTTTGTAATTATAAAAACCACCGGCCAAAAAACTACGATCACTCGTGTTATTAAACGTGTACCGAAGCCCGCCAAATAAATGGTTTTGAAATGGACGAAAGCTTTCCAATTCGGAAGCATCTTTTCCACTGTCTGTATCGCCAATAACCTCAACTATTGTTCCAAGATCATGGTTCTCTATAAAGGGCGAATAAAAACTGTATTCAAACCCTACGGTATAAGCAAAAAAGGACGGTTTTATTAATTGGCCTAATTGGTTCTGTACCTTTTTTGTATAAGTGGTTTGGGCCATTTCTCCCTTAACCAGCCAGGACTCGATCACACCCTGAAAAGCTAATCCGCCTTTTTGAATAAGCCGGTATTGATGGACAAAATTAGAAAATGAAAGATCGGTAGGTACAAATCCCGGAAAGCGGTTGTAGCCGTTAAAGTAAAAAAAACGCGTATCCAAGCTTTCCCAAAATGTGCGCGAATAACTGAGGGCAAATTGTGGCCGCCATTCTTTATTCTCATCCTGGTAAATATGATCTTTTGAATTATTGGAAATATTTAACCCAAAGCTAAAGCGGTTATTCTCAACCGGGAAACGAGTGCCGCGCATATATGGCAGGTAATAAATCTCAAAAAGCTGTTCAATATCTGTATCGGGTATGTATCGAAACCGAACAGCCAATTCCGAAAATTTTTGAGCATCAAGGAAATCACTTTCCAGGTCTGTTTGATTTAAAAAATCTGCATGAGAAATACTTTCAACGGTTTTCCAACTAAAAATTTGCAACCCGGCACGTATTTCAAAGTTATCTGTAAAATAATCTATAAACAGATCTTCAATCTCCAACCGGTTGCGATTTTCATCATCTGCATCAAATTGAAAACGTGGTGTAAAACGAATTTCCAAAGGAGCATCAAACAAAAAGGTTAAATTTAGTTTGCCTTTAATAGTGTTTACATTTTTCGGAAATGAAGCAACCGGTGCTTTTTTTGGAAAATACCAGGTTTCGGCACCAATTTCTCCGGAGTAAAAAATCGATGTTTGTTCTGATAGTTGAATACTTTGTGCATTGACTACCGAAAAACAAAAGCCTAAACTGAACAATAAAAGAATAATAGTTTTCATATGGTTATTTATTTCGTTGGAGGCTTCGTTTAGTAAAATCTTTTTCTTTTAAGCCAACTTTATGTTTACGATTTTTAAATATTAAAATACTGGTTTTTCCATTTTGCAGGTTTTCCATTGTCATTTTGCCAGCACGCCAGGCACCTGTACTAAATTGCTCCCAATTTTTAAAAGTGAGCACTTTTAACAAGCTGTTTTTACGGTCAATAAATTCGTTTCGTAACATGAGATGTGTATTTTTATCGTACCATGTTTTTATTCTTAAATAACCGCTGTTTTTATATGTGGGAATACGGTCAACCAAATAACAATCGACATCACCTAATTTATCTTCACCAAGATATTTGTACTCAAAACGATCCAGCGTATTGCCAGAAATATCTTCATAGGCAAACTCTGATCCCATAAAAGCACCGGATTTATTTTTGGATGAAATTCTTTTTACACGTCTTAACTCTGGCAGGTATAACCATTGTTGATCATCACCTGCAGGATTTTGGTAAGTTAGTAAACCTGTTCCCCGTACATCCGGTGGATTAAGGAAACGAATGATTGAATAATCTTCAGAATTTTCGCGTTCAAAAGTCATATTTTTTAAATGACGAACTACTGAATCATTTTTTGCATTAACCAGGTACATGGTTGTTTCAACAACTTCATCTACAAAACCGCGTTGGGTAGCATTAGCCTTTTCAGCAATTTCACGCCCGCTTTGGGCAAACAGACCCGTGCTTAAAATTAAAAGAATTATTAATTTATCCATCTCTCTTCCTCTCAATTAATTAGTTGTTAAATATTTTTTTGTTTTCTACAACTATAGATTATGCAGAATAAATCCAATTAGATGTTTTTTTTGAGAAGAAATATAATGGGTAAAAAATGCGTCGTATTGATAAATCATGAAAAAGAGTTGACTTATTACGACAAATTGAAAATTATGCATCCCTTTTCCCTTATTAATTTGGGCATGAAACAATCTTAAAATAAAAGAGGTACATACCAGTTCTTTAAAATGTAGTATGGAGAATAGATGGCACAGGTAACAGTCAGTATTGTAAATTTAGTTTTAAGAACCGCAGATCAATTGGGTCTTGATAAAAATCTTCTTATAAAACAACTGGGCATTGATAATGATGTTTTACAAAAATCAGAAAATTATATCCCGTGTTCTGTCCATGGAAAATTACTTGAATTGGTTGTTCAAAAAACAGGTCTCTCCCATTTCCCAATAGAATGTGGGAGAAATTTTGAACCGGGCAATTTAAATATACTTGGATATCTAATCTCAAATGCGCCAAACATGCGTGCTGCTTATAACTTCGGTGCCCGGTTTGACCAAATTGTTGGCGATGGTATGAAGTTTAGTTTTGAAGAAACTGAAGAATATATTATAAACTATGTTGATGTAACTGCACCGGAACTTGAGCCCTATAAAAGGTATTGCGCTGAGGCATGTACTGCGCAGGTTGCAACCCTTAAAAGGCAGGTAATCGGCAAAGATATCAATCCGGTCAAAGTTCATTTTCAACATTCAGAACCAAAGAATTTGCAACCATATCTGGATTTCTTTAAATGTGATGTTATGTTTGATCAAGAACGAAATTGTATTTTTTTTCCAGTTTCAATAATGGATGAACCAATTTCGCATGCGAACCCGGATCTTTTTATTATGTTTCAAAAATATGCAGAAGATACCTTGGAAAATATAGGCACAAGGAACCTGATAACACAAGCTGTTTCAAAAACCCTTATCGAATTATTACCAACGAACAATGCAACCTTAGAAATTGTAGCGAATAGGATGGCTGTTGGTATCAGAACTCTTCAACGACAGTTAAAACTTGAAGGTAACACGTTTAACGAAGTTTTAAAGAAAGTAAGGAAGGAGATGGCAGAACGGCAGTTACAAAATTCAACAATCCCAATCTCCGAAATATCGTATTTGCTAGGGTTTTCTGAACCAAGTATTTTTCATCGTTCATTTAAAAAGTGGACAGGTCAAACACCTGGCGATTTTCGGCAAAGAGCACTGGCCTAAATTATATAAAGTATTGGCTTCTTTACCAAAGGTCTTATTTAAGTTTTATCATCAGCGCGTTGGAAACAGCCCGCTCGCCGCTTACATCTGAGGGTGAATTTACAATTTTATCACTAACAACCATGGTTGTCGATCCTCCGCCATCAAGATTTAAAGCATCATAAGCTCCAAATTGAATCATTAAATTTGCTAAATCCGGTAAACTAATTCCAATGCTGGATGCTTGCCTGCCATCGATGGTAACCAAGTATAACCGGGTCTTATCTTTATTATAAGCAATTGCCGTCCTAGGATGATTTCCGAACAGAAAATGGCTGCGGTTTTTTCCTACTTTGTCATAACTTTCGATAGCGCTATTTTTACCTTTTGTTACAAGCTGAGTAAATCCACCAACGAGATTAGCCAGTTTTGATGGCATGTTTTCCAGTGAAATATAAACCTTTATGGTGTCGCCTTTTTCAATAGAGCTTTTTATAAGTTCCGCGCCGGCATCATGGCCGCTCAAAACATAGTGACCCGGCCGGATTCTCATGTTACCTTTGCCTTTCTGCAGTTCTTCAGCAACAAAATAAAGTGTGTCATTTACAGAGGCTTTGTTTAGCAAACGTAAATCGATTTCAGTGCCCCATTGGTTTGTAGTGCTGGAAGGCCCAAAAAAACCATTATAAATAATAAGCTGGTTTGTTTCTCTGGGTTTATTTACCCCGTCAATTTTTACAACTTTCTTTTTAGTAAATAAATTGGCGGAAAAATTGATCTTATTAATAAAAGGAAGGTCTGATTCATCAAACCCTATTGTTGTGAATGTTTTACCCGGCATGCTAACAAGCTCACCATTTGTCACAAATGCGTTTGTGGAATAACCGCCTTTTTCGTAAAAATCTGCATTAATTGCTGCAATTATTTTTTGGTTTTGATTGGTTTCTCTGGCTACCATAGAACTGACCGTTTCATTGCCGGCAACAGAATCATAGGCGGTTATAGCAATAATGTCGAGTTTGGGACTGTTAAGATCTATCTCAAGAAAGTTTATTAACAAAGGTTTGTTGGAATCAAGAAGTTTTTTGTAGATTACGCCTTTGACGGGTTCATTGTGATCAACCGTTTCTAGTTGAAACGATTGTGCAAAAAGTATGTTTGCTAAAGCTATAAAAAGGATAGTTTTAAATGTGATTTTCATTTTTCACCGGGCTAATTGTTTTAAATAAAATTGTGTACCAAAGTTGAATATACAGGAAATATTATGCAAGTCAGAATTATTAAATGGATCTGTTTTTTTCTACTGATAAGTTTATTGTCTACATCTGCTCAAACTGTTAAAACCGGTTTAGATCGGGTTGGCAGTTATTATCATTTATTTGAAGGAAAGCGACTTGGGATCGTAACAAATCATACTGCTCTTAATGCAAAAGGCCAACATATAACGGATGTTTTTAAAGATATGAAAAATGTTACGGTTGCAGCACTATTTGGCCCGGAACACGGCGTGCGAGGTAATGCAGCGGACGGTCAAAAAATCGAATCAGAAACTGAAGCTGAAATACCGGTTTACAGTTTGTACGGGAAAACCAAAAAACCAAATAGTGAGATGTTGAAAAATGTGGACTTATTGGTTTTTGATATCCAGGACATTGGTGCCCGCTTTTATACATATGTTTGGACTATGAGTTACGTGATGGATGCCGCTGAAGAAAATAATATTCCGCTTGTGGTTCTTGACAGGCCAAATCCAATTACATGTAAAATAGTTGAAGGAAACTGTGCTGATACATCAACTTTCGTTGGCCGCTTTCCAATTCCAGTCCGGCATGGAATGACGATTGGTGAGCTTGCAAAATTATTTAAAGGGGAGAGTTGGATATCTTCAAATTTAGATTTAACCATTGTTCCTTTACAAAACTGGAAACGTGAATATTGGTTTGATCAAACCGAATTAACATTTACAGCTCCGTCACCAAATATGCCCAATCTTGAAACAGCAACTGTTTATCCCGGCATGTGTTTGCTCGAGGGGACAAACCTTTCAGAAGGGCGGGGAACAGACAAACCTTTTATAATATTTGGCGCACCCTGGATTGATAGTAAAAATCTCAGAAATCATCTTGAATCGTTGCAATTTGATGGAGTTAGTTTTACAGACACCACTTTTATCCCTGTTACAATTCCCGGAAAAGCTGTTCGCCCCAAATTTGAAAATAAAAAATGCAATGGTTTAAAGGTAATTGTTGATGACAGAGAAAAGTATAAATCTTATCAGACGGGCGTATTCTTAATCAATGCTTTGTACCAGCTGTATCCAGGGCAGTTAGAGTTTAAACGAAAACATTTTGATCGGTTGGCGGGTTCATCAAAAATCAGGCGTGCAATTCTGGGTGGATCGTCTAAAGAAGAATTAAAAACTTTAATATCTTTAGGATTGGATTCTTTTAAGCAAAAAAGAGAAAAAAACTTATTGTATTAGTCTCTTAATCTGGAGATTTTTAAATATCCAGTTTATAAACATTGGTATCGCGTTTTTCAAAACCAAGTTTTTTATAAAGTGAATTAGCGGCGGTACGCCACGGTGAGCTAGTCAGGTTCACCGTGGACACTCCATTTTCTTTTGCAAAATCAATTGCATGCAGGGTCAATTTTTTTCCAACACCTTTACCTAAAGATTCTTTATCTACAACTACATCTTCAATCACAGCTTTGGTACTGGTTGGGATTTTTACAATAACCAGAGTGAGCATCCCGCATATTTTCATTTTGTCTTCAGCTACAAATAAAAATGAGCTCTCGGAATCTATGATACTTTTTAACCTGTTTTTTGAAAGAGGTTTCGCACTTTCAGAAAGTTGCGGGAGTAACTTATTTAGGGCGTTTAAAATATCAATAGAGTACTCTTTTATTTCGAAAATTTGCATATGCAATTTTCCCAAATTTAATTTTTTACAATTGCTTCCATTTTTTTGAGAATCTCAGGATTGGGTAAGCCCGTTTTTTTGTTTACCAGAAAAACAAAATTCGAGGCCATAATTTCTTCCGGATGCATTATGTAATTTGTATTCTTTCCAATTTGCTTCCAAAAATCAGGCAGCGTTTTGGGACTTGGATTATGTAAAACTGGATTTCCATCAAAAAAAACAGGCTGCCAAATGTTTTCTTTTTTTTCCACCTGCATTAACTGAAAACCAAAACTTTGAAAAATTCCGCCCGGTTTGCTTTCATCATAAACTGGTGCCCGAGAATAAATCAAAGGTGTCAAGGTTGTGGGTTTTCCTTCTATTTCCACATCTATAATTGTGTTTAAGTCCGGAGCATCCGGGTTGCTTAAGCGGCGATCATCCCATTCTTGAGGAAGGTCAATTTCATTTGTTTGTTTAAATCCAAAGATGTTATATAATTCTTCTCTTTTTATTTTATTGTGGCGTGAATACACATGGGCGATTTCATGAATAAACATTTTGTATACAACACTATCAGGAGTGTTTTCTATCATTGGCGCGGTTATCATTATTGCATTTTGGCGGGTGTATGCAGTTCTTGCACCACCAATTTCATTGGAAGTTGTTTTAATCATGATGATATCTTTTGGCAGGTTTAGATTTAGCTCTTCTAACCGTGGCCCTACTTTTTTAGAAAATGTTGAAATTTTATGGACTTCACTATCTGGCCATTCTATTACATTCTTAGCTAAATGTTCTATATAAGTTTCTCTTGAAACAGGTGTAGAAGATTGCATAGAAGAAGACCTGTCCCAGGCACTAACCACCTTTAAAAAATCATCTTCCGTAGAGACAATTTTTGCAGCAAGGTTTGAATCAGCAAAAACAATATTTGTAGATGCAGTTAGACTGGCGTGTTTTAAATTTCGATCTTGTGGAGACTGGCAAAAAATAAAAGCGGCAGTGATGGAGATAGAAAGAAAAATTTTCATAGTGAAGCCTTTCTTTTGTTAAATGGCACTGCAATTTAGACTAATTTGTTAACATCTCCAAACAACGGTTTTTTACATAATGCTGTTTGATGTTGCCTTGGTTTCATTGCAAAAAGTTGGTTAAAATTTATTGCAAGAAGTATCTTTTATTGATAACCTCCGTATTGCTAATTTGAAAATTTTATAAAGGGATGCGCGAAATGAGATCCAATTTATCAACCAGAATAGCTTTATTTACTATAGTTGCCATAACTTCAATTTATTTCGGTTTTTATTTTAGCGATTACACTACACCAAATCTGGCTGGTGTTCCAAAAATTTCAAAAAGTGAAGCTGTTGAAAAAGTCCACGAAATTCTTGATAATTATGGATTTGATTATAGCCAATATTATGAATTTGGCTACTTTAGTTTTGATGGAACAGGATCAGATTATTTGGTTTCCGAACTTGGTGCGCAAAAGTATAACGAAATCGCCCAAAATGAAGAGCTACCCTTAAGTTTCTGGCAGTTTGAGTATTATAAAAATGTGCCCAAAAATATTGATGAAGATTATATGCGTGTCCGTATATCACCTTCCGGGAAATTCGTATCCTTCTTTCACTCACCACCCGATTCACAAAAAGCTGAGTTTGTAAATGCAGAGCAGGCTGCGCAAATTGCTGAACAGTTTATTGAAAGCATTGATGACCTATCCTTAGAAAACTATTCTGTTGAAGACACAAGACACCAGGAAAAGGAAAACCGTTCTGAAACCCGCCTTCAGTATGAGAAAAATGTAGCCCAAACTGAAGCAAAAGATATTATTGCGGTAAGTTTAATCGGAAAAAAAGTAAACAGTGTCAACCACTATTTTAATGAACCTCAGGAAGCAAATGCCGACTCTTTTGGAGGCGCAAATGTTTTGTTTAATATAATTGCTATTTTCGTATACCTGGGATTAACACTGCTAAGTCTAGTACTTTTTCTTCAACGTTATCATGATGGTAAAATTAGTGTTAAAAAGGCCGTTTGGGCTGGGATTGGCACTTATTTTGTTTTGGTAATTATGGCCATCAACACTTGGGATTTATGGGCTTTTGGGACAAATATTGCTAGTCTTGGTCGCCTATATATGAAGTTTGTTCTTCTTGGTGTTCAAATGACTATAACATATATATTTTTATTTACAAATACATTCACTGCCTGGGCAAATGGAGATTTTGAACTTCAGGGGCGGCAATCAAAATATTTGAGTGGGATTGACAGCATTTTAAACAGAAACTTTATTACAAAAAATATAGGATTTGAAGTTCCAATCGGATTGGCTTATGGCGCTATTCTTTTTGGATTTTTGCAACTTGTTAATTATTCAATGATAAATATTTTTGGTGCACAAGCTGAAGTAAAAGGAAATTTGTCTTATTTTTCCAACTATTTCCCAAGTCTGACATTGGCAACTTCTGTCATTTATTTTGCTCTTTTTGATGAAATATTTTTCAGGAAATTTTTACTGGTTTATTTTAAAAACAAAACCAGGTCTACTTTTTATGGATTATTAATCTCTGCAATTGGTTATGCTTTTGTCAATGTGTTTTTTGGAAACCTGTTTGAATTCTGGCCATCGTATTACACGCTTATCCCATATTTTGTTTTAGGTATTATTCAGGGCTGGATTTTTCTTCAGTATGGATTATTGGCATCAATAACATCGGGTTCATTTTTTATTACCCTGCAAGGTGTGCGCTTCTTATTTGCCTCAGGTGTATCCGGCTATATGTTTGATGGAATCTTGATATTAAGTGTTTTTGTAATCATGCTGGTTATTGGGATTATCGGGTTGTTAAAAGGAAAATCATTCAAATATACTGTTGAGATGGAACCGCCACATATTAGAAGAATCAAAGATAGAACACGCATGCAGCAGGAGCTGGAAATTGCCAAGAAAGTGCAACTTGGCTTACTTCCCAAGGAACAACCTTCTTTAAAAGGATATGATATTGCCGGCGTCTGCATCCCTGCGTTGGAAGTTGGCGGAGATTATTTTGATTTTATTCACTTAAAAGATGGGAAGCTGGGAATTGCTATTGCAGATGTTTCCGGTAAAGGAGTTCCCGCGGCCATTTATATGACACTAACAAAAGGCATTTTGCAATCGCATGCGGAATCCACTCTGTCGCCCAAAACAGTGCTTTCAAAAGTTAATAATCTCATGTACCGCACCATCGACCGATCTTGGTATGTAAGCATGTTTTACGCTGTGATCGATCCGGTTAGCCGAAAGCTAATTTTTTCCCGGGCAGGGCATAATCCGGCAATTGTTTTAAACCAGAATAAAAAAGACCCGCAATGGCTGCAGCCGGATGGAATTGGTTTGGGATTGGAAATTGGCGAAATCTTTACCAAAACCCTGGTTGAAGGGGAGCTTCAGCTTGAAAAAGGCAATACACTTATCTTTTATACGGATGGTTTTACAGAAGCAATGAATGAGCGCGAAGAAGAATATGGTGAAGAACGTTTTTTAAAATTCTTAAACGAAAACGACAATGGTTCTGCCAAAGATTTGGTCAATAAAGCTGTCACAGAAATCCGCAATTTTGCCGGGGATGCTTTGCAGCATGATGACATGACTATGGTGGTGTTAAAAGCATTTTAGGTTTTCCATCTGTATTATTTGACATATCGGCAAAAAATGACTACTTTTTTATGGTTATAAAAAAGAGAGCATTATTATGGATGCAATTGCCATTAAAGAACTAAAGTCAAAATTGTCATTTTATATAAATAAAATTGAACAGGATGGAAATGAGCTTCTTGTTAAAAAGCATAATAAGGTCGTTGCGAAGATAGTTCCTTATTCCCCTAAAACAGAATGGGAAAAAGCTCAAAAAGAATTAGAAGGATCGGTCAGTTTTTATAAAGATCCTACAGAACCTGTAGCTGAAGATGAGTGGGATTTGTAATGCTTCTATTGGATACTCATGTTTGGGTTTTTTATTATACAAAACAATTTCAGCATCTATCGAAACCAGCCTTAGACGCAATTAATAATGAAAAATCACTTGCTATAAGCCCAATTTCGGGTTGGGAGCTGGCCCAGTTAGTAAAAAAGAAAAGAGTTAAACTGGAGATTGATATAATTCGTTGGATATCATTAACAAGAAAAGATCAAAGGCTTTTGTTGTTAGATTTGTCTCTCGACATTCTTGTTCAATCAGTTCAATTCGATGACTTACATAAAGATCCTGCAGACAGGATAATCGCAGCAACTTCAATTGTTAACTCTATACCTTTAATTACAGCCGATAAAAAACTTCTTCAATATTCAAAACTTGATACAATATGGTGATTTTATAGGAACCTGGTATTATGGAAAATCCCCTCGAGCAACGTGTTAAAGACCTGGAACAACAACTTGCCGATCTTAAAAAAGTTGTTGCAAAACTTTCACCGGAAAAAAGGCAAGAACCACAACCGCCTACTCCGGTAAAAAAAACAGAAAATCCATTTATCTCACCGCCAATAAATAATCTAAAAAAAGAAATAAAAGCTAAGGTTAAGAAAGATCAAACCCAAAGCAGTGAAAAATGGCTTGGGCGTTTAGGTATTGGCCTGCTTTTATTCGGGGCCGTTTTTCTGTTCAAATATTCAATTGATCAAGGCTGGATAACACCGCTTGTCCGCGTTTTATTTGGTATCGGGCTTGGAATTATTTTGTTTATTTTTGGCTTACGCTTGTACGATCGAAATAAAATGCTAAGCCGTCTTCTCCTAGGTGGCGGAATTGCCACTTATTACATTACGATATTTTCCGCCTTTCAGCTGTATGGTCTTATTTCACATGGAATGGCTTTTGCCTTTATGATCCTGGTGACAATTTCCGCCTTTCTTTTAGCGCTGCGCCAGGATGAACCCGTTTTGTCGCTTATTGGGATTATTGGCGGACTGCTGACTCCATTTCTATTGTACACTGGAGAAAGCAATATTCCTGGATTGGCAAGTTATACATCGCTATTAATCATCGGATCCAGTGTTACTTATATGAAGCGTGGATGGCGGGCTTTACTTTGGGTCACATCCTGGGGTGGATGGATTGTGTGGTCAATTTCTGTTTATAATTTGCCTGCTTCCGAGTTTGGATATTTACTTGAAAAATGGAGTGTTCAAATCGGGATAATAATAACCTGGCTTTCGCTTTGGGCTTTGCCGGTTTATCGAGAGTTTTTGCATCTTGCTAATCCCGAGAAGTGGCCAAATCCTAATCTTGATACACTTGATAACAGGGTTTCCAGGCAGTTTGCCGATTTCGTCCGTCGCCATCTTTATTTTCTTTCTTTAAGTACACCAATCGTCGGAATGGTTTTGGTTCCTATAATCTGGAGTTTTTCTAAGGAAACTACCGGATGGATTATAATGGCCTTAAGCCTGGTTTATTTTTGGTTATTTATAAAATACCGTCTGCATGATCAATTAAAAAATCTGTTTTATTTACATGGATTAACCGCAACCTTACTTTTAACCTGGTCTTTTTTACTTATTTTTGATGGAAACACACAGTTTTTTGTTTTAGCTACAGAGTCCTGGATTCTATTTTTAATTGCTGAAAGAACCAACGATTCAAAACTTAGAACGTTATCTAAAGTTTTTATCAGTGTGATGGGATTTGTACTTCTAATAAGATTATTTACACTAAGTGCAAGTTCTCCGTTTATTTTTAATAGGCGTTCTCTAACGGACTTAGGTTTTATCTTAATGCTTGGCCATTCTGCATACCTAATAAGAAATCATCAACAATCTATATTGAATTTTGCTTTTATGCACATTGGTATTATGGGTTGGCTTTTAAGGGAATTGCAAGGTTTCGATAATGGGCAGGCGTTGGTTACAACTGGTTGGGGTATTTTGGCCTTAATAGTTTTTGTATTCGGGCTGCGTAATTCTAAAGTGGAGTTACGTTATCTTGGATCGGCTACAATTTTTATTGTGGTCGGAAAGCTTTTTATTGTTGACCTCTCCGAACTTGAAACAATTTGGCGGATTATTTTATTTATAGGTTTTGGCGGATTACTGCTTATTGTAAGTAATTATCTTAGTAAATTAATTTCTAAACCAAAGGAAACAAATGAACCTGAGAAGTAAATGTGCTCTGTTTTCTATCCTTTTTTTATTGTTGATTGGATTTTGCCAATCTGCAACAGTTGATACAGTTTTGGTTTATAGCCCCAAAATGGAGAAAGAAATTTTTACAGTTGTTGTGATTCCTGAAAATGGAAATGTCCAAAAATTTCCATCAGTATATCTTCTGCATGGCTATGGTGGCAGCCATAAAGATTGGTCGTCACACATGGATTTAAAACCTCTGGCTGAGCAATATCAATGTATTATTATCTGCCCGGATGGTTCTAAAGCAAGTTGGTACCTAGACAGCCCGGAAGTGAAAGAAAGCCAGTATGAAACTTTTGTGGCCAGTGAACTGGTCACTTTTATTGATTCAAAATACCCGACAATAAAATCTAAAAACAAAAGAGTAATAACCGGATTAAGTATGGGTGGACATGGGGCATTGTACCTGGCAATCCGGCATCCGGATTTATTTTCAGCAGCAGGAAATATGAGCGGAGTTGTTGATTTACCAAATTCTTCGGTTAAGAAAGAGCTGGCTGTAAAATTGGGTTCATTCGAAGAATATCCGGAGCGTTGGAAAGAAAACTCCATTGTAAATATGATTGAACAAATTCGTTCGGCAAAGCTTGCTATTTTAATTGATTGCGGTGTAGATGATTATTTCGCAAATGACAACCGTAATTTGCACAAACTACTATTAGATGCCAATATTGACCATGATTATGTGGAACGCCCCGGTGGCCATAGCTGGGATTACTGGACACGGGTTCTAAAGTATCATATCCTCTTTTTTAATGAACATTTTGAAAATGGTGAAGCAAAGTGATCACTTTGTATAAAAAGAAAGATTGTGCTTTTTGTGATGAAATTGAAGCCGGTTTTAGAGAAATAGTTTTAGCATATAAAATTGGCAATACTCTCGATCTTACAAAAGAGGAGCAAGGAAACTTACCTCTGATTATAGAGAATGAAAAGCGGATTAGCGGTAAAAGCGCAATTACAGCTTTTCTAAATGATACAAAACAGCTGATGACACAATGGCAAAAATTTCAAAGTGATTCTTGTTATTTGGATGGTGATGGAAAGGTTTGTTAAATGGAAAGTAAAGATATAATCCTTAAGCTGGAAAAGAACGGTCTCGTTTTTGAGAGTCTTTTTAAAAACATCACAGAAGAACAAATTTCCTGGAAGGCTAATGAAAATAAGTGGTCAATGCTGGAAATTGTTTGCCACCTGCTCGATGAAGAAAAAGAAGACTTCCGTCAAAGAATTGACTTTACTTTGAACAACCCGGGAGAGGCCTGGCCGGCGATTGATCCACAGGGTTGGGTAAGATCACGCAATTATAGCGGCAAAAATTTTGATGAAACCCTGAACCAGTTCTTAGCCGAAAGAAAGAAATCAATAGAGTGGCTTTATAATCTTAGTAATCCAAATTGGCAGGTCTGTTATCTGCATCCAAAAGCAGGCGAGGTGAGTGCAGAACAATTGCTGGCAAACTGGATTGCTCATGATTTGCTGCACATTCGCCAAATTACAGCAACAAATTATGCTTACCTTTTATACAAAACAAGCCCGATAAAACTTGACTATGCAGGTAAGTGGTAAACTTTTAAATATGACAAACAAGCCTTTCAAACTCTTGTTTCTTTTCTCTTAAATCTTTAATCTTACCGTTCAACTCACTTAAAAAAAATAATGCCGAAGAAATTCTTAAAAAACGATATTTGCCATAATTGTAAAACGCATATCGGTGATAATAATTATTGCCCAAATTGTGGACAAATCAATTCGCATAAACAAATACATTTAGCTCAAATTTTAAAAGATTTACTGGGTGATTATTTTACTTTTGACAGTAAGTTTTTTAGAAGTATTTGGCCGCTTGTTGGTAAACCCGGTCACTTAACAACAGAGTACGTTTCAGGTAGAAGAAATACCTATATCTTACCCTTGCGGTTGTATATATTTACAACCTTTCTTTTTTTTCTAATTCTTTCTCTAAGCAGTAAAGTTGATCCTTTTCAAATTGAAGAACAGCAAAAACATAATGTCACTGCTGACAGCCTGCGGCAATTTTTAGGCTCATATAAACAAGATATCCCTGAAGATATTCGTGAAAAATTAGTGCTCGATTTAGGCATAAATTATAAACTTGAAAAAAAAGAAAAACGTGACTTTACAAGCAGTTTTGTTGATAGTATAAAAGAGTATCTCGAATATGCAAATCCTCAGATTAATGATACTTTATCAAGTTATTATTCAACAAAAATTTATTCCGTATTCAAATTTTTTAAACGTAATGGTCGGGTTTCGAAACCAGCCGATAAGAAGCTTATGGAAAAGTTGTTGGATGAAGTGAATTATTCGCAGGAATCGAAGGACTTATTTTTTAGCAGGATTGATACAGGTTATATTTATCGAAAAACAGTTTGGAAAAGTCAAAATGTAAATATAACATTTTCCGGCGAGGACACAGCCTCTGTTGGCTTCTTAAGGGAATTGGAAAAAAAAGCTGAATATATGTTTTCTCAAGGGAGCAAAGGCATAGCCATTTTTTGGAGTGAACTGATTCGGCAAATCCCTAAAATTATGTTCCTTGTTTTACCTTTGTTTGCACTGCTTCTTAAACTGTTTTATATCCGGCAGAAAATATTTTATTTTAATCACCTGATATTTGCTCTGCACGTCCATTCACTTCTTTTTATGTACCTGATTATTGCAATTCTAATTCCAAATGGATGGGTGATCGCTGGGAGCATTTTAGCCATTTGGGTACATACATTTTTGGCATTTAAAAATGTTTACCGGCAGGGAAAAATTCTAACTTTTTTTAAATTAAATTCAATTTTGCTGATTTATTCTTTCGTAAATATCTTTGCATTTATTCTATTATCAATGCTGGCCGTCTGGTCAGTTTAAACCGAAAGTAATTTGTGCGTGAAATAATAAAAGAACGTTTTGTTTTCAGCCTGAAGTATTTTATTGGCCTAATTCTTTTAGGCTGGATTTTGTATAAGGTAGACCGTCAAAAGATGGTTGAAACCTTACTTAACCTTCAAATCGAAACTATAATAATTGTACTACTTTTTGCACTGATTAATCTATCGCTTCAATTTCGTTTATGGAAATATCTGATTGAAAGCCATTCTCATCATTACAGGATTAAAGATCTGCTTCCTTCTTTTTTTGCAGGATTTGCTCTCCGCTTGATGATTCCCGGAGGTCATGCCGAAGTGACAAAAGTTTTTTTATTGCAGGGTAGAAAACGTGGTAAAGTTATCGCTTTTGGTGTTGAAAAAATTTTCCAGACAGCCCTGAAAGTTGTTTTAGTTTCTTTTGCTTTATCCATCGTTTTCCCGGATTATAATTTACTTTGGATTGTTGGTGCCTTAATAATTGTCGGATTTTTTCTTTCCCCCATTTTTTTAAAAAAAGAACGTTTTCAAAAATTTCAGGAAAAGGAAGTTGCATATCCAAAAATCTTTTTTACTTCATTGATTCATTCCCTGCCAATTTTTGCCTGTATTACTTTGCAATATTTTTACCTGCTTAACCAGTCTTTTGATGTTACACTTTTTCAAACGGGGATCGTAACTGTTTTCATCTGGGGTGCAGGGTTAATTCCGATTTCAGTTTCCGGGTTAGGTGTGCGGGAAAACCTGGCTGTTTTTTTCCTTGCGCAATACAGCGTTCCGGGGGCTGCGGCAGTTGGAATCTCTTTGCTTGTATTTTTTATCAACGCCATTATTCCAGCCATTATTGGCATTTTTACAATTATGAAACGACGCCACGATATTAAAGAAGCCGGCGGCGAAATTAAAAGAATGACAAAGAATGTTTATCAGCAAGGCAAGAAACGTTTTAATGGAAAAAAGAGCGAAGAAACAAGATTGAAGAATAAAAATTAAAAACTGAAGAAATACTATTGGCCCGGTCTTGGTATACGTGGCCAGGGAAGAAAAGATAAAATGTCAAGATCAGCTGAAAGTTGGATTAAGGAACTCGGTCTTATTAAACATCCTGAAGGAGGCTGGTTCAAAGAAACATATCGCTCATCAGAGATAGTTTTAACTGAAAGCCTGCCGGATCGTTTTACAGGTGACCGCTCATTTTCAACCGCTATTTATTTCTTGCTGACATCAAGTGAGTTCTCCGCATTTCATCGCATAAAGCAAGATGAGATTTGGCATTTTTATGATGGCTCGTCATTGACCATTCACGTAATTGATCCGAATGGAAAATATTTTACTTTGAATCTGGGCAAAGAAATTTCTGAAAAAGAAAGCTTACAAATTGTTGTTAAATCCGGTTGGTTATTTGGCGCAACTGTAAACCTCGAAGAATCATTTTCTTTGGTTGGATGTACAGTTTCTCCCGGTTTTGACTTTGATGATTTTAAAATGCCTGATCGTGAAGAGTTGTCAATGCAATTTCCGCAACATCAAGATATAATCCGCAAACTTACCCGCGATAAATAATCCTCTAAATGGTTTTAAATTCCAATCCTCAATATGTTTGAAACGGATAAAGATTTTATATATTTTAAACAGACACCAACACAAAACTCATGATCATGCAAGATAAAAAACCAATTTTAGTGGATATTCCACAGGCATTTTATTCTGATGAAACCAATGCACCTTTTATGAAATGCCTTAATTGTGAGTGCAACCTGCTTGATAATCATACACAGTATATTATTGAAAAAGCTATAAAACGATATAAAGACTATTCCAGCACTGACACCATTTTTGAATACGCAATTTGTTTAAATTGTCACCAAAAATTTATGAGTGTTTATTCCAGCGAATCATTAAGTAATATTCAAAACTATTTTATAGAAAATGCCCATTTTGATGAAATGCGCGAAGGCTTAGTGGAAAAACTGGAAGACGGTACTTTTGAAATAGATGAGTGGATTTCCAACTGTGTTATAAAGGGCACATCGGTGAAAGAACTAACAGAATACCAAATCGGTGCTCAATTTGTTGGAAATAAAATGGCTGTTTCGCAAATGCCTTTTATGATTGGTGGTGCAGCTATGGATGATGTAATGATGCTGCTTTCCGATAAAACTATCGATGAGATGAATGGTTTTATTGATGAATTTTTTGGCTTACCTCCGGATTTAAAAAAGCTGTTGAAGGATAATGGGGTTTTAATTTTTTAACAGCTATTTTTACCTTCCCTTTTGAATAAACTTCTTTCTTACATAAAATTGACAAACTAATTGCATCAGTTTGACAATCCTTTTGACTAAAATAATATTTTTACTAAACAATTTTTTAGAAAGAGGGTTTAATATGCGCATTTTATTATTTTTTGTCCCATTCTTGATATTTGGCAATATCCATGGGCAGGCAAAAACCTGGGATATATTAACTTATTCAAATCAGCCGTATTCCAAAGTTGTTTTAGATACATTGGTAAAAGACTCTTTGCAAGTAAAAGTATTTGATAAGATTTATAAAATTCCAGTGGATTCAATTGCAACACTTAGGCGAGAGCGGGAATCATACACAGGTACTGGAATTTTAATCGGTGTAACAAGCGGGGCAATACTTGGGGCAAGTATTAGTGGGAATAATAAAGGAAACGGTTTGTTTACTGACGTGGGAAATGCCATGGAGAAGGTTACAGGTCTTTTATTTGGCTCTTTATTAGGCGGTCTTTTTGGTGGGGCTATTGGGTCAGGACTAGGACAGGATGAGTTTTATAGTTTTGTACAAAAAACACATAATGAAAAAGTTGATATTTTAAATGAAATTATTAGTGACTCAAACTTAGCTCAGAAGTATTCCAACAGGAAAATACACTCAGGAGATTAAAAATTTTAAAAATGAGTACAACTCAATAACACTAAACTTTTTCACTATTTGTAAATCATGTTAACATAAATAGATAATTCCGTTTACAGAAATTAAATAAAATCCAATTTTATCATTGAAAACGCACCTTTTAAAAGCGGCATGATAATTGATTTCCTTGTTTATAGATTTAACTAAATAAGGAAAATGAGATGAAATTAGGATTACAACTTTCAATTTTAGCAGTTATTTTTTTTACCGGGTGTATCCAGGAACCGGATGTTATAATTACTTCACAAAATATTCAACGCTTAAACACAGGAGAGTATCAGGTTATTTTGTGTGATAGTTTACCACCGGACGCAGTTCAAGGATTTTATAATGGGACTCACTGGGAGGCGACTGTTCCTGTTTATAAATATGTCCTTAATTCCACTGTTGAAAATGTTGGGGATGATGGTGCAGCTGAGGTAAAGGGCAATGTTTCAATTTATAACAAAGGTTATGAGGTGGAAAGCTTTAGTATTTACTATGCGGCGCTTTTACCATCGGGATACGGGACATCCTCAAAACAAACTTTGTCCATCACGGACTATGATTCATTTGATATTAGTTTGAACTATTGGGATGCTGACTCTGAAGAACATGATGATGATTGTGATTGTTATTAAAAAAGATAACACTATCTGTGTTTTAGAATTATCAATATAAAAAGGCTCTGGTCAGTTGAAAACCAGAGCCTTTTTATTTTATGATGTTTCGACTATTCTTCCAAAGTACTTAAATCGCCTTCATCCTGACCCAGCGCCCTGGCTTTTAAAACACGACGCATTATTTTCCCGCTTCTTGTTTTGGGTAATGCATCAACAAATTTCACTGTTTCCGGTTTAGCAATTGGGCCCATCTCCGATGCAACATGATCTTGCAAATCAGCAGCTAGTTCTTTGCTTTCTGCTTCTCCGGCCTTTAAAATTACAAAAGTATGAATTGCGTTACCTTTTAGTTCATGAGGAAGGGCAATTGCCGCCGCTTCAGAAACAGATGCGTGACTAACAAGAGCGCTTTCAATTTCTGCTGTTCCCAGACGATAGCCACTTACTTTTATTACATCATCAATCCGGCCAATAACCCAGACATAACCATCTTTATCAATACGTGCAGAATCACCGGCCTCATACCAGCCCTGTTTTTCATAGCTTTTCCAGTAGGTATTTACATAACGCTCTTCGTCATTCAAAATGGTTCGCGCCATTCCCGGCCATGGATTTTTAATAACCAATTTACCTTCTTCACCGGCCTTTACTTCTTTACCTTCATCGCTGACAACGGCGACTTCATTTCCAAAAAATGGTTTGGTTGCCGAGCCGGGTTTGAGTGGCGTTATTGGTAATGGCGTAATCATAAATCCGCCTGTTTCAGTTTGCCACCATGTATCCATAATTGGGCACTTCTCATTTCCAATAACCTTGTGATACCATTTCCATGCTTCCGGGTTGATCGGCTCTCCTACCGAACCAAGTAATCTCAATGATGAAATATCATATCTTTCCGGCCATGCATCACCAAATCTCATTAGGCCACGTATAGCTGTTGGTGATGTATATAAAATCGTGATTCCATATTTTTCAACCATTTGCCACCAGCGGCTCGGATATGGATGGTTTGGCGCACCTTCATACATCATTACAGTGGATCCATTAATCAAAGGTGCATAAACAATATAGCTATGACCTGTAATCCAACCAGGGTCGGCAGCACACCACCAACGGTCGTCATCTTTTACATCAAATACCATTTTGTGTGTTGTTGAGGTATAAACGCTGTAGCCGCCGTGAGTATGAACCTGTCCTTTGGGACGGCCTGTTGTACCGGAAGTATAAAGGATAAAAAGCATATCTTCGGCATCGGTCTGTTCGGTTTTTAATTTGGCATTGGCAATTGGCAATCCCATTAAATCATGATACCAGAAATCACGGTCATTTTCCATATAACATTCTTCACCGGTACGTTTTACACAAATACACACTTCAATCCTGGGAGAACGTTTAATCGCTGCATCGGCTATGTCTTTCAAACGAGTTGGTTTACCGCGACGATATCCACCGTCAGCCGTAATTAAAACCCTGCTCTCAGCATCCTCAATTCTTTCAGCAAGGGCTTCCACGCTAAAACCGCCATAAACCACACTATGTGCAGCTCCAATCTTGGCACATGCTAACATGGCAATTACTAACTCCGGAACCTGGGGCATGTAGATTGTAACCACATCACCTTTTTGTACACCCATGCTTTTGAGAACATTTCCAAACTTTGATACCTCGCGGTTTAAGGCATGATAAGAATAAGTTTTAAGATCGCCCGGTTCACCTTCCCAAATAAGGGCCAGTTTATTCCTGCGCCAAGTTTTTAGGTGTCTGTCTATAGCGTTTTGAATGATGTTGGTTTTTCCGCCCGTGAACCATTTATAGAAAGGCTTTTTACTGTCATCGAGAACCTTATCCCATTTTTTGTACCATTCAAGCTGTTCCGCCTGTTCTGCCCAAAAGCCTTCACGATCTTCAATAGACCGTTTATACATCTTGTCATAATCCTGCACATTGGCCTGTTTTATAACTTCTTTGGATGGATAATAAACATCGCCTTCTATTTTTGAACCCATTCTAGTCCTCCAAAAGGTGTGAAAGTTCCAAGTAATTTATTTTTTTTATTAAATTTTTGTTAAGATTGTGTTAAATTAAATGATTGCGTTTTTAAATAATAAGAAGATAGCTTTTCGATTTATTAGGTTTTGCGTCATTGTAAAATGCTTATTATAATTTTTTTAGATCGAAGTTACAAGAATAAAAAAAATCGGAGGAATTTTTTATGAGTTTAATGGAAAATTTATTTTCCCGTTCACCTTTCACACCATTACAAACCCATATGGAAAAAGTGGCAAAATGTGTGAATAAATTAGATGACCTGTATGAGGCATTTGTTAAAAATGATTCCGAACTCCTTTTAAAACTTACTGATGAAATATCTGACCTGGAACACTCTGCAGATTTAACAAAGAATGATATTCGTTCAAATTTACCGCGAGGACTATTTTTAGCAATTAACCGTGCCGATCTTTTACAAATTCTTTCTTTGCAGGATTCAATTGCCGATGCTGCAGAAGATGTAGCTGTTATAATGACATTGAAAAAGATTGAGCCAATAAAAGGCCTTAAAGCAGAATTAAAAGCTTTTCTTGATAAGAATACCGGAGCAGTAGAAAGCGTCCATCAAATTATTCATGAATTGGAACGTCTTTTACAGTCATCATTCGGCGGTGCTGAAGCCAAGAGGGTAAAGCAAATGGTTAATGATGTGGCGTTTTTAGAACATGAAGTAGATATTATGCAACGCGGAATATTAAAGAAACTGTATAATATGGAAACCAAATTGGATTATGCCAGCTTTAATCTCTGGATAAACATCATCCAAACAGTTTCATCATTATCCAATTTATCTGAAAAACTGGCTTATAAAATATCCAGCCTGATAGAAACAAATTAAAGTTAACAACTAATCTTATTAATTGGTTTAGAGGAAATAATGGAAGTTACCACAATTTTATTGATAATAGCGCTGGGAGCTGGGTTTTACATGGCCTGGAGTATTGGTGCAAACGACGTGGCAAATGCTATGGGTACGTCAGTTGGGTCGGGTGCCTTAACGGTTAAAAGAGCTGTAATTATTGCTGCTGTTTTGGAGTTTGCCGGTGCTTTTTTGGTAGGAACACATGTTTCAGAAACGATACGAAAAGGAATTATTAGTCCGGAACTCTTTTTAGGAAATGAGTTTGATCTTGTTTTTGGGATGATTGGGGCTTTACTCGCAGCAGCCGTGTGGCTTCAAATAGCATCTTATTTTGGCTGGCCGGTTTCCACAACGCACTCAATCGTTGGGGCTGTTTTAGGATTTGGTGTTATGTACGGCGGTATGCATGCGGCTGATTGGGCTAAAGTTGGCTCCATTGCTGCCAGTTGGGTTATTTCCCCACTGCTTTCAGGAACAATCAGTTATCTCATTTTTATGCTTATTCGCAGGCTGATTTTTTATAGCGATGACCCTGTAAGGATCGCAAAAAAAATGACTCCTTATCTTGTCTTTTTTGTTTTTCTTGTATTAACCCTGGCAATGGTATTCAAAGGATTGAAAAATTTGAAACTTGATCTGGGTTTTAGTGAGGCCTTTTTGGTAGCAATTATTGTTGGTGTTGTTGCAGCAATAATAAGTTCATTTCTGGTTAAAAGAATTAAACATGTTGAGCAAAAAGAAAAACTTAATGTAAAACAACCGGCGGCAGTGGGCAAAAGAATAGACAAAGCACTTGTACATCTACAAAAAGCGCTGGCAAAATCAGATGGGCAATTAGGTAGTGAGTTGTCAAACGTTGTTGGTGATCTTAGCACATTACATAACGATCTGTCCAGAAAACTAGATACCAGCACAGAAAGCTCAGATTATAAAACAGTAGAAAAAATATTTGTTTATCTACAGATACTAAGCGCCGGATTTGTAGCCTTTGCACATGGCGCTAATGATGTTGCAAATGCTGTTGGCCCCCTTGCTGCAGTAATTACAGTTATTTCAACAGGAAGTTTTGCTGCTAAATCAGCTGTTCCAATTTGGGTTCTTGGATTAGGTGGTCTTGGGATTGTTATTGGATTGTCCACCTGGGGATGGCGTGTAATGATGACAATTGGTAAAAAGATTACTGAGCTTACACCATCACGTGGTTTTGCTGCAGAATTTGCTGCCGCTATAACAATCGTGTTGGCCTCCAAACTAGGTATCCCTGTAAGTACAACACATACGCTGGTTGGTGGTGTTTTGGGTGTAGGGTTTGCGCGTGGTATTAAAGCACTTAACCTAAAAGTTGTCACAAACATCTTTATCTCATGGATAATAACTATCCCGGTTGGAGCTATTGGGGCAATTATTTTTTACTATATATTACAAGCAATTTTTGGATGATTGATATAAAAAGTTTTCTTATAAAAAGAGTGATGGTATTTGAACATCACTCTTTTTTTTTATAATTTGACAGCCTATTAATTCACAGTTACAATTTCTTGTTATTCAATTTTATGTTGGCATTTAAAAATGAACAAAAAACCATTTTTTTTCGCTATCATTTTTCTGAATTAAACAGGACTTTTTCCATTGGTGTTTACTTTGCAACACTTACTACTGCAAAGGCAAAAGTTTCAACGAAATTAATTCTTATTAAATAGATCTGCATTAATGGAACTTTTAGAATAAAACAGAGTGATAGGTTTGTTCAGCAAACTTTTTTTATCTAATTTAACCGACCATTCACCTACAGTTATCTTCATTATGCGTATAAAAAGATTTTTTTTTACTCTTTGTATTTTTACCCTTTTTTTTATTTTCTCCGGATGTGATGGAAATTCAGGTACATCATCAAAAAATCTTTTCAAAGTTAAAAAGCCATCTGTAATTACAATTTCAGAATCCGGGCAGCTTGAATCTGTAAACAATACATTTATTCTTTCGCCAAGCGATTGGAATATGGAGTATCGAATTGCACATCTTGCCAAAGAAGGAAGTTTTGTACATCAAGGAGATACGGTTGTTTACTTTAATACAGAAACGGCACAGTCCGAATTGGATGAAGCACTGGCTCAGCTCGAAATTCAGCAGGAAAAATATTGGGAAGTTTTAGAACAAAATGCAGTGAGTTTGAAAGAAAAGGAAAACCAACTGCAGCAACTGAACTTACAATATAAAATAAATCTTAGCAGGGTCGAACAGGCAAAGTTTGAGTCTGATGTCCGGTTGAAAGAAGCACAACTGGAGCTTGAGAAAACAATCCTGAATCTTTCAAAAACGAAAGATAACCTGGCCTCATCAAAAATAATCAATCAAAAGAAAGCAGATTTAGTACATCTGGAAATTCGTCAGGCCGAAGTTAGAATTTCACGTGCAAAAAATAAACTGGCTGATATGATACTTATCGCACCAAAAGGCGGTATGGTTATTTATCAGAGACAAAGAGGAATGAGCGGAGGCGGTGAAAAAATTAAAGTGGGTGATTCTGTTTGGCCACGTTCACCTATTATGGCAATTCCCGATTTGGATGCAATGCAGGTCAAAGTAAAATTAAATGAGATTGACCGTCCTTTGGTTATGGAAGGACAAAAGGCAAATATTACAATTGAAGCATATCCCGATTCATTGTTTAGTGGAGAAGTCCACAGTATTTCAAAAATTGTTGAAAAAGCTGATGGGGCCAATAATTTAAAAACTTATGAAATGATAATTCATTTATTACCAGGAACAAATTATCGGCTCAAACCAGGATTATCTGCAGTTGCCGTTGTGGAAATTGACTCTGCTAAAAACATGTTTGAGGTACCGAGCTGGTGTGTTGAAGAGCGGGACAAGAAGTTTTATGTACGAGAGAAAGACAATGGAGAAGTCGCTGTAAAAATCCATACTCTTCGTGATGGGAAGGCATATATAAAAGGAGACCTTGCTGTAGGCATGGAACTGAGGGCGATCTTTTAGCCGGTAAATAAATCGTATTCAACCAACATTTGTCATTCCTGTCCCTCTTTGGCGAGATTATCGGGAATCCATCCTCTGTTAGTTGTATTTTGATGAAAACAAAATTTAGATTCTTGTAAAAACATACAGGAATAACAGACACATAGTTTTTGATATCCGTAAATGTGGAGAAAAAATGTTAAAACTTTTTAACCGTTACAAGAAAAATAAAATAGTTCTTTCGATTTTGATGATTCTTGTTCTCATTGTAATAGTAAGTGCTATGAGTAGCAGTACGGAAGCACTTTTGTTTAAAGTTGAAAGAAAACCATTTGTAATAGATTTGCCTGTTGACGGTGAATTAAAATCACTGGAATCTCACATTGTAAAAGCCCCATCCAATATTTGGCGAAACGTGCGTATTGTACGGCTGGCACCGGAAGGAAGTATTGTTAAAGAAGGCGATTTTCTTATCCAGTTTGATACGGCAGAATTCCAGCAAAAATTACTTGAAGCTCAAAATAATCTTGAAAAAGCTAAGGCCAACCTTGCAAGTACCATGGCCAATAACAAAAGTAATATGTCAGATTTAGTAAGTAATATAAAGCTGGAATCTTATTCTTTGGAGCAAAGCAGGTTACGGGCAAAAAATGCTGTTTATGAATCTGAAAATAAGCGAAAAGAAATTGAATTTAGCCTAAAAAAAGCGGAGATCAGCTACAAGCAATTGGTTGACAAAAAACAATCGACCATTAAAATACAAGCAGCAGCTTTAAAACAAGCAGAGCTGGAAGTGGAGCAATCTGAAATAAAAGTAAAGCGTGCCCAGGATGATATGGGCAAGATGAGAATAGTTTCGCCGGCGGATGGCCTTATAGTTTATAAAGAACTTTGGGAAGGCGGCGGGATGGTTAAGCTGAAAGTTGGGATGTCTCCCTGGCGCGGACAGGCTTTGATGGAAATCCCGGGTGCCAACAAAATGAAAGTTAGCGTTAAAATAAACGAGGTGGATATTGCCAAACTTGCGGTTGAGCAGAAGGTAAATATTACCCTGGATGCCGTGCCGGATACAACTTTTACCGGCCTGGTAAAAGAAATCGCAGCGCTTGCAAATCGTGACCGGAAAACAAAGAAAAATGTTTTCGATGTTGAGATTTATTTGAATGAAGAAGACGAAAGAATGAAGCCCGGCATGTCTGCAAATGCCCAAATTATTATCGATGAAATTCCGGATGTGTTGTCCGTTCCGATTGATGCCATTACAGTTGAAAATGAAAAAACCTGGGTTAATGATTCTGATGGTGATCCCATTGAAATAACAACCGGGAAGTCCAGTTCAGATTTTATTGTGGTTGAAGATGGTCTGGAAGATGGTGATGAAATTCAGCTGTCCGGAGAGTCAGGTGGATCAGATCAGTCAAAGAAAAAGAGAAAACCTAAAAATAAAAATGGCTCCAATGGAACTGTGATAATAATGGGCTGATTATGAACCTATCACACTATTTGAATATTTTTGTAGAAAAAATCCTGCAAAACAAGCTGTTATCGCGTTTTACTTTTTTAAACGAAGAACAGCTTCGTATTAGTATTGAAGGCGTTTTAAACCATAAGCTTCGATCGCTGCTTACAATTTTGGGGATAATTTTTGGTGTTGCTGCTGTTATATCCATGTTGGCAATTGGAGAAGGTGCCCGGCGCAAAACCATGTCTCAGATTCAATCGCTTGGGTTACAAAACATAATTGTGCAGCAGGAAGAAAATGACGCTGATGATGATGATGGGCAGACTCTTTTATCGCTTGCAGATGTTGATGCGTTAGCGGCGATTGTTCCAAATATTAATAATATTGCCCCGGTTGTTGAACGCGATTATGATGCTTCGTATCAAAGCAGGATAGCCGAAATTGTTTTAACCGGCACCTATCCCGAATATCTTTCCTTAATGAATTTGAAAATATCCTCTGGTGGTATTTTTTCAAAATACGAAAATAAAACCTATCAGCGGGTTTGCGTGTTAGGATCGCAGGCTGCTAAAGATCTTTTTCTTGTAGAAAACCCTTTGGGGAAAAAAATAAAAATTGAGAATGTCTGGTTTACTGTTATTGGGGTTCTGCAATATCAGCCTAAAAGTATTGCCGGCACAAAAGAAGTGGACTTAAACAGCAATATTTTTGCGCCGATTAACTCTGTCAATATCCGCTACGACAGGGAAGACGGCGAGAGTGAGTTAGAGCAAATTATTTTACAACTCAATAATGATGCCCCGGTAGTTGCTACTTCAAACCTGGTAGATCAGATTCTTTACCGGCGCCACAATCAAGTAAAAAATTATTCCATGATTGTTCCGGAACAACTTTTACAGCAAAGTGAGGAAACCCAGAAAATATTTAATATCGTTATGGGCGCCATTGCGGGGATTTCCCTTTTGGTTGGCGGCATCGGAATTATGAACATTATGCTTGCGTCTGTTTTGGAGAGAACCCGTGAAATTGGTATCCGCCGATCGCTGGGTGCTACACGCAAAGATGTGTTAAACCAGTTTTTAACCGAAGCATTAATCTTAAGTTTGTTTGGCGGAATAATTGGCATTGTTGTTGGCTATACTCTGGCGATAGGGATTACTTTTTATTCTGACTGGGACACCGCGGTAAGCGCCTGGTCAGTTATTATCTCGTTTGGTGTTAGCAGTGGTGTTGGTATTGTTTTTGGATATTACCCTGCCAAGCAAGCCGCCAGTTTAAACCCGATAGAAGCCTTGCGTTATGAGTGATATTTCATAAAACAGATTTACAAAAAATTATTTAACAGGAAAAAGAATGAAATTTAGCAGACTATTCATATTAATAATTTTTGGCATAAATCTACTTTCTGCACAAGAAATACATCATTTATCTTTACAGGAATGTATTGACATTGCCAAAGTAAAAAGTTTTAGTATACGCCATTTAACAGAAGAATATAAAGTTGCCAAAGCTAATTTGACTGCTGCTACAAATCGCTTTAAAACGCAGGTTGATCTAAATTTTTCTTTGCCTGAATATAACGAAACCATTGCAAGTTTTGATGACACGACCGGGCGAACAATTTTTTTCTCTACCAAACAAAGCCGTTATTCAACTGATTTAACAATCTCTCAACCCTTACCAACTGATGGGCATATTTTTATTCAATCAGGAATTTTTCATATCCAGGATATTTCCAATGAGCTAAATTCATTTCGCTTAAATACCCGGATTGGATTTAACCAGCCAATTGAAGCTTTTTATTCATATAACAATATACTCAGTGCATTAAAAAATGCCGAACTCAACTTTGAACTAACCAATCGCCAACTTACCCGCACGGGCCTCGATCTAAATTATCAAACCAGCCAGGCCTATTATTTTTATTTAAGCGCCATTGAAACTCAAAATATTGCAAAGCAAACACTTGACCAGCAAACAGAGTCCAATAACCTTGCCCAAAATAAATATAAAGCCGGTGTAATCGCCGAGGTAGAAGCCTTGCAAATGGAAGTAGATTTGGTTGAGGCAAAAAATAATTGGGATCTTGCACAGCAACGTAGCTCAGCCCAGGCCAATAATCTAAAACAGCTTTTAGGAATTTCTCTTTCCGATTCAATCATTCTTGAGTCTGATTTAAGTTTCCAGCAGGTGGATGTAGACTTGGAAACGGCATTGCAGTTTGGTTTAAAAAACAGGCTGGAGATCCGCGAACGGGAAATTGCTTATGAGCAGGCCCAAATAAATATTGAACGTACAAAAGTGGATGGCCAAATCACAGGAAACATTTCGGCCTTTTATGATTTGATCGGTGTAAATGAAGAAGATAAATCTGTTGCTTTGCAAACAAATTTTCAAAGTGCCTGGCAAGAATTAAAACGGCGCCCAGGAAATAGAGGTGTGGCTCTTCAGCTCCGAATTCCCTTGTGGGATTGGGGTGTAAACAATGCTCAGGTACGGGCTGCAGAAGCACGATTGAGGCAAAGAAAATTATCCAGCGATGAAGAAAAAATAAATGTTGAAAAAGATATTCGTAACACAGTAAATAATATTAAAAGCAGTTTAAAACGCCTAAAAATGTTGGAAAAAAACATTAAAGTTGCAGAGCGAAGTTTTGAGATTAGCCGCAACCGCTTTGCCAATGGAGAGATCAACAGCCAGTCTTTGGCGCTTGATAGAAACAGGCTTTCCTCGGCCTACCAATCGCGATTATCCGCTTTGATTGACTACAAATTGTTATTACAGGACATAACCCGAAAAACATTTTATGATTTTGTAAATGGCTTTGAAATAAAATCGGAAAGCTAGATTAAACCATAATTATTATTCAACTTCTTTATATTGTAGTCTTAATTCTTGCAGCTTGGTTTCCAAATCTTTTTGTATTTGAGCGTATTGTGGATCCCCGTTTACATTTTTCAACTCATTCGGATCTTTCTCAAGATCGTATAATTCCGTTGCTTCCAGCTCATCATAAAACTGGAGTAATTTGTATTTCTTAGTGCGTACACCATAATGTTTTTTAACATCATGCCAGCCGTGGGGATACTCATAATAGTGGTAGTAAATTTCTTGTCGCCAGTGATCCGGTTTTTCATTTTTTAATAAAGGGCGAATCGATTTCCCTTGTACATCTGCAGGAATTTCTACGCCGGCATAATCAAGGATTGTGGGACAAAAGTCAAGATTTATTGCCATTTCATTGTTGACTGTATTTGCTGCAATCTCCTTTGGATATTGAATTAGCAAAGGCATTCCAAATGATTCTTCATACATAAAACGCTTATCATACCAGCCATGCTCTCCAAGGTAGAAACCCTGGTCTGATGTGTAAATAATCAGCGTGTTTTCAGTCAATCCTTTTTCATCAAGATAATCAAGAACACGTCCAACATTTTCATCAACGGATTGGACGGTACGCAAATAATCTTTTATATAACGCTGATATTTCCAGATCGCCAATTCTGTTCCAGATAAATTCGCTTCAAGAAAAGCTTTGTTTTTGGGCTCGTAGGCTGCATCCCAGGCTTTTTTCTGTTCCTCTGTTAAATTGTTATAAAGACGTTCCCAACTTTTTTTGGCATTCAATTTAAATTTTTCCTGGCCCCCGGAATACTTTTCTTCTTCATCCGAATGAATTTTCATATCAAACGAATTGTATAAATCTACTACGCGCATATCCTGTTCTTTTGCAGCCTGGCGCGATTTATAATCATCAAAAAATGTTTCGGGGACAGGAATGTTTACACTATCATACATCGCCAAATGTTTGCTGTCCGGCATCCAGTTGCGGTGAGGTGCTTTGTGAAAATATAAAAGACAAAATGGTTTCTCTTTGTCAAAATTTTCCAGTGTTTCCAGAGTAAAATCTGTGATTAATGTGGTCACATATCCTTCATGCCTTGTTGTGTCGCCATTTTCAATAAATCTGGGATTATAATAATCTCCTTGGCCCGGAAGAATTTTCCATGTATCAAAACCTTGTGGAGTACTTTTTAAATGCCATTTTCCCATGAGCGCGGTTTGATAACCGGCCTTTTGCAACAGCTTGGGAAATGTCATCTGATCGCCATTAAATTTATCACGATTATCCCGCAAACCATTAATGTGACTGTATTTCCCTGTTAAAGCTACTGCACGGCTTGGAGCGCAAATGGAATTGGTGACAAAACTGTTTTTAAAAAGCATTCCATTTTGGGCAATCCGGTCGATATTTGGGGTTTTATTAATTTTGCTTCCATAGCAGCTCATGGCTTGTTTGGTATGATCATCCGTCATAATAAAAATAATATTGGGACGATCTTTTGTTGGAGACTTCTCTTTTGCTAAAATGTTGCTGCTACTATTAATTAAAAAAAATAAAGAGATGAAAAGAACCAATCGCATAAAAAACATTTTATTCCCCAATTAAATTTGTAAAATATTTACTATAAATTATTAGCTTTTTCGCAATTTTTGAACGGCATCATCATCACCCAAAACCAAAAGCGTGTCACCCTGTTCAATAACATAATCGGGTGACGGGATAGCTCCCGGACGGTTTTGAAGGCCATCTTTTTGATCAACTGATTTTCTAATAAGAATTACCTCAACCCCATATTTAGCCCTGATGTTTATTTCTTTTAACGATTTTCCAAGAAATGGTCCAGGTGGGTCAACTTCGCAGATTTTATAGCCTTCGCTAATTTCAATATCCCGTTCACTGCTAACTGCAGAAACAATGCTGTGTACGCCGCCAACTAAATCCGTTTTAAAAATCTCTCTGTTGTAAGCGTCAATCACATCCATACGTTGAACCGTGCCTAAAAATTTCTTGGTAACTTTATCTTCAACCACAGGAAGTTCGTCAACATTGTAACGGCCAAAATTATGCATCACCAAATCCAGGTTGTCATCCGGCAAAAGAAAAGCAGGCGGCGGATGGGCAATATCTGCCGCAATTACTAAACCAGACAGATAGGCTTCATCTGTTAAGAATTCCTTTATTTCATTTATTGAGAAAGTACCAACAAGATTTCGTTCATCATTAACCATAAAATATTCATGATGATTGCTGGCCACCATAAATTGAATCAGTTCCTGAAAAGAATCACTTGTATTTATTGTTATCACATCATGCGACATAACATCTTTAACCCACAATGAGCGCATCACATTTAGATCTTTACCTTCAAAAATATTAACACCACGCCGGATCAGTTTCATTGAATAAATGGATTCTTTTTTGAGATATGTGGCGACTAAAACACCGATTATTACAGAAACCATTAAAGGCGGAATTATTTTATAATCATTGGTCAACTCAAAAATTATTAGTATGGCTGTGATTGGCGCATGGGTTGATGCCGCAACAACGGCACCCATCCCGACCAGCGCATAAGCGCCTGGATTTGCTGTAAGCTCCGGATATAAAGCTCCGGCTTGCAGACCTATAAAACTGCCCAACATAGCACCAATAAAAAGGGATGGCGCAAATATCCCACCAGATCCACCGGATCCGAGGGTTGCAGAAGTAGAAATAATCTTTAAGAAAAGAAGTGCAATTAACAGCCAGGATAAGTCTTTTCCCCATAAAGCATCATTAATCGATTCATAACCCACACCGAGAATTTGTGGAAAGCTGATGGCAATTAAACCGACAATTAAGCCGCCCACAGCAGGTTTTAGCCATTCCGGTATTTTAAACAGGTCGAACCAATCCTGAGTTTTATAGATTGTTTTAATAAATAGTACAGCAATTATTCCAGCCAGAATCCCCAAAACAAGATACGGGATAAATTCATAGGCGCTGACCAGTTCATAATCCGGTACATGGAAGGCGGGAAAATCACCAATATAATGGCGCGAAATTACAGTGGCCACGACAGATGAAATTACGATTGGGCTAAATTGAGCAACAGCATATTCACCTAAAATAATTTCTACGGCAAATAAGGCGCCCGCTATGGGTGCATTAAAAGTAGCTGCAATACCTGCTGATGCACCGCAAGCTACAAAGGTTCTCAGGCGTCTTGTGGAAACAGCCATAAACTGACCAAATAATGAACCAATGGCAGAACCGATTTGAACAATCGGGCCCTCACGCCCTGCTGAACCACCGGAGCCAATAGTTATAGCGGCAGCTAAAGATTTTATAACAGCAACCCGCGTTCGGATACTGCCACCTTTAATGGCAACGGATTCCATAACTTCCGGAATCCCTGATCCGCGGACTTCCTTAGCAACAAAATGAACAAGAGGGCCAACAAGCAATCCGCCAATAAGCGGCAAAAGGGCAATCAACCAAAATGGGATTTGTTCAATATTACCGGCACTAAAATCAGAAGTACCCCAAAAAAGTTCCTGCGAGTATTTGATCATAAAGCGAAAAAGGATGGCTCCAAATGCTCCGAGAATTCCAATCACAATGGCTGATAAAACCATAAAAATATGTTCAGCGCGGCGCAAAGCACCAAAAGCAGTACGCATTTTTTCCGTTATTTTTTTTTGGGATTTTTTCAGAAAGAGAAGTGAGTTTTTATATACGTTTTTCATATTCAAAATTATACGTTTTTATTATTTACACAACAAGAATTTAATCTCACCAAATGCTGGCTTGTTTTTCTTCTTCTTTTGAAAAAAAGTTTCGTAAATTAACACAACGTTATCTAAAACACGGATTATAAAATGTTCAAACGACTTTTCCCAATAATTCTTGCCCTGATTCTTTTAGGCGCACATTTTTCCAGAAACAGTTATAACCTTCTGGCAATGGTTTCTGTTTTATTACCATTTCTTTTATTTGTAAAACGCATGTGGGTAATTCACCTTTTACAAGGAACAGTATTTTTGGGCGGACTGTCCTGGGCTATTAGCACTTATACGTTGGTTATGGGACGTATTTCTTTTGGGCAACCATGGACCCGGCTTTTTATAATTCTTTTCATTGTTACACTTTTTACTTTTTGGGCGGGTTACTGGGTAAAAGGGCCCAAGGTGATAGAGAAATATAAATGAGTAAATCAATATGTTAAACAAAATAGTTTTCTTTTTCTTGTGGATTGGTTTTACAAATTTGTTTGCCCAGGAACGGGAAGTGAAAATTATTGAAGTCCTAGATGCAAACCTGTTTTTAACCGAAGACAGCCTGCAAATTAAGATGGTCAATTTAAATGTCCCTTCGATAAATGATTTGGATTCAGCAAGGAGTGAATTGGCTGCAAATATTATTAAATTTGCCCGAATTCAATTAGAAAAGCGGACTTCTGGATTCATCCCTTCATATAAAAATAGCTGCTCTGATAACTCCATTCAATGCGGACATCTGTTTAGAAAGTATCCACTTGGTGACCGCAATATAAATACAACGTATCTTGAAAACGGTTATGCTGTTTATTTACCATGCGATACATTGTTTATGGATGAATACCGTGAAGCAAGTGAAAGAGCAATAAAAAATAAAAAGGGGACATGGGCTTTAACAAGAATTGCGCGTAAACCGAATTATTTTAACCGCTTTCGTGCTACAAACTGGCAGCATTCCTCTTTTTATGAAAATAGTCGAGATAGTTTTTTTCCGATAATTGGTTTTAACTATCGCTGGTCAGAGCTTTATAACCTTGCAGAATTTAATTCATCAAAAATTAATATAAGTGCTGAGGCAGGTACATTTTTATACTTTATGTTACCATACGCCAATATTGGTTCTGAAATTCGGTTTAAAAGATTCTATATTCGAGGACACTATGATGTACTTCTTCCATTTTTTTATTTTGTCCCGTCTGATAGGTTTGAATCTTTTGATTTTTATGGTTTGGATGTTGGAGTTATGATACCAATGTTTAAACGAGTGGCCTGGAGCTGGAATTAAATATCAAAACCACAGGTGAAGGCTCCATAAATCTATTCAGCATAAGTTTTGTTACATATTAATTTTTCTAAGATAAATTTAGTTTATAAATAATTTTTTCTTTACTAAAACGCCATTCCCTTTTTGACAATATTCCAACTTGTTGTAATTTTGCCGACCAACAATTCGATTTAACAAGAGACTATTATGCCGTTAATCTCACTCCAAAATGTGAGCATCCACTTTGGTGGGCCAAAAATATTAGATGAACTGAACCTGCAAATCGAAAAGAAACAGCGTGTTTGTTTGCTGGGGCGCAACGGCACAGGAAAATCCACTTTAATGAAGCTGATTGCAGGGCAGCTTTCGGTAGATGAAGGCCTTGTTCAAAATGAGCAAGGCGCCGCTATATCGTATCTTTCGCAAGAAATCCCGCAACAATTGTCCGGACCGGTTTTTAATATTGTGGCCATGGGTTTAGGAAAAAAAGGACAATTGCTTTCAGATTATCACAAGGCTGAGCTGCTTATTTCCAAAAACCCACAAGCAGATCATGAGCCGTTAAATCGTTTGCATGAACAACTGGATACGCATCACGCCTGGCCGGCAATGGATGAAATAAAAATCATCATTTCCAGTATGTCACTTGATGCAGATTGGCAATATGAAAACCTTTCCGGTGGTCAGAAAAGACGCGTGAACCTTGCAGCAGCATTGGTTTCCAATCCAGATTTACTTTTGTTGGATGAGCCGACAAACCATCTGGATATCAGCTCGATAGAATGGATGGAAGAATTTCTCAAAAGACGCGGAACGACACTTTTGTTTGTAACGCACGACCGGATGCTTTTACGGCGGCTGGCTACCCGAATCATTGAGTTGGATCGTGGAAAATTGGTGGACTGGTCTTGCGATTATGACACATTTTTGCAACGCAAAGAAGCCGTTTTAAATGCGGAACAAAAAGAATGGGAAAACTTTGATAAAAAGCTGGCACAGGAAGAAGTTTGGATCCGCAAAGGGATTCGCGCACGACGTACACGTAATGAAGGCCGCGTGCGTGCATTAAAAAAAATGCGTGATGAGCGAAAACAGCGAAGAGAATCTGATGGGAGTGTAAAAATGAACCTGGCGGAGGCCGGGAAATCCGGGGCTTTGGTCATTGAAGCGAAAGATGTCTCTTACAATTATGATGATGTGGCTCTAATCAAAAATTTTAGTACGATTGTAGGACGAGGCGATAAGATTGGTATTATCGGACCCAACGGATGTGGCAAAACTACATTGCTGAAATTGTTAACAGGAAAGTTGCAGCTTCAATCTGGCAGCGTTAACCACGGCACTAAACTTGAAATAACTTATTTTGATCAGCTAAGGCAGCAGCTTGATGATGAAAAATCTGCCTGGGAAAATGTTATCCCCAATGGCGACACCGTGACCATTGATGGGAGAAGCAAACATATCATTTCTTATCTGCAAGATTTTCTATTCACACCGGAAAGGGCGAAATTGCCCATCAGAAATTTATCCGGTGGAGAGCGTAACCGTTTGTTGCTTGCCCGCCTATTTTCAAAACCAGCAAACCTTTTGCTTCTCGATGAACCAACAAACGATCTTGATGCCGAAACACTTGAATTGCTGGAAGAATTAATCGTTAGTTTTAAAGGAACCCTAATTTTGATTTCTCATGACCGAACACTTTTGAACAATGTAGTAACCAGCACATGGGTTTTTGAAAAAGGCGGGAGAGTAAAAGAATATATTGGCGGATATGATGATTGGCTGGAGCAATCCGGTAAAGCGCGACAGGTGAAAACTGTAAAAAAGACTGACAAGAAAAAACAATATCAGCAAGAGAAAAAATCCAAAAGAAGTGAAGAAAATAAACTATCGTATAAGCAGAAAAAAGATTTGGAAAAACTTCCTTCGCTGATTGAAGAATTGGAAAAAAAACAGGAAGCCATTCATTTAAAAATGTCTGATCCGGAATTTTATAAAGATAAAGAAAAGGTGGTTGCGCTAAATGCAGAATTGACAGAAATTGAAAATCAGCTCGAAACTCTATACGAACAATGGGAATCTTTGGAAGCACTTAAAGAATAAAGGCTAAAATACTTAACAGGATTTATTTATGAAATTATTACTATTATTTTTTCTCTTTTCAACTATTATTTTTGCACAGGATTCGAATAATGATTGGAAAACCTATTATGAAAAATCTGGGTTTAAAGAAACACCGCATTATGCTGAGACAATAGAATATTGCAAACGGTTGGCCGATGCGTCTCCAATGATTACGTACACAACATTTGGAGTAAGCCCGCAAGGCCGTGATTTGCCACTGCTGATTATTGATAAAAACGGTAACTCCACGGCTGAACAAGTGAGGCGCACAAACAATGTTGTTTTTCTAATCCAGGCCGGGATTCATTCAGGCGAAATTGATGGTAAAGATGCCGGGTTTATGCTTATCCGGGATATGATAATTGAAGGAAAAAACAAAGATCTGCTTGATCATGTTACGATTCTGTTTATGCCAATTTTTAGTGTGGATGGCCACGAACGATTCGGTGCGTACAATCGTATTAACCAAAATGGACCTGAAGAAATGGGTTGGCGTGTAACAGCCCAAAACTACAATCTAAACAGGGATTATTTAAAAGCCGATGCACCGGAAATGCAATCTTGGTTAAAATTGTACAACACTTGGCTGCCGGAATTTTTTGCAGATTGCCATGTTACCGATGGTGCCGATTATCAATATGCAGTCACCTATTCGATCGAATTCAAACATGCCCATCATAAAATGGTTGGTGATTGGGTTAAGAATGGATATCTCGATTCGGTAATGCCAGCTATGGAGAAATCCGGTTTCCCGATGATAAAATATGTCTGGTTTAAAAAAGTGCATGACCCCAAAAGCGGCATTGGGCTTGGAATTGCCGGGCCGCGCTACTCAAATGGTTATACAATCTTGCATAACCGACCCGGATTGTTGATTGAAACACACATGTTCAAAGATTATAAAACACGTGTGGATGGCACCTATCAGTTATTAAAACATTCGTTACAAATTCTTAACCGTGATTATCTAAAATTACGTGATGCGATTGCCCAGGCAGATGCTAAAACACGCAAAGATGAATTCAGGAAAAAAACCTATCCTTTAAAATATAAACAGATGGAAGACTCTGTTTTGATTGATTTTTTGGGATATGAATACACCATCGAAAAAAGCGACCTGAGTGGTGGAGATTGGCAAAGGTTTTCCAAAGACAGTGTTACAATGAAAATTCCATTGTTTAATAATTATCAACCCGATATCACAGCCCAGTTACCGGAAGCCTACATTGTCCCTGTTGAATGGACAAAGGTGATTGACAGGATTAAGTTACATGGCATCCGTTTTGAAACATTGAATGAAGAGCATAAAATTAAGGTCAGTTCATTTAAATTCTCAAATGAAAAATGGAGCGAAAGACCTTACGAAAATCATCACACACTAACTTTTGATGTAGAGAAAATTGAAGAGGAAAGATTATATCCAAAAGGCTCTATTGTTATTCCAATGAACCAAAGAACGGCAAAAGTTATTGCTCATATTTTGGAGCCTAAGGGACCTGACTCTTTTCTGTTTTGGGGATTTTTCGATTCTGTTTTTGAACAAAAGGAATATGCCGAAAGCTATGTGATGGAAGAATATGCCAGAATCATGCTGGCCAATGACGAGAATTTGAAAAACAAGTTTGAGCAAAAACTAAAAGAGGATAAAGTTTTTGCTGCCGATCCATCAAAAATTCTCAAATGGTTTTACCGGCAATCACCTTATTGGGATAAAAGGATAAATAAATATCCTGTCGGCAAAATCTTTGACAAGGAAGTTTTGAAAAGAATAGTTAATTAATCATACCAAAATTTTTAACGCATAGGCTCAGAAAATAATAAAGTGTTTATGTTTTTCTCTGCGTTCTTTGCGACTTCAGCGATAAACAATTAAATAGAGATGATAAAATGAAATCAAAAAAACAATTAATTGTAGTTGGTGACCGGATTCTTATTAAGCCGGATACCGCCAAGGATAAAACACGTTCCGGGCTTTACTTGCCACAAGGCGTAGAAACAAAAGAAGATGTACAGAGCGGCTATGTTTTTAAAGTCGGTCCGGGTTACCCTTTGCCCGATCCGGGTGCTTCCGAAGAACCCTGGGATAAGCACCGCTCCGAACCAAAATATTTACCGCTTCAGGCAGAAGAAGGTGACTATGCTTTATTTCTGCGCAAGACAGCGGTTGAGATCGAATTTGAAAATGAAAAATATTTGTTGGTACCTCAGGCTGCAATTCTGCTTCTTGTCCGTGATGATATCCTGACTTCCTTTTCTGATGAAGAATAATTGCCTGGAACTTTTAGTTTTGATTTAGCGTAGGTGAACATCATTAAAATGAGTGTTTAACCAGCATCAAGGATTCAGGTTTATGTTTTTTATTACTGTTTTAACTTTATTAATTTTTGCCGCTTTTTTTGATCGCTGGTTGTTGACCAAAACCAATCAAAAAATCTGGAACTCTAAAATTGTACAAATCAGTGCAAAAGTATTGCCTTTTGCTTTTGTTCTTTTTGCCCCGCTTTGGGGATTAGGTACCTGGCAGCAAATTATGTGGATGCGAAACATAGGTGCAACCGGAACAAGTATTTCATTAATTTTAAATGTTACTCTTTTATTTTCACTGCCAATTGCATTCGGAGTAGCTAAAATTGGTGAATGGTTAAGCCATAAAAAATCTAAAACAAACACAGAAGTTGATACTTCACGTCGCCTGTTTTTAAAAACAGCGGTTGCTTCAATTCCAATCATCGATCTTTCTCTGGTTGGAAACGGGCTTGCTTCATCTTTTTCTCAAACACAGTTTCCACAGGTTAGCATGGAATATCCAAACTTGCCTGATGCTTTGGAAGGGTTCAAAATTCTTCACTTAAGCGATTTGCATCTCGGTTATTATTTTGGATTGGAACATCTGGAACAGACACTTTTGGATGCCGAAAAATACCAGCCGCACATGGTTGTTGTAACAGGCGATATTGCAGATGATTTGTCTGTTTTGCCGGGCGCTTTAAATTTAATTGATCAGTTTAAAACGCCATTTCCAAAATTTGCTGCCGTCGGTAATCATGAACATTTCCGGGGGATCCGCGAAGTGATTCGCAAAATGAATGCCGGGCCGGTGCCTCTTTTGTTAAACCAGCATCATACTTTTAATGTTTACAACACACAATTTACAATCGGTGGAGTAGATGATCCGGTTACAATGCGCTCTGATATAACCGGTTTTCTTGATCGTGCTATTGACAAAACCTTTAAGGATGCATCTGAAACAGATTTTAAATTACTAATGAGCCATAGACCGCGTGCCCTGGACCTGGCTCCAAAATATGGTGTTGATCTGACTTTGTCCGGACACACTCATGCCGGTCAGGTTGGTCTTGGCGGACGCAGCTTCTGGGATATTTTTAATGAAAATGGTTACCTTTGGGGATCATATCAAAAGGAAAATTGCAGGCTTTACACTTCTGCCGGGATGGGACATTGGTTTCCTTTCCGTCTTAATTGCCCGCTTGAAGCACCAATTATTACCTTGAAGAAAGAACCCCGAAATATTTCTTAAAACTTTCTTGTTTTTCTATTTGAACGTAACCACTCAAAGGATTTTTAACAAACAGGAGGAATTATGTCAAAACAGAAATTATCTTTTATATTTACTCTGGTTTTCATTTTGTCCTGCAGTACACAAAGTGAAGATAATTCAATTATTTATAACTTCACCGATGGGCTGGATGGCTGGAGCACGGGTACATCTGGCAAACAGCTGGATAGCATAACATGGATTGATTGGGCAGGCGAACCGTTGGGTTGTGTTAAACTCGATGGTAGCGATTTTGGGACATCAGACCATCAACCAAACTCCTGGATTTATAAAGAAATAATTCTTCCTGATGATGTATCGACCTTAAGTTTTATTACGAGTGCCCAAAATCGTATAGGTGCAAATGCTGAACTGAGAGTGCGTCTTATCGATGAAAACCAGGTTTCTACTGTTTTAATTGATTGGGAACTTGCTAATGATGGCTTGGACGATGAATTTGACTGGCTTAATAAAAGCGTTTCTATTTCAGAATTTGCCGGCCAAACAGTTACGCTGTTTTTTGAGCAGGGCGATAATGATATTGGTAATGGAGAGCAAAGATATATCGATAAAATTGAGATTAAATAATAGTTGTACACTTTTAACTTTTGATTCTACTCAATAATCGTTTGTAGCTCTCCTTAATCCTTTGAAAAAGCGGGTTTAAGTATTTTACAATCTGTGATTTTTCCTTCTAAAATTTAGGAAGTTTATAGAAAAACATAAATACTTTTAATATTATAGAACAGCATTCATGAAACAGATGCGATAACATCACACAAATGGAAGATGAACAGACGAATATTTATTAAAACCGGATTAACTAGTTTAGCGGGGATTTGATTTCTGATCGGCGTATACAAATGGTAGGTCGAGCCGTTTTAGTTTAAGTTGTCAAAAAGAAGATGCTTATCAAAACATAACTAATAGTAAAACAGCAGATATAATTGTCTAATTATGCGAAACTAATCACTTCACATAGGAGCTTTTTTTATTTTTTCTTTTGGTTTCTTTCTCACAGGGCGGCTAGGAGCAATCGGCGTAGACGGCTTTTTTCGTTCAGGTTTTGTTGCGACTGGTTTTTTCTTTTCTGGCTTATAAATAGGAGGCCTTGGTGTTGGCATTGGCGGTCTTGGAGGCCGGGGATGAGGCTTGTGTGGAGGATGAATGATAACAGGCTGTTCAATAATAACTATTACTTGTTCGGGTTCAGAATTATTTACAGCTTCTGTTTCATTTATTATAACAGTGTAACAAGAAACAAAAGCAAAGTTGCAACAAAATAAAACCAAAATAAATAGTTTTTGCATGATGGTTTTCCATAATCAATGTAGGCTACCATCATATTGACAAGAATTGTGCCAGTTAAGTAAGGTCGATAATTGTGGTTTTGATTAGCAACTATGACAACACCGGATACAAATTTAGTAAACCCTGTATACATCTAATTTAATTATATTTTGATTCTAATCTGTGTCCCGGAAATAATAAACTTTGCTTTTAGTTTTAAACCAAAATTATATAAAGAGGAGAACATGGAAAAGAAAAAAGGAAAGATTACCGGTATAGGCGGAGTGTTTTTTAAATGCAAAGATCCGGCCGCTATGCGTGATTGGTATAACAATAACTTTGGTATGACAGCTGATCAATATGGGATGCCTTTTGTTTGGAGGAAACCTGAAAACCCCAAAATGAACGGCTACACAGCTTGGAATCCCTTTGATGATAAAAGTGATTATTTCGAGCCATCCAAACAAAAATATATGATTAACTATCGTGTTGAAAATTTAGAAGAATTGCTTGAAGATTTGAAAGAGCAGGGTGTTACCGTAATTGGTGATATTCAAGAAGAAGATTATGGAAAATTTGGCTGGGTGCTTGATCCTGAAGGAAATAAAATTGAGTTGTGGGAACCTGTTGATAAAGTATTTGATGAGTTTTACGGAAACAAATAGAAAGAAAATGGGATGTCCAAAAAATTATCAGAAGCAGAGATTCAATCCAATCTTGAAAAACTAAACAAAGTTGCATCTGGCAATTGGCAAATTGAAGATAATAAACTATATAAAGAATTTGTTTTTGATAATTTTGTCAAGGCATTTGGCTTTATGACACAAGTTGCGCTGGAAGCAGAGTCAGCAAACCATCATCCTGAATGGTCGAATGTTTATAATAAAGTAACGATAAATTTATCAACTCATGATGTTGGTGGACTTAGTGTATTTGATTTTGAGTTGGCAAATAAGATTGAAGCTATTTTAAAATAGCAGGTTAGAATGTATTATAATATCAGGCTGGCTGAAAAAAAGGATTTGGCAACATTACCCGGAATTGAAAAAAAGGCAAGTGCTTTATTCAAAGAAACGAAATACTTTTTGGCTGTTGGTAAAGATGTAACAACATTTGAAGACTTTGAAGAAGCCCAGGAAGACGGCCACCTTTTTGTTGCGATAAATGAAAATGACAAACCGATCGGCTTTGCCTACATGGAAATAATGGGTCACGGAGTTCACCTGGATGAGCTGGATGTTTTGCCTGAATATGGCGGAAAGGGTATTGGAACAGCTCTTGTAAAAAAAGTAAACAGCTGGGCCAAAGAAAAGAGCTACTCTGCTGTGAGTTTAACCACTTATAAAAATATTTCCTGGAATGCTCCTTTTTATAAGAAGCTCGGTTTTAAGGAGGTTGTAGTTTCTGAAATGCCAAAACAGCTTTACACGCTTTTTCTGCAGGAACATGAACAGGGACTGCTGATGGAAGACAGAGTAGTCATGATTTTTGAGGTTGAGAAATGAAAAAAAATCTAAATTCTAATATCCCATATTATGCTGTAATTTTTACATCAGATTTAAAAAATAATGAGGGATATGCAGAGATGGCAACTAAAATGTCTGAACTTGCCAGTCAGCAATCTGGTTATCTTGGGCACGATTCTGCATGCGAAGAAGTTGGCATAACAGTTTCCTATTGGAAAGATTTGGATTCAATTCAAAAATGGAAAGAAAATACTGAGCATAAAATTGCAAGAAAAATCGGTCGTGATAAATGGTATAAATCATTTAGTGTGAAGATTTGTAAAGTGGAAAAAGAGTACTCATTTTAAGAATAATTATTGAATGAATAAAAGCAAAATGAATTTAATAATTTAATAAACTGCTATTTTAACCCACCGATAATTTTTCTATATTTGTCAGCCTTATTAAAATAAACAGTGACCTTCAATTTTACTTTTTTGCAACTTTGCAGGTCATCATTAAATTCGGATTTAATATGTTGGAAAAATATTTTAAAAAATACCGGGACAATGTAATAGGTGTTGATCAGGACTTTGAAACACCTTTTGGAAAACAAAAAATTTTGTATGCAGATTGGACGGCAAGTGGGCGGCTATATAAACCAATCGAAGAAAAGTTGATGAATAATATCGCTCCATTTGTGGGCAATACTCATACTGAAACATCTGTAACAGGCTCCACAATGACCCGCGCATATCATGAAGCTTTGCATATAATCAAAAAACATGTTGGTGCTGGTCCTGAGGATATTATCATTTCATCCAATTCGGGAATGACAGGAGTTGTAAATAAATTTCAAAGAATCCTTGGATTGAAAATCCATGAAAAGCACCGCGATTGTATTAAGCTGATCGAAGAGGAAAAACCAATCGTTTTTATTACACACATGGAGCATCATTCCAATCAAACATCCTGGCTGGAAACTTTGGTTGATGTGGAAATAATCCCACATAATGATTTGGGTTTGGTTGATTTAGAAGGTTTTTCTGAGTTATTAAAAAAGTATGAAACCCGCAAAAATAAAATTGCTGCTGTTACTTCATGTTCCAATGTAACCGGGATAATTACACCTTATCTTGAAATCTCAGAAATTATTCATGCAGCAGGTGGTTTATGTTTTGTCGATTTTGCCTGCTCTGCGCCATATATCCCAATAAACATGCATCCTGAAAACAATGCCCAAAAATTGGACGCCATTTTCTTTTCTCCTCATAAATTTCTTGGCGGGCCGGGTACAACCGGTATTTTGGTTTTTTGCAGCTCACTTTACGATAATAAAATTCCAGACAATCCGGGCGGCGGCACTGTAGACTGGACAAACCCTTGGGGTGGCCACAAATATGTGGATGATATTGAAGCACGCGAAGATGGTGGCACACCGGCTTTTTTACAAACAATAAAAGTTGGTTTGTGTGTAAAACTGAAAGAGGAAATCACATCTGAAAAAATGCTTCAGCGCGAAGAAGAGATGCTGAAAATAATTTGGGACGGGTTTGATAAGCTGGAAAACCTGCATGTTCTGGCCGGGCATATCCGTGAAAGATTAGGTGTTATTTCTTTTTATGTTGATGATCTGCATTTTAACCTGGCAGTACGTTTGCTCAATGATCGCTTTGGAATTCAGGTTCGTGGTGGTTGCTCCTGCGCCGGAACATATGGCCACTTTTTACTGCATGTTGATAAGCACCGTTCTAAATCAATTACCGATAAAATAAATGATGGTGATCTATCCGAAAAACCTGGTTGGGTGCGTCTTTCCATAAACCCGGTTATGAGTGATGAGGAAGTCCATTTTATAGTTCAGGCCATTACCGATTTGTGTAATAACCACAAAGCCTGGGCTAAGGACTATACTTATGATGTGCACAGTAATGAATTCTATCATAAGAACAGTGTGGACTTAGAGGAAGTACTTGTTAGCAATTGGTTTAAATGAGGATTAGGCCACTTATATTCTCAAAGTGTTTATCTAAGGTATAAAGTGCAAGCCCTTGTTGTTTGGCAACTGCGGCAATCCAAATATCATTTGTTGGAATTGGTTTTCCGTTTGCTCTAAGATCCGTAAATATGTTTCCATAAAAATCTGCAGTAGAATCATCATGTCCAAATAACCTTACCCGGGGAATATTTAAAAACTCTTCAAATTCTTCCCGGTTTATTTTTTCCCGGCTACCTAATTTAAATCCGGAATAAAGTTCAGCCATAACAGTTACATCAATCCCAATTAAATCAAACTTTTGGAAAGACTCAATAACCGCTTTGTTGTTTAGCTTAAACGCAGAATAAATATTTGTATCGATTAATACTTTTCTCATTTCCAAATCTCTGCATCAATTTTGTTAAAAGGTTCAATGTTCTTATCAAACTCCTTAGCGTCTTCTGCATTCCAGGTTCCTGCTAAATGGTCAAGATCATGGTGCCTTTTATAAAATGAATCTTGAAGCAAGCCAAGCTCTTTTCTCATAATTTTCAAGATTGTTTTATTGATGCTCTCTTTTTCCTGAAACGCTTTTTTTTGAAGGGCGTCTGCCAAAGTTGGGTCAACACCACGGATAGTAATTGTTTTCATTTTTAGCTCCTGATTGCACAAAACGACTTCATATTGAAATCAAATTATGATGTCATATAGGCGAATGCAAAAAAAACTGTAAAAGATAATTTGAAATTAGGTCAATTTGTAAAAGAAATTTTGGTTGATTCAGCGTCATTTGCTAAATTTGCCTTCACTAAAAAAAGAAAGGATACTAAGTGAAAATTGAAGATAAAAAAGTTGTTGGAATGAATTACAAACTCACCAATTCAAATGGAGAAACTCTTGATTCATCAGAAGGAAAAGATCCACTTTATTACCTGCATGGCTTTGGTAATATTATCCCCGGTCTGGAAGAAGAGCTTCTTGGAAAAGAAAAAGGAGATAAGTTATCTGTTTCTGTACCTCCTGAAAAGGGATATGGGATTAGAGATGACAAAAATATGCTTCAGGTAAAAAAGGACCAGTTTGAAGGTGTTGATAATATTCAGGTTGGTATGGAAGTACAAACCCAGGGACCACAGGGAATGCAGCTATATGTTGTTTCCAAAGTTTTTGGCGATACGGTAATTCTTGATGGCAATCATCCATTAGCAAATGAAACATTGAATTTTGATGTAGAGGTTGTGGAAGTTCGCGATGCATCAGCTGAAGAACTCGAGCATGGCCATGTTCACGGTCCTGGTGGACATCACCACTAAGGATTGACGATTGAAAGATTGTCAAAGAAAGGACAACCCTAAAAAAAGTCTAAATATGGATAATGCAACAATTGACAGGCTGAGAGAAGCCTTGAAAAATTCTCCGGATAACGTACCTCTAAAATTGCACCTGGCGGAAACGCTGTTAAGTTTAAACAGGTTGGATGAAGCAGAAAAAGAATATCAGGAATTGCTGGCATTGGATAATGATTTAAATATCCAATTTGGAATGGCCAGGGTTTTTTTCGCAAAAGGTGAATATTCAAAATGCAATGTTATCCTCGAAGAATTAGTACAATCTAATCCGCAAGATTTTGATGTTTTACTTTTACATACAAAGGCATTGGTGAAAGAAAATTCGTTAGCTCAGGCGATCGAGATTTACAAAAGCCTTCTGGAAATCAACCCAGCTTTTACAGATGAAGATTTGGATGCGCAATTACGAGTAGCTGCAACTTTGCATGAAGATTCGGAAATTGATGAAGATGACCCCTCATTTATTCAAAAGCCTACAATCAATTTTGATAATGTTGGCGGAATGGATGATGTCAAAAAAGAGATTGATTTAAAAATTATCCAGCCGCTTAAACATCCGGAAATTTATAAAGCCTATGGCAAAAAAATAGGTGGTGGCATTTTGCTTTATGGACCACCGGGTTGTGGTAAAACCTATCTGGCAAAAGCGACGGCCGGGCAGGTAAATGCTCGTTTTATTAGTGTAAGCTTAAACGATATCCTGGATATGTGGATTGGCAACAGCGAAAAAAATCTGCATGAAATATTTGAGATTGCCCGCCAAAACACACCATGCGTTTTGTTTTTTGATGAGATTGATGCCCTTGGTGCCAGCCGCAGCGATATGAAACAATCGGGGGGCAGACATTTGATTAACCAGTTTTTACAGGAATTGGACGGTCTGGAAAATGATAATGAAGGTGTTTTGATTTTAGGTGCAACCAATGCACCGTGGCACCTGGATTCTGCATTTAGACGCCCGGGCAGATTTGACCGTATTATTTTTGTACCTCCGCCAGACGCATCGGCCAGAGAGTTGATTTTAAAATTGAAACTGGAAGGCAAGCCCTCCGAGGCAATTGATTATGCAGCATTGGCCAAAAAAACAGAAGAATATTCAGGTGCCGATATTGAAGCCTTGGTTGATATTTCAATTGAAGGCAAATTAGAACAAGCCATTAAAGAAGGGATTCCTAAACCAATAACAACCAAGGATCTGCAAAAATCTATTAAAAAACATAAACCCACCACAAAAGAATGGTTTTCTTCTGCTAAAAATTTTGCCTTGTATGCGAACAATTCAGGATTGTATGATGACATTCTTAGCTATTTAAAAATTGATAAATAATATGAATGAACAACTTTACAGCCGTGCCGAGATTTTAATCCAGCAAAACAGGTTTGATGAAGCCGATAAACTTCTCTCGGAGTTGATTGGCCAGGATCCTAATAATTTCCATTTGCTGGCAATGAGCAGCCAGGTTGCCCTTGAGCTTGGTAAAAATAACAAGGCACAAGACCTTATTAATAATGCGATAAGCCAGGCGCCCGATGAAGACTATTTACATTTTATCAAAGGGCGGGTGATGCTCCGTTTGGACAAATATGATGAAGCAGAACAATCATTAAATGTGGCCATTAACCTAAATGCCGGGGATGCTGATTATTTTGCTATGTGGGCATCAATTAAGCTGGAACGAAAACAATTTGATTCGGCTCTTGATTTGGCCAACAATGCATTGGGGCTGGATTCAGAAAATATCCTCGCTCTAAATATCCGCAGTACAGCCCAGTTAAAGCTTAATAAAAAAGACGCATCTTTTGAGACGATTGAGGATGCATTAAAAGAAGATCCCAACAATGCCTACACTCATGCCAATTATGGTTGGAACTTATTGGAAAAGGGAGATCACAAAAAAGCCCTTGTGCATTTCAGCGAAGCATTAAAAAATGATCCGAATTTTGAGTTTGCACAAAGAGGGATGATTGAAGCCCTAAAAGCACGATATATTTTTTACAGGCTGTTTTTAAAATACTCGTTTTTTATGAGTAACTTGACAGCCAAATATCAATGGGGTGTAATTATTGGGTTCTATTTTGCTTATAGAATTATAAATAAAATTTCTCAAAACAATGAGTCGCTGCAACCATTTTTAACCCCGGTGTTAATTTTGATGGCTGTTTTAGCTTTTTCAACCTGGGTTATGAGGCCGATCAGTAATTTATTTTTGCGGTTAAACAAATATGGAAAACACCTTCTGGATAAGGATGAAATTATAAGTTCAAATTTTGTGGGATTTAGTTTTCTGGCATTTTTAGGTGGTTTGGCATTGTATATCTTTTCGGGTGAAAGTAAGTGGATAAGTATTGCGGTTTTTGGTTTTGCAATGATGGTTCCGTTTAGTGTGATGTTTGCATCATCAAGATATAAATATGCGCTACCTGCTTATGCGGGTGTTATGTTTATTGTTGGCCTGTTAGCTATTTCAAATGCTTTTAGCACAGGAGTTCTTTTCGGTGGTTGGGCAACAATTTTTCTTTTGGGTTTTATTGCCTTTCAATTAATTGCCAATTTTATAATGATTAAAGAAGACAATGTATAGGAAGCGTGTCGTTTGAAAGAGAAAAAAGATATTACGAATCGTAATGATATTGAAAATCTGATTAGGATATTCTATGAAAAGCTGCTGTCAGACGAAAGCTTGAGTTATATTTTTACGGACGTAGCCAAGATTGAGTTGGAACCACATATTTTGCTGATTAGTGATTTTTGGGAAAACCTTATTTTTGGATCAGATACATACCGTCGTAATGCAATGCAGCCACATCTTGAATTAAATAAACAAACACCATTAAAAAAAGAACATTTTGATGCCTGGCTTGCTCATTTTAAAAACAGCGTTGATGAACTATTTGCCGGTGAGAAGGCTCACTTTGCAAAAAACCGTGCTCAATCAATCGCTATGGTAATGCAGGTTAAAATATTAAACCCAGAAAGCAAGCTTTGAAAATAATAAAAACAAAAACGCTTCCGTATAAACCTGTTAGTTGTTCCTTTCATGATGAATTAGAATCTCTGGCAGTTAGGCAAACTTCTGTTGAGATAATTCATAGAGTTGAAAGCGGAGATCAAAACTGCATCAAATCAAAGATAAAAGATATTATTACCAAGGATGGCGCAGAGTTTTTGATTCTGGAAAATGACATTCAGATCCGCCTTGATTTAATTATAAGCGTTGATGGCAAAGAATTGGTTAACTATTGTTAAATATTTCATGAAAATTTCATATACACGATCAGTTTTAATTTTAATATTTATTGGCTTATCCAACACTTTTGCACAAGATCTGTTCATAAACGAGTTTATGGCCATAAACAGCAAATCCAGTAAGGATGATTATGGCCAATATGAAGATTGGATCGAAATTTATAATAATACAGATAGTTTAGTTAATTTAGCCGGTTTTTATATTTCTGATGATTCCAATGAAAAGTTAAAGTGGCAATTTTCTGATTCCACTGATTCACTGGAAATTTTACCAAACTCGTTTTTAATTCTCTGGGCAGACGGAGAACCTGAACAAGGTGTACGCCATGTTGGCTTTAAACTCTCAAGTTCCGGTGAAGAGATAATCCTGACAAATAAAGATACGCTTGTAGTAGATGAAATTGAATTTGGTCAGCAATATTCAGATATCTCATTTGGCCGGCAACTGGATAATTTTGAAGAATGGTCTTTTTTTGATCAACCAACTCCCGCTTTGCCTAATGATACTAATCCCATTCTTGAAAGAAGTAAAAAGCCCCAAATTTCTCATGAAAGCGGTTTTTTCAACTCTCCCATTAGTGTAGACATTTCTGTAGACGCGCCGGATACAGAAATTTTCTATACATTAAATTTTGAAACGCCATTAGACTCAAATACACAAAAATATGTAGAGCCATTAATTATTAATTCAACAACAGTCTTACGGGTTATCTCTAAACGCGCCGGATATCTGGATAGTGAGATTATGTCACGCTCATATATTTTTGAAGACCAGCCTCATTTGCCTGTTGTATATCTTGTTACTGACAGTGTTCATATGTGGGGCAAAAATGGCATTTATAATAATCGCTTTAAAAATTGGGAAAAGCCGGTCAGTTTCGAATTTATCAATCAACAGAAAAATGAAAGATTCAAAGCTAATGCAGGAATAAAAATTCACTCACCGGATAACCGCGTTCAACAATCTTTTCGGATTTATGCAAATCCAATTTTTGGTGAAAACTATTTCGAGCACCAATTTTTTAATCAAAAAGACATTGATAAATTTAAAAGGCTTGTTTTAAGAAATGGTGGAAATGATGGCTTGCAAGAGGAGAATGGTTCTCATATCCGGGATTTGATTGCCCACCAGCTTTATTTTGATATAGATCCTCAAAATGGGATCGCAGCTTTTGAGCCGGTAAATATTTACCTAAATGGGGAATATTGGGGCATTTATAATCTGCGTGAACGCCAGGATGAATATTATATTGATGAAAATTTTCCTTACGAGGGAAAACTGGATTTGCTGGAGCGTGCTTTTAGTTTCCCGGGTAACCGCAATGCGCTTAACGGAACCTGGCAACAATATGATGAAATGCGCACATTTATAATAGATCAGGACTTATCTCAAGAAGATAAATATGAGCATGTAAAAGATTTATTGGATATTAAGGGGTTTACCACTTACTGGATTCTGGAAGTTTATCTGGGCAATTTTGACTGGCTTTCAAATAACATGAAATTTTTTAAACCGCAGGATGGTGACCATAAATGGAAATGGATAATTTGGGATGTAGATCATGGGCTTGGTCTTCCTCATCAGGATCATGGTTTTCCCGAATGGAATTCTTTAGCCTGGTCGACAGCAACGTCTGGAGATAGAACGGCAGGCGGTGCAAATACAGCAATTATCCGCAATTTATTGGAAAATGAAACCTATAAAAATTACTTCATTAACCGTTTTGCAGACCTATTAAACTCATCGTTTAAAGCTGATATTATTGTCAGAATTATAAATAGCTTCTCATCAAAAATTGAACCGGACGTTGAAAAACAATTTAGCAGGTGGAAGAAAAACAGTCTTAGTAACTGGCATAATAACCTTGATATTATAAGAAACTATGTAAATGCCAGACCTGCATTTGTAAAAGAACACATTAAAGAAAAATTTAACCTTAGTAATACCATCAAAGTCAACCTGCAAATCGCTGAGCCGGACCAGGGAAAAATCGAGATAAATTCGTTAACTATTAACAAAAACAATTGGCAGGGAGACTATTTCTCTGGCATACCAGTGAATCTTAAAGCAAAACCAAATCCAGGTTATATTTTTGATTATTGGCAGCAGGGGGCAAATCGTTTTACCACTGAAGATATTGAGCTTACAAGCAGTGATAGTTTGGAAATTGAAATCTTTTTTAGAGTTGATTCTATACCGGAGTTGGTTATAAATGAAATAAATTATAACTCATATAAAGATTTTGATTCGGGTGATTGGGTGGAATTTTATAATCCAAAAGTTATTGATGTAGATTTGTCGGGCTGGTCTGTTAGAGATGATGACAGCAGTAATGTTTTTATATTTCCTCAAGATGTACACATGGAAAAAAATGGTTATTTAGTGCTTTGCAGAGACTTGACAAAATTCCAGAATCAAAATCCGGCTATTTCAAATGTAATAGGCGGGATGGACTTTGGTTTAAGCAGCCAGGGAGACCAACTTCGTTTATACAACAAAAATGGTGTTTTGATGGATTCTGTTCAGTTTGATGACACAGATCCCTGGCCCGAAAAAGCAGATGGTGATGGATTTACTTTGGAGCTTATTAATCCTGCGCTGAATAATAGCCTGGCCGATAACTGGAAAGCTTCTCTTTTAGTTGGTGGAACACCCGGAAAAGAAAATAGTGTGATTACCGGAATTATTGAGAACCCGGGAATTAAAAAACCATATACTTTTCAACTTCAGCAAAATTATCCAAATCCTTTTAATTCCATTACAAAAATCAAATATAGTGTGGCGAAAAAAGAGCATATAAAAATATCAGTTTATGATATTCAAGGCAGGTTGGTTGAAGTTTTGGAAAACAGCTATCATTCTCCCGGTGAATATGTTCTTTTGTGGAATGCTGAAAAAATTAGCTCCGGGATATATTTCATTCATCTATCGGGCAAACAACAACATCGAATAATTAAATCCGCATTAATAAAATAAAATATTAAGCCCACAGGATATTTATCCTCTTAATCTGTCGAAGAATTTTCAATTATCACTTATAGTTAGTATCAAATGATACCTTAATGAATTTTGTGTATTTTAAACCAAAATCTAAGGAGGTATCATTATGGATCAAAACCTTACCAAAAGGCTTCATTCCAAGTCTGTTAAAAACGCTATTGTTAATAATATTTCTCATGATTTCAACCTTACACCGATACTGGCTGAAGCTTACTTTAACCAGATTAAAAACTATTTCTTAGAACA